>JBEKOO010000013.1:0-90648 GCA_049521655.1 Candidatus Korobacteraceae bacterium
ATCTCGGTTTCGATCGCACTTCGCTCGGGGCCATCTCCAACTAATAGGAGACGCGAGTTAAGCTTCTTCTGCACTCGAGCGAATGCCCGCAGAAGCAGGGAATGGTTCTTTTCGGGGCTGAGTCTGGCGACGGTGACTGCGACCAGTTCATCAGGGAACAGTCCCAGCATACTCCGGGCCACCCGACGCGACACGGCGCATGGGGAAAGATCGACGCCCCCGGGAATCACCCGCAACTTTCGGCGCGAGACTCCGACCTTTTCGGACATGAACCGTGCCGCATCATCGCCAACCACAACAATAGCGTCGCAGAACCAGGACATCACTCGCAGAGCAAACCGGTATCGTGATGTCTTGTAAGCCGAGAGACCGTGCTCAGTGTGGATCAGTCTTCCCCCCGATAGGATTGCACCGGGCAAGCTATGCAGAAGTGGTGCAAAGTGATGAGTGTGTATCACCCGGGGTCCTGCCTTGCGGAACTCTTGATAGAGTCTCCACATCTGCTTAACACTGATTCCGGCCCCGGACTGAAGCACCTTGAAGTCAATAGATTCGCTTTGAAGCGCAGACTCGAACGCTCCCCCGACCGCGAATGCCAGAACGACCGGTCGATAACCATGCCGCTTTAGGCCCATCGCAAGGCTGGTTGCGTAGCGCTCCGAACCTCCGGCAGAGAGTGACCAAGCCACCTGAACCACCACGCCGCGGTCAGGCGATTCGGAAGGATTGTCTTGAGTTCGAATTGGCTGGCGGAGCCGTTCCTCTGACATTCCTTGAGGCATTATGACTCCATCATTCCATTGCTTTGCTCTCCAGCCCCGAAAGCACCGGCGGCATACGCCACGAGCAAATAGGGTGTGAGCCAATAAGTGGCAGGCAGAAAAAACGCTCCGACTGCGTATGCTGCCAGCGAGCAGCGCAGAGCGGCTGCCAGCGCGCCTTCCTCTGGAGCCCCGCCTTTCCTTACCTCACGAAGTCTGCGGAATCCCGAACGAAGGAAGACGAGGAAGAGCAGCAAAGCTGGCAGCCCGGCCTCAGCGCTCAGTTGTGTATACGTGTTGTGCGTCTCATGCCAGTGCCCGGCAACCTCCGCGAATTCACCTGGGCCTACGCCAAATACTGGATGCAGTGCTGTCTGTCTAAGACTCTCGATCAATATCTCCTTTCTCCCTTGTGCGGATCCAGTTGGGTCGGTGCTAGGGTTCGCAATTGTCGCAATCCGGGCAATGTAGGAATTCGCCCTGCTGCCTATGAAAGCGGTTGCAATGACCAAAGTAAGGACCAGAAATGGAAGAACGACACTGAGACTTGGCTTGAAGCGTCTCCATATAAAGAAAAGGGTGGCGATCAATGCGATGAATCCGCCTCGGGAATAAGTGCTCACAATAGCTGCCAGCACCATGAAGATCGATGCGAACCACCAGAACTTGCCGATCCACGAAGTGGAGGTGCGTAGTAGAGCCACGCAGAAAGGCAAGACAATGCAAAGTTGAAGCGCAAAGTCGTTGGGATCGCTAAACATGTTTCCGGTGCCATACATTCGCCCGGAGCGTCGCTCCGCTCCAAAGGCGAGCACAGCCATCGCGAGCATAGCCAGCGTTTGAAGAGCCATGAGACGGCGAAGCCTGCCCCAACTGTTGACTGCTGCGGATGCGGCGATCGCCACAAACAGGATTCTACCGAATCCAAGAATTACGACATGAAAGCTCCCTCCACGCCAGGATGAGAATGGAATGCACAGAATAAGCCAGCCGAAGAGGGCCAGGAGCCACTTGAGCTCGGTTCGAAGTCGAATAGCCCCGGAGAAAAGAGCCAGCAGCAGCGACAATCCTGCGATGCCTGCGGTAATTTTTCCCAGCGGTATTGAGGCGAGCGCCGCTATATAGTCTTGTGGCCGGAAAAAGTATGCCGCACAGAACAGGAAGACACCAATGTAGGTGAGGGTAAGAGCTGCCTTGCCCCGCTCGTCAGATGGCGTCTCTTCGCTATCGTTGCCAGAGGGTTCGCTGGTTGCCTCACCATATGAGTTTGTAGTGGAGTTCTCGCGGTTCTCCGTCCCGGATTCGGCGCTGATTCCTGAGGTGAAGTCGTTGGGCGGCACCGGACTCAAATCGAGTTTGTCATTAGCCTCGGGAGACTCGATCTGATTCATTCCGGTGTCATGACTCGTCTTCGACACCATCAACCTTGAGCGTGCGGTCAACGAACACCTCCACCGCTGATCGCGCCTGCGCTTGGGGCTTCAGCGCTTTGCCAGAGGTGATCCAGGTCTCTGCCATGAACAATAAACTCAAATGCTGCAACCACTGCCGCGGCATTCAGCAAGAGCATAGAAAACGCCGCGCTGCAAATCGCTGGAACGAATTGCTTCGGCAGGAGAAGTCCCGACAGTGCTGCGAGATAGCCCAAACATTGCATGACAAACGTCACAAGATAGAACTCGCGTGAAATCAGCAGGAGGTTCGCAATCCAAGCCCCAAGTAGAAACAACGGAACCCACATCCTTAATAGTTTGTGGCTTACAAACGCCAAGAGCAAGGGATTTTCGCGACTCAGAAGCCACGGTGCAATTTGCACCAATTGGTAGTTCCCAGCCAAGGTCCGTACCTTGCGGCGAAACTCCTGGCGCTCGTCGCACGTGGTATCCCAAGCCACAGCGGTCGCCTCAAAGGTGACGCGTAGCCCGTTCTTCACGACGTGCATAGGAATGAAGACATCATCAAGAATAGTCCCCACCGGTGGCGGCACAACCGCCTCACGCCTCGCGGCGTAGAGCGCACCGGTGGCTCCGATGACCGAGCCAGACTCCGACTCCAACTTGCGCACGAGTTTTTCGATCCTCCAGTAGAGCGATACATCCCCTCGCATAGCAGTACCGGCCTTGCGGAGCATCAACTCTCCGCTAACGCACCCAACGCCAGAATCGGCGAAGTTTGTAACAAGATTTCGAAGGGCTGAACGCTCTATTTCTTGGCGGACATCGGTAAACAGAAGAATCTCATTCTTGCTGGCGGCGATTGCCTTCTCGAGTCCGGCAGCCTTGCCGGAACGAGAAGCAAGCTCCAGCAAGGTGATCCGTTGCGAGCGTAGAGGACGATAGTTGCGTACGGCCTCGACGGACCCATCCGTGGAAGCGTCGGAGACAATGACAATTTCAAGCTTGTCTGCTGGATAGTCTAACGCGCAGATGTTCGCAAGCTTCGCGCCAATCCTGGATTCCTCGTTTCTTACCACAAGAATCACCGATACGGATGGTTCGATGGGATGCTTGCTCACCGGTCTCCGTATGATTCGATTGCGAAACCAGAGCAGCGCCGGGTAGCCCAGGTACGCGTAAAAAATCAGTGCGGCGGAGGACCAGAATATGATCAGCGCGGTCATTGGCTGCCTCGCTGGAGAAGGATGGTCTTCAGGGTTTCGAAGACGATAAGGAGATCGAGGGCGAGCGAAGCGTGCTTAATGTAGTAGAGATCGTACGTCAGCTTTTGCTTTGCGTCTTCAACCGAAGCACCGTATTTATACCTCACTTGCGCCCAACCGGTTATGCCCGGCGGAACAATGTGCCGAAGCTGGTAATAAGGAATCTGCTCCGCCAGCAGTTGTACGAACTCCGGCCGCTCCGGCCGCGGTCCGACAAAGCGCATGTCTCCCCGGAGCACATTCCACAATTGCGGAATCTCATCAATCCTCGTAAGCCGGAGGAAGCGACCGATGGATGTAACGCGGGGATCGTCCCGTGTGGCCCATTGCGCGCCATCGTTTTCCGCATCTTCACGCATGGTGCGGAATTTCAATACTTCGTAAATCTGTTCATTCTGGCCAACACGCTTCTGACGATAGATCACTGGCCCGCTCGAGGTGAGTTTGATGGCGGCAACCACAAACGGCAAGAGTGGCGACACCACGATCAGGGTGACCAGAGCTATCACTCTTGAGACCGCGGCCCTTACGAACAGGGCTCCCCGCCGGAGATTCAGCCCTTCTGCAAAGATGAGCGCGCTTGGATTGAGAGAATCCGGTTCGATCCTTCCGGATATCTGTTCCAGCAAGGTGCCGGCGTCCTCGACTTGAATGCCACGCAATCGCGCTTGCAATAATTCCCGGTAGGGCATGCGGCCTCGGCGCTCACGCATGGCCACCACGATTCGGTGGACGTTGTTGGCTCGAAGTACCGCATCCAGTCTGGCTCCAAGCTCTTCTCGCGTGAGCTCAGTTTCTCCGAGTGCTCCAGACCATCCGACCAAGTCAATGGCAAGTCCGGAATTGCTGCGGATGGCCTCGATGATTGTTTTCGCGTGTGGTCCGGAGCCAAGGATATAAACCCTGTCCCGAAGAAACGGGCTCTGGATCAGCAGGCTGAAAAGCCACCGCCACAAAAGCAGTCCGACCACAAGGAACGCGATCCCGATGACATAGGTCTGGCGGCCAATGATAAAGTCGGGGTGGATTGCGGCCAATATCCCCGAGACAACGGAGACGGTACCAAGCATCACCAAGAGGCGAAAGTAGGTCTCCGGCTTCGACCGCACAATCATGGAAGAATAAAGGTCGTAATAATGGCCCGATAGGATAGCGATAAGAGTGATGCCGATGATTTTAAGAAGTCCGCCTTCAAAGTAGAGAACGATATAAGAGTCTTGCCCGAAGCGCAGCAAAACGGCTGCGAGGAAGCATGCGAAGACAACAAACGTCTCACCGCAGAACAACGCGACCACACGTACCGGATAGTAGACGTGGAGAAACCGAATCACTTCTCTCCCCTTTTCTCCTTCTTGTGCCCTTTGCCGCTGCGGTCCGTGTAGTAGGCACCGTAGTAATAGGAGGAGGATCGCCCTTCCGAAGCGCAGTTGAGCAGAACACCAAGCAACCGCTTGCGGCGCAGCTCGTTCACTGCCCAGGAGGCGCCATCCAGCGGAGTCTTTCCGGCCTGAACTACCAGCAACGAAGCGTCGCACATGGAGGAGAGCAGGATGCCATCGGAAACTGGCATCAGCGCGGGGGAGTCAAGAATGACCCAGTCGAACTCGTTTGCGAATCGACTCAGCAGCACCGGTAGTTTTCCATTGGCCAACAGTTCGGCCGCATTCGTCATGCGTATCCCGCCCGGCAGAAAGACAAGGTCTTCGATCGGGCCGGATTGCAGTACATCACTCTCGGAGGCACTCCCTGCCAACAGATTTGAAAGGCCCGGCTCTGCTGGGGCGCCCAGCAAAAGATGGAGCCGCGGCCAACGCAAATCAGCGTCAATCAGGAGAACTCGCGTGTCTTCGCGCAACGAAAGGCTGAGTGCGAGATTCGCGGCCGCGAAGCTCTTGCCCTCGTCCGGCAGCGCGCTGGCAATCAGGAGTGTTTTGAGCTGAGTCTCAGCCTGCATCTGGGTGAGGCGCGAACGCAATGTTCGGAACTGCTCCGCCACCGGAGAAGTTCCCGCGTTATGAAAGGCGACGAGGCGGTCAGGATCGGGAGTCCATGTTACCTTGCGGGTGACGATCGGAGCTTCAACGAGCGGCTGGCTGGCCGCCTCGAGGGAAGCGTCGAGCGCATCGGCAACCTCGCTTTCCAGCAGATTGCCAGCGTCCTCCGAGCCCGTCTTTGCCGCCAGTTCCCTGGCCTTCTGTTCGAGTTTCTTGATCGCTTCGTGAATTCGACTCATCGTTCTTCTCGCCTTCCCGTCTGGAAAAACTTTGGTTTCACTGTTGCAGCTCTGCATCGATCAATGCGCTACTGGGCTTCAAGGACAAAACCAGATCGTCCATCGCCTTCTCTACAGTCTCGCCGGAAATCGGAAACATCTCGTCGACGAAACCATGAAGGAGGGAATGTTCGCAGAGAAGATTGATCAGGCGCGGGATACCGCGCGAGTTGTTGTGAATCTTCTTTAGTGCGTCGTCATTAAAGATGGGTTTCCTTTGATCCGCACCCGCCACTGCGAGGCGCAGCAGAATGTACTCGCGCGACTGTTCAGAAGTGAGCGGACTGAGCCGGACATGGAAGGCGATGCGCTGGCAAAGCTGGCGCAAGCGCGGCTGCACCAGCTTGTACACAAGTTCAGGTTGTCCGCTGAGAACGACTTGAAGGAGCTTTTCCGTAGATGTCTCGAGATTGGTGAGCAGGCGCACCTCTTCAAGTACTTCGGGGGAGAGGTTCTGAGCTTCGTCGATGATGAGGGCGGTCAGCTGTCCCTTTTTGCTGCGTTCGAGAAGGAACTGGTTCAACCGTGTCAGCATCTGCGCGCGGCTCGAGCCTGCTGGATATTCGATTCCCAGGTCCGTAAGTACGAGTTCCAAAAAATCATTGGTGTTTTCTCGGGCATTGAAGATAAAGCCCGTTGTCACCTTGCTTTTCTGGAGGCGATCGAGAATCAAATTGATTAATGTCGTCTTACCTGATCCGACCTCGCCGATGAGCAGGAGTATGCCCTTGCGACTGCGTATGCCGTAAAGAATAGCTGAGATTGCTTCCTGCACCGCAGTATTCAAGCACAAATATCGCGGATCAGGATTGAGACGGAACGGATTGTCTCTCAGGCCGTAAAAATCCTTATACATGCTTTTCCTGCCGCTCCATTTTTGTCAGGCGGGGCCGGGGAGTTCGATTCCAGAAGCTGGCAGAGATCGACTTGCCTGCAATAGGGACACGAGCTAGAATCGGAATCTTCAAAAGGGTCAAGATGTCGCTCTCGGTCCTCAGGCTCTGGTCCTTAGCCTCAAGCAACAAGGCCAGCAGAAGGCCTAGCGCGATACCCCCAGCCAGTCCTGCAAGCGCAATCAAGGGTCTGTTCGGCCAGGTTGGTTTTTCCGGCAGATTCGCGGCGTCCATCACTTGGAACTGCTCACCCTGTTGGCGTCGTTCAAGGTCGGTCGCCATCGAGGCCTGCGACTTTTTCGCCAAAAGATCGTTATAGAACTGTAACGCGGTCTGATAGTCGCGAGTCAGGTTCTTGAATTGCTCCTCGACCACCGGGGTCAACTGGAGCTGGCTCTGGAAGCGCTGGACCATTTCCCGCAATCGTTTCTGCTCCTGGGTGAGCTGATTGATGGAAATCTCGTACTCTTTCGCCTGCGCGCGGAGTTTCTTGATCTCCGGGGGCTCCAAGGCAGACGATTTCCTGGGCTCGGTATTTGGCTTTTCGCTTGCAGCCAGTGCTTCGTCGTACTTCCGCTTCATGTTGGCAACTTCGTCCTTCGCCTTCAGCACATCAGGGTGAGTTGGCGTGTAACGGGCTTCCACATCGTTCAGCACGGCACGAGCCGCATTCAATTGGTCCTGGAGCTTTTGAAGATCGGTAGTTTCATTAGAAGAGTTCTGCCAAGCTCCAAGTTGCTGCGCGAGCAAGCTTTCAACAAATGTCTTCTCCTGCTGCGCCCGCGACAGGGCCTGATTCACACCTTCTAACTGGGTCGTGAAGCCGCCGAGCATACTCAAATTCGTCTGCTCTTGTCCTGGAAGTCTGCCTGCCTGCGCCGACTGGAACTTCGCCAGCGCTGCGTCCTGGTCATCGAGCTTGTGTTTGGCTTCGTCGAGCTGTTTGGACAGGAAGTCGGTGGTGCTTTCGGCCCGCTGCTCACGGACCTTCAGATTCTCTTCAATGAACATGGAGGTGACCAGCGAGCAGACCTCCTGTGCAACCTTCGGGTTGGAGGCGGTGAACATAATGGTAAAGCCGGGCACCCGCTCGTTCGGATTTGCGGTTTCTGAAGGCCGCAACGGAGTGACAACGAGATCTTTCCTCATCCGGTCAATGAGGTCTTCCATGGATGCCGTGGAGCGATCTTCCTTGTAGAGCCCAAACTTCTCGATGACTGGTTCGAGCCGGCTGCGACTGAGGATTTGTTGCTGCAAAGTCGCAAGCCGCCCTATCAACTCCTGGCTGATTACCGGCTTGACGAAGTTGTCCGGAACCCGCTGTTGCTCCACCAGCACCAGCGTCTCCGACGTGTAGCGCGCCGGCAGCTCCAGGGAAACCAAGAAAGCAATGATCGGGACGACCAAGGAGGGGAGCAAGATCAGCCACACGCGGCGGCGCACGATGGATAAGAAATCATCTAGCGTCAGAGTTCGATGTCCAAGCATTTTTCAATTCCTGCTGTTTCGTTATTCGAGCGAAATCGGTCGAAGGTTGTAGGTGAATCCAGCCATCACCTGATTACGTCGAAATTCTGTGCCGGGTAATGCCAGTTGGTTTTCGAGTTGATACTGGAAGTTATAGTTTACGTTGAACGTCATGGTTCGCCCAATATTGCGTTGCAAGGAGACCCCCGCGTAGGCGTTACGATAGGACAGTGCTGTTCCCGTTGAAAGCAAACTGGAGAGCTGATTGACGTCTCTGAAACCGTCCTGCAGACCAAGCGTCCAAACGCGCAGCAACCTGCGACTAGCCGACGCCGTGACAGAGTGGACCTCCGCCCCTTGCAGCAACCCACCCCCCGATCCGGCGTTATGCGCATAAGAGAGGCTGGCGTCGATTCTTCTCGTCTGCCAACTGAAGGAGGCGCTTCCATCGACCAGCATCCGGTTCACATCCGATTGGCCGGGACTTCGCAGCAGTACCGCCTCTGGTCCGACGCTCAACTCCAGTTTTGCCCTGTTCCTGAATGGATGGGTGTACGTCAGCGCCAGCTTGTTGCTCACCATGCTGTACGATCCGCTGAAGTCCGTAAGACTCCCTGTGTAATCCACGGCGATTGAGTCCCGCCTCCCAATCTGGCGGGTGAGACCACCGCTTCCCTGATAAGACTGGAGACCCACCAAGCCCGACTCCGGATATTGCATCAACGAATGAACGAAGCCGCCATGCACCGAAAGCTTTCGCGAAATCAACTTCTCCGCGTTGACGATTGCTCCATTCATGATTTCCTGTGTACCTGGCTGAATGAATGACTGATCCGGAAAAAGAGATTGCAAGATCGCAATCAACTGCGGAGGAATACCCCCAAAAGCGGAATTGCCGTAACCCGACTCCGGCAGATATTCAAACTGATCGGCCAGTGTCATGCGCCAGGAAGCACCGTGAAAGGTCTCTGAGAGGGCTAGACGCTGAAACTGCGAATCATACGCGGATTCCACGGAATGAATGCTGCCACCACCTGTGTAGTCTATCTCGGTATCATTCCTGCGCCCACGCTTCACTAATGTGAGCGTGCCGGTAGGCATGAAAGCGCTGTCGCCGATATAGGAATCGTACAGGTACGAGGCACCTATCCTGGAGGAGAGATAAGACGAAGTTACAAAGCCCGTGCCGCTCGTCGAGTCGTAACGGAGCGACGAATAAGGGCGATCTGCCTCGGGTTCGTCGGCACTGCTATCACCGGAGATGGGCGGGACAGGAACCTGTGCGAGCGCAGCCAGCGACACGAACAGGCATAGTATTCCAGCGAGATTGCGCAGTCTTGTCATTGGAAACTCACCGCACGATGATCGTGTCCCCTGGCTTCAGGTCAATATCTGCCTTGAGGTCGTTATGGCGGACAACAGCATTGTAGTCGAAACGCAGCGTGACTCCCGAAGAACCCTGTTTTCGCAGAACTACGATGCGCTTGGCGTTTGCAAACTGATTAAGCCCACCCGCTGTCGTAAGCGCTTGTAGCGCCGTAAGTCCGGAAGAGAACGAGTATGTACCGGGATGAAGAACCTCGCCCACAACGTAGACTTTCTTACTGTGAACCTCGGTCACAATGACTGTGACCTGCGGCCTGGCGACAAACTCCGAAGACCGTTTTGTGATCTCCTGTTGTAGCGCATACGGCGTCATCCCCGCGGCGACGACCTCGTTGATGAGTGGCATTGAGATCTTGCCGTCTGTCCGTACCGGCAGCGTGACGGTCATTTCGGGCTCTTTCCATACGCTGATGTGCAGGACGTCATCTGCACCGATCACGTAGTCCTTATCAGCGGCGGCAGCGGCGGCTGCCGAGATCTGGGCCTCAGTTTCTTGATCTCCGCTTGGCACGGAAGCCTGTGGGGCTACTTGCGCCACCAAAATCGCGGAAAAGAACAAAGTAGACAGAAGAAAAATAAATGGGTTCCTCATAAAGCTCCTCGGTCAGACACGGGCGATAAACCGAACTGTTTGATCTTGTAAAGCAGGGCTTTGTAGCTGATTTCAAGTTGAAGTGCAGCTCTTTTGCGATTGCCGCCGTTGCGGACAAGCACTTTCTGAATAACTTCTCGCTCGGCGGCCTGCGACGCGGCTTTTGCCGCTTCCTTCAGTGGGATGTTCGCACCGCTTTTCTGGCGTGCCTTGTCAAGATTTTGAACGAAAGCGAGACTTTCGCGCTCTCCAAGAAGGGCAATAATCTTAGCTACAATCTCCAAATCAGAAAGGTTGTTCGGCCAGGAGTGTCCTTCCAGCGCTTTTCGCATCTGCGCGCCCAAGGGCATAACGGGACGGCTAAATGTTGTAGCGTGTCTCCTGATCAGGCTTTCCACCAGAAAGATAATATCTTCATGCCGGTGACGCAAGGGAGGAACACGGACTACGACCTGGCCAAGCATTCGCGTCAGGTCCTCTCGCAACCAATTCTTGCGAGTTCCTGCTTCAATCTCAATCTCCAGGGAAGCCAGAATGCGGGCTGCGCAGGGCCGCGTCTCGTCGGCCAGCAGCCTGGAAAGAGAACTCTGGGACGCCTGGCTCAGATCGTTGAGTTGGCGCAATAAAACCGTACCGGGCATGGAGAACGCAGACTGTTCCCATTGGCTGGAATTCGGATCAAGCTGCTCTGGAACCACATCGCGGCAGGTGATCACGGTGAAAGGCTGCTCTGCGAATTTGGATTTACGATGAATCGCGAATGCGAGGGCTTCTTTTCCCGTTCCCGGCTCTCCAATGACCACCACAGGCAAGTCAGTCACGGCTAGAGTCAAAGCGACCTCGCGCAAACGCCTGGCTGCCGAGCTATTTCCTTCCAGCGCAATAGAGTACGCAGGATCAACCTGCGGAGCGCCGAACGCGATCACCGTCGAGTGCTGGGTTTGCATCGAAACCTCTGGTTAAATTCACTAGCAATGGGAGTTCCAACACGGGAGAGATCAGCAAAATTTAGTGATAACAATGGAGAATTGCAGTTCCACGTATAGAAAACCGAACTTATCCCTGAAAACACAGATCGCAGTGGGATTGTTGGGAAGCTTTGTTTCTCTCCCAATGTACTATTCCGACAAGGTCAAGACACTTGGAAACAATTGAAATGAATAGCCTTATTCATTCCTCCCCAAGCCAGCTTTCAAATTGATCCCAAAAAGAGAAAGTGGAAAAAGATTTCCACTTGAACTACGGGTGTTCTCTCTTTCCAGTCAAACTGTTTTCCGGTATTGGACTTCTGCAGAGTTTTTCACTTGACCGAGGACTGATGAGAACCCTAGTATCCAGACAAGAGTACCAGAGTTGAACGCGTGCCAGAATTGAACGCGTCATGAAGAAATAAACAAGCCGCGATCCATCAAGAACGCGACAGCTTGAGTTTTGTGTGCTTTCGCCCTCGGTCTTGCTTGTCGGCGAAAGTTTAATTGGTCCGTAGCTCGCGGAGACCGTTATCGGACTTCGTTGAAGCTGTGGCCTCGGGTACAGGTTCTAAGCGATTGGAAGCCTGCGAGAGCTAGTCTCGATGAAGGGGAAGTCATGGAGCGGGGGATAAGATCTGCCCTTGTGGTCGACGATGAACCGAAGACGTTACTGTATATAAGCTCGGTTCTCGAACGGAACTCTTATCGAGTTGAAGCGGTGACCAGCGGGGAAGAAGCCATTCGGCGCATCGCTGATGGATATGTCCCTGAACTGCTTTTGCTTGATATTGCCATGCCTGACATGGATGGCCTTCAAACACTTGAGAAGTTGCGTAACTCGGGTCTGGATTGTCCGGTTGCCATGATCTCCTGCAACACGGAAATTCAAAGCCTGGTGCGCGCCATGCAGTTGGGGGCCCGAGACTATCTTCTGAAGCCATTCACGGAATCCGATCTTTTGTCGGTCGTCGATCGCTTGCAGGCACAGGTTTCCTCTGATCCACCGGTTCCAGCTGCCGATCCCGTAGGAGCAATTGAGGTGCATGCCGATCCTCAGCCCACTGCTTTCACGGGGGAGGGGGCGGACAGTGAGAGCATCGTCGAGCTCCCGCACGGCGTCTTCATGGTTTGCTCCAGCCCAGCAATGCAGAGGTTGACGCGGCAAGCCGCCGCTGTTGCCGAAGCCGACATCCCCGTGCTCCTTTTGGGAGAAACCGGTACCGGCAAGGATGTGCTGGCTTCGTTTATCCACAGTCGGTCTTTGCGCGCCCATAAGCCGCTCTTGAAAGTCAATTGTGCTGCCGTGCCCGGCGACCTGCTGGAAAGCGAGCTTTTTGGTTTCGAGGCAGGCGCATTCACTGGCGCCACCAAGTCAAAGCCCGGTAAATTCGAACAGTGCAACGGCGGAACCATCTTCCTGGATGAAATTGGAGAAATGCCATCCGCGTTGCAGGCGAAGCTGCTCCAGGTGTTGCAGGATCGTGAGTATTCGAGACTCGGGGGGCGCTCCGTGACCAAGGTGGATGTGCGCGTCATTTCGGCGACGAACATCAACGTGCAGGAAGCCCTCGCCAGTAAGAAGCTGCGCTCTGATCTCTTCTACAGGCTGGAAGGACTCTCCCTTCGACTGCCACCACTTCGAGAGCGCCGGGAGGAAATTCCTATTCTCCTGCGAGAGTTTATTTCGCGGCAGGCGGCCGAACTGGGCGGCAAGATGCCACCACTCACCCCGCGTCTGATGGAGGCGTGTTTATCGTACTCATGGCCTGGTAACGCCCGTCAATTGCGGCACTTCGTCAACCGCTATCTGGTGCTCGCCGACGAGGAATCCGCGATTGAGGAGATCACCAGCAGCGAAGGCCATACGGAGATCAGCAAGGGACTCAAATCGATTTCACGAGCCGTAAAATGCGACGCGGAAATGGTAGCCATCGCCGAGGCCCTTCGCCAGACAAAGGGCAAGCGCAAGGAGGCCGCCAGCCTGCTGAAGATCAGCTACAAGGCACTGCTTTACAAGATGAGACAATTCGACGTTCCTCTTCCCCGAGCCTCCGGCAGAAGCTAACCTTGCTCGGAAATTGCGGCGGAACTCATGAAGCATTGCGGACGGATGCGGTCACGGAATCTAGCTTGATACGGCACCGATCAAGGCCGCAGGATTTTCTGGAAACTGCATCTGCCGGGCGCTGTGGATAAAACCAAGATCATTCTAGCGAAGCACGAGGCCCGTCGAGTTCATCCTGGACGGGCCTTTAACATAGCAGCATGTACAGACTCTGCCATTGGCTTGAACGAGCGCAGCGTTGCCATCGGTTTGTTGCGTTGCTGAGGGCAGCTCAGGATACTCAAGCCTCCGAGCTTGCTCAAAATCGAGAGAGCCGTCCTGTTGTTTTCACTTTCGGATAAGGATGGCTTCACGTCCTGCCTGGTTTATTCAAGTACAAAAATATTATGCTTCTCGCCAATTTCTTTCAGTATCTTCGGCCACACGCTGACTGTCACCTCTCCCAGATGGGCCTTTCTCAGCAATAACATAAGGGTGCGGCCCTGTCCGATGCCTCCTCCGATGGACAACGGAATCTCGTTGTTGATAATGCCCTTGTGATAAGGGAATTCAAGAAAACTTAACTGCTTTGAGATAGTGAGCTGCTGCATCAGGGTTTCTGCATTTACCCGGACTCCCATCGAGGATAGCTCGTGGCGGCGGCAAGTAACCGGATTCCAGACGAGGATGTCGCCGTTGAGCCCGTGAGCGGCTTCGTCGCTCGGCAAAGTTGTGGGCGTCACCCAGTCGTCATAGTCGGCGGCACGCATCTCGTGCGGGTAGCCGTCCTTGAGCGGCCAACCGATGCCGATGATGAAAACGGCAGGGTACTCCTGCAGAATTTTGGTTTCCCGTTGCTTGCGCGGAAGGTCGGGATACCTGTCGAGCAACTCTTCGGCATGGATAAACTTGATTTCTTCGGGCAGGTTGGGATAGCTGGGCTGGACGAGTGCGGGAAAAAGGTGCTGGGCAAAATGCTCGGCGCCGACAATGACCCTCCAGATGCCGCGGACGATCATCTTCAGAAATTCCAGATTACGCTCTCCGGCGAGGATGACACGCTCCCAATCCCACTGGTCGACATAGCAACTATGGTCGTGGTCCAGGAAGTAGTCTTTGCGGACGGCGCGCATGTCGGTGCAGATGCCCTCTCCAACATGGCAGCCGAACTGCCTCAGGGCGATCCTCTTCCACTTTGTGGCGGCCTGTACAATCTGGGCATCGATAGCGTGTTGGTTGTGGTCGTTGGAGATATGGAACTGAATGGGAGTGCGTGATCCATCGCGATCCAAAAAATCGTTGACGCCGCTCTCGGAATCGACGATCAGCGGCACGGTAGCCATGATTAGGTTGAGTTCGCGGCAGAGGTTGTCTTCGATATAGCGCTTGACCGCGAAGATGGCCTTCTGGGTTTCGCGAGGCGAGAGCAATGGAATGTAATCGTTGGGCAGGATGCGCTCAATGTCGGTGTAGTTACCGATGCCGGGGCCGGCAAGGTCCGCACGCTTGTCCGCTACTGTGGTTGCCATAGCAGTCTCCTTGTATTGCGTTAGTCTGCGAGACGATGGAACAACAATCTACGGAAATAGCAGATTTAAAAGACCATGAAAGCCGACGGTACGTCTGTAACCAGGATCACCGGGGCGTGTGCCGGATGATCCGGCTTGAGGAACGCAAGTTGCAAAGATCGTAAGCGGCATCCGAGGCTCGTCTGCCCCCGCTTCGAGAGGGCAGAGCGGGCTCGAAGTCTAGCCGGCCGTGCTATTCTGCGGCAAGAGCTCACTGGGGCGATTGTGTGACTCAGCTTGATAAGAATTCGACTGCAGACGGCGCTTCTTTCTCCTTTACCGAGAAGGGCTCAGGTGAGCGTTACACGAAAATTCTGAAACTGCTTTCTGCCACGGCGGCATCGCAGTTACCGCAGTTTGTTGCAGCATCGGGCAATCCAGACCAGACAGTGCTGCAATTGGAAGTGCTGTTGCATCAAAACTCCGCCGAGGCATTGAGCGCTTTTGAATCGAGCGCGTTGGCGCTGCGCTCCTGTGTCGCTCTGTTCGGCTCCAGCCAATGGCTGGGGCAGACGCTTCTACAGAACACCGACCTGCTGCAATTGTTTGCGCGTCCGCTCGGACTTGCACGGGCGCGCGAGGCTGAGGATTTTCGTGAGCAGTTTGCGCGCTTCCGCCTGCGCTCCCATCAAACGCCGCTGGCGATGTTGCTGGCGCGCTTCAAGCGGCGCGAATATGTGAGGATATTTACCCGTGAGTTGCTCGGGCTGGCATCATTGGCCGAGATCACGGCGGAGATTTCAGCCCTGTCGGACGTACTGATTGAGCGGGCGCTGATGCACTGCGAGAGCCAAATGAGGCGGCGCTACCAGGGCTGGCCGCAACTCCGGTCTGCAAACGGGCGGGTGTATCCGGCGCGATTTTCGGTTCTGGCGCTTGGGAAACTGGGCGGCAATGAACTAAATTACAGCTCCGATATCGATTTGCTCTACCTCTGCGATGATGCGGAAGATGCGGGCGCGATTACGATTCCGGCAAGGGAGTTCTTCACGCGGCTGGCGCAGGAGTTGACTGCCGTTCTCTCTAGCGTGAGCGCAGAGGGCCAGGTTTTCCGTGTCGATCTGCGGCTTCGTCCACAGGGAAGAAGCGGAGAGATGGTGGCCGGCTGCGGCCAGGCACTGCGCTACTACCGCAGTGTCGCGCAAGATTGGGAATTGCAGGCACTCCTGAAATTGCGATCGAGTGCTGGCGATAGGACGCTGGCAGGGGAATTTGTGGAGCACGTGCAGGAGCTGATCTATTGCAAACAGCTCAGCCTTTCCGCCATTAAAACTGCGGCTCACTCGCTGGAACAAATCCGGCGTGGTGCCGTGCGCAGGGCAGCGCATGGGTTGGATGTGAAAAACGGAGCGGGCGGGCTGAGGGAGATAGAATTTGCAGCCCAGTGTTTGCAGCGAGTTCACGGAGGAGGCGAACCCTGGTTGCGCTCCAGTGGAACTTTGTTTGCGCTGCAAAAGCTTCACGATAAGGGGCACATCGGCGATGCGGAGTTCCGGGAATTGTGCGCGGCCTACGGATTGCTGCGGGGCATCGAGCACCGGCTGCAGTGCCGTCAGGGCGTGCAATCGTCTCGCCTGCCAGATGCGCAAGGTGAACAGGCCGCGCTCTTTCGGTCTGTCGGAGTAGAGAGTGTTGGGAGCATCCATGATCTGCGTCGGGTCATGAATTCGGCTAGCGAACTGTGCGCACGCGTGCTTCGGCTGGGCTCAACGCAAGAGATCGGGGAGGCTACGGCGGTGACCGCAAGCCTCGGCGCTCCCGGTGCCGAGCAGCTCAGGCGCGAACTTGCATCGCGCTCGGAAGCATTGGCCAGCGCGCTGGCCGCTGAGGTGGGCAATTTCACTCTCGGTAACCTGCAACGCTTTCTGGCCTCGGCCTCGACGGGAGCAGAGCGCATTCAGACCGCGCTTGAAAATGTGGAGTGGATCGAACGTGCGCTGCCGGTGTTTGCGCGGAGCGCGCTGGCCACAAACATTCTGGCGCGGCATCCGGAAGATATCGGCGCCCTCTTCCGTAGCCGTGAGCCGGAGGCTGGGAGATCGATCTCCGACCAGCTGCGGATTGAAGCACGCCGTTACACGCTGCGTTTGGTGGGACACTCGCTATTGGAGGAGAAGCCAGTGTGGGAGATTCTGCGGGAGTATTCGCAGAACTTTGACCTGATCCTCAGGCAAGCTCTGGAGGCGGCGGACCCACCGGAGGGATTCGCGGTCTTGGCCCTCGGGCGACTGGCCACCTGCGAACTGGATGCTGTCTCGGATGCGGACCTCGTATTCTTGCGGAGCACGGAATGTGATTCCGAGAAGGCTGAGCGGTGCGCGCGTTCACTGGTCGCCATGCTGTCGAGCTATACGCGGGAGGGATCGGTGATCGCCGTGGACACCAGGCTGCGTCCGCGCGGGAGCGAAGGCGAACTGGTGGCTTCCTCGCGACAGCTCGCACAGTACTTTGAGAGCGAGGCGAAGGCCTGGGAGACAATCGCATTCGGCAAGCTTCGGATGATCACCGGATCGGAGCGGTTGGCAGAGGAAGCTGCAGAGGCCTTGCGGGGCCTGCGCGAACGCTCGACCGCATCGCCTCAGTTTGTCCCGGAGCTGCGGTCTATGCGTAAAAGGCTTACGGATTCCGGGGGAGCGGAGAGCTTCAAGACGGGCCCAGGCGGTCTCTACGATCTGGATTTTCTGGTGGGTATGCTGGAGGCGCGAGCAGCTCTCTCCGGCGCTGGAAGGCAGCTTAATGAACGGTTGGAAGCGCTGCTCGAAAGGGAGCTGCTCCAGCCGGTGCAGGGCAGGGAACTGTTGCACGCAGCCGGACTCTTTCGCCGGGTGGATCATGCGATCCGGGTGGTGGAAGGGCGCTCGCGGAAGTGGCTGCCAGAAAGCGACGTCTTGCGTGCGAGCGTGGAAGAGATGGTGCAGGGTCCGGAGTTGGCTTCCGAACTCCATCAGGAGATGCGAATTGTGCGTGGCATCTTCAATTCCTTTTTCCATGATTGAAGAGCGGCGCTTCCGGTGGTAATCTCGACTGTACGGCAACACGAGCAAAAATGTCAGGACTTCACCGGTGGTGGCTTTGTGGGGAGCTGCCCCTGAAATTTCTGTGTACGCGCCAGCAGGGCAGTATCAGTTCCGATACACTCCCATGTATATCTCACAGGAGGATTGAATGAGGGCTTCCTACAATGGACTTCCGCTTCCGGCCACAGGCCGGGCGGTTGAGTTTCTAAACGGAAAGTTTGTAATCCCGGATAATCCAATCATTCCCTTTATCGAGGGCGATGGCACGGGACGGGATATTTGGAAGGCGTCCGTTCGAGTGGTGGACGCGGCGGTGGAGCGGGCATACGACGGAAAGCGGCGGATTGCGTGGTACGAGGTGTTCGCCGGCGAAAAGGCCAAGGAGATGTTCGGGAGCTGGCTTCCAGACCAAACCGTAGACGCCTTTCGCGATCTGCGAATCGGAATCAAAGGGCCGCTCACCACGCCGATCGGTGGGGGCTTTCGATCGCTGAATGTGGCGTTGCGCCAGATTCTGGATCTCTACTCTTGCGTACGGCCGGTGAAGTACTACAGCGGCATTCCCTCGCCGGTGAAGCGTCCCGATCGCATGAACATCGTGATCTTCCGGGAAAATACCGAAGACGTGTACGCCGGGATCGAGTGGAAAGAGGGAACTGCTGAGTGCAAGAAGCTCATCGACTTTCTCAATAACGTGATGCTGGCCGGGGGCAAGAAGCAAATTCGCGCTGATTCCGGCATTGGCATCAAGCCGATGTCAATTACGGGAACCAAGCGGCTGGTACGGATGGCCATTGAGTTTGCGCTGAAGGAGAAGCGACCGAGCGTAACCCTGGTCCACAAGGGAAACATTCAGAAGTTTACCGAGGGTGCTTTCCGCGAATGGGGTTATGAGGTTGCGATCGAGGAGTTCCGTGCCCAGACCGTAACTGAGCGCGAAAGCTGGATTCTGGGCAACAAGGACAGCAACCCCGCGCTAACCGTCGAGGAGAATGCTGCATTGATTGAGCCCGGCATGGAGTTTGCGCCGGAGGATTTCCGGCAGGGCGTGTACGCTGAAGTGCGGAGCGTGCTGGATTCTATCTTTGCAACCCACGGCCATGGCCAGTGGAAGAAGAAACTGCTGATCAACGACCGAATCGCCGATTCGATCTTTCAGCAGATTGTGACGCGCGCCGACGAGTACTCGGTGCTCGCCACGCCGAACCTGAACGGAGACTACATCTCCGATGCATGTGCGGCGCAGGTGGGAGGATTGGGAATCGCTCCGGGCGCCAATATCGGGGCGGAGCACGCAATTTTTGAAGCGACCCACGGCACCGCTCCAAAATACGCGGACAAGGATGTGATCAATCCCGGCTCGGTGATCCTCTCCGCGGTGATGATGTTGGATTTCATGGGCTGGACAGAAGCTGCAAGACTAGTTGAGGACAGCATGGAACGCACCATCGAGCAAAAGCGGGTGACGTACGATTTTGAACGCCTGATGGATGGCGCAACCAAGCTGGGTACCAGCGAGTTTGCCTCGGCAATTATTGAGAACATGGCGGCGATTCTGCCGCTGACACGATAATTTGAACGCTGCCTGGCACACTTAAGACTCGATGCACAAGGCGGCTTGAAAGGAAAAAATGCGCAAGAAGGTCTCAATTGTAGGAGCGGGAAATGTGGGGGCGACAGCGGCCCATTGGATTGCCTCGAAGGAATTGGCCGATGTTGTTCTAATCGATATCATGGAGGGCATCCCGCAAGGGAAGGCCCTCGATCTGCTACAGGCGATGCCGGTGGAAAAGCGCGACAGCGCGATCATCGGTACCAACGACTATACTGACACGGCAAACTCCGACATCGTTATAATCACGGCTGGAATTCCACGCAAGCCCGGAATGAGCCGCGACGATCTACTCCATACCAACTACAAAATCATGCAGGACGTGGTGAGCAAGGTGGTGAAGTACTCGCCGAACTGCATCATCATCGTGGTCAGCAATCCTCTGGACGCGATGGCGCAGGCTGCTTTTAAGCTGAGCGGCTTCTCGCGCAATCGCGTGATCGGCATGGCGGGCGTGCTGGATTCGGCTCGCTTCCGCACGTTCATCGCTCAGGAACTCGATGTGAGCGTGGAGAACGTGACGGCATTCGTGCTCGGCGGCCATGGCGATACGATGGTTCCGCTGGCGCGCTACTCCACGGTCGCCGGTATTCCGATCACTGAACTGATTGTACCGACGAAGCTGGAGGCTTTGGTCGAGCGGACCCGAAATGGCGGCGCCGAGATCGTAAAGTACCTGAAGACCGGCAGCGCCTACTATGCGCCGTCAGCCTCGGCGGTGGAAATGGTGGAGGCAATCCTGAAGGATAAGAAGAAAATCCTGCCTTGCGCAGTACACCTGGAAGGCGAGTATGGGATCAACGGCCTCTTTGTCGGCGTACCCGTGAAGCTGGGTGCCAACGGATGTGAACAGATTATCGAAATCAAATTGACTGCGGATGAACAGGCTGCGCTCAACAAGAGCGCAGCCTCCGTAAAGGAATTGATCACGGTGATCGGTCTGTAATCTCTGATAATTGCAGACGAAGCCCCGGGGCAAGAGCTCCGGGGCTTTTTACGGAGATCAAACGCGATAGCTAGATGCGCTCGATGCTGATGCTCTCCAGAACAACGTCGCTCTTCGGGCGGTCCTGGTGATTACGCGGGAGGGTGCTGATCTTGTCGGAAACATCCTGTCCTTCGACGACTTCGCCGAAGATAGTGTGGTTGCCTGTGAGCCACGGCGTGGGGGCAACCGTGATGAAGAACTGCGAACCATTCGTGTTCGGCCCTGCGTTGGCCATCGCCAATTTGCCCGGCTTGTCGAACTTGAAGGGCGAGCCCTTGGTTTCATCCTCGAACTTGTAACCAGGGCCGCCCATGCCGGTGCCGCTGGGATCCCCTGCCTGAATCATAAAATCAGGGATGACGCGGTGAACGATAGTTCCGTTGTAAATGGGAGCGGGACCTTTCTTGCCGCTCACGCTATCCTTCCATTCGCGCTTGCCCTCGGCAAGCTCCACGAAATTTGCAACGGTCTTTGGAGCTTCCTTCTCGAAGAGGCGGCAAACAATCGTGCCCTGATTGGTGAGTAGCGTGGCGTATAAACCTGGTGTGCGTTCGGCCATAACGGCTCCTTGCTGGGAAATTGCTAACTAGTCAGACTAACAGAATTTTCTTTGCTGCCTCGAGCTCATGGGCAATGCGCAGATTTCTTACCGCACACTGCCCGGAACTGCTTGCTTAATGTGCCGACTGAGATTTCTGGGCTGAGGTCGTCACCTTCTTCACATTACTTTGCTGCCCTCCTCCATCGTCAATCTTGATGTGCTTGATGACGATTGCCGTGTTTGGCCTGTCGGCGCCATTGCGCGGCTGGCGGGCAATCTTCTTGACCAGCTCCACGCTGGCGTCGTCGCACTGGCCAAAGATGGTGTATTTGCCATCCAGGAACTTAGCCGGCACCTCGGTGATGAAGAACTGCGATCCATTGGTATCTTTGCCCGCATTGGCGTAGGCAAGCCTGCCCGCGCGGTCGAACTTGAGATCGGGCCAGGTTTCATTCTTGAACTGGAAGCCGACATCGCCGGAGCCACTTCCGGCAGGATCACCGCCCTGAATCATGAACTCGGGAATTACCCGGTGGAAAGTGGTGTTGTCATAGAGCGGAACGCCATGCTCGGTTTTACCCGTTCTGGGGTTTATCCACTCCTTCGTACCCTTGGCGAGTCCGATGAAGCTCGCGGTGCCGATGGGCGCGGCCTTGGGAAAGAGAACACAAGTCAGATTTCCCATACTGGTCTGGATGATGGCTACGGGTTGCTCCTTTGTGCCGTGAAGCGCATTTTGGGGAGTTTGTGCGATTGCACTCAAAAGCATCATCAGAAGCGAAGCAACGATCAACAGTTTACGCATAATTCTGGTTTCCTCCGAACAAGTGTTATTTCGATTGTGGGATTGCGACCTCAGGCCGCCGATCCGGATTCTGTTCGCTTTGGATCTGACGTGAGACGCGTTCAACCTCGCCGAAGACGCGCAGCAGATTACCACCGAGAACTTTGTCCAGGTCTTCTGCGCTGTAGCCGCGCCGCAGGAGCTCAGCAGTGATCTTGGGAAGGTCCTGCACCCCGTCGATTCCCTGCGGCAGGCACTCCACGCCGTCGAAATCCGAGCCGATGCCGACGTGCTCGACTCCCGCGATTTTTATCATGTGATCGAAGTGGTCGATCAGCTCGCTGAGCGGAGGGCGCGGTACGGAAGCCTCCCTCATTGCCGTCAATCTGTCCATTTCGGCCCGGCTTTCCGGCGTCTTTGGAGTGAGCCAAAGCTCCTGCGCGCGCTTGGTTTCGGCGGGATGCGCCTCCTCGTAAGCCTTAGCATTTGCGTTGTACTCGTCGCTGATGAAGCCGCAGTTAAAGTTGACCTGGGCAACTCCACCGTTGCGGGCGAGTGCGATCAGCATGTCGTCGGTCATATTGCGCGAATGGTTGGTGATGGCACGCGAGCTGCTGTGGGAGGCGATCATGGGAGCCCGGCTCACCACCAACGCGTGATAAAACGAGCGGTCGCTCACGTGCGAGATATCAACCATCATGCCGAGCCGGTTCATCTCGCGCACAACCTCACGGCCAAAATCGGTGAGGCCGGGATCCTTGGGCTTGCCGTTCTCGCCGTCTTTCACGTCGCCGGAGGACTGTCCCAGCTCATTCGAGTTGGCCCAGGTGAGCGTCATATAGCGTGCGCCGAGGCGGTAGAAGTCGCGCAGCACGCGGATGTCGCCCTCGATGGCGTGACCTCCTTCGATGCCGATCAACGCGGCGATGCGTTTATGCGTGCCTTCGCGGGCGGCCAGAATGTCCTTTACGGAATAGGCCATCACCAGATCGCGAGGATGCTTTTGCGCTGTCTGGTGGACGGAGTCGATCATGTCAAGGGCGCGCCGGGTGTAGTGATCCTTGTACTGGACGGGATCGACCCAGACGGAGAAGAACTCCGCACCGAGATTGGCGGCCTTGGCCCCGGCTAGATCCCAGTGACCCTTGCCCGCGCCGGTTGCCGGATCAAACAAATCATCCACGAAGCGTCCTGGCGTGTCGGCATGTGTGTCAATGACGATCGCGGAGTTGTGAACCGCGCTGGCGTCCGGTACAGAATGAGTGTGGCTGCTCTTCACTTTCGAGCTCTCGGGTGCGCTTCTTGCTTGAGAGACTGCCGATTGCGCAGCGGCAGGAAGGGTTAGCAGTAAGGCAAGAGAAATCACAATGATCATGGTTCTCATCTTGTCTCCGTCGAATGTTCAGATTATACCGAAGCACGGGCCAGCGCCATTCGCCATGCAAACGAAAACGCCCGGTCAGTGAAGCCCGGACGTCGCGAATAGAGGAAGCGCGAACTATGGATTGGCTCTGAAATCCGCTGGTGCCCCGCGATACTCATCGTAGCGATTGCTGACCATAATGTGATAGCAGGCCTGTCGGCGCTCCTCGGCGGCCTCGACCAATCCGAGTTGCTGCAATTTGAGCATGTACCGGTCAATCCAAGCACGCTGCTTGCCGGACATGGGACGCTTGCCAATATCCACGGTAAGCCCGGCCAAATGCGAGGAGGCGGTGTCACCGTCAATGGGAGCGGCGTTGTGATTCCAGCGCTGAAGGCGGGCCTGCTGATCCACCGTGCGCACCGCGGAGGTGACCTGAATGGGCTGGTGGAACTCGGCGTAGAAGGCCTGGCTCAAATCTTCCAGAAATGCGCGGGTCCAGGGACGACAGAAGCGCCGGTTGAGTTCAAGATTTGGGGCAATCAGCATCGCCTTTGAGTCATGCAGACCTACCAGCTCGCCGTTCAACTCAAGTTCCTCAAGTTGCTGATCATCATTAATGCGGGTAAGTTTCAGCCGATCGATTTCTTCGTTCTGGCGGAGCAGGGAATCGTGCGAACCGCGCAACACCGGATTCCAGCGTGCAATCCGGGCGTGGGCGCGGTGAAGCGAACGCCGGGGAGTGCGGTAAGGAGAACGAAGGGAAGCCGCCGAGGCGAACGTCAGAGCCAGAAAAAAAACGAAGATCGCTGTAGCAGTGATTCGGCGCATCATTAGCAAACCGTGCAACTCCTACCAAATGTATGATGACTTTATTACATCCAGTGTAACCCAGTATCAAGGTTTTTTCGCTAGGGTGAATTGCGTAATAAGTGCCAATTTGGATGCGGAGAAGGAAAAAGATCCCGGAAACAAGTGCGCGCGAAGCCGAAGCCTCGCGCGCCATGGGTTGAAGTGCCGGGTGATGCCGGACTAGAGGCGGAAGAAGTCGAGGATGGCCTTCTTCATTACGTCGCCGCCAACATCACTGATGGATCTGGTGAGCGGAATTTCTTTGGGGCAGACCTTGACGCAGTTCTGCGCGTAGCCGCATTCCTGAATTCCACCGTCGCCCATGAGCGCCTGCAAACGCTCCTCCCGGAGCACTTTGCCCGTGGGGTGCATGTTGAACAAACGCGCCTGGGCAATGGCGGCGGCGCCGACAAATCCTGTGCTCTGATTGAACTGTGGACACGCTTCCATGCAGCAGCAGCAGCTCATGCACTGGGAGAGTTGGTAGGCCTGCTCCTGCACCTGGGGCAGAACCCTTGGACCATCGCCAAGGGCGTAGGTTCCGTCGATGGGAACCCAGGCTTTGACGATCTTCAAATTCTCGAAGAGGACGCTGCGATCGACCTGGAGGTCACGGAGAACGGGGAACTTGGAAAACGGCTCAATTGTAAGCGGCTGCTCCAGATTGTCTATCAGAGCAGAGCACGCCATGCGCGCCTTGCCGTTGATCAGCATCGCGCAGGAGCCGCAGACCTCCTCCAGGCAATTGGAGTCGTAGTTGATGGGAGTCGTCGGCTTACCGTCGCGCGTCACCGGATTCAACGCGATTTCCATGAACAACGCGGTCACGTTCAAGCCATGTCTCCATGCCAGCTCGAATTCCTCCCAGTAGGGCTCGCTGGTGGGAGATGTCTGGCGCTTGATCTTGAAAAGTACGTTCTTATTCGCCATGAGTTTCTAAACCTTTTCGCCTTTCGCCCAAGTGAAGCGGAAGGCCGGAATCTCGTTTCTACTTGCTGTCATAACGGCGTGGACGCGGTTTAATCAGGGAAATATCCACCGGTTCCCACTCGAAGCGGGGTTCATCGGCATCGGCGGCGAAGAACGCTTTGGTGGTCTTCAGGAAATTCGCGTCGTCGCGCTCGGGGAAGTCCGGCTTATAGTGTGACCCGCGCGACTCATTACGCAGGAATGCACCCTGTGCGATGACGCGCGCAAGCTGCAACATGTTGTAGAGCTGCCTTGTGAAAAGGAACGACTGGTTGGACCACATCGACTTGTCGCTCAGATTGAGCTTTCGGTAGCGTTCCAACAGCTCCACCAGTTTGGCGTCGGTCTCCTGCAGTTTGTCGTTGTAGCGCCTAACGGTTACGTTGCGCGACATGGTATCGCCCAGTTCACGCCAAAGCTTAAACGGATTCTCCGTGCCCTGGTTGTTCACCAGCCGGTCGTTGGCTTCGGTCTGCCTCTTCTTTTCGTCGGCAAACGATGCGGCAAGGTTATCCGGCGCTGCCGCCAGGCTCTGTGCATACTTCACCGAATGCGGACCGGCGATGAAGCCCGCGTAAATGCAGCTCAGCAGTGAATTTGCGCCGAGGCGGTTTGCGCCGTGGATCGAGTAGTCGCACTCACCGATTGCATACAGGCCCTTGATGTTCGTCATCTGATCGTTATCGACCCAGAGTCCGCCCATGGTGTAGTGCATGCCCGGAAAGATCTTCATGGGAACATCGTGCGGATCATCGCCGACAAACTTCTGGTAGATATCCAGAATTCCACCCAGCTTACGATCTAGCGTGGCTCGATCGATATGCGAGAGGTCGAGATATACCATCGGCTGTCCCTGGATGCCGAGGCCGAGGTCATACACCACCTTGTGAATGTCGCGAGTTGCGATGTCGCGTGGCACCAGGTTGCCGTACTTGGGATACCAGTCCTCGAGGAAATACCAGCGGTCACCCTCGGGAACCTGCTTGCCGGGGCGAGTCTCAGCGGGATTCTTCGGAACCCAGACGCGACCGCCTTCACCGCGCGCCGACTCAGACATGAGACGGAGCTTATCTTCGCCGGGAATGCAGGTGGGGTGCACTTGAATCATCTCGCCGTTGGCGTAGGAGGCGCCTTGCTGATAGAGCGCGCCCTGCGCAGAGCCGGTACAAACCACGGAATTGGTGGACTTGCCGAAGATTGCGCCTACACCGCCGGTAGCGATCAGCACCGCGTCAGCCGGGAAGGTCATCACTTCCATCGAGCGCAGATCCATGGCGCAGATGCCACGGCAGACACGTTGCGAATCAAGCACGGCGGAGAGAAATTCCCAGTACTCGAACTTGCGAACCTTGCCTTCGGATTCAAAGCGGCGTACCTGCTCGTCGAGTGCGTAGAGGAGCTGCTGGCCGGTAGTAGCTCCGGCGAATGCAGTGCGGTTGAAGAGCGTGCCACCGAAGCGGCGGAAATCGAGAAGACCTTCAGGGGTGCGGTTGAATGGAACGCCCATACGATCGAGCAGGTCAATGATGCTGGGGCCCATCTCACACATCAGTTTGACTGGGGCCTGGTTTGCCAGAAAATCGCCGCCGTAGACCGTGTCGTCAAAGTGAGCCCAGGTGGAGTCGCCCTCACCCTTGAGATTCTTGGCCGAGTTGATGCCGCCCTGCGCGCATACCGAGTGCGAGCGCTTGACGGGAACCAGCGAAAACAGATCAACGTGAGCGCCGAGTTCCGCAACTTTAATTGCGGCGGAAAGACCCGCGAGTCCACCGCCGACGATGATGATTCTTGGAGTTGTTGATGCCATAAATTCTCTTTCGGCCCGGCCTATCTCGCCTGGCTGCTAGGAATGCCTTGAGGAATCACCAGGCTCTGTTCCGCTGGAGCCGCACCCTCCGTCTGCTCCCAATCCGGATTACGCTGCTGGGTTGGTTTGGTCACGAAGGCGTAGATCGTGATAAGTCCGAGCAGCACAAGCAGGATGGAAAGCGCGATGCCTGCCGCCTGCGCGCGCTTGAGAGCCTTGGTACCGGTCACGATGCCCCACTTGGCGGCAAACAGCACAAGTCCGTATCCGAAGTGCCAGGAAGCGGCAACCACCCCCACCACGTACGCGGCTAATGCCAGAGGATTCGAAAGCTCGTGCTGCACCTTCCAGAAGGCCGCGTCAGAGTGAACGACCAGGTGCACGCCGGCAAAGCGCATATACCAAAGGTGATAGATCACGTAGAAAAAGACGACAATTCCGGTATAGCGCTGCAGGGTGTAGAACCAGTTGCCCGCCAAGGGATAGTCGATGACGTTGTTTTCCCCGCGCCACCAGATGTAAATCCCGTAAAGCGCGTGAAAGGCCAGGGGAATGAAAATGCCGAAGATTTCCAGACCAAGACGGAAGGGAAGCCCGGTGAGAAACTTCACCTGCGCGTTGTAGGCAGCCACTCCGTTCGCCGCTTCAACATTCGAGAGGAAATGTTCCAGCAGAAACAGGCCGACCGGAACGATGCCAGACAGCGAATGGAGCCGGCGCCACAAAAACGACGTTCCGGTGCCCGCACGCAGGGGCGCAACCCCCTTGGGCAGGCTGCTACTAGTTGCTTGAGCAGTAGAGGACACAATGTCTCCTTGAATCTGAAAGGTGACGAGAACTTACAACTGCCGAGAACAGAAAACTATAGATTCGACCCCGAGAAGGTGTCAACAATGTAACAGAAACTCTGGCGAAGCCAATAGCAAAACTTTTGAGGCTTGTAGGATTTTGTTGCCCTTGCTGTCACCTGCGGGGCTAAACAGCCCGCATATTCTCGCGGCGGTAATCCGCTTCGGCAGGGTTTGCCGGAACTTGCTAAAATAATGGTTTGCTCCACAGGCTCTGCGCGCGCGAGCATATTGCGCCCCGCTCTGGCGCGTGGACCAAGCTTAAATAATGTTTTTGCAGGGAGATATCAGCAATGTCTGACACCAACGGCAACGGATTGCGACTGAAGATAGGGCTCGCGGAAATGCTTAAAGGCGGCGTGATCATGGACGTCATGAGCGCGGAACAGGCGGAGATCGCCGAAAAAGCCGGCGCGGCTGCCGTGATGGCGCTGGAGCGTGTCCCGGCCATGATCCGCATCGAGGGCGGCGTGGCCCGCATGGCCTCACCCAAGGTCATCAAGGAAGTGATGGCTACGGTGAATATTCCGGTGATGGCCAAGGCGCGCATCGGCCACTTTGCGGAGGCACAGATTCTGCAGGAACTCGGAGTCGACTATATCGACGAGTCCGAGGTGCTTACTCCGGCTGATGAGGAACATCACATCGACAAGCACGCCTTCAAGACACCGTTCGTCTGCGGCGCTCGCAACCTGGGCGAAGCGCTGCGGCGCATTGCCGAGGGCGCCTGCATGATTCGTACCAAGGGCGAGGCTGGCACCGGGGATGTGGTTCACGCCGTCAAGCACATCCGCCAGATCGTAAAAGAGATGCTGCAGTTGACGGTGATGAGTGAACAGGAGCTTTACCTGGCGGCGAAGACGCATCAGGCTCCTTATGAGCTGATTCGCATGGTTGCGAAGGCGGGCAAACTGCCGGTGCCGAACTTCAGCGCCGGTGGAATTGCCACACCGGCCGACGCCTCGCTGGTGATGCAGTTGGGCGCGGAAGCGGTCTTTGTCGGCAGCGGAATCTTCATGAAGGGCGGCGCCACACCGCTCGATCTGAGCAATCCGAAGGAGCGTGCCGAGGCTGAGTCACGCGCCAAGGCCATCGTAATCGCAACCACCCACTACCTGGACCCCAAGGTGTTGGCCGAAGTCAGCGAGCAGATGACCGGCTCGATGAAGGGCTTGGCGGTATCGGGGATTGCCGAGGCGGACCTGCTGCAGACGAGGGGCTGGTAGGACGGCCCGCGTGGACGAAGCGGCTAGGTCGGTACACGAGGAACGGGGCACATGGCGCGACGGACAAAGATTGCAAACCACATCATCAAAGCCTGGAAGCGAACCTTGGAGAGCGAGTATTGCAAAGGCCACGTTAATTCTGAGCGCAGCCTCCAGGCGATGTTATTCGCCAATCTACGCGCGGTGTTCGCGGAAGAGAAGACCGCGCGCCGCATTTTTGTCGAACCGACCGTCAAACTGGCTGACGGAAGCGTGATCCGGCCGGACATTGTGATCTGCAACTCTCGTGAGGCGATCTGCTTTCTGGAATTGAAGTACGTGCCGCGCGGCAAGGCAGACACAACAAAGGATATGCGTAGTATCGCTTCGGTTGCGCGCAGCGAAGGCATAGCTATTTCGCTCGAGCGATATCGAGGCCCCAAGCTACCCCCTATGTCATTTGACGTGTCGAAGACGGTTCTTTTCGCTTGGGCTGGTATCCATGCCGGCTCCACGGAATTGTCTGAGGCGTGGAATGACCCTGCCTTTCAGGGCCATTTCTACCTTGAACTGCACGCGGTGACGAAAGACGGTCATGTCCCGCGCGAAGTACAACACCAACGCGCTGCGCGTGAAAATTGACGAATGCATCGAGGCCTGAGCTTCTCACAAGGAAAAGCCTCTATTTCATCGAACGCCACAATGTTCGCGCGAAAAATTTGTTTTTCCTCGAATTCCCCCCCGGAACCTTCCTCGTACACCCCCGAATGAATTGAACTAAAATTAATCAGTGACGATGAAAATAGGAATCCTAGCACTGCAAGGTGACTTTGACGCACATAGCAGACGTGTGGCTGAACTCGGCGCCGAGCCGGTCCTCGTGCGTAAACCAGAGGAACTCGATGACGTTGACGGACTGATTATTCCGGGGGGCGAATCTTCGGTCTTTCTGAATTTACTGGGAGAGGCAGGCTTCCAAAAGCTTTCGGAGTTTGTTTTGGCCAAACCGACCTTTGGGACGTGTGCTGGCTGCATCCTGCTGGCCCGCGAGGTCGAAAGCCCGGCACAACACGGTATCGGCGCACTGGACATCACGGTGCGGCGCAACGCCTACGGGCGACAGATTGACTCGGCAATTCTGGAGGGCCCGAGCAAACTTGAAGGCGGTTCGCTCGAACAGGTCTACATTCGTGCGCCGCGCATCGAGCGCATCGGCCCGGAGGTCGAGGTGCTGGCTGAGCGCGACGGCCACCCTGTGCTCATCCGCCAGGGCAGGCTGCTGGCCGCAACCTTCCATCCCGAACTGAGCGAAGACAAGCGTGTCCATGCGGAGTTTCTCAGGCTGGTGGAAAAGTATAAGAAATAGGGCATGATCATCTTCTCCGGCGTCGCCACTCCATGCATGGGTTTTCTCGGCGGAAGCGCGCGATATCCCCCAAATACATATAGCGGACGAACATGGCCGGAGGCACAAGATAGAGGGCCAGAAGCAATCACCCCTGCAACTTATACCAGTCTTTGCAGTTATTTGATAAACGTGATATTTTGAAAGGGTTACAACATCGATAAAGTAGAAGCAGGAGCGCGTCAGTTCCCAGTGTTAGCACGAGAGCAGAAAAACAACATCATCGAGAAGTACAAGACCCACACCTCCGACACCGGCAGCCCTGAAGTACAAATTGCCCTTCTCAGCGAGCGCATCGGCCAGTTGACCGAGCACTTCCGTACGCACAAGAAGGACCACGCATCGCGTCGCGGTCTTCTGATGATGGTTAGCAGGCGTCGCAGCTTGCTGGACTATCTGAAGAAGTACGATACGGAGCGCTACAAGGCTGTGATTCTGAAGGTGGGTATCCGCAAGTAAACGTCCGCCGGAGCCGGGTTGATTTGCCCGTCTCCCGTGTTTTCCGCTGGCGCGGCTCCGCGAAAGGGGCTGCGCCAGCATACTCCCAAACGTCGCAGCGGCGTTGGCCGTACTGCTTGGGAGTGCAAGCGAAACTCGCAGCGGCTGGAACTGTTCCTGTTCGCATTCTTAACTGCGGCTTGTCGCGTACTGCTCGCGCTTGCTGTGGTGGAGTGCTCCTATCGTGGACGCGCCCCCTGGCGAAAGGAATTCATGAAACAAGAAACAAGCGTTACACTCTCCGGCGGTAAAACCATTTCATTTGAGACCGGTCACTGGGCCAAACAGGCTCACGGCTCCGCGGTTGTTCGCATTGGCGAAACCGTCGTTCTCGCAACTGCCTGCGCCAACGCCGAGCCACGTCTCGGCATCGATTTCTTTCCGCTTACCGTTGACTATCGCGAGTACACCTACGCTGGAGGCCGGATTCCTGGCGGCTTCATCAAGCGCGAAGGACGGATGAGCGAGCGCGAGATTCTGACCAGCCGTCAGATCGACCGGCCGATTCGTCCGCTCTTCCCCGAAGGCTTCCGCTACGAGACTCAGGTTATTGCCTTTGTGCTTTCGGCCGATACCGAGAATGATCCGGATGTTGCCGGAATCAATGGCGCGTCGGTCGCACTGACTCTCTCCGATATTCCCTTTGCCGGTCCGATCGGTGCCGTACGCGTCGGCCTGATTAACAATGAATTCGTTATCAACCCCACTTACGCCGAGCAGCGCGAAAGCAAGGTCAACATCATGGTTGTCGGAACCTCCGAAGGCATCGTGATGATCGAAGCCGGCGCTAATGAGGTGGAAGAAGACCGTGTGGTGGATGCAATCGAGTTCGCTCATGGCGAGATCAAGAAGATCTGCGCCGTCATCAGCGAATTTGCACAGAAGTTCGGACGCGCCAAACGCACATTTGAAGCTCCGGTAATCGATCAGGAATACCTCGGCGCACTGCGAGCCAAGGTTGGCGAAGCGCTCGCCGATGCAGTCAATACCGAGAAGTACGCCAAGAACGACAGCTATGCGAAAATCAAGGCCTTGAAAGATAGCGTGAAGGCTGAGCTCCCCGAGGACAAGCCGGAAGCGCGAACCAAGGCCGGCAAGTACTTCGACATGCTTCGTGAACTGGTGTTCCGCGAAGAAGTCACCAAGAACCGCCGCCGTCCCGATGGCCGCGCCTTCGATCAGATTCGCACCATCTGGAGCGAAATTGGAGTGCTGCCGCGTACTCACGGCTCCGCGGTGTTTACCCGTGGAGAAACCCAGGCTCTTGTTACCACTACGCTTGGCACCAGCGACGATAAGCAGCGTCTGGAACGTTTCGAAGGCGAGACCAAGAAGCGCTTCATGCTGCATTACAACTTCCCGCCGTTCTCGGTCGGAGAAGTTGGCTTCCTGCGTGGGGCCGGACGCCGCGAAATCGGCCACGGAGCGCTTGCCGAGCGCGCGCTAAACGCTGTGCTGCCCAGCGAAGACGACTTTCCTTACGCGATCCGTGTTGTCAGCGACATTCTTGAGTCCAATGGCTCTTCGTCGATGGCCACGATCTGCGGTGGTTCGCTCAGCCTTATGGATGCGGGCGTGCCTCTGCGCGCTCCAGTTGCCGGGGTTGCGATGGGACTGGTGAAGGAAGGCGAAGATTACGCCATCCTGACCGACATTGCGGGCGCGGAAGATCACTACGGCGATATGGACTTCAAGGTTGCCGGAACGCGTGATGGAATTACCGCGCTGCAGATGGACATCAAGATCGGTGGCATTACCGCGCAGATCATGCGGGAAGCACTGGCACAGGCAAAGCGCGGACGTCTTTTCATCCTCGACAAGATGGATGAGTCGATCACCAGTGGCCGTGAGAATGTCAGCACCCACGCGCCGCGCTTCTACACCGTCATGATTCCGACCGATAAGATCCGCGAACTGATCGGACCGGGCGGCAAGGTGATTCGCGGCATCGTGGAAGCGACTGGGGTAAAGATCGACGTAGAGGACAGCGGGCAGGTTCGCGTATCCTCCAGCGACGCGGCAGCCGCGGAAAAGGCTCTGCAGATGATCGGCGACATCACGGCTGTGCCGGAGATTGGCCGGACGTATCTGGGAACCGTGACACGCCTCGCGGAGTTCGGCGCATTCGTCGAAATCATTCCTGGCACCGACGGTCTGCTTCACATCAGCGAAGTTGCCGAGCACCGCATCAAGGACATCAAGGATGAACTGAAAGAAGGCGACCAGGTTCTGGTCAAGGTTCTTTCGGTGGAAGGCAACCGCATCAAGTTGTCGCGTAAGGCCATCCTGAAAGAGCAGCGCGCTAAGCTGGAAGCACAGGGTGGCGTAGCTCCTGCGGTAGAGACAGCACACGTGGCGGAAGCAGCGCCTGCCGCGGTACGCTCACTAGAAGGCGCAGCGGTGACAATTGAAGGTGGTTTCGATGACGACGGTGACGAAGATGAGGATTTGAACTTCAATCGGGTGGATACTCCGAACGAGGCTCCAAGTCACGACGCCCGTCCTGCAGGCGCAGGCGCCGGCGCTGCTGGAGACCCGCGCCGTCGACGCCGTCGCGGTCCTCGTGGTCCGCGTGGCCCTCGTCAGTAGTTTGAATGGTTGAACAGAAGGTCACGGTTCCACGCCGTGGCCTTCTTCTTTAGACGCTGGTTCATGAGTGCGGCAAGATTGCGCAGTGAGAGCAGCAGCTACGGAATCATCTCATCCAGCTCGAGTGAACAGGAGTCAGCATTGCCTCAACTCTCCCGCATCCCATTCGTCAAGGCCAGCGCCTACGGCAACGACTTTCTCATTATCCGCAGTGAGTTTCAGGGAGCCGATGCCCCTGCGCTGACGCGAGCGCTGTGTGATCGAAACAACGGTGTTGGAGCCGACGGGGTCGAGTGGTTGAGCGATGAGAGCGGTCACGCTGCACGCATCCATCTGCTCAACGCGGATGGTTCGTTCGCGGAACTCTCCGGCAACGGCACCCGTTGTGTCGCCGCACACCTGGTGTCATGCGGCGGAGCAGAGGATCTGCTGATCGCAACCGATGCGGGTTCAAAGCGCTGCCGGCTTACTGGACGCAGCGGAAACCGCTTTGATTTTATGACCGACATGGGCTTTCCGGTTGTGGAGGAGCCCTTCGAAATCGACCTTGGACACGTGCGTTACACCGGAGTTCCGGTCTCGATGGGCAATCCGCATTTCGTTATTTTCGTTCCGGAATTCCCGGCCAAGTGGCAAAAGGACTCACAACTGATCCAGGCTCGTAGAGAGCTGTTTCCTGAGGGCATTAACGTGGAGTGGGTTCAGTTCAAGCGTGTCCCTGACATTATGATTCGCATCTTTGAGCGTGGCGCGGGCGAGACCAAGTCCTCCGGAACGGGGACTGCGGCAGCGGCAGCGGCGGCCATCGCGACGCGGAAGAGCGCCGAAAAGCTAACGGTAGTAGCGCCCGGCGGCGTGCAGCGGGTGCAGTGGAAGCAGGGAAGTTCGCTGATGTTGGAAGGCTCGGCCAGACTTATCTGCAACGGAGAATTCTTCCTCTAGGCATTTTCGTTTAACATCGAAGGATGAACACAGAGCTTCAGTCTGGCACGCGTGCACGAGCCCTGGGGCTGCGGAGCACGGTCGGCGTCGTCAGCCTGGCGAGTCGTGTCGAAGCTTCTGCCCTGCAGGCTGGCTGCAGCGCATTGCGCACGCTGAGCGGGTGGCAAGTCGAGATATCGCCAGTTGCGCTGGAGTGCGAGCGGGATTTTGCCGGGAGCCCCGCGGCGCGAGCCGTAGCCCTGATGGAGATGTGGACGCGTGACGACGTGAGCGCGATCCTCTGCGCACGCGGCGGTTACGGTTCCAATTACCTGTTGCCGTTGCTGGATATTGACAGGTTGAAGCAAACGCCGAAAGCCTTCGTCGGATATAGCGACAACACGTCGTTGCTGCTCGCGCTCGACCGGGCCGGCATTGCAAGCTTCCACGGGCCGATGGTCGCGAGCGACTTTGCCACGGCTCGTGCGGATGAGTTTTCCTTTCTCGCCGCGCTGCGGGGAGAAGCATTGGATTTTTCTTTTCCCGCCGGGTCGAGCGTGCAACCTCTATACGCGGGAGAGGCGCGCGGCGCAATCACCGGCGGATGTCTCTCCGTGGTGGTGACTTCACTGGGAACGCCGTGGGAGATCGCAACATCGGGAAAAATTCTATTTCTTGAAGACCTGAACGAGAAGCCGTATCGGATCGACCGCATGTTGATGCATCTGCTGTTGGCGGGAAAGTTTGACGGAGTTCGTGGAATTGTATTTGGCGCAATGCTGGGATGCTCTCCTGTCTCCGCGGAAGAAGAGACGCTGCCGCAAATGATCTGCCGCATTCTTGGCGGACTTGGCGTGCCAATCGTTTTTGGATTTCCCTCGGGGCACGTCGAAGCCGGAAATATCACGTTGCCCTTCGGCGTTCCGGCTCAGCTGCGCAGTTCTGAATCAGGTGTTTGCTTGCAGGTCGAGCCATCAACGCTGCTTTCACTCTCATAAGGAATCATTCGCACCCATGAAGGCTCGAAGCATTCATCTAATCGGAATCTGCGGTACGGCCATGGCCTCGCTGGCGGGAATGCTGAAGGCGCGGGGGCTGGATGTACGCGGCTCAGATCGCGCCGCGTATCCGCCGATGTCCACCTTTCTCGATTCGCTGAGGATTCCAGTTTTCCAGCCGTTCAGCGAGAGCAATCTCATTCCTGCGCCCGATCTGGTCGTGGTCGGCAATGCGATTTCGCGCGGCAACCCGGAGCTTGAGTGCCTGCTTGATCAGCGCCTTCCATTTGTTTCCATGCCAGAGGTGATACGCCGGGAATTCATTCGAGGGCACGACTCGTTGGTCATCGCCGGAACCCACGGGAAGACCACGACGACCAGCATGTGCGCGTGGATCTTCGAGTTTGCAGGACGCAAGCCGTCGTTCCTGGTTGGCGGTATTGCGGAGAACTTTGGCTCCAGCTTTGCCGTGAGCAGCGGAGGGGAATTCATCATCGAAGGCGACGAATACGATACCGCTTTCTTTGACAAGGGACCAAAATTTCTCCATTACTTTCCGGACGCGGTGATCCTCACCTCGGTTGAGTTTGATCACGCCGATATCTATCGCGATCTGGAGGCAGTAAAGTTTGCCTTCAAGCGGCTGGTCAACCTGGTTCCGCGGCGGGGGCGCATCATTGCCTGGGACGGAAGCCAGAACGTCAGCGATTGTGTGGAGCGAACCTTCTGCCCGGTGGAGCGCTATGGCTTTCATCCCGATTCGTTCTGGCGCATTGAGAATGTGCAGTACGGAAGCTCTACGACGCGCTGGACGCTCCTTCGCCTGGGCGAGCATTTTGCGGACTTCGAGTTTGCGCTGGCGGGGGAGTACAACGTGCTGAACGCCACGGCAGCGGCGGCGCTGGCGCATGCTTACGGGATACCTTCGGCGACCATCGCACAGGCTCTGCGCGGGTTTCTGTCGGTGAAGCGCAGGCTGGAAGTGCTAGCCGAAATCGCAGGAATCACGATCATCGATGACTTTGCGCATCATCCAACGGCGATCGCCGCCACTCTTGGTGCGCTGCGCAAGCGCTATGCTGGACGCCGTCTCTGGGCGATTCTGGAGCCGCGCTCCAACACGCTACGCCGCAATATATTCCAGCACGAACTGGTGGGGAGCCTGGCTCTGGCAGATCAGGTCGTGATTGCCAGCGTCTACTTCAAGAGCACGGACGCGCTCAATCCCGGCGAAAGGCTGGACGTAAACGGCGTGGTCGAGGAACTCGGCGCACGGGGCATTGCCGCGCAGCAGTTTGCTGATGTTGCGTCCATTGTGAGCGGCGTTGTGCCCAGACTTGTAGCCGGAGATGTGGTGGCGATTCTTTCCAATGGCGGCTTCAGCGGCATCTATGAGAAGCTTCCGGCAGCGCTTCGACTCCGTGCAGGTGAGCATGCGTAAATTGAATCGTTGGCTACTGATCGCGATCATTATTTTTCTCTCCGGCACTTTAGTGGCCCAGGCACCCGCATTCTGGTGTCCCGCCACGGGCGTCTCTTATGGCGTCTCGTTGAAGCGCGCCGCGGAACACATTGTGCATGTGGATGCAGTGGCTCACCAACCGGTGGCGGAGTTTCAGCTTCCGGTATGGAACGCGCTTTACCAGGTTCGCGATTTTGCTGTGAACGTGAACCGCGTAAAGGTGTACGAGGGCGTGCCGGAGTGGCTGTGCGATGGTTGCGATACGCGCCACGGCCGCGCCGAAAAGCGCGACAAAACTACTTGGATGTTATCCACATCCGGTGACCACCCGTGCGTTACTTTCAGCTACGACATCACGGCCAATGACCCGGGACCGTTCGGTTCCAGCCTCGATCCGCAGCATGGATTCTTTAATTGGGCGGAGCTTCTTGTCTATCGTCCCGACCAGAGGGATGCACCGGTTTCCGTGCGCATACTGGACCCTCCAAGTGGCTGGCGGTTGCGCGACGGCGGAATATTCGGTGCTCGTAGCGCGGAGGAACTCACCAACGCTTCCGCGACCGCAGCCAGTTATGATCGCCTGGTCGATGCGCCGGCGCTATTAGGCAAGCTCTACGAGAGCAGCTTTGAGCAGGATGGCGCCACCTATCATGTCGTTGTGGATTCGCCGGAGGCCGATCTACAGGCGCTGCAGCGCATGCTGCGTAAGATAACCTCTGCTGGAGTTGAATGGATGCAGGACCGACCGTTCGACGAATACACTTTCCTCTACCTGGCCGCGAATGGCATCGGCGGTGGAGGTATGGAACACTCGTATTCCACGGCAATCGACGTTGGTCCGGAACGTTTGAAGCAAGATGTGCTGAGCGCCTCTGGCGTCTCGGCGCATGAGTTCTTTCATCTGTGGAACGTCAAGCGTATTCGCCCGCAATCGCTGGAACCGGTTGACTACACGCGGGAACAATATTCGCGCGCCCTCTGGTTCAGCGAAGGTGTCACCAGCACCGTCGCTGACATCATTGAGTTTCGCACCGGGCTCTCCGACGAGAAGCGCTCCCTGGCGCATATCGCTTTATTGATTACAGGCTTACAGGCACGTAGCGCCCGTCTGACGCAATCGGTCGAGGAATCCAGCGTGGATACCTGGCTAGATGGATATGCTGCCTACCATCTTCCCGAGCGCAGCATCTCCTACTATCCCAAGGGCGAGCTACTGGGGTTTCTGATCGATCTGGAGATGCGCCGCCTCACCAATGGCCGCCGCTGTTTGCGCGATCTGTTGCAGTATATGAACCGGCGCTATGCAAAGCAGGGAGCCTACTTCGACGATTCAGAAGGCGTACGCCTTGCCCTCGAAGCGCTGACAGGGAACGACTTCCGCGAGTTCTTCTCGCGCTATATCTCCGGAACAGAAGAACTGCCCTACAAGGAGTTGTTCGCGTACGTTGGGCTGACATTGCAACGCAACCAGAGCGAACAGCCGTATGCAGGCATCATGACTTCGCGAGGAGAGGGGAAGCTCACAGCGATCATTCGCGTCGACGCGGACTCCGCTGCCTCGCATCTCCATCTGCATCCGGGGGATGTAATTCTGGAGGCCGATGGCAGGGCGCCTCTGAGAGATTTCAATCAGTTTGTACAGAAGCACGATCCCAGAATCAGCTTGCATCTCAAGGTCGGCTCCCAATCCGGCGAGATACGGGAACTGGACTTGCCGCTGAGCATTCGAAAGATTGACGAATATCAATTTGAGGATTTGCCGGGAGTAACCCAGGCGACCCGGCACCGCCGCACAGCGTTCTTACGCGGTGAAGTGGAGGCGGAAGCGCAGTGATCCGTCTGATTATTTGTGTTCTGTGCTGGGTTCTGCTTTCAATTCCTGCGGCGCTGGCAGGCTTCCCCGTGCTGTACTTCACAGGGCGGATAGATCTTCTTTGGAAGCTTGCGTTATGGTCGGCAAGTGCAGGATGCCGTCTCGTCGGAATCCGCATACGCACAGTTGGCCGGGAAAAGCTCGAGAGCGGGTGCGCCTATCTGTTCATGTCCAATCACGCCTCGAACCTGGACCCGCCGATCCTCGTTCCGCTCCTCGGCCAGCGCATTACGATCATCGCCAAGCGGGAGGTTTTCAAGATTCCAGTCTTTGGCCACGCCATGCGGGCCGCCGGCTTTATTTCGGTCAATCGGGCGGACAGAGCTTCCGCGGTTGAGAGTGTTCGCGGGGCGGTTAGCGCCCTTCACGCAGGACTGGGAATGCTGGTGTTTCCGGAGGGTACGCGCTCACCCGATGGCAGACTCCTGCCGTTCAAGAAAGGGCCATTCCACCTGGCATTGGAAGCCGGTGTTTCCGTGGTCCCAGTCACCATTCAAGGCAGCCATGAGGCGTGGGCGAAGGGAAGCATGAAACTCCACCCTGGAGAAGTTGTGGTGACCTTTCACGCGCCGATAGATCCTCAGCACTTCGGGCGGAAAGAAGACCTTCTTGCCGCCGTCCGCGCCGCTATTCAAAGCGGCTTGCCGGAGCCGCCCCGTGAGCCGGTTACGGCCGATCCAGCTTCTCAGTGACGCTCATGCCGGCTCCAACCTCGAAAGAAACTTCCGTTGGACATTTCGTGCCGAGGTCAAAGCTTCCAACATGCTTTTTTCCTGCCTGATCCTCAAAGTCGATGCCGAATTTGCAGGGCGCTCCAATTGGCACCATGTGCCGATGCGTCTGCTCGTTGCGAAGTTCGGGCAGACCAAAGCTTCCACCTGGATACTTCAATTCGATATTTTCCATGGCGCGTCCCGAGTGGTTCGCAACATTGAGATACATCATGGGCTTGACGTAGTTGCATCCCGAGACAGCCAGCATGGCGAGTGACAGGCAGGCAAGAACTCCGTGAGCAGCAAGCTTCATGCTGACATTCTACTCTGGAAGAAAATTGGTATGCAGGCTGGCGGAGGCGCGGCTCTATTTTCTTTCAATCAGACGGGCGCTCAGCACCACGCCATCGCGGCCATCGTGCAATTTGATCGGGAAGACCAGCACATTCCACTGCCAGCGCTGCGACTCCGCCGGCAGATGTGGCATTGCGCGCTGGCTACGCCGGTCAATATAGGTCTCCCTCGTATCGGCGACAGTGCAAATAATCTCGTCCCACTCTTCGCGCATTTCGGGGTAGTGGACGAAGATGTTGCGTCCCACGTACCACGCTCTCTTCTGACTACCGAGGGCCGCAAAGTAGTCATTCACGTACTGCCAGTTACCGTCGCGGTCCAGGATCTCTATCACCATGTCGTCGCCCATTGCCATGATGATCCGCGAGTAATAGAAGTCACGCGAGTCGACGACGATGGGCCGTCCGCGGCGCTTTGCCTCGAAGCTGCGCAATGCCTGCACCAGGTCGTCCACGGAACTGTATCCTTTGAGCAGGTGCATGTCGGCAATGCCGCCGAACTTGCGCTCCAGCGTCGCAGACAAAATAATGATCGGCACCTCGGGACGCTTTGCTCGCAAGGTGTGGGCCACCTCGGTTCCAAACTTTCCCGCGCCCAGGTGGTAATCCAGTACCGCAATATCTATTTCGGTCAGTTTGGTCTCGGCCTCCTGAATCGAGGCAGCGGTCACGATGTGGTAACCCTTCTGTCGCAGTATGGTGGAGCGTACCAGCAAGTTCTCCTCGCGGTCGTCGAGCAAGAGCACGGAGATGGGCTTCTGCTCGTCGAACCTGCCTCCATCGACCACCTCAAACGGCTTGCTATCATCCATCCGCGCTTCTCCGTACTCTGATATGGATGCAAAAAGAGAGGCCTTGACGAAATAATTCCGCTATTCCGAACCGCGATTCAGCCTGCGAATCACTTTGGCCAACTCGGGTAATTTATTGAAAACGGCAATCGCCCGTAACCATTGACGGTTTTCAAACGCCGGAGAGCCGCTCATCGTAGCGCCGGCCGCAACATCTCCTGGAATGCCGCTTTGGGCGGTTACCACAGCACCGTCGCCGATGGTGAGATGCCCGACGACGCCAACCTGCCCAGCTAGAATCACGTTACTGCCGACATGCGTCGATCCGCCCACCCCCACCTGCGAGCAGAGCAGAGTGTGCTCACCGAAGCTGCAGCCATGGCCCACCTGTACCAGATTGTCGATCTTCGTATCGGCTCCGATCACGGTTGCGCCGATGCTGGCGCGATCCACGCACGAATTTGCCTGCACCTCGACGCGGTTGGCTAGCCGGGTGATGCCGGATTGAACGATCTTGTGCCATCCCTTCGCACCGTCACGCGCAAAGCCAAAGCCATCGGCGCCGATGACCACCCCATTCTGCAGAATCACGTCATCGCCCACCTCGCAGAACTCGCGCACCTGCGCATGCGAATGCGCGAAGAACCTGTGCCCGATTCTTGCCCCGCGATAAATTACAACATGCGCCAGCAGCACGGCATCGTCGCCGATTACAACGCCGTCGCCGATCACAACATACGGAGAGATATGCGCGCCGGAGCCGATCCTGGCGGAAGGATCGATGATTACCGTGGGATGAATGCCGGGCTCGTACTTTGGGGGCTCATAGAAAAGCTCCAGGGCACGCGCAAATGCCAGGTATGGATTGGCATGGCGCAGCAGTGGACGGCCTTCAGCGGGGAAGTCCGGGGTTACCAGAATGGCTGCTGCCCGCGTCGATTTTGCCTGGGCAGCGTACTTGGGATTCGAGATGAATGTTATCTGTTGCGGACCGGCGTCCTCGATGCCGGCCACACCGCTAACTTCGGTCTCCGGCGTGGCGTCGTGCAGAGATGCGCCCAGAATCTGTGCAATTTCAAAAAGTCTCATCTTGGGCATTAGGTTACAGGAGCACCACCTTAGACGCTAGAAGAAGCTGCGAAGATTTTCCAAAAACAGAATTCTGCTCTCAAGTGCCGGCGCGACCGTTACTCCGCAGGGATGTCGGTAAATAGCAGAGGGGTTTGATGCGCGGCATCGGCCTGGCGGCGACGCTTGGCGGCCGAACCGATCACCGCCAGTACCGTCAACTCCGATAGCGCCGAGCGCGGCACAAAAATCCGCTGGACGTTACCGCGCGTGTCAGGAGGATTCACGAAGAAGCCTTCTGCGCGCACCTGGGTGAGGTCATTGGGCATCAGTCCTTCCAGCATCTCGGCGTCACGGAAGCGTAGCCGGACCCAGAGGCCCTCAACCCGTGGACGGGTGGTAAAAGTCTTTCGCTGCACGGAATTGGAGTCGGCAAAGTCTCTTACGAAGTAAATACCCTTGATCTCAGCTAGATCAACTAGGACAACGTTGCCGGCAGTGTTCAGTACCTCCATTTTGCTTCCCACAAGGAACTCCCCGGCCGCAACGTAGCCTTGCACGCTGTCGCGATCCATCTTGCGGACGATTACCTTCTTGTGCGTCGAAGCCATAGCTATCCAATTAGGCGTGGTCCATTTCGCCGACCACAACCAGGAGCGTTTACTGATTGTCGCACCCTCGTGCCATGCGCCAGAGGAAAATGTTGGCAGAGTGATGGATTGGTTACCGGTACTCAGGCCGGTACGCATTTTTTCAGGAAGTTGGCGGCTTGCTGGTTTCAGAGTAGCCAAGTGCATATGGTCTGTGATATTGTCTGAACTTTGCAGCGGGAATGCGACATTCCCCCGTAAGTAACTATCCGCAAAAGAGTTATTGACAACTTGCTGTGGTACTGGAACTGAAACTTACTTCAAGCAAATTCTTGGTATCAGCGGGTAAGTGATTGAGTAGGCAGCCCTAACTATCATGGCCGATTACATATACACAATGGAAAGCCGGTTTTCGCCCGAGCAAATGCGGGCGGTAAACATCGTGCAGCAAATTGCCCGAGCCCACGGGATGAATGTCTATTTGACCGGGGGGGCGGTTCGCGACATTCTTACCGGTTTTCCAATCCGAGACTTGGATTTCACAGTTCAGGGAAATCCTCTCAAGCTTCAGCACGACATTGAAAAATCGGGCGGAATCGTGGATATGGCCGATCCTGCTTTTTCCGTGATTCACGTGATCTTTCAAGGTACGCGGGTTGAGATCACCATGGCTCGCGCCGAAGTGTTTGATAAGCCTGGCAAGTCGCCTCTGGTGACGCCAGCCACGATCAACGAGGATCTTCGCCGACGCGACTTTACTTTCAACGCGATGGCGCTGTCACTGAACGACGGCTCGCGCGGGTTGCTACTGGATCCTTTCAATGGCACTGCCGATATCGAAGCGCGGTTGATCCGGACTCTGCACAGCTATGCGTTTCTGGAAGATCCTTCGCGATTGATTCGCGCCGCCCGTTTCGCGACACGATTTGGATGGGAACTCGAGGAGCGCACCCGGGCACGCTATGACTCGGCTCGCGAGGGCAACTACATTGATTTTATCGGCAGCCGCGCCATCGGTTATGAAATCGAGCAGATCGCGCTCGAAGAGCAGCCGATTGCTGTGATGCGGGCGCTGGAGAACGAAGGCTGGCTCAAGGTTCTCTGGCCGAAGTGGACGGTCGCCAAAGCCGATGTTCCCGAGTTGGCGCAACTGCTCAAAAGCCGCGCCCTGATGGCGGAGTTCAATATAAACGCGGACGCGGCGCCGGCGGTGATGCACTTTCTCACCTTCAAGCTGGGCGCCGCTGATATCGCGGCAATCCAGCGCCTGCTCCCGCATCGCGAGTTTGTTGCTGCCTGGAAGCGCCTGGAGAATGACGCGAAGGAACTGACCAAGAAGCTAGTCTCCAAAGAGGCAGCACTCAACTCCGGAGCTTGGAAGATCCTTTCGGCGGCAAAGCCGGAGGCGCTGCTTTATCTGGAAGTCACCGGGCGCAATAAAACGGCGGACGAGAAGATAAAGAATTTCTTAGGGAAGTGGCGTCAGGTTCAGGAGAAGATACCATTTGCGCAGATGGCCGAGCTGCGCATTACGCCTCAGCTACCGGAATATCCACGAATTTACCAGGAAGCGTTTTTGCTGCTGCTGGACGGGAAGCTGCGTTCCGATGGCGAAGTGATGAAGTTTCTTGCGCCCTTTGAACCGCCTCTGCCTCCGCCTCCGCCCGCTCCGTTGCGCCGTGGACGGGCAGCCGCCAAGAAGGCTCCCGCTGTGGTGAAAGCGGCGGTACAGGAGTCGGCTGAGACCATGCCTGGCACCGCGCCGCTGGCGACTCCGCCGAGCAACTCCGCCGTGGCTCCCAAGGTTGTGGTTGAAAGCAAGAGCACGCCGCCGAAGCTTCCTCCTGAGAAAAAGACCGGCGCAGCTTCGGAAGCAAAGGCTAAGCCGACTGCGGGGAAGAAGCTTCCTGCGGAGAAGCCTGCGGCGAAAGTTGCGAAGGTGCCGGTGAAAGCGGCATCGAAGCCGGTTGCCAAGACACAAGCCAGGAAGGCTCCGAAGCCCGCACCCAAGCCAGCAAAGTCTGCTAAGCCCGCAGTGAAGAGCACGAAAGCTGACAAGACCAAAGGCAAAAAATCTATCAGCAAAGCGCCTGAGAAAAAGATGCACGGGAAAAAGAAGCCGGAGAAGAAGCGCTCAAAGCACCGCTGATTTGGAGCGGCAAAAAGCCCGGTTCGCCGGGCCTTTTGCATTTATGAATCAGCTTCCACGGGTGAAGCGCCGTGTCTCTGCCGCGTCGAGCTAGCGGGAAGGTTCTTGCTCCGAAGTTTTTTTCGCAGGCAGCTCATTGGGAGAACCGACACTCTCCAGACTGCTCTTGTGACAGCGGCATTTGGTGACGATAGCCGAGTGGATGCGGCTGCGAAGCTCGTCCGGAAGCTCGTAGAGTTTGGAGTCGCGGTAAATCTCAATGGTGCTCTTGGTGGTGTTGCAAACGACGTAGCAGTTGTGGCACCACTGCAAATGTTCCTCGAGCTCGGCCTTGGTGTGAGCGTCCATGGTGTTGTCAAGGTAATCAGTCAGCTCTTTCAGGAAATCAGAGCATTTCACGGTCGGGTGTCTCCATCGCGTCGTTTGAAATACTTGTTGAGACGCTCGCGCAATTGCAGACGTGCGCGCAGTAATCTCGATTTCACTGCCGGAACGCTCAGCTCCAGTGCCGACGCAGTCTCTTCGGTCGAAAGACCCTCGACATCGCGCAACACGAACACGGTACGGAAGCTTGGAGGCAAGCCTTGAATTGTCTTGCCAAGCAAATCCTTCAACTCCGCCTGCGTGTAAAGCTGTTCCGGGTTGGGAGACCAATCCGCGATTTCGCGCGGCATGGAATCCTCATCCGTTTTTATGTCCTCATCGATTGAAACCGTGCGCTCTGGACGTCTCCGCCGCAGACGCATGAGGGCTTCGTTCACCGCGATCCGAACCAGCCAGGTATAGAACTTAGACTGCCCCTGGAACTGTCCCAGGTTCTGATACGCCTTGAGGAACGCGTCTTGAACCACGTCCTCAGCATCCTCGCGATTCTGAGTAATATGCTGCGCGATGCGGAAGACGCTTCGATCGTACCGCCGCACGAGCGACTCAAAAGCACCGATATCGCCGGAGCGTGCCGCTTCGACCAGGATGCTTTCTTCGCTCGGTGGCTCTGCTACCTTGTTTTCGATGGTTTCCATTCGTCCGTCGATTCAAAAATACGCAATTCAGTGTCCCGTGGCACATTGTATCGGGTGAGAGGGAGGTTTACAAAGAGCCACCGGGTGAAACCGAATTCAACACGTAGGGTGGGTGTTCCATCTCAACCGTTGACACAGTGTTAAGTGACCACCATAATCCGAGTATCCTCGCAGTGCGCGTCTGCAGCATAAGCAGCGCCGGACACGATCATGGCAAACGAAGATTTGATTCGGGAAATTGTCACCAGAGCCTGTTGCGATGCGCTTCAACAGAAGTCGCAAGAGCTTGCCGAAGAGGTTGCGCGGAGGGCGGGCAGGGAGTGGGCGAAGAGCGGTGAGAAGCCGGCATCGCAGCCCGCACCAGCCGCGGCGACTGGCGAGCGTACGAAAGAGTTGCTCGAGGGGGCGCTGCTGATTGCAGCCTCCACGACGCAGACGGAGACGCTGGAAACATTAATAGCGGCGGTTTCTGCGGTCACACCCGCATGTGGCCTGATGATTTTGCGCGGAACGCAGGCCAGCGGCTGGAGTTGCAAGGTCTTGGCTACGCTGGAAAGCTTTAAGCGAACCACCATGGACTGCGCACATGGAGTGGCAGCCAAGGTCATCAGTTCCTGCGCGGCGGCGGTTGTCAAAGCTTCCGAATTGGATAGTGGCTTCATCGCAGCACTGCGACTGGAGAGTTCCGCACAGCTTCTGCTGGTGCCCATCTTGCTGAAGCGGCGCGTGGCCGCATTGCTGATCGCTCTGCCACGGCAGAGTGACGATCTGGCGGCCGTGGAGCTACTGGTGCAGGTTACGCAACTGACCCTCGAATTGCAGGCCGCTCGCAAGGCCGCGCCGCAGCCCTCTGTAGAAGCTCCGCATCCAGCGGTGCAGAAATCAGTTGCCCCCGAGCCAAGAACCGAGATTCAAAAGACCGAAGTTGCGCCTGAGCAGCCAAAACGGGAAGCAGAGATGGAGCAACCAAAGCCTGTACCGGTCGCAGCGCAACCTGAGCCGGAAGCTGCGCCAGCACCATCTGTACCCGAACCTGCGCCAGCGCAACCTGAACCTGAAGCGGTGCCGGAGCCGACAAAGCCGGAAGCAGAGATGGAGCAACCAAAGCCTGTACCGGTCGCAGCGCAACCTGAGCCGGAAGCTGCGCCAGCACCACCTGCACCCGAACCAGTGGCGGAGCAACCTGAACCTGAGCCAGTGCCAGAGCAAGCAAAGCCTGAACCGGTCGCCGCTCAACCTGAACCAGAACTTGCAGCAGTACAATCTGCATCCGAACCAGCACCAGCACAACCTGAGCCTGAACCTGCGTACGCGGCTACGGCACCAGGCGAAATTGCTCCAGCGGCACCACCGTCACCTGAGCCTGTTTACGCGGCAACTGCTCCGGAGAAGGCCTTGGCAGCGGTGTTGGCTCCAGTGACTCAGATCGTGGCGCCCGCGCCCCAGGCGAGCGAAGCAGTGCCGCAGTCCGCGCCACCGATTCCAGATGAAACGCACGAGAAGGCGCGTCGTTTTGCCAAACTGCTGGTGGAAGAGATTAAACTTTACAACCCAACCAAGCTGGTCGAGGGACGGGCGCGCGGCGATCTCTACAGCCGTCTTCGCGATGACATCGAAAAGAGCCGCGGAGCATACCAGAAGCGCTACGGCGAAAGCGTGAAAGACATCGATTACTTCGCTCAGGAATTGCTGAGAATCCTTGCCGATAACAACCCGGCGGTGATGGGAGCAGGCTTTCCGGGTTAAACTGCAAAGAGCAGTTATGCCTACGAAGCTTCGAACTCTAGCAATCCTCCTCCTGACCCTGACAGCCCTGGCCGCCGCCCGGCAGAGCGCTGATCAGAACAAATCATCCGCGCACAAAACGCCGCCGCATAAAAAGGTCGCCGCCCAGAAAAGCTCAACTCAAAAGAAAACAGTTGCCCATCGGCTGAGCCCTGCTGCTTCCCGTGCGGCGGCCAAAAGGAAAGCGTCTCCGGCAAAGGTGCGGCGGATGACGCGCGCCTTCGTGGCTTCGGTGGACCTGAAGGTGATGGCGCGGCAGCTGGTGGAGAACCGCACTCCTGCCGCTTATGCCGGGGTGGAGGACTACGCACGCCGCCATGCGGGAAGCGATGCGGGAGCGCTGGCGTGGCTGGCGGTTGGGTACTCACGGCTTCTCGACGAACAGTATCCGCAGGCCATCGCCGCCCTGGAAAAAGCAAAGCCACGCGCCGGCGAACTTAGTGACTACGTCCGCTATCTGGAGGCGGTCTCCTATGGCGGAGAGGGAAACAGCGCCAAAGTTGTAGAGCTGCTGCGCGGCTTCGAGGCAGATTCGCCGGAGTCGATTTTTCAAAAAGATGTGGTGGACATTTATGGAAACGCACTGACCGCGCAAAGCAAGACACAGGAGGCGATTGCGTATCTCGAAGCGCATCGGCTGCCGGCCAAAGCCTCCGTGGAGCTGGCGCTGGGCAAAAGCTATCTGCATACCGAGCATCCTGAAAAAGGAATGGAGATCCTGAAGCATATCTACTTCACCATGCCATCAAGCGCAGAGGCGGCGGCGGCAGCTACGCAGTTGACTGCGATGGGTTCGGAATTGGAGGGCAGCTACAGCGACGAGAAGACTCGGGCCGACTTGCTGGCGAAGGCGGGGCGCTGGAGCGATGCGGGACATGCCTACCGCGAACTACTGCGCACGGCTCCGGCAGCGGAGCTGGGCAGTGTCGAGGTGGCTTTGGCCGCAACGCTGCGGCACACGAACGCGGCTGAAGGGCGCATGTTGCTGGAGGGGTTGCAGGCGGCGGGCGAGGCCAATGCGCAGCGGCTCTATTTGCTGGGAGAGATTGCGCGCAGCGAAAATAACGAGAGCGCAATGGCGCAAAATCTGGAACGCATAAGGCAAGCGGCTCCGACGAGCCCGTGGTTTGAGCAGGCGCTGCTCTCGGCGGCGAATATGTATCTGCTGGAGAAGAACTACGATCGTGCGATCGACATGTTTCGCGAGGCGCAGCAGCGCTTCCCGAACAGTCCGCACGCCAGTTACGCGCACTGGAAGGCAGCATGGCTGAACTACCGGCAGGGACGCACCGAGAACGCGAAGAGCGATTTCGAAAACCAGGTGAGGTTGTATCCGGATCACACCGAGGTTCCGGCAGCGTTGTATTGGCGTGCCCGCATCGCGGAAGAAGAGCGCGACTACGCGCTGGCGCGGGCCTGGTATGCGAAGCTCGCGGATCGCTTTCATAATTACTATTACGGATACCTGGGACGCGAGCGTCTGGCGAAACTGCCTCCGGCCGCAAACAACGCGGCGATGCGGCCGGATGCGGTGCTGGCACAGATTCCGGAGTTGAGAGCGCCGGGGCCAGAGGCGCTGGAGCTGGAAGCTCCGCCGAACCAGTTGCGCGCAGAGAAGAGCCGGCTGCTGGAAAACGCAGGCCTGAATGAGTTTGCCATTCGCGAACTGCAGGCCGAGCAGGGCGGACAGGGAGCGCGCTGGGCGACCTTGCAGATCGCGCGCATCTACCAGGAGAGCGGGCAACCGCATCGCGCAATACAATTTTTGAAGAAGGCGCTGCCGGGATACTACTCAGTGGATCTGCCTGCATTGCCGCGTCCTTATTGGGAGATATTGTTTCCGCGTCCCTACTGGATGGATGTGCAGAGGCAGTCGATGGCGAATTCGCTGGACCCATACCTGGTGGCCTCGCTGATACGGCAGGAGAGCGAATTCAATCCTGGAGCGGTCTCGCACGCCAACGCTTATGGGCTGATGCAACTGCTGCCGCAGGTGGGAAAGAGCGAGGCGAAGGCGGCGCACATCAAACACTTCTCGACCGCGCAACTGCTGACGCCGAACGTGAACATTCAACTCGGCTCGCACTATTTCAAGGCAATGGTGACGCAATACAACGGGCAGGTGGAGTACGCTTTGGCCGCCTATAATGCGGGTTCCAACCGGGTGGACGAGTGGCTGCAGAGCGGGCACTATCGCGACGTGCCTGAGTTTGTAGAGTCAATTCCTTTCACTGAAACCAGAGAGTACGTGCAGGCGATTGTGCGCAACGCGAAAGTTTATCTGCGACTATATCCGCGTCAATAGAGGCGATTTTGCACTAAGGACGGTGCAAAAATGCGATAACTATTTGCGAAAAGGTTAATCGTTTGGGGAGCCGGGTTAACTGGATAGGCAATCGTTCGAGGAGGTCGTGAACGATTGGCTAGTTGATCAACTTTCAAGGGCGGAGGGTTGACTGGTTTGCGCATGGTTGTCCGGAATGGATGGTTCGGGGGGCGTGCCGAATTGGGAAATCCACAGGAAAATTGACGAAGGGGTGAGGGTGAAGAGCATTGCCTGCCGCCTTCGAGCAGTTCGTATATTGGCGTCTCTGCCCGTCCCACCTTAGCCGCGCAAGAAGCAGCGCGTCGAAGGTGGGGCACCCGTGCTTGCCGCGGGTCAGTTCCTGCGCGCTTGTTTGCCGCCGAAGATCAGCTCAATACACAACAGGATGGCACCGCAGACGATGGCGCTGTCGGCGAGATTGAAGTCCGGCCAGGAGTGGGAGCCGATGTAGAAGTGGAGGAAGTCGGTGACGCGGCCGTAGTGGGCTCGGTCGTAGAGATTGCCGATGGCTCCGCCGAGGATGAAGGAGAGTGCGAGGGCGCTCCAGGTGAACTTTGCGGCGGAGTTCCAGAGCAGGTAGGCGACGACGATCATCGCCAGGGTCGAGAAGCCGACGAGCAGGGGAGCGCGCACGCGTTGCGGCCAATCGGCAAAGAGGCTGAAGGCGGCGCCGGTGTTCTCGACGTGGGAGATGAAGAAGAAATTTGGAATCACCTGCACTTTGCCAAAATTCAGTTCAACGTGGCTGGCGGCAAAGAGCTTGGTGAGGCGGTCGAGAAGGATCACGAGCGCCGAGATGAGGAAGTAGAGAGAGCGGAGAGCGGAGCGCGACATTCTAGTTAGAGTCCCATTTCTGCTCGCAAGAGGAGCATCCGTCTGTTCCCCACATTCGCCAAAGGCAGGCGGATGTGGGCCACCTGCCACCTGCCGATCGAAACTACCCCACTCAAGCCAAAAGAAGGCTTGAATGGGCCACCCGCCATCATAGGTGTCATCGTAGGTAACATCAGGCGTTCGCGCTCCCGGCGGGCTCAGCGGCAATCACCGCGAGATTCTTGCTGCAGCGCTCGCAGACGGTGGGGAAGGTTGCATCCTCGCCGACGTGGGTTGAGAAGTTCCAGCAACGCTCGCACTTCACACCTTCGGCTTTGCCAACTTCAAATGCGATGGCCGATGCCGAGGCCGACGCTTTGACTTCTACCTGAGAGACGACGAAAAATGCGGCGAGCTTGTCGGCGTACTGGGCGAGGCGCTGGTAGTCCTCGCCGGAGGCGGTGATGGTGACGCGGGCTTCGAGATTGGCCTTGATGGTTTTGTCATTGCGCAGCTCTTCAAGTTGGCGCAGGGCAAGTTCGCGGACGGTGAAGAGGTAATCCCAGTCGGCGCGGAGGCGCGACGCCTGCTCGCGATCACGAATCTCTCCGGTGACATCGTTGGCGATGGGGAAGAGCGAGAGGTGGACACTCTCGGGACGGGAGAGCATTTTGGGCATGAACTGCCACGCTTCGTCGGCGGTGAAGCTGAGGATCGGAGCGACGAGGCGGAGCAGAGCCTCGCCGATGCGCCAGAGCGCGGTTTGCGCGGATTTGCGTTCGCGCGAGGAGCGCGGGAAGGTGTAGAGGCGATCCTTGAGGATGTCAAAGTATTGCGCGCTGAGATCGACGGCGAAGAATTCATTGAGGCGCTGATAGATGCGATGGAAGAGCATCTGGTCATACCAGGCGCGGACTTCGGCGGCGAGATCGGCGGTGCGCAGAAGCATATTCTGATCGAGCGGCTCCATCTGCTCGAAAGGCACCAGGTCTTGCGCGGGCGAGAAGCCGTGCAGGTTTCCGAGGATGTAGCGGAAGGTGTTGCGAATCTTGCGGTAGTTTTCCGCGACGCGAAGCATAAGGTTTTCGCTGGCGCGCACATCCTCGCGGAAATCCACCGAGGCGACCCAGAAGCGGACGATCTCACCGCCCATGCGCTTGGCGATATCGACGGGATCGACGGTATTGCCGAGCGACTTGGACATGGCGCGTCCGTTCTCGTCGAGGGTCCAGCCATTGGTGGCGACGGCCTTGTACGGAGCTTCGCCATTGAGGCCGATGGAACAGAGCAGGGAAGAGTGGAACCATCCGCGATACTGATCTCCGCCCTCGAGATACATGTCGGAGGGCTGCCAGTGGCCGTAGATTTGCGGCAGCACGGAGGCCTGCGAGGAGCCTGACTCAAACCAGACATCGATGATGTCCATCTCCTTGCGGAAGGTGGCGTGGCCGCAGTGGGCGCAGGTGGTTCCGGGAGGGACGATTTCGTCGGCGGGACGGGCATACCAGGCATCAGCGCCTTCGCGCGCGAAGAGGCTGATGACGGCGCGGTTGGTGGCCGGGTCTTCATGCAGCTTGCCGCAGCTCTCGCAGAAAAAAACGGCGATAGGAACGCCCCAGATGCGCTGCCGCGAGATGCACCAGTCGGGACGGGTGGCAACCATGTTGGAGATGCGCTCTTCACCCCAGGCCGGGTCCCAGCGAACTCCGGCGATGGCTTTGAGCGCTTCGGTGCGCAGAGTTCCTTCGCCAATGCTGCCTTCCATGGAGATGAACCACTGCTCGGTGGCGCGGAAGATGACCGGCTTGTGGCAGCGCCAGCAATGAGGATAAGAGTGCTCGATGTCTTCTCGCCCGAGCAGGACGCCGCGAGCCTTGAGCAGTTCGACGATAGGCTCGTTGGCGGCAAAGACTTTCTTGCCGTCATATTCGGGAAGGCCTTCGGTGATGTGTCCGCCGGCATCGACGCGGGTGATCTGATCGAGGCCGTACTTGACCCCGGTGTAGAAGTCATCGGCGCCGTGCGAGGGAGCGGTATGCACGGCTCCAGTGCCCTGGTCCATGGTGACGTAGTCGGCGAGGACGCCGAGGATGTCGCGTGGGAGGAAGGGATGGGCGAAGATTGCGCGCTCAAGTTTTGCGCCGGGAAATGTGGCCAGGATGGTGGTGCCTGCGGCTTTGCCGAGGCCGAGCTTGACGATTACGCCAGCGGCGAGTTCGGCGGCGAGGATGTAGACCTGGCCGGAGTCGTTGTCGGCGATGGCCTGGTATTCGGCGCGGGGGTGGAAGGCGACGGCCATGGAAGCGGGAAGCGTCCAGGGAGTGGTGGTCCAGATGATGGTGCTGACCTTGCCGGCGTAGGCGGCCAGTTCGGGCGCGAGGGCCGCGGGATCGCTCTTGAGCGCGTACTGCACGAAGACGCTGGGGCTGGTGTGATTGGCGTACTCGACCTCGGCTTCAGCCAGCGCGGTGCGGCAATGGATGCACCAGTAGACCGGCTTGAGACCTTTGTAGACGAGACCTTTCTCAAAGAAGGCGTAGAAGTTTTCGATGACCTTGGCCTCGTAGGACTTGGTCATGGTGGAGTAGGGGTGGTCAAAGTCGCCGAAGACTCCGATGCGCTGAAACTGGTCGCTCTGGATTTTCAGATATTTTTCGGCGTACTTGCGGCAGGCATGGCGGACCTCGAGCGGGTCCATCTCCAGCTTTTTGCGGCCGAGAGCTTCATCGACTTTGATTTCGATGGGCAGGCCATGACAGTCCCAGCCGGGAACGTAGGGCGAATCGAAGCCGGACATGGTGCGGGACTTTACGATGAAGTCCTTGAGGCACTTATTGAGGGCATGGCCGAGATGCAGAGCGCCGTTGGCGTAGGGCGGTCCGTCATGCAAGACCCACAGGGGCGAGCCCTGGCGCGACTTTCGAAGCAGATCGTAGATGCGAATGCTGCGCCAATGTTCGAGCATCTTGGGCTCGTTCTGGGGCAGGTTTGCCTTCATGGGAAAAGCGGTTGTGGGCAGATTAACGGTTGCCTTGAGGTCCACTCGGGTCTATGTCTCCGATCAATGAATCAGCGGCGGGTTGTTGAACCGCATCTACAAAAACTCTTGAATTAATGATTATAAGCCGAGAGAGGGGCAAGGCTGGAGAACAGTAGCGAGTTCGCGGTGGGAATGAGTCCTGGTTTTTCTTTGCAGGAGCGTTTTCCAATGCCGCTCGCGTGATATCAAGTAAATAGACGCAATGCGGCTGGGAGCGCAGATGGACGCTCGCGGCATGGACGATAAACGAATGAGCATCGAAGCAGCCAAGTGTACGGTTTGCCGCCAGCCCCTGGGGGAGAATGGGCGCTGTCCGCATTGCGACGAGGAGATCCATCGCATCTGGACGGTTGAGGATTGGCGTCCGCTGCTGATGCTGGGACTGGCGATTGTGCTGGGATTTTCGTTCACCAGCCTGGTGGTCAACGGCTTTAACGACAAGCAGAATGCGCTGGCGGCAGAGTATTACCACACAGGGCTCCAGGCGCTGGATGCGAAGCATGGCTCGGCGGCAGTGGGCGACTTTGAAGCGGCACTGGTTTACTCGCATGACAATTTTGCATACGGGTTGAAGCTGACCGACGCGCTGGTGACCTCCGGGGCGACGGGCGAGGCACTGGCACAACTGCGCGCCTTCCGGGAGCAGAGGCCGGGAGATGCGCAGGTGAATCTGAAGCTGGCGCGGCTGGAAGCGCAGCGCGAGCATGTGGACGATGCCGTGCGCTACTACCAGAACGCCATCGAGGGAACGTGGCCGGAGGGGGACGATCCAGTTGTGCAACGGCTTGCAGCACGCTTCGAGAGCGCGGATTACCTGGTGCGGCAAGGGAATAGGGAACAGGCCGGGCAGATGCTGCTGGCACTGGCGACAGTGCTTCCGGCGACATCGCCGGAGCAGGGAAGACTGGGGGATCTTTTTCTGCGCAACGGCGATCCGGCGGAGGCGCTGAAGGTTTATGAGACGGCGCTAAAACCCTGCAGGACGGAAAGACGGTCTCGAATCGTCATCGAGGGTGGGGCCGCGGAGGAGGCTGCCGTGCGGCCACTTGTTTCCGGGGGCGAAGGACGGGGCGCCAGGTGCCAGAGCGCACTGCTGGGAGCGGCAAAGGCCAGCTTTGCAGCGGAAGGCTATGAGAGGGCTGGGCGATATCTGGAGGAAGTTCAGCCGGAGACGGCTGAGTCGCATGAGCTAAGGCTAGAGTTCGAACGCATGGAGGCACTCGATCCGTTTGCGCGCAGCGCTACGGGAAAAATCCGCGCCGAGCGAAGCGTGGCAGCATTCCACACCGCCGTGCAGAGGCTGGCGGGTTGCGGAGTGCCGTTCGCGCAAGCGTTGAGCCGTGGAGAGAAAAGTGCGAAGGCGGAGGAGCCGGAGGAGTGGAGCGGGCTGGCAAAGTGGGCCTCGCAACTTTCTCCGATGATGAGCGAACGGAAAGCGCAGGGACGCGAGGACGTGATCGAGAGCACGATGCGATTTGCCTTCCAGGCCGAGATGGCGGCGCAGAAGAGTTGCGGCAAAGGATCGCTCAACGACGAAGCGCTGCTGTTGCTGGCTCGCGAGCGGCTGGGGGCAAAGCCATGATGCCGCCTCTGGAGCAGAGCCGCGAGGCGCTGCGGAAGCTGGTCTCGACTCCGGTGCGCCGGAAGTACTTTGACACGTTGCGGCGAATGCTCGGAGCTCCTGGCTTGATCTCGATTCGCGAGGAGCAATTTTTTCTGGTTCTGGCGATCGCCATCGGCATTCTGGCCGGCTTCTGCATCGTGCTGTTCCGGGTAGCGATCGCCGCCGCAAGGCTCTGGCTGTTGGGCAGCTCGATGCACCCGGCTGCGCCGCGGGTGGTGCTGGTTCCGGCGCTGATGGGGCTGGCGATCGCGGTGCTGACGGTGCGCTTCTTTCCGCGGGTGCGCGGGAGCGGCGTGAACCAGACGAAGAGCGCTCTGTACATCTACGACGGACATATTTCCGCGAAGACCACGATAGGGAAGTTCATCCTGAGCGCGCTGGCCATCGGCAGCGGGCAATCACTGGGGCCGGAAGACCCGGCGCTGCAGATCGGCGCGGGGCTGGCTTCAGGACTGGGACGCTGGCTGAAGCTCTCGAAGGAGCGGCTGAGGTTGCTGGCTCCGGTGGGTGCAGCGGCGGGGTTGGCGGCTGCCTTCAACGCTCCAATCACGGCGGTGCTGTTCGTGATCGAAGAGGTGATCGGGCGGTGGAGCGCCGGAATCCTGGGAGCGGTGGTGCTGTCAGCGATCTCAAGCGTGGTGGTGGAGCGCTGGTTTCTGGGCTCTGAGCCTCTGTTCCGGATTCCGCAGTATCACCTGGATCATGCCGGAGAATTGATCGCATACGCGGTGCTTGGGGTGGTCGGCGGGGCGGGGTCGCTGGCGTTTGTGAAGACGATCAAGTATGTGCGGCCAAGGCTGCGGCGGCTGCCGCCATGGTCGCAATACCTGCAGCCGGGGGTGGCGGGGCTGCTGATTGGCTTCATCGCGATCTGGTATCCACAGGTGATGGGGGCCGGATATGAGTGGATCGACCTGGCGATGCACAATCGCTTCCCGTGGGAGGTGCTGGGAATTCTGGCGGGGCTGAAGATACTCTCGACGGCTTTAAGTTTTTGCAGCGGCACTCCGGGCGGTTTGTTTGCCCCGGTTCTGTTTATGGGCGCGATGCTGGGCGGCTCGGTTGCGATGCTGGAGCAGCAGTTGTTTCCGTCGATTGCGGTGCCGGTGGGCGCCTATGCGCTGGTGGGAATGGGAGCGCTGTTTGCGGGAATCCTGCGCGCTCCCATGACCTCGGTCTTTATGATCCTGGAGGTGAGCGGCAATTATTCGATCATTCTGCCGGTGATCATCTGCAACACGATCTCCTACCTGATCTCGCGCAGCTTTCAGGAGGTGCCGCTCTTTGACCTGCTCTCACGCCAGGATGGGCTTGACCTGCCTTCGCTGGAGGAGGATCGCGAGCATGAGATTCTGCGGGTGGAGGATGCAATGCATCCGACGATGGGGCGGGCGCTGCTGGGAGATGAATTGATCGGCTCGGCGCGGAAGATTGCCGCCAGTACGCAGGAAGAGCACTTCCTGGTATCGCTGGGCGAGGGACGCTGGAGCGTGCTGAGCCGCCAGACTTTGCTGGACCCTGCGCTGGATGAAACGGCTCCGCTGCGGAGCCTGATTCGCTCGCGGGTGCCGCGCCTGCACCTGGACCAGTCGCTGGACGTGGCGCTGCGCTTCATCAAAGACCGGCCCATGCTACCGGTGGTGCATCGCGGCAACATGGATCTGCTGATGGGCGTGGTCAGCGTCGAGGACATCCTGCGCGCCTATCGCAAGGCCGGGATTGCCGAGGCCGAGACGGGGGAAGTCTCCTAGGCAGCTTCTGTTTTGATGTGTCCTGCCCGTCCCACCTTGGCCGGTTGCACGGAAGATGTACCCCCGCGTGAGCAAAGCAGGAATCGATCGCTGGCCGGAGGATTTGAGGCCGCGCGCGAGATTCGGGCAGTGCTGGGATCCTTCGCTTCGCTTGACAGGATGACACTCTCAGAAATACATGCCACCTAAGCACACCCAATACAAAGAGGATACATCAACCCTGGAACCGCTCTAGCCGCAAAGGCGGCGGCGATGGGTGGGTGACTCGCGAGAGCCCCAGAGTTGGAAAGGAGCCAACTCTGATGGCCACATGCGAGTTCTACTTCTGTTCGGTTGCGGGGCTGGCTTCGTCTTTCTTTTCGGGGCGGAGCTGGGGAAAGAGGATGACGTCGCGGATGGAGGTTGAGCCGGTGAGGATCATGGCGAGGCGGTCGATGCCGATGCCTTCGCCGGCGGTGGGAGGCATGCCGTAGGAGAGGGCGCGGATGTAATCCTCGTCCATCTGGTGGGCTTCGTCATCGCCACGCTCGCGCTCGGAGAGTTGCTGCTCGAAGCGGCGGCGCTGCTCCTCGGGATCGTTGAGTTCGCTGAAGGCGTTGCCGAGCTCCATTCCGGCGACATAGAGTTCGAAGCGCTCGACGAAATCAGGCTCGTCGCGCTTGTTTTTGGAGAGCGGCGAGATGGCGAGCGGAAAGTCGTAGATGAAGGTCGGCTGCCAGAGATGCTCCTCGGCGACAGCCTCGAAGATATCGGCGATGGCGCGTCCGGCAGGCTCGTTGGGATCGTAGGGGAGATTGACCTTGGCCTGTTGGAGGCGGCGGACGAGTTGCTCGATCTGCGCGGCGCTTTTGAAATCTTCCATGGCGGGAGGGTTGCCGGCGGACTCAGGCCAGAACTTGATAATGGCCTGGCGCATGGAGAGGCGCTGGAAGTTGCTCCAGTCGATTTCGCGCTCGCCGAATTGGTTGGCCAGGGTGCCGTTGACATCGAGCGCGACCTGCTTGAGAAGCTCCTCGGTGAGGTTCATCAGGTCGTTGTAGTCGGCGTAAGCCTGGTAGAACTCGAGCATGGTGAACTCTGGATTGTGGCGGGTGGAGACTCCCTCGTTGCGGAAGTTGCGGTTAATCTCATAGACGCGATCAAGGCCGCCGACGACGAGGCGCTTGAGGTAAAGCTCAGGGGCGATGCGCAGGAAAAGATCGATATCGAGAGTGTTGTGATGGGTGACGAAGGGACGCGCGGCTGCGCCTCCGGCGATGGATTGCAGCATCGGAGTCTCGACCTCGATGAAGTCGCGGGCGTCGAGAAAGCGGCGGATGGACTGCACGATGCGGGCGCGCTTGACGAAGACCTGACGCACCTCGGGATCGATGAGATCGACGTAACGCATGCGGTAACGCAGCTCGACATCGGTGAGACCGTGAAATTTTTCCGGGAGCGGAAGAAGATCCTTGGAGAGAAAGGTCAACTCTTCGACGTGGATGCTAAGCTCGCCGGTGCGGGTGCGAAAGAGATATCCCTTGACGCCGATGTGATCGCCGATGTCGAGGAGCTTGTAAAGCTCCCACTGCTTGTCGCCGACGGCATCTTTCTTGACGTAGATCTGGAGGCGCTCGCCGGATTGCTGGAGATGAGCGAAGCTGGCTTTGCCCATGAGACGGATGGCAACCAGGCGTCCGGCTACGGTGACGGTGACGCGTGCGGCTTCGAGCTGCTCACCGGTGCTGGCTGAGTGCGCGGAGAGAATCTGGGGCACGAGATGAGTGAAATTGAAGTAGTGAGGATAGGCAGGCTGACCGAGAGCTTCGATCTGCTGCAGCTTCTGCTTGCGAAGGTCGTAAATGTTTTGGTCTAGGGACACAGGAAAATTGTATAACAGCAGGGGGGCAGCAAGTTGAGAAGAGACGGGGCAACCATCCCACATCTGCCAACAACGGGCAGATATGGGGCACCCTGCAACCCGACGGAGAATGTGAAATGAAAGACGAGAAACCGGAGAAGCGGAAGGAAAATCCGCTGGTGCTGGTGGCAAGATACTCGGAGATCGGGTTCATGATTCCGGCGGCGGTGATTGTGGGATACGTGTTGGGGTTGCTGGCGGATCACTTGCTGCACACGCACTGGATCTACCTGCTCGGAATCATCTTTGGGGCGGTGGCAGGATTTGTGTCGATGATTCGGCGGGCGCTGCAGGCGACGGCAGATGTGGACAAGGAAGAGAAGGACGAGGAGAAATGAGGGACGAGGAAAAGCCCGGTGAGTTGCCGGAGACCCCACATTCGCCAAAGGAGGGCGGATGTGGGCCACCCACCGAGGAGTTGCCGGAGATCCCACATTCGCCAAAGGAGGCTTCGCAGCCGGGTACGCGGCAACAGATGCCGCTCCGGCCGCGGGCGCTTGGCGAATATGGGCCACCCGAGGATGATGGGCCGCCGGGGGATGAGGCGTGGGAGGATTCGGCGGAGCTGGCTTCGAGTAAGGCTTCGGCGCAGGAGATGGCTACCTACGAGGCCATGGTGCGGCGGGTGGAATGGATGATCGTGGCGGCGGGAGCGGTGGTTGCGGCCTCGGTGGCGTGGCCGCTGGGCGGGATTGTGGCGGCGTGCCTGCTGCTGGGAACGGCGCTGGCATGGATCAACTTCCGCTGGCTGGCAGCGTCGGTGAACGCCATCGGCGAGCGCATTGTGGAGCACAAGAGCGGAGAGCGCGGCGAGTCGATCGTGGCCCGCGGAGTGGGGCGTATCTTCTTGATAGCGCTCTTTGCGTATGTTATCTTTACTTGGTCTGAACGCGGCCTGGTTGGATTTCTGGCAGGGCTTACGATGCCTGTCATTGCGATGATGTGCGAGGCCGTGTACGAGTTCGCCGCCAGCAACCGGCGGCCATCCTGAATGGGACTAAACAAAACATTCCAATGCATCAACTGCCCCTTACCGCGCTCCTGAACCATCTGTTTGCCGGACCCGTGACCGCGCTATTGACGGCCTTGCGAATCCATCCTGCCCATCCAGCGGCGCCGATTCCCGACCACTTTGCAATGGAGCTTCTGGTCTTCGTGCTGCTGCTGGTGTTTTTTGTAGCGGTGCGGGTGAAGCTGTCGGTGGAGACGCCGGGGACACTGCAACACGTCATGGAAGTCTTTTACAACCTGATGGATGCGCAGGCCGAAGAGATCATCGGGCACAGCAGCAGGCGTTACCTTTCGTATCTGATCACGCTGGCGCTGTTCATTTTGAGCTGCAACCTGCTGGGATTGATTCCGTTCCTGGAGTCTCCGACGGGGGTTCCGGTGGTTCCGCTGGGCTGCGCCGTGGTGACCTGGTTTTACTACCAGTCGCAGGGCTTCCGGGCGAATGGCTTGGGATATCTGAAGCACTTCATGGGACCGGTGTGGTGGCTGGCGCCACTGATGTTCGTGATTGAAGTATGCAGCCATCTGGCGCGAATGCTTTCGCTGACCGTCCGTCTGTTCGCCAATATGTTTGCCGGCGATATGGTGACCCTGGTGTTCTTCTCGCTGGTACCGATTGGCATTCCGGTGATCTTCCTGATTCTGCACTTTGGCGTTTCGCTGATCCAGACGATGATCTTTGTGCTACTGCCGATGGTGTACATCGGAGAAGCGGTGGCGCACGAGCACTAGAGTTCAAGGTTTCAAAGTTTCAAAGTTTCAAGGTTTCAAAGTTTCGCAGGTTTCAAGGTTTCAAGGATAACGGCAAAGACAGGAACAATAGCAACGGCCTGACAAACGAATTTTTGTAGTACGCCGCAAGCGTGAGGGCCTCCCATTGCGTGGAACGTCAACCACCCACTGGCGGCGAAATCCGAAGGAGCAATGACAATGAACAAGAAGCTTTTCGTACTGCTTTCCGTTATGGTGATCGTGATGCTGGCAACCCCGGTGTTTGCACAGGGCGAGCCCGCTGCCGCCGCCGCTAGCGGCACCAACTGGGTCGCTCTCACTTCCGGCTTTGCCATGGCGTTTGCCGCCGGGTTGGCCGCACTCGGACAGGGCAAGATCGGCGCCGCAGCCTGCGAGGGCATGGCGCGCAATCCTGCCGCCCGCGCCGGGATTCAGATTGCAATGATTCTCAGCCTTGCGTTCGTCGAGTCGCTGGTGCTGTTTACGCTGGTTGTGGTGTTTGCCAAGGTTGTGAAGTAGGGAACTGAGTTCTGAGGCCGGCCCCCGCTGCGGCGGGGGCTTTGCCGTGGGCAAGGTTTCAAAGTTTCAGCAGGTTTCAAAGTTTCGCAGGTTAAAGGCAAAGAAAGGAACAAGGGCAACAGACCCACATCTGCTGACTGCGACAGATGTGGGGCACCTGCACCAAACTAAGAAGCTGATTTAGTCACAGCCTCTCAGGATGACACTCTCAGGGAGGGCGATGACTGTTTCCCACATTCGCCAAAAGAGGGCGGATGTGGGCCACCTCGTCGCTCTCAGAAAATGGCTCTTAATGTCCGGCGAGGATGGTGGGCGCTCCCTGGGTGTAATGCAGGATGACGTTGGGGAGGACGCCGAGCCAGAGAGTTGCGATAAAGCTGATGGCAATGGCCATGCCCATGCCGAAGCGGACGGGGGGAGCAGGCTCGGCGGTGCGCGGCTCGAACATGTACATGCGGACGATGAGGCGGAGGTAGTAGAACGAGCCCATGCCGCTATTGACGAGGCCAATGATGGTGAGCCAGATGAGGTGGGTTCGCAGGGCGGCGCTGAAGACGTAGAACTTGGCGAAGAAGCCTCCGGTGATGGGAATGCCGATCAGCGAGAGGAGGAAAAAGGTGAGCGCGGCGGCCAGCAAAGGCGAACGCTTGCCGAGTCCGGAGTAGTCGTCGATCTGCGAGTAACGCTCGCCGCTGCCGGACATCTGGGTGATGACGGCGAAGGCTCCGACGTTCATGGCGGCGTAGGCGGCGGAGTAGAACATGGCGGCGGAGATGCCGAGCTCGCGATTGCTGGCCGAGGCAAAGGCGACCATCAGGTATCCGGCGTGGGCGATGGAGGAATAGGCCAACATGCGCTTGACGTTGCTCTGGAGAATTGCGCCGAGGTTGCCGACGGACATGGAAAGAACGGCGGCGATCCAGATGATCCAGAACCAGTGGGGCGAGGCGGTTCCGATGACGAGGCGAATTAGAACGGCGAAGGCAGCGGCCTTGGGAGCGGTGGACATGAAGGCCACCACGGGCGCGGGCGCGCCTTCGTAGACATCGGGAGTCCAGACATGGAAGGGAGCGACGGCGACCTTGAAGCCAAGTCCGGTGAAGATGAGGGCGACGGCGACGTAGGCGAGGGGCTCGATGTGAGCGGAGCCGCCGAGGGTGGCTGCAATGTCAAAGACGTTGGTGGAACCGGTGGCTCCGTAGAGCAGGGCTACGCCATAGAGGAAAAATGCAGTGGCGAAGGAGCCGAGAAGGAAATACTTGACCGAGCTTTCGGCGCTTTCGGCGGCGTGGCGGCGGAAGCCGGCAAGAATGTAGCTGGCGATGGAAGAGATTTCCAGGGCGATGAAGATGAGCACCAACTCGACGGCGGAGGACATGAGGCACATGCCAACCGAGCCGAGCAGGATGAGAGCGTAGTATTCGCCGCGATCGATCTTCTGGAAGGCGAGGTAGTCCAGCGACATGAGGATGGTTGCGAGGGCGACGAGCAGGACGATGAGATGAAAGAAGATGCTGAAGTGGTCCACGCGGAGCATGTGATTGAAGCCGAAGCCGGCAAACTCGGGCTGCGCCTGGTAGAAGGTTGCGCCGATGGCGACCAGAACTCCCACGGCGGAAAAGATTCCGAGCGGCTTGCGGCTGCGGCCCGCCGGCAAAAGCGGCTCGATAAACATGACGACCATGCCCCAGAGCGTGAGGACGATTTCAGGAAAGATGCGAATATAGTCGGCGGCGGTTGGTGGCATGGCTATTTGAGCACCGTAGTGAGCTTGACTTGGAGCGTTGGCGCAGAGGACGCGTTGCGTTGTGCGTCCAGTATTCCCGCGACGGAAGCGTCGATGGGTTTCATCCATAAGCTGGGGACGACACCCATGACGAGAGCCAGGACGGCGAGCGGCCAGAGGATACTTCGTTCGCGCATATCGGCATCCTTCAGGGTGGCGTTGACCGGGTTGGAGATGGTTCCGTAGAAGGTTCGCTGGTAGAGCCAGAGCATGTAGAAGGCGCTCCAGATAACGCCGGTGGCGGCGATGATGCCGTAGATGGCTTTGGCCTGGAATGCGCCGCTGAGAATCAGGAACTCGCCGACGAAGCCGTTCATCAGGGGTAATCCGATGGAGGCGAGGGTGATGAGCAGGAAAAGCGTGGCGTAGACGGGCATGGGCGTGGCCAGGCCGCCGTATTCCTTGATTTCGTAGGTGTGACGGCGGTCATAGACCATGCCGAGGAGCAGGAAGAGCGCGCCGGTGGCGATGCCGTGACTGAGCATCTGGAAGACGGCGCCATCCATGCCCGCGCGGGTGAAGCTGTAGATGCCGAGGACGACGAAGCCGAGATGGCTGACCGAGGAGTAGGCGACCAGCTTTTTCATATTGGGCTGGACGAGGGCGACCAACGCTCCGTAGACAATGCCGATGATGGCGAGGGTGATGATCCAGGGGGCGTTCTTGTGGGCTTCGGCGGGGAAGAGTCCGATGTTGAAGCGCAGGAGGCCGTAGGTTCCCATCTTGAGGAGGACTCCGGCGAGCAGCACCGAGCCGGCGGTGGGGGCTTCGACGTGAGCGTCCGGCAGCCAGGTGTGGAGCGGGAAGATCGGCACCTTGACGGCGAAGGCGAGGAAGAATCCGAGGAAGAGCCAGAGCGCGGTGCGGCCGGGCAGAGCGATGGCGCCGGTTGCGATCAGATGCTGGAGTTCGGTGAAGTCAAAGGTTCCCGACTGGGCGTAGAGCCAGATGATGGCCGCCAGCATGAAGACCGAGGCGATCATGGTGTAAAGGAAAAACTTGACGGCGGCATAGACGCGGCGCTGGTGTCCAAAGATGCCGATGATGAGCGCCATGGGGATGAGAGTGGCTTCCCAGAAAAAGTAGAAGAGGAAGAGATCGAGGGCGATGAAGACGCCGATCATCGCCGTCTCTAGCACCAGCAGGAGGATGAAGAACTCCTTGACGCGCTCGTGGATCGACTTCCATGAGGCAAGGACGCAGAAGGGAACGAGGAAAGTCGTGAGCACGACGAGCCAGAGCGAAATGCCATCGATGCCGATGTGGTAATGGATGTTGGGGCTGGTGATCCAGCGCAGGTTCAGCTCATAGGCAAAGCTGCCGGAGTTGGCGGGCGCGACCTCGCGATAGTGCGCGGGCAGATGCAGCGAAAGCAGCAGGGTGATGACCGAGATGGCCATGGCAAACCAGCGGATATCGCGATCACGGCGGGGCAGGACGGCAATGAGAACGGCTCCCAGCGCGGGCAGGAAGGTGGTGAGCGTGAGAATCCAGGGATTGAGCGTTGATAAGTTCATCGGGTTCCCATCCAGACCATGTAGGCGACTACCAGGGCGGCACCGGCGGCAATCCATCCCGCGTAGCTGCGGATAAGACCGGATTGCTGCTGGCGGACAATCTGCGAGACATCGCGCGCGGCAACAGCGCACTCATTGACCGTGCCATCGATGGCTTTCTGGTCGACGGATTGCCAGAGCACAAGCCGTGAGAAAGCGACCAGAGGGCCGATGATGACCGCGGTATAAAGTTCATCGATCCAATATTTGTTGAGGACAAGGCGGTAGAGACCGCCAAGCGAGGCCGCGATGACAGCAGGCAGTTCGGGGCGCCTGACGTAGAGGAACCAGGCGAGTCCGAGACCGGCGAGCGCGATGAGAACCGAGACGGCCATCAGGGTGGTTTCCAGGCCCTTGCTCTCACCGGCGGCTTCGCCTTCGGCGGGAGGCGTGGACGCGGCTTCGGCGGTGAGCGCAGAGCTTTGCTCAACCGAAACCTTCTGAATGACCGGATCGAGGAAGTGTTCGAAGCGATTGCCGATTCCGACCCATCCGCCGATGACGGATAGGACGCCAAGCAGGACAAGCGGGGCAAGCATGAGCCAGGGGGATTCGTGCGGCGCGTGGTGGCCGTGGTCGTCGTGGGCGGAGTGAGCGGCCGCGGGCGCTTGGCCCCGGTACTCTCCGGTAAAGGTCATGAAGAGCAGGCGGAACATGTAGAAGCTGGTCATGAAGGCGGTGATGACGCCGACGAGCCAGAAAATCTTACTGCCGTGGGGACTGCTGAAGGCCTGCCAGAGGATCTCATCCTTGGAGAAGAATCCGGCGAAGGGTGGAATTCCGGAGATGGCCAGGGTTGCGATGAGCATGGTGGCAAAGGTCCAGGGCATGTACTTGCGCAGGCCACCCATCTTGCGCATATCCTGCTCGCCGCCGATGCCGTGAATGACCGAGCCTGCGCCGAGGAAGAGCAGAGCCTTGAAGAAGGCATGGGTCATGAGATGGAAGATGGAAGCGGAGTAGGCGGCGACTCCGGCGGCCATGAACATGTAGCCGAGCTGGGAGACGGTGGAGTAGGCGAGGACGCGCTTGATGTCGGTCTGGGTGATGCCGATGGTGGCGGCGAAAAAGCTGGTCAGGGTTCCGATGATGGCCACGGCGAGCAGCGCGATGGGGGCGCGGCTGAAGATGGGGTTGGAGCGGCAGACCATGTAGACGCCGGCGGTGACCATGGTGGCGGCGTGGATGAGAGCGGAGACCGGCGTGGGGCCTTCCATGGCATCGGGCAGCCAGACGTAGAGGGGAAACTGGGCGCTCTTGCCGCAGGCTCCGACGAGCATGAGCAGGCCGATGGCGGTGAGGACTCCGGCGGAGCTTTCAGCCGGGAGGTGCGAGAGGATGAAGTCCTGGCTGAAGAGAGTTCCGAAGTGCAGGGTTCCGAAGTGCTGGATGAGAAGAAAGAGCGCGATCAGGAAGCCGAAGTCTCCGACGCGGTTGGTGATGAAGGCTTTTTTGCCGGCGTTGGCGGCGGAGTCCTTGAGGAAAAAGAAGCCGATGAGCAGATAGGATGCAAGGCCGACGCCCTCCCAGCCGACGAACATCAGCAGGTAGTTGTTGGCGAGCACCAGGGTGAGCATGAAGAACATGAAGAAGTTGAGGTAGGAGAAGAAGCGGTAATATCCGCCCTCATGCTCCATGTAAGCCACGGAATAGACGTGAATGAGGAAGCCGACGCCGGTGACGACGAGCATCATGACCAGGGAAAGATGATCGAGATAGATGCCGAAGTTGACGGAGAAATTCCCGGCCTGAATCCATGTGCCGTAGTACTGCTCCAGTGCGGGATAGCCGGACTGAAGCAGGATGATTGCCTGAACGCAGGCGACAAGGAACGAGGCAGCGGTGGCGGTGAGAGCGACGGCGGCGACGGTAGCCTTGGAAAAGCGCTTGCCGAGCAGGCCGTTGGTCAATGCACCAAGCAGCGGGAGAATCGGAATCAGCCAGGGCTGGAATAATTGAGTCATAGTTTCAGCAGGTTCACGCGGTCGACGTTAAGGGTCTCGCGGGTGCGATAAACAGAAATGATGATAGCCAGCCCGACTGCGGCTTCGGCGGCGGCAACGACCATGACGAAAAAGACGAAGATGTGTCCGTCGAGGGTTCCAAGACGGGTGGCGAAGGCGACAAAGGAGAGATTCACGCCGTTAAGCATCAGCTCGATCGACATGAAGATCGTGATGATGTTGCGCTTAATCAGGAATCCGGTGACGCCACAGGCGAAGAGAAACGCGCTGAGCAGCAGATACCAGGAGATGGGGATCATGAATCACCTCTGCGAGCCAGCACCACCGCGCCCATGATTGCGATGAGCACGAGGACGCTGGTGACTTCAAAGGCCAGCAGGTACTTGGTAAAGAGCATCATGCCGACCTGGTCGGCGGGACCGTAGAGCTTTCCAATCGGAATTAGCTGTTGGTGCGGGCTGTGCTGGAGCAGGACCCAGATGCCGATGATGCCGCCGGCGAAGAGGCCGGGAATGCCGAAGATCTTGGCGACGTTGCTGCCTTTGGACTTCTCTTCCTCGCCCGCGTTGAGCAGCATGATGACGAGGATGAAGAGCACCATGATGGCTCCGGCGTAGATGATGACCTGCACCACGGCGACGAACTCGGCGCCGAGCAGGAGGTAGAGGAGAGCCAGCGAGCCCATGACGACGATCAGCGAGAGGGCGCTGTTGATGGTCTTCCGCTGAATCAGCAGATTGACCGCGCCACCCGCGCAGAACGCTCCGAAAAGCAGAAAGAGAAAGAGATGCATCAGTTTTCCATTCCGGCCATCATGCCCGGATCGCCACAAAGAAAGCGGTGACAACCACGTTAGCCAGCGCGAGCGGGAAAAGGAACTTCCAGCCGAAGGCCATCAACTGGTCATAACGGAAGCGCGGCAGCGTGCCGCGAATCCAGATATAGAGGAAAAGGAAAAAGAAAAGTTTGGAGGTAAACCAGACGAGCGGCAAAAACGCCTGAATTGCCACGGGCAGGAAGGGCATCGGCGGGCCGCTCCATCCTCCCAGGAACATGACGGACGCGATGCAGCCGACGGTGACCATGTTGGCATATTCGGCCATGAAGAACATGGCGAACTTCATGGCGCTGTATTCGGTGTGGTATCCGGCGACCAGCTCGGTCTCGGCTTCCGGCAGGTCGAAGGGGATGCGATTGGTTTCGGCAAAGGCCGCCATCATATAGATGAAGAAGGCAACGAACTGGCCGCGGAAGATGAACCACTGCGGGATGAAGCCGAACCAGGTGCCGAGCTGCGCGTGAATGATGCCGCTCAGGCTCATGGTGCTGGACATGATCAGCACGCCGACCAGCGAGAGACCGAGAGAAACTTCATAGCTGACCATCTGCGCCGAGGCGCGCAGCGAGCCGAGCAGCGAGTACTTGCTGTTGGAGGACCAGCCGGCGAGCGCGATTCCATAGACGCCCAGCGAGGTGATGCCGAGGACGATGAGAATGCCGACGTTGATGTCGCTGGCCTGTCCGGCGGCGTCGATCACCCCGGTGACCTCGACCGGAGTGCTGATTCCGAAGAGGTGGATGACGGGGCCGATGGGGACCATGGCAATCGAGGTGAGAGCCATGATGAGGGCGAGGCCGGGCGCGAGAAGATAGATGTTCTTCTCGACGTAGGGCGGCGTCAGATCCTCTTTCAGCAGGAACTTGATGCCGTCGGCAAGAGGCTGCAGCAAGCCGAAGGGGCCGACGCGCGAAGGGCCCCAGCGATTCTGCATGCGGCCGACAAGCTTGCGCTCCAGCCATACGGTGTAGGCGACGACGGTGAGCAGAACGCCGAGGGTGACGACGATCTTAATTACCGCGACGATCAAAAAAGTCAAAGCGCTCATCGTTTCAATCCCCTGCCGCACGCGCGCAATCGAATTGCGCCGAACGGCAGAAACTTACAAGTTCTGGCCCATAGGCCAGAGAAAAGGCACTCAGTCAGCCCCTGCCGGCCCGCTCGTCTTGCGATGGTTTTCGACGACCGAGTTCAAGGTTGGGGAATAGCGGCCCAGCGTGCCGGAGGTAAATAAAGTGTCACCGGCAGGCGAGAGCAGCTCGGGATGGCTTGGAATTGCCGCAGGTTCGATCTGCACAAGCTCGGTATGCTGCGGATTGCCGGCAGCGAACTTCATGCGGGAGATGGCGTAGCCCGGAAGCAATTCGGAGATTTCCTCCAGCGTAATCGTTGGGTCCAGCGGCGAAGTGCGCGAGGCGAGACCCTGAGCTTCGGTGAAGACAGCGTTGCGATCAGCCTCACCGGATTGAGCGCCGCGGCTCTGACCGGCGTCGGCAAAGGTATAGCCACGGAAGGGAACGAGCCGGTCAATGGTTGCGCCCATCTTTTCCGCAAGGCGAATGATGATCTCGAAATCAGCCTTGACGCCATGCACGTCCGAGGCTTTCTTGAGGCGCTGCAGGTCGCCGCAGGTGTTGGTCATGGTGCCTGCCTTTTCATAGGCGAAGGCAGCGGGCAGGAAAACGTCGGCGTGCTGAGCGGTTTCTGTGAGGAACATGTCCTGCACGACGAGGAAGGGACGCAAAAAGGCCTGGTTATCGGGATAGCGGACGGCGGGGTTGGAACCGATGACCCAGAGCGCCTGAAGGTCTCCGCTGGCGGCGGCATCGAGCATCTGGGGAAGCGCGAGGCCGGGAGTGACCGGAACTTCGGTTGCCCAACTGATGGTGGCTCGCGAGCTGCCGGCGACAGAGTGATAGCCGGGGAGCAGGTCGGGATAGAGTCCCATGTCAGCGGCGCCGCGCGAGTTTGCGTAGTCGGCAAGGCAGATGAACTTTGCGCCCGTGGGAGCGAAGTGGGCGACCAGCGCGTCGATGGCTTCGCCTCGCAGCTCGGGGCCAAAGACGACGAGGAGATCGCTTTCGGCGGCGAGCGCATCGCGGAGTTTGGCAAGGGCTTCGGCAGAGACTCCGAGCTTTGAGGCCGCGCGTTCATCGCCGGCGAGGCAGGCGACGAAATCGGGCTCGGCACCGGCGGCGATCTTGGCAAACTGTGCGGCCTGATGGGTGAGCTTGATTGCGCTTGCGTTGACGACGTAAAGGCGCGAGGCGCGCAGGCGCACGGCGCTGCGAATCTGCCAGGCGAGCAGCGGATGCTGTTCGGTGGGATCGCTGCCGATGAGCAGAATCGCCGGGGCGGTTGCAACCTCGCTCATCGAGGCCGTCTGCGCCTTGTTGGCGGCGATGGCGCGGGCGAAAGATGGGAAGTCGGCGGTGCGATGGTGGTCGATGTTATTGGTGCCGAGCACGGTGCGGGCGAACTTCTGAAGAAGATAATTCTCTTCATTGGTGGTGCGGTTGGAGCCGATGATGCCGATGGATTGCGGACCGGTGGCGGCAAGGGTATGGCGGAGTTTGGCGGCGACCAGTTCGACGGCTTCGGTCCAGGTAGCGGGGAGGAGCTTTCCTTCGCGCCGGATGAGCGGCGTGGTGACGCGCTCGGGGTTGGCGGCGAAGTCGTAGGCATAGCGGCCCTTGATGCAGAGGAAATCGTCGTTGATGCCGCTGCGGTCGCGGTTGTCACAGCGGACGATCTCGGAGCCGCTCTCAGAGCGGCGTACGCCGACCGTGGTGAGGCAGCCGTCGCCGCAATGGTTGCAGACGGTGCCGACGTGAGTCATCTCCCAGGGGCGCGTTTTGTAACGGTAAGCGCCGCTGGTGAGCGCGCCGACGGGACAGATGTCAATGCACATGCCGCACTCTTCGCAGTCGAGCGAGTTGCCCTGGTTGGGAGCGATGACCGAACCCTGGCCGCGATTCTGAATGCCGAGCGCCCAGACGTCCATGCCCTCTCCGCAGACGCGCACGCAGCGGTAGCAGAGGATGCAGCGCGGGCGGTCATAGAAGACGACCGGCGACCACTGCTGCTCGTCGCGATGGCTCTTGATGTCGATAAATTTCGACTCTCCGGCGCCGTACTTGTAGGTCATGTCCTGCAACTCGCACTCGCCTCCGGCGTCGCAGACGGGGCAGTCGAGGGGATGGTTGGCGAGGAGCATTTCAAGGGTGGACTTGCGAGCCTGGATGACCTTTTCGCTCTCCGACTGCACCACCATGCCTTCGGCGATGGGAGTGGTGCAGGCGGTCTGCATCTTGGGCATCTTCTCGATTTCGACCAGGCACATGCGGCATGCGCCCTGGAGCGAGAGTCCGGGGTAATAGCAGAAGGCGGGAATCTCAATGCCATTCTGCTTGCAGGCCTCGATGAGCAGAGTGCCCTTGGGAGCCGAGATCGTTTTGCCGTTAACCGTCAATGTCACCACATCTGCCATCGTCGCTTTAACCTATGCCGCCGTCAACGGCCAGTTTCCCTGCGGTCTCTTTGATCTGCTCTGCGTGCCGCTCGGCATGAAGAGCCATGATGATGAAGAGCTGAACTCCATCGGCGGATTCCACCAGCGGATGCGGTACCACCTTGGCGCGAAGCTCCGCCTCTGGGATTTGCTCCAGGGCGGCAATGGTTGCGGCTCTGGAGCTCCGGAAGCGCTCACGAGCTTCGGCCATGGTCTTGATCCGTCCCTGCGGCACTACACGTTCCGGCGCGACACGCGGATGGCTGCGGTCGGCTGCGGCGGAAAGAACGCGCTCGTCACTGGCGTGCTCCCCGACGCCCGGCTGCGCCATCTTTTGCCACAGCTTCAGCATCCCTTCCTCGGCGTTCACCACGTGCTCCACGTTTTGCAGAATCGTCCAGCGGCCTTCGCCGCAGCTCTGCTGATGAAGCGCCGGAGTTACGGCATCAATGGCTCCCATCAGGCGCCGCTCGCTGCTCTTCAGCCGCGCAATCAGCTCCAATTTTTCTTCCGCCGGAGTCTTCGCCACTTCGCTCATCGCAACACCGCCAGTTGGCTCACCGCGCCGTGATGCTCATACGGACAGGGTTTGCCGTCCAGGTGCGCTTCAAATTCCTCGCGGAACTTTTTCACGAAGCCGATGATGGGCATGGCCGCTGCGTCGCCGAGCGGGCAGAAGGTGCGGCCCAGCATGTTCTCAGCGAGGTAGCGGATGTTTTCGATGTCCTGCGCCACGCCGGCGCCGGAGTGGAAGCGCTTGAGGCTCTTGGCCAGCCAGTCGGTGCCTTCGCGGCAGGGAATGCACCAGCCGCAGCTTTCATGCCGGTAGAACTGAATGGTGCGCAGGGCGAACTTGACGATGCAGGTCTGGTCGTCGAGGACGACAATGCCGCCGGAGCCGAGCATGGTTCCAGCCTTCATCATGGAATCGAAGTCGAGAGCCACGTCGATCTCTTCGGGCTTGAGGCAGGGCACCGAGGAGCCGCCGGGAACAACGGCTTTCAGGGTGCGTCCGTTGGCGATGCCGCCGCCGACCTCGTAGATGGCCTTGCGCAGACTGTAGCCGAGAGGAAGTTCGTAGACGCCGGAGCGTTCGAGGTGTCCGCTGAGCGAGAACAGGCGCGTGCCGCCGTTGCGCTCGACGCCGATCTCGGCATATTGCTTGCCGCCATTGAGAATGATGGGAGGAACGCTGGCGAGAGTCTCGGCGTTGTTGATGACGGTAGGTCCGCCCCAGAGGCCGACCACGGCCGGGAAGGGCGGACGGATGCGGGGCACGCCGCGCTTGCCTTCGAGCGATTCCATGAGGGCGGACTCTTCGCCGACTTCGTAGGCCCCGGCGCCGCCATGCCAGTAGACTTCCAGATCGTAGCCGGAGCCGAAGATGTTCTTGCCGCAGAAGCCGCGGGCATACGCGTCGGCGATGGCCTTCTGCATGATCTCCAGCAGGTAGCGGTACTCGCCGCGAATGTAGATATAGGCTGCGTGCGCGCCGACGGCGATGGCGGCAATCATCGCGCCTTCGATGACGGCGTGCGGATCGTGCTCGAAGATGAGGCGGTCCTTGCAGGTTCCGGGCTCGCTCTCGTCGCCGTTGCAGAGAACGTACTTGGGTTTGGCGCTCTGCTTGGGAACGAAAGACCACTTCATTCCGGTGGGAAAGCCCGCGCCGCCGCGGCCACGCAGGTTGCTGGCCTTCATTTCATTGATGATGCCGTCGGCGCCGAGTTCGAGCGCCTTGCGCACGGCTTTGTAGCCGTCAAGTTCGAGGTAGCGGTCGAGCTTCGCCGCGCCTTGGCCAAAGCGCCAGCTGATGACTTTGACCTCATCGGGATGGGAGACCAGGGATGCCATGGCTACTGGGCCTCCTTTTGCCGGTACTCGTCAAGGATCCGGTCGATTTTTTCCGGCGTGAGGTTCTCGTGGAAGTTGTAGTTGACCTGCATGGCCGGTGCCCAGGAACATGCGCCGATGCATTCGACTTCCTCCACCGAGAAGACCCCGTCGGGAGTGATTCCCTTGTTAACGGCTACGCCGAGCTTTCCGCGCACGTGCTCCAGCATCTCTTCTCCGCCACGCAGCAGGCAGCAGATATTGGTGCAGACCTGCACGTTGTACTTGCCGGCGGGCTTGGTGCGCAGCATGGAGTAGTAGCTGATGACGTTTCGTATTTCGAGCGGAGTAATCTCCAAACGCTCCGCGACTTCCGCGATGGATTCATCGGTGACGCAGCCAAATTCGTCCTGAATATAGAGCAGGAAGGGAACGAGGAGTGAGCGCTTGGCGGGATAGTGCGTCAGCATGTCGGCGTAGCGCGCTTCGAGTTGTTCGCTGAATTTCATGTGCCTCTGGAATCCGATGTTTACAGGTAAAGCGGCGAAGCTTCTTAACTCCCGAAAGTCTGCGACCCCACATTCGCCAAAAGAAGGCGGATGTGGGCCACCACTATGGTTCGAATATCTCGTGGATCATCCACTCGGCCAGGCCGTCGGGATCGGAGCATTCGCTCGGCAGGCCCTCGGGTTCAAAGCCATCCGGGGAGTTGTGCAGGGTTCCCTCGAAGGCGCGCTCGGTGCTGTTGTTCCAGACGCGAACGAAGATGGTTCCGGGCAGAGCGGTTGAGATGACCGCGACGGTTTTGAAGCCGTTGGTGACCTCGACATCTTCCCCCTTGGCCGTAACCTGGAGCGAAAACTTGAACTCCTTGAGGACCACCTCGTTGAACTCCGCTGCCTTCTGCTGCAGCAGGTCGATGAGATCGAGGGCGAAGTCGCTCTGGCCCTGGTTGCGGCTGGCTACGATTCTGGCAAATTGCGTTCCCCAGTGTTCCACTGTCTCTCCGTTCCCGCGGCCTGTGCTAGCGGTCCACGTCACCCAGGATGATATCGATGCTGCCGATGGCTGCGACTACGTCGGCGAGCAGGTTGTGTTCGCACATCACTCCGATGGCGTTGAGGTTGGCAAACGACGGGCTGCGCATGTGTACGCGATAGGGCTTGGCGGTGCCGTCAGAGACGACGTAGTAGCCCATCTCGCCACGCGGCGATTCCACGCCCTGATAGACCTCACCCTCCGGAACGGTAAAGCCTTCGGTGACAATCTTAAAGTGATGGATGAGCGATTCCATCTGCGTCTTCATCTTCTCGCGATCGGGAAGAACGATCTTGGGAGCGTCGGCCTTGTAGGGGCCATCGGGCAGCCGGGCGATGGCCTGCTTGACCATGCCGATGGACTGGCGAAGCTCTTCCATGCGCACCTGGTAGCGGGCAAAGACGTCGCCGCCGTTATCGACCGGTACCTTGAATTCGAGCTGGTCGTATCCGGCGTAGGGCATGTCGCGGCGCAGATCCCAATCGACGCCGCTGCCCCGCGCCGTGGGGCCGCTGAGCATCAGTTGCAGGGCATCTTCCCTGGTGATGCGCGCTACGCCCTTGGTGCGGCCCAGCCAGATCGGATTGTTCGTAAGCAGGTCGGAATATTGCTCGATCCGATCCGGAAAATAGGCGGCGAAGTTCTTGATGTAATCGAGGAAACCGAGCGGCAGGTCCAGGGCAACGCCGCCCACCCGGAAGTAGGAGGTCATCATGCGCTGGCCGGAGACCATCTCGAACATCTTGAGAATCTCCTCCCGCTCGCGGAAGCAGTAGAGGAAGACAGTCATGGCGCCGATGTCCATGGCGTGAGTGCCGAGCCAGACCAGGTGCGAGTTGATGCGGGTCAACTCGTTGAGCATCAGGCGAATCCAGATGGCGCGCGGCGGTATCTCCAGCCCCAGGAGCTTCTCGACGGCCAACACGTAGGCAAGATTGTTGGTCATGGGGCAGAGATAGTCGATGCGGTCGGTCATGGGAATGACCTGCTGATAGAACTTGGCCTCGCAGGTCTTCTCGATTCCAGTGTGGAGAAATCCGATATCAGGACGGATGCGGACGATGGTCTCGCCGTCGATTTCAAGGAGCAGGCGCAGCACGCCGTGAGTCGAAGGGTGTTGCGGTCCCATGTTGAGGACCATGGTGGGATCGCCACCGCGGGTTTCGATGACGGGCACGGAGCGGAATTGATCAATGCTGGGCATCAGCGGTATCCCTCGACGGGGTAATCCTTGCGCAGCGGATGACCCTCCCAGTCGTCCGGCATGAGGATGCGGCGAAGATCGGGATGGCCCTGGAAGCGAATGCCGAAGAGATCGAAGACCTCGCGCTCGAAGGGCGAAGCTCCAGCCCACATGGCAGTAACCGATTCGAGGTATGGATCGGCTCCGTTGACCTTGACCTTGACCCGGATGCGCTCGTGGCGCTCATGGGAGAGCAGGGAATAGACGACCTCGAAGCGGGGCTCGGATGGAAACCAGTCGAGCGCGGTGAGATCCGCCAGCACGGCGAAGCGGGTTTCACTGGAGGTGCGCAAGAGGTCGAGGGCGGCGATGAGCTGAATCGGATCGATCCAGAGGGTAAGCTCGTCGCGATCGAATTTTGCCGACTGAAGGGCTCCGGGCAGCCCGGCCAGCAGGCAGGCGACGGCAGGACGCTCCTTCAGCAAATCGATATCGGTAACCGCAGGTTGCAGGGCCATGGATTTCAGAGCGCCTCGTCGCGGGAAGGCTTGTTCCAGTCGAGCACGCCCTTCTTCCAGACGTAGAAGAAGCCGACGAGGACGATTAGGACGTAAGTCATCATCTCCCAAAAGCCAAACATCTTTAGCCGTTTCAGCAGGATCGCCCAGGGATACAGGAATACCGCCTCCACGTCGAAGAGGATGAAGAGCATGGCGACCAGGTAAAACTTTACGTTGAAGCGCTGGCGGACATCGCCAACCGGCTCCATGCCGCACTCGTAGGGCGACATCTTGCTCTTATTGGCCTTGTGCTGACCGATAAAATACGACAGGGTCACAATGGCCACAGCCAAAATACAGGCCAAAGTGAAATGGATCAGCAGAGGCAAATACCTTGCAAAGTAGTTATCTGTCATTTCTGGTTACACACCGATGCGCCCACCCACACTGGGAACTGGCCAGTATAATTTTTAGATTTTCACAGTGTCAAGCAAATGAGGACAGAAGAGGTCTACTCAGGACGGCGCATGGAATGATAAGGTGTCAGCAAAGGAACATCGAAACGAAAGTAATGTTGTAGAGTTGGCGATCGGTACTGGACAATCTGAGCTGATGATGCCTGCGGGCGGGAGTGCCGGGCGTCTACTTCGGTCATGCGAGGCGGATTTGCAGCGGAAAGAACTCTGGCTAAGATGATCTTCGGGTTTAACACGGATATTCGAGCGCAGGGGACTGTTTACCATGTGCAGACCGAGCTGCGCGACAGCGAGCGGCGGCTGGAGTCGCAGGTATTCGTCAGTGGCCGCTGCATCGGCAAGCGCTCCACGGCACTGCCGCAGGAAGCAGCCGAGGAGGCGGTTCAGGAGCTGGCGCGGGCGCAGCACCGCTGGGTGTTGGAAGCTATCCGTGACGGCTTTGTGGATGAAGTACTGGATCAGGAAACAGCCGAGGCCCTGGTGGTGCAGTTTCTGGGCTCGATGCGGGTCTCCGACGAGGAAGTGATTCTCCGCTTCCGGGTTCTCTCCGGCGGCTACGTAGCGGGATCGGCAGAGGTTGGCGCAAGCTGGAGGTACGAGTCAGCTTCAGGGATGCTGGAAAGCGCGCTGACCAATGACGCCGGAGTTGTGGAGATGCGGCTGGCGCTGGCCGACGGCGCAACCGAACTGGAAGTAAAGGCGCGCCTGCATGAGCGGGAAACGATGCGGCGCTTTCTCATAAAATCCGCAAGAACATAAAGTCCGGTGCGGGTACAATCCTATACATGAAAGATGCAAACAGACTGGCATTCGCGCTGGCCGCAGCAATGCTGTGTTCGTCCGCGCTGATGGCGCAACAGCAGCAACTGCCGGGGCAGGCCGACGGCCCGCTGACGGAAAATCCTCAATACAACAAGAAGGCCAAGGCCGCACAGTCGCCCGCCAACAACGCTCCTCCGCGCAGTGACGACGAGAGCAGCAGCAACCAGACGCGGATCGACCTTTCGCCGCCGAAGGGCGATCTGCTGGCGCACCCCAACGGCGGCCACGTGGCCGATGATGCACTGGGTGTGCATGAGTGGAATCCGATGCGCGCGATGAAAGACGTGGAGGTCGGCGACTTCTACTACAAGGCCGAAAACTACCGCGCGGCGCTGAGCCGCTACCGCGAGGCTCTGCAATTCAAACCGCGCGACGCGGTTGCCACCTTCAAGCTGGCGCAGGCTCTGGAAAAAACCAGGGACTTCGAGGGAGCTCGCAGCCGTTACGAGGAATACCTGGCAATTCTTAAGGATGGACCGAGCGCAGGCGAGGCAAAAAAGGCATTGGAGCGGCTGAAGAAACCGTAGCGAAAGCAGTCGGAGAGGCAAGATGGACGCACGGTTGGATCGTTTACGGAGAGAGATCGAGGAGACGACCAGGGAGTTACGCGAGTCTGACTGGAGCCGCGCGCCCAGGCAAAAATGGAACAGCGCCGAAATCATGGAACATCTTGGGCGCACCTACGGCACCACGGCAAAGATGCTGGAGCTGAAAATGGCGGTGGGCGGCCCGCCACAGGTGCGTACGGCAACGGTCGCGGAATTCTTCAAGAAGCTGCTGGTTGTCGATGTGGGATTCTTTCCCCCTGGCACCAAGGCGCCGGCGATGGTGATGCCGGAAGGTGATCCCGGACCGCTTGCGCTGGAACGGGCATTAAAGAACCTGGTGCGCATGGATACCGCCATTGCAGCGGCAGAGGCGCGATGGGGAAGCGATGCGCCGATTGCTATGCATCTGATATTGGGTCCGCTGAACGCCGGGCAGTGGAGAAAGTTCCACTATGTTCACGGCCATCACCACCTGTTGCAGATTCAGAAAAGAGCCGGAAACACGGCGCAGTAAAGGCCAATCAATCGCTCGCGTTCGGAACTCCGGCGTGGCGTGCCGCTTCCTTTGCGTCGTCCAACTGCGAGCTCAAGCTGGTGATCAGATCGGTTTGAGTTTTAATCTGCTCGTTGAATGACTGCTGCTGCTCCACATATGCTCCGGGATTTGGGAAGACGCCGAGTGTGCGCCGGTATTCAAATGTATTGGCCGCCTGCTCCTGCTGAAGCCTTGCGACTTCCTGCTGCGCCATGTTGATTTTCTTTTGCAGCTCCGCGATGCGGTCAAGGTATCGATGGTTGATCTCATCGATGCGCTTGTCCGTTTCACTCATGATGGGCTTGGCGCTCTTGGCTGGCTGGGCAGCGGTCGGAGGGCCCTGCAGGCCATCGTTGCCGTCTTTGATCTCGGTCCCGGGCTTGTAGGCTCCCGGAGCCGGGGCTGGCGCGGAGCTGGCGATGTCATCGTTGGTGAAGACCTTGGTCTGCGGCGTTCCGCTCTGCTGGCGCTCGGCACGAAGCTGGCGCGCAACGTCGCCGAGCGATTGCGCCTGCGAGCAAACGGAGACCGCGAGGATCATTACGGCAAGACTGGGCAGGCAGCGAAGGTTCATGCGAAACTCCCCTTCTCCATTTTCCTCACACTATGCATTGTATTGTAGCGCCCGCGGAGTGATTCCGACAGTTGCGTAGATCACCAAAGTCCAGCACTGTCAGGCGGGGATGCCAAGCGTACGGAGGTAGGCGCGTATCATCTGCGTGCCGTAGAACCAGCCGATAATGGACATGAGGCAGAGAAAGACGCCAAAGGGAAGCTCCAAACCCTGCATCGCAATCTGCGCCGCGCGCCAGGCGCGGGAGGCGGGTTGGCCTCCGGGCCGCTTGCGGTAGCGCACAAAGCGCTTGCGGAAGACGGCGAGGAGCACGCAGATTCCATAGGCGCCGCCGAGCAGCGAAGCCGTGCAGAGCACGAAAAGAGTCAGCACAGGGCCGAAAAATGCGCCCGCCATCGCCATCAGCTTCACGTCTCCCAGCCCCATTCCATCGACCTTGCGCAGCTTGAGGTAAATCCACGCGATCAGGTACAGAATGCCGGCTCCGAGGATGGCTCCCATCAGCGAATTGGCCAGGGAGCGCAAAGCGAGCTGAAGATTGAGCTGGAGCAGCGTGGTGTTGCCCTGAAGGTGTACCGGGAAAAGTTTATAGGCTGGGCCCGGAACCAGGACAAAGCCGCTGAAGATGAAAGCCATCCCAATTCCGGGGAGGGTCATGGCGTCGGGCAGCAGGTGAGTTTCGGCGTCGGTAAAGGTCAGGCCGACGAGCAGAAAGCTGAGGACGCAGCCCTTGGCGGCGCCGTTCGATGTGCCGTTCTGCAAAAAAGAGAGCAGAAAGAGCAGGCCGCAGATCAGTTCAACGGCCGCATAACGCGGGGTAATACGCGTGTGACAGTGGCGGCAGCGTCCGCCGAGAATCAGCCAGCTCAGTACTGGGATATTGTCAAAGGCGGCGATGGGAGCATGGCACTCCGGGCACGCCGAGCGCGGCGAGATGACGGAGAGACCCCGCGGCAGCCTGTATATGCAGACGTTGAGAAAGCTGCCGAAGATCAGGCCGAAACAAAAAAATCCGGCTCCCAGAAACCAATCAGGATACACGCGCAAATCTCGCTTAAGAGGTACTAGAGCGATTATAGGGGGAAGTGGCGAAATTCGGGAGGTACGAAAGAGGCACGTGGAGAAATTGTACGGCCGGGCTTTGTCCCGGCGCTGATGCGGCGCCAGGAGCGGCGGGGAGCACGGTGCGCCACGGAGACAAAAAAAGGACACAACGAGCGGTGGTGCGAATGCGCCGATTATGATACAAAAACCACTTGCGCCAGCAGCACTGGAAACGGCCACGATGAGCATACGGGTGGAGCGGGCGGAATTCGATCCCGTGCAGGGATATCTGTACTACGTGATCTTCAAGCCGCAGCTTGAGATCGGCGTTGAGGACGTACAGATGGTCGCGGAAGTCGATGCGACGGTCTCTCTGACGGAGAACGGGGAGCTGGCCGACGTGACTTTTGTTTTGCCCAAACGGCTTCGCAACCCGCAGGCTGTGGCCTTCATCTGCGGCGAAGGCCAGGGAACCTATGTGGAACCCCGGGTCCATGCCGCCGTGGAGGGTGTCCGGGGAGACACCGTGGTCAGCGTCCCAGGACGTCTGGATGTGGATATGGCCGGACGCATCGTGGGCATGGTGCTGCATTGGGAGCCAACGGTGACCGCCGGGGAGTAGAGCGCGGTGCGCGAGTAAACGGTACGGCAATTCGAGGCCGTCCGGGTTACACTGCTGTGGAACGCCATGCATGAGATCGAAGTCGAACGTCCATACATTCAGTTTGAAAACGTCAGCAAAGCCTTCGGCGAAAACGTAGTTCTGCGCGACGTCAGCTTCGACGTAAACGCCGGGGAAACCGTCTGCATTCTGGGGCGCAGCGGCGTCGGCAAATCGGTGGCCCTGCACCACATCATGGGATTCCTGAAGCCGGATAGCGGACGCGTCTGGGTGGCGCGCGAGGACATCACCGACTATACCGAAAAGGAGCTGGAGCGGATTCGCAAGAAAGTCACCATGGTCTTCCAGAATGGCGCATTATTCGACTCGCTGAGCGTCGGCGAAAATGTTGCATTCCCGCTGCGCGAGCGACGGGACCTGACCGAAAACCAGATCTACCAGGTGGTGGACGGACTGCTGGATATGGTCAACGTCAGCGAGTATCGCGAGCAACTGCCCTCCGGCCTCTCGACGGGAATGAAGCGTTCGGTGGCGATTGCGCGGGCGCTGGCCGCCGAGCCTGAGGCGATTCTGTATGACGAGCCGACGACGATGGTGGACCCCTTGACGGCTCACCTGCTCGGCGACCTGATCAAGAAGCTGAAATTCCAGTTGAAGCTGACCAGCATTGTGGTGACCCACGACATGACGCTGGCGAAAAAGATCGCCGACCGCATCGTCTTTCTGCACGAGGCGGAGGTTGTCTTCTTCGGAACGCCGGATGAACTGGAGCTCTCCAAGGTGGAGATTGTGCGGGAATTTCTGGCGCTCGATTCCCTGGACCTGACCTTCTGGCGCGGCCCACGGGAGCCCTTTGCCGCACCACCCGGAGAGTGAGCGGGGATAGAACTCGCCCGCGTTCACCGGAATCCGGCTGCCCCCGCCCAACGCTGCCCAACTGCCCCGGCGAAGCCAAAAGGTGGCTTAAACGGGCCACTTGCCGGAAAATTAGAAATCGTTAAGAAAAAAATTAGAAATCGTTAAGAAAGCAGTTGACTAAGGTGATCTTGGTAGGTAGTCTGGCTGGCAGTTTGAGCTGGGCTCGTTCACGAAGGTCTACTCCGACACGGAGCCCGGCGGAGCGGTGAAGCTGGGCGTCTACTTGGGTCTGCAACGGAAGGTGCTTTGCTCTTAAAGCACAGAGGGCCACAAAAATGAAACACGGAAAGCTAGCATTATCCCTGCTGCTGTTGTTGCTATTGGGGACGGTCGGGGTCGCGTCTGCTGACCCGATTGTGACGAATGGTAATTTCAGTACGCCCAGTGTGCCCGGTAGCTATATATACAACCCCAGCAGCGCTTCCTGGAGTTTCCAGCCCCTAACGTGGACGAATCTTTCGCCTCAGTCCGATCCCAATGGCTCCGGCATCCAGGGTAACGGCTCAGCTTGGGGATTTTCGAATGTCCCCGTCGCTGTCGGTACTCAGTCCGCCTTTCTGCAGGGCGTCAGCACGATTTCGCAGGACATCACCTTGGTTCCCGGTCAAGAGTACACGCTGTCATTTTACTTGGAACAGCGCCCCAACTTCGGAGTGAACCCGGTTACCGTCAGTGTTGGCGGCACTACTTTCTCGGGCATCGATCCGCTCTCTACTTCTGCCTGGACACTTTACACGGATACATTTACCGCAAACAGTTCCACGGAGCTCCTCAGCTTTTCGACCTCTAATAACATAGGCGACAACGATACCGGCCTTGCGGGCGTTTCCGTCACCGCCACCCCAGAGCCGAGCACTCTCGTGCTTTTCGGCAGCAGCCTCCTGGGTTTGTTCGGCGCGGCGCGCCGGAAGTTTGGCAAGAACGTCTAAGCACTCCCGCTCCCCCGATACACCAAACCCTCAGGCTCACCACCTGAGGGCTTTTTCTTGTCTGGAAATTTCGGCGGGCAGCTTCCCGTCCCCCCACCGCCAGGTACCCCACCTTCGACGCGCTGTTCTTGCGCGGCTAACATGGGGGCAGGACACACCAATACAGAAACTGCTCTAAAAGCCCTTGGCCACCAGTGCATCAATCGTGAGGCCGGGCTGGCGCTCGCGTGAGGTCCACTTCTCCAGGTACTTGGCGATGATGTCGGTTTCGATGTTGACAGGATCGCCGGGCTTGAGCGAACCGAGGTTCGTACACTCGACGGTGTGCGGAATGATGGCGACCGAGCAGCACAGGCCGTTGAGTTTGGCGACCGTCAGGCTGATGCCTTCAATCGCGATCGAACCCTTGAAGACAAGATACTTTTCCAACTCGGGGCCGACCTGAACGTGCAGCCAGTAGCCATCTGAGTCAGGGATGGGCTCAAAGGCTTCCAGCCGTCCCACGCCATCGACGTGGCCTTGCACCATGTGGCCTCCCAGGCGGCCCTGCGCGAGCAGCGGAAGCTCGAGATTGACCTTGGCTCCGGGCTGAATGCGCGAGAACGAAGTGCGTATCCAGGTCTCCGGCGCAAGATCGGCAGCAAAGGAGGTGGCAGTAATATCCAGCGCGGTAAGGCATACGCCGCTGACCGCGCAACTGTCTCCGGTGCGCAGCTCCTTGGTTACGTTTTTCGCCTCGATCACAATGCGGCGGTTCTCTCCGTGCTGATCGATGCTGCGGATGCGTCCGACTTCCTCGATGATTCCAGTAAACATGATGCAGGCTCCTCTCAGCCTTGCGGCCGGAGTGGTTGATATGGGTCACGCAAATAGGTTTCTACCGCAAAATCTTCTCCAAAGCGCTCGATGTTGATGCCCGAGGTGTGCAGCTCCTCACCTGCGGGCAAGGGATTTTGTCCGGCGAGCCACGGAACGGCGCCTACAGGGCCGAAGATTCGCGGGGTGTAAAAGATCACCAGCTTATCGACCAGGCGTGTACGCAGGCAGTTCCAGTTGACGGCGGCGCCGCCTTCGACCAGCAGGCTGGTGATCTGCTCGTCTCCCAGCATTCGGAAGACGCGATAGAGATCGGGACGTCCCTGGTGCGGAAGCTGCGGGCTGCCCGGCAGCGGAGTTTCAATCTCCACCTGCTGAATGCGAACGCCGCGCTCCTCCAGTGCCCGGCGCTTGTTCTCCTCGGCGAAGGAGCAAAAGACCACAACGTCGTCGGCTGCGCTTTCAACCACGCGCGAGCCCAGCGGAAGGCGCAGCCGCGAGTCGACAATCACGCGCAGCAACGGCCTCCGGCGCGGCAAGCCGCTGCGGTCGGTGAGCAGCGGATCGTCGGCGATCACCGTGCCGACGCCGACCAGAATCGCATCGGAGGCATGGCGCATTTCATGCACGCGTCGGCGCGAAGCTTCGCCGCTGATGTATGTCGCGCTGGCGGCAGGCGAGCCAACCATCTCCAGCCGTGGCTCGGACGCGCCTGCGATCATTCCGTCCAGAGACATTGCGGCCTTCAGGGTCACAAAGGGCAGGCCGGTGCGGATGTACTGCGCAAAGCTCTCGTTGAGGCGGCGAGCCTCGGCTTCCAGCGTGCCCACCTCGACTTCGATTCCGGCGGCGCGCAGCTTCTCAAAACCTTTTCCGGCGACCAGCGGATTGGGATCTTCCATGCAGCAGACGACGCGGGCAATTCCGGCGGCGATTACCAGCTCGGCGCAGGGAGCCGTGCGTCCGGTGTGCGAACAGGGCTCCAGGTTGAGGTAGAGCGTGTTGCCGCGCGCCAGCGCTCCGGCTTGATGTTTCAGCTCCGCGTAGCGATGCGAGCCGCCGCCCACAATGCGTCCGCGCTCATCGACGATGAGAGCGCCGACCATCGGATTGGGCGAGGCAAGAGCGCAACCTTGCGCGGCCAACTCGATCGCCTGTCTCAGAAACAGTTCGTCAGTGTTGATGGCCATGGCTCAGGCAAAGAGCGAATCGACAAAGTCGACCGCGTTGAAAGGGATGAGGTCCGTTTGTTTTTCTCCCACGCCGACGTAGCGCACGGGAAGATTCATCTCGCGCGAGATGGCGACAACCACGCCTCCTTTAGCGGTGCCATCCAGCTTGGTGAGTACGATTCCGGTGACGCCCGCTGCCTGGGTAAAGACCTTGGCCTGCTGCAGCCCGTTCTGCCCGGTGGTGGCGTCCATTACCAGCAGCGTTTCATGCGGAGCCCCGGCGATGATGCGCTGCGCGGTGCGGTGCATCTTTTCCAGCTCGGCCATCAGATGCTGCTTGTTGTGCAGCCGTCCGGCCGTATCCACAATGACGTAGTCGATATGGCGCGACTTGGCGGCCTGCAAGGCGTCAAAGAGCACGGCCGAGGGATCGCCGCCCGGCTTCGTCTTGATGACCTCGGTCCCGGTGCGTTCGCCCCAGATCTCAAGCTGCTCGATAGCGGCCGCGCGAAAGGTATCGGCGGCGGCGAGCAGGACGGTTTTGCCCTGCGCCCGCAGCGTGTGCGCCAGCTTGCCGATGGTGGTTGTCTTGCCCACGCCGTTGACCCCGACGACGAGAATGATCTCCGGCGGCTCGGCGACCACCTTGGGCTTGCTCTCGGCGGCACGATTGAGAATGGCAAGCAGTTCGTCCTTCAGCACGCGCTTCAGTTCGCCGGTGTCGCCAATCTGCTTGCGATCGACCTTTTCGCGCATCGCGGCCAGCACCTCGCGCGTGGTCGCCGAGCCCAGGTCGGCGGAGATGAGCGTGGCTTCAAGATCGTCCAGGGTTCCGGCGTCGATCTCCCGGCCGAAGCTGATGACCTCGTCGATGCGCTCCGTGAGATTTTCACGGGTACGCGTCACCGCCTGCTTCATCCGCTCAAACAGCGACGCCTTCTTTTCTTCGGGCCGGTCAAGGCTTCCAAATAATGTCTGAATCATTCTGCTTTCAATTATAGCCGGGTGGCCCATTCAAGCCGGGTGCCCCACCTTCGCCGCCGCGCCTTTTCGGCGCTAAGGTGGGCCGCTAGCCCGGAGTTGGCGCAGTTCCAACTCCGGGGCTTTTGTCCAACATTTCTCACCCGCGGAAGAGCGCGCTTTCCTTGGTAAGCGGGCGATTCATCAAGTCGCGGATGGCCTCGCCGGGCTGCTTGCCGCGCTGCAGAATCAGGTGCATCTGCTCGATGATCGGCATCTCCACGCCACGGGCATGCGCCAGGCCGACCGCCGCATTGGTGGTGAGAACGCCTTCGGCGACCATGCCGTGCATGCCTGCAATCACCTCTTCGAGCTTGCGCCCGCGGCCCAGTTCGACGCCTACGCTGCGATTGCGCGAAAGCCCGCCGGTACAGGTCAGCACCAGGTCTCCCAGGCCGGAGAGTCCGGACATGGTTTCGGCGCGTCCGCCGCAGGCGACGGTGAGGCGCGTCATCTCGGCCAGTCCGCGGGTGATCAGCGCGGCCACCGTGTTGAAGCCGAAGCCGAGGCCATCGACGACCCCGGCGGCGATGGCGATGACGTTCTTGACCGAACCTCCCAGCTCCACTCCCGTCACATCGCCGCTGCGGTAGAGGCGGAAGTTGGCGTCGCTGAAGGCCTCCTGAACCTGTGCCGAGAGCGCGGCGTCACTGGATGCCACGCTGACCGCCGTGGGATAACCCTTGGCCACCTCGCGCGCAAACGAAGGCCCGCTGAGCGCGCACAGGCGCGGCTCGAAGCTCCCCTCGCCGTGGCTGAGCACATCGCTGATGACCTCGGTCATGCGCAGCAGGGAGTCGTTTTCAATGCCCTTGGTAGCCGAAACCAGCAGCATCTCCGGATGTAGCAGCGGCTTCATCTGGCTCCAGACGCGCCGGGCGTGATGCGATGGCATGACGCTGAGGACGATCTCCGCGCCGGAGATTGCCTCGGCCAGGCTCTGCGTGGCCTCGATGCTCTCCGGCATCAGGCAGCCGCTGAGGAACGCTTCGTTGACGTGAGTCGCGCGGATGGATTCGACCACTTCCTTTTCGTACGCCCACAACTTCACCTGGTGCGAGCCTCCGCGTCCAAGTGCAATAGCCAGCCCGGTGCCCCAGGCGCCCGCGCCGATAACTGCGATCCTTGTCATAAAACTTTATGCCTTTCTAGCGCCAAGACGGCTTTCCGTGCCTGCCAGCAGGCGTCCGATGTTCTGGCGGTGACGAACGATGATCAGAAGTGCGGTGGCTGCGCTTATCGCCAGCGCGGCAGCGTGAAACATATCCCGGTAAAGCCAGCACAACGCAAGCGGAAGCGCGGCCGAGCCGAGAATCGAGCCCAGTGAAACATAACGGGTCAGCGCCACCATCACAATAAACACCGTAACCGCGATCAGTGCGGCGACCGGGGCCAGCCCAAGAAAGACGCCGAAGCCGGTAGCCACTCCCTTGCCTCCCTTGAAGCCAAGCCAGAGCGGGAACATGTGTCCGATGACCGCCAGCAGCGCGGCGAAGGTGCCAAGGGTGTGGAGCTGTACCGCGCCGGAGGAATGGATGAAGGGCAGGTTGAGTACGAGAAAGACCGTCAGCCATCCCTTGAAAATATCGAGCACGAGAGTGGCGATGGCCAGCCTCTTGCCGCCGGTGCGGGCAACGTTGGTCGCGCCGGTGTTTCCGCTGCCAATGGATCGCACGTCGATTCCCTGGAACAGACGCACCAGGATGTAGCCGAATGGAATCGAGCCAATCAGATAAGCGCAGACGGCCACGATGATCAGGGTTGGATAGCTCATAAATAATTCAAACTGCAAACGCGCGCATCACGCAAGCTCGAAGCCGTCAAGCTTGCGGTAGTCCGCGCCGCTCGGCAACAGCCTGCTTTCGTACAAAAAGAATTGGCGCGCCGTCATTGTACCGAACTCCGGCGCCGGACTCGATGCCACAATTGCGGCAAGCTGTGCAAATGCCTGTGGCGTCGGCTCGCCGCGCAAAGCGCGCGGCCTTCCCGATCCGTTGCGCGCCAGGGTGAGATGAGGATGAAACTCGCGCTCCGCCGGAAAGCCAAGCGCCGCCAGCGACTGCCCGACGCCGCGCGCAACCGCCCCCAGCGCCGGAGCATGGATTCCGGCCCAGAAGACGCGCGGGGCGTGCGCATTGGGGAAAAAGCCGACGCCGCCAACGGTGATCTGAACGGCGGGCGCATGAACTCCGCGCAGCACTTCGCGCACCGCGCCGTCGTCCTCCACCTCGCCCAGAAATTTGAGCGTGACGTGATACGTGTTGCTGCGCACAAAGCGCACTCCCGGCAGCCGCAGCTGTAGCGTACGCACGTAATCGTCCAGCCGCTTCAGGATGGCTTCGTCGATCTCCAACGCAACAAACAGACGCACGGATCACCGCAGCTTGCGGCGCAAAAGATCGAGAGCCAGTTGCGAGGCAAACCAGCGAACTCGCTCCCGGTCGCCGGGGAATCTGCGCTCGACCACTTCGGTGTGCTTGCCGTCGGCGAGCGCGATGTAAACCAGTCCGACCGGCTTTTCCGCCGTGCCGCCGCCGGGGCCGGCAATACCGGTAATTCCAATGCCGAGCGTGGTCTTGCAGCGCTGCCGAATTCCCTCGGCCAGCGCCGCCGCCACCGCGCGGCTCACCGCGCCATCGCTGGCCAGCAGCAGCGGAGGCACGCCGCAGAGCTCGCGCTTCAACTGGTCGGAATAGACCAGCGCTCCGCCCATGAAATAACGCGAGGAGCCGCTGATCCGCGTGATGCGCTCGGCCAGCAGTCCCGCCGTGCAGCTCTCGGCGACCGACAAAGTAGCGCCGCGCATCTGGAGAAAGTATCCGACAATCTGCTCCATCGACTCGCCCGCCGAGGAAAAAATCTCGTCGGCAAATTCGTCCTCCAGCAGCGAGGCCAGCTTGTCGATCCGCGCCTCGGCCTCTTCCTGGGTCGCGCCCCGCGCCTTCAGATGGAACTGCACCTCGCCTTGCTTCGCCAGAATCGTAGTCTCGACCTCTGGAAATTGCTTGTAGATGATTGCTGCGCGCTGGTCTGCCGTGGATTCTCCCACCATCGCGATCTTCAGTTCGCAGGTCGCGATATGTTCTTCGGGCAGCACCAGCTTTAGGCGCTCGTAGCAATGCTCGTTGAACATTCCCTCCAGCTCAAAGGGAGGGCCGGGGAGAAGAATTACCAGGCGGCGCTGGCCTTCGTAGCTGGTCTCCAGCCACTGTCCTGGGGCGCTGCCGCGCGGGTTCTTCAGCAGCTCGGCGCCCGGAATGTAGTCCGCCTGCTTGACGTTGTTCTCCGCCATGCGGATGCGCATGGCGGCGGCCCGCGTGTAAAGCGCGGCTACCATCTCGTGGTCGCGGCGCAACTCGAGGCCCAGGGCCTCGGCCACGCACTCGCGGGTCAGGTCGTCCTCGGTGGGGCCAAGGCCTCCGGAAAAGACGACGATATCGGCGCGCGAAAGTGCGCTCCGGCTGGCCGCCAGCAGATGCTCTGGCCGGTCGCCGACAATGGTCTTGAAAATGACTTCCACGCCAAGCTCGTTGAGGCGCTGGGTCAGGAACAGGGAATTCGTGTCCTGGCGAAAAGGCGTCAACAGCTCGGAGCCGACAGCTACGATCTCAGCGTTCACGGCTATTAGTGTAAACCGAAGCGCGGCAATCCCATATTCGCTGCCTGCGCCAATTGCGCGGCGTCCCCGCTTGACCCGACAGGCGTGATAGAGATCACAAACGTGATAGTTATGGGTCACTGCGAAGGGCAATTTGGCGGACCTATGTTGATTGCGGACTATAGCGGTCCACTTTATCGTACTCAACATGCAACTGACCCGTGCCGCAGACTATGCCGTTCGCGTGATGATTCATCTGGCCAGCCGGCCCGAGGGAGCAATCGTCTCAAAATCGCTTTTGGCGGATGCCTCGCAAGCGCCGGAAAGCTTTCTCTCCAAAATACTTCAGACGCTTGCCCGCGCCGGGCTCATCCAGGCCCGGCGGGGAGTGGCAGGCGGGTTTTCGCTGCTTCCGCGCGGCCGGCGGGCCTCCTTGCTCGACGTTGTGGAAATCGTTGACGGGCCGATTGCGTTAAATGTCTGTCTCACTTCGGGCCGCTCCTGCGACCGCCAGCCCGAGTGCGCGGCGCACCGCGTCTGGCTGCGGGCGCAATCGGCCATGATGGCAGTTCTGAGTGAGGCGAAAATTATGGAAATGCTTCCGGCAAACGGACTTCATCGCACTCTGCTCGAGCTCGACGCACTCAGCGCAAGCGGCAAGAGTAAATCAGCTCAGATTTCATCTCCGGCCAGGCAGCCGCGGAAAAAAAAGAACACGGCACGTCCCCATCCGGCCTCTGCCGGGGCGCGGCGCACCACAGCAAGCAACAAAAAAATAAAGAAATGAGTCAGGTGGCTTATGGACTCTGCCGTACTAATTCATCGATTGCAGTTTGCATTCACCATAACGTTCCATTATCTGTTTCCGCAGTTGACGATGGGACTGGCGCCGCTGATCGTCGCGCTGAAGAGTATCGGACTCTGGAAGAACGATGAGCGGTATAACAAAGCGGCGCGCTTCTGGGCGAAGATCTTCGGCATCAGCTTCGTCTTCGGGGTGGTCACCGGCATTCCAATGGAATTTGAGTTCGGAACCAACTGGTCGCATTTTTCACGCTTCGCCGGCGGCGTAATCGGGCAGACGCTGGCCATGGAAGGAACCTTCGCCTTCTTTCTCGAGTCCGCCTTCCTTGGCCTCTTTCTCTTCGGAGAGAAGCGCTTAAGCAAGCTGGCTCACTGGTGGACCGGCTTTGCCGTCTTCTTCGGCGCCTGGCTCTCCGGCTACTTCATCGTCGCCACCGACGCATGGATGCAGCATCCGGTGGCCTACCGGGTCACCGCCGACGGTTCGGTCACGCTCAGCAGCTTCTGGGGGCTGCTGCTGAATCCCTGGGCAATCTGGCAGTATGCTCACAACATGGCCGGCGCGGCGGTGACGGGTGCGTTCGTGATGGCCTCGGTCGGCGCCTATTATCTGCTCAGTGAAAAGTATGTGGAGCAGGGCAAGATTTTCATAAAGGTGGGCGTGATCGCCGGCATACTCGCCTCGCTGCTGGTGATTGGACCGACCGGCGACGGACAGGGGCGCGAGCTTGCCGAGTCTCAACCGGCGGCGCTGGCCGCGATGGAAGCTCATTTTGATACCAGCACGGCGGGTCTTGTCATCATTGGACAGCCGAATGTAGAAACCAAGAGCATCGATAATCCCCTCGTCGTGCCCAAACTGCTCAGCTTCCTGGTGAGCCGCGACTGGAGTACGCAACTGCGTGGACTGAGTTCATTCCCTGAGTCTGACTGGCCGACCAACATCTCGCTTCTCTATTACGCCTATCACATCATGGTCGGGCTGGGCACCATCTTCATGCTGGTGATGCTGCTCTCCGGCATTCAGCTCTGGCGCAAAAAGCTCTATGAGACCAAGTGGCTGCTGTGGATTCTTCTGCTGAGCTTTCCGCTGCCCTTCATCGCCAACACGGCCGGATGGATGACGGCTGAGATTGGCCGCCAGCCCTACCTGGTTTACGGAGTCATGCGCACGATTGACGGCTTCTCGAAATCCGTGTCGGCGGCGAATGTCTGGTTCACGCTGCTGGGCTTCATGGGGATGTACAGCATGCTGGCGATCCTCTTTCTGTTCCTGGTGCAGCGTGAAATTGGTCATGGGCCTGAGCTTGTTGAGGGCATTGCACCCGCTTCCGTAACCGGCGGAGAAGCTCATGCCGCGAGGAGGAACTAACATGGGATTCCTATGGTTTGCGATTATCTCCGTCATGCTGGCCGCCTACGTTGTCCTCGACGGCTTTGATATCGGCGCCGGTGCGCTGCACCTTTTCCTCGGCCGCACCGATGATGATCGGAAGAAGATTATCCGCTCGATTGGCCCTGTGTGGGATGGCAACGAAGTCTGGCTGCTGGCCACCGGCGGCGTCTTGTATTTTGTTTTTCCGCAGCTTTACGCATCCAGCTTCAGCGGTTTTTATCTTCCGCTGATCATGGTCTTATGGCTGCTGATGCTGCGCGCAATCGGTTTGGAATTCCGCGCCCACGTCAAAGACAAAATCTGGGCGAGCTTCTTTGACGCCATCTTTTCGGTCGGCAGTCTGCTGCTGGCGATCTTCTATGGCGCGGCGCTGGGAAACGTGGTGCGCGGCCTGCCCCTTGGCCCCGATCACTACTTCTTCCTTCCCTTGTGGACCAACTGGAACGTCGGCGCGCATCCCGGCGTGCTGGACTGGTACACCCTTCTTTCCGGCGTGGTGGCGCTGGTTGCGCTTTGCGTGCATGGCGCAAACTACATCGTGGTGAAGACCAACGGCGAACTGCATGAACGTGCGCGCTCCACCTCGCTGGTGCTTACTCCGCTTCTGCTTGTGCTGACGCTGCTCAGCCTGAT
>JBEKOO010000014.1:0-81940 GCA_049521655.1 Candidatus Korobacteraceae bacterium
GAGTGATGTTTCCAGAGTCTTGGTCCTCAAACTTAACTCTGGCGGCAAACCAAGCGGTGCTTGCGCACCGCTCAGGAAAATCTCGCCTTGACAACGCCTTCGTTCTTATCGAGGGGCACCCGACGTTTCCTCGGACGCCCGACGTTTTTGTTCTCCAAGTTCATATGAAGCAGGCCGCGCCCGGCGAGCGGTTACCTGCTTTGAAAGTGAATGACCTGCCGGCTGGCTGCGCCTTCAGGGGCATGCGCTTCCGGGAAGAGGCGGTGCTGCTCCATGGTATCAATCAGCATATCGATGAGCGACATGGTGATCTCGGGACGATGGCGAGCTTCTTCAACCAGGTGCTTGGAGCAGATGGCATGTCCTTCCCAGTCCGGCAGTCCGCTCTCATCGATGTCGTCGAAGAGCTGGTAACGGCCCTCGTTCGGGCATTTTTCCTTATGGCACTTATTGGCATATTTCCTTTGTGCATTGGGAAGATTAATGGCAACCAGATTGAACATTGGATCTCTCTCCTTTGGTTTCACTTGCACTGATTTTGATTGGTTGAGGCAGGATTGGGCCGCCGTCGAAGGCGGACAGAGTGGCGCGAAAGATCTGAATGAGTTCCTCGTGAGTCAGCGATGACTTGTTGAGAACCGAGCGCCGGCGAATCTGGGGGAGCATTCGAGTGGCAACGCTGCGCGTGGTGTCTACCCCGAGCTGCGAGAGAAGTTGCAAGACGCTCTCAGAGCCGGAGTGACGGCCGATGACAAACTCGGGCGCGATTCGACCCAGCTCAGCGGCGGGAAAGGGCTCGTAACTCTGACGGTCCTTCAGCAGGGAATGGCAGTGAATGCCGGATTCGTGTTGGAAGATTGCCTCTCCGGTGATGGGCTGGCTGACGGGAATTCTGCGGGCAGAGGCGCGGGCAACCAACTCACAGAGGCTGTGCAGGGCGCGGCACTCGATGCCGGAGGCGAGTCCGAGCGAGTGTTGCATGGCCATGACAACCTGCTCGAGCGCGGCATTGCCGGCACGCTCACCGAGTCCGGTAACCGTGGCGCTGATGCTGCCGGCGCCAGCCTGGATGGCGGCAATGGCATTGGCCGTCGCCATGCCGAGATCGTTGTGAGCGTGGAATTCAAGCGTTGCCCCGGCGGCAGAGGCGCGCAGACTTTGCATGGCCGACGCGGTCTGCAATGAGTTCCAGATGCCTACGGTGTCCGCAATGCGAATTCGATGCGCGCCGAGAGACGCGGCCGCGCTTACAAACTCATGGAGAAATTCGCGTGGGGTGCGGGTGGCATCCTGGGCTCCGACGGAGACCCATGAAAAGCATTCACGCGCATGAAGAACAATATCCTGCAACTCGCGCATCGCCCAGGCTTGCGTCTTGCCGATGGAGGCGAGCTGAATCGGCGAAGTGGGGATTGCGATGTGGATCGAGTCGAGTCCGCAGGCGGCGGTGGCATCGAGATCGGAGTGGCGCGCCCGGCTCCATCCGGTAAGCCGCGCCGGAAGTCCAAGAGCGATTATGGCGCGGATGTCATCGCACTCGGCTTCTCCCATGGCCGCGATGCCACACTCGAGTTCGGGCACGCCCGCATCACTGAGCGCCTGCGCGATGGCAAGCTTTTCGGCACGGCGGAAGGCGACGCCCGGCGCTTGTTCGCCGTCACGCAGCGTACAGTCAATAATTCGCACCCTTGCATCGCTCATCATGATTCCTCTTCAGGCGAGCAGCAGTTCGGTGGCTTCTCTGCCCTCTTGCAGCGCATCCAGAATTCCGTCGATTTTCTCCTCGGTGATTGCGCCATACCAAGAGCCCTGGGGATAGACAACCATCAGCGGGCCATTCTCGCAGCGGCTCAGGCAGCCGGTGCTGGAGATCATCACGTCTTCCATTCCACGGTCGCTGAGTTCGTTTTCGATGTAGGGCAGCAGTGCCGCGGAATCCTTCTTATGACACATGCCCTGGCTTTCGCCCTTAAGGCGGAAGCTGGCACAAACAAGAATGTGGTGCGTCGGTTTCTGCATTATTTTTCTCCTTCTCGTTACCAGGGTAGTTCCTGTATTGGTGTGTCCTAGCCATCCCACCTTAGCCGCGCAAGAACAGCGCGTCGAAGGGTGGGGCACCCGCACTTCTTTCGTTATCAGGCGCAACCCGTGCCAGTTCCCTGGCAGCCCGAAGTTCCGCAGGACTTGAATTGTTTTTTCATCGCCACGGGAACGTCTCCGCTGCGGTGCAGACTCTCCATTGCCTGGGCGATGAAGCCGGAGGCCTCGATGACGCGCAGGCCGCTCTGCTCCATTACCCATCGCGGCTTGCGCCCCACTCCACTGACGAGGATGGAGTGGCAATCCTTGACGGAGCTGGCCAGTTCACGCCAGCGCAGGTTGCCGTCTCCCGGCTCCGGAGTTTCGCGCATTTCCACCAGCTTCGGCTTGGCCCCGTCGTGCTCGAAGATCCAGAGGCGCTCGGCTTCTCCGAGATGCTGGTTGATGAGAATGCCCTCCATGCTTGCAACCGCGACGTAGGGACGGCGCGAGCGATCGTCGAGCAATCCGTTGGCGGAGTCGCGCATCAGGCTGACGAGATCCCCAGACTGGTCGGCTCCGAGCAGACCGACGGCGTCGGCGCGGCAGCGGGTGCAGTGCTCCATCTGCGGAATCAGCTCGGAAACTCTGGCGCGAATCTGGCTGACCTCGGCAGGCGGAAGTTCGCCGATTTCGGCAAAGGGGGTTCCCGCAACCGGATAGAGAGGAATGCAGTTCATCAGATCGGCGCCCAGGGCGCGCATCTGTTTGGCGACGGCTTCGACCTGATGTTCATTGACTCCGGGCACGAGGATGGTGTTGATCTTCAGGGTGACACCGGCAGCTTTCAGAGCCTTGATCGATGCAAACTGGCGCTCGAGCAGAACGCGCGCCGCCGCCTCACCGCGATAAATCGTCTTGTGATCGCGGACCCATGAGTAAATTTTTGCGCCGATGACGGGATCCACGGTGTTCACCGTGATGGTGACGTGGCTGACCTGCAAGCGCGCGAGATCGGCGGCGTAGGGCTCGACGTTCAGTCCATTGCTGGCGACGCAGAGCAGCATTTCGGGATACTTGTCACGCACCAGGCGGAGGGTTTCGAGGGTCGCCTCAGGTGTGGCGAATGGGTCGCCAGGGCCGGCGATGCCCACCACCTTCAACTGCGGGACGCGCTCGAGCACCTTGTCCAAATAGGCCAGCGCCTGTTTGGGCTCCAGCACGGCGCTGGTAACTCCGGGACGGCTCTCATTCATGCAATCGAACTTGCGATCGCAGTAGTTGCACTGGATGTTGCAGCCGGGCGCGACGGGCAAGTGGATGCGCCCGGTGGTGTGACGAACGTCCGAGTTGAAACATGGGTGTTGAGTCAGGTCCAGTGGCATCGTATGCACCTCTACAAATAGCTGTAGCCGATTGGCGATGAGTCCTGCTTGAGTTCCAGCAGGGTGTTGACAATGAGATCGAATAGCTGCTGCGCACCGCGATAGCCGAGATGCAGAATGCGTTGTCCTCCAATGCGGTCATGAATCGGGAAACCGACGCGGATGAGCGGCACATTAAGCTGGCGCGCCAGCTTGGCGCCTTTGCTGCTGCCGATCACAAAGTCAGGCTTGAGTTGCTTGCACTCCACCTCCTCGGCGATGGTCATGAAGTCAACGCCATCGCGCACCGTGACGGCTTCGCGGAGATGGGTGGTGACTTCCGCAATGCTGCGGACCATTGCTCCGCTTTTACCTCCGGAGGCGCAGAGCACCGGCACAACGCCGGTCTCGGCGAGAAATGAGGCGAGTCCCACCACCATGTCTTCATCTCCGAAGACGATGGCGCGCTTGCCGAAGAGATACTTGTGGCCGTCCACGTAGGCGTCCACCAGGCGTCCGCGCTGCTGCCGGTATTTTTCAGGAGTCTTTAGGCCGGCGAGTTTCTCCATTGCGGCAAAAAACAGATCGCTCTCATGGACGCCGATGGGCAGACCGATTCTTTTCGCCGGAACAGCAAAGCGCTCCTGCAGAAAAGATGCCGCCGTAGGCTTGGCGCGCAAGGTACGTCCGAACTCGATGCTGGCCCTGGCCGAGGCGGTGGCGCGCAATGCGGCAAGCGTGGTGCCACCTTCGGGAATCTTGTGATACTTCTCCATCGACTCTCCGTCGAGGGTCTCCGAGTAATCGGGAAAGAGAGTCATGGGAAGAGCAAAATCCGCTGCCACTTCTTTGAGGAAGCGCAGATCCTCGGCCGAGACCAGCCCTGGGAAAAGATTGACAGACTTGCCGGAAGAGGCGCTCGGAGTGGCACCGGACTCGGCTATCTGCTCAACCACGGCGCGGACGGCGGCGTGAAAGCCGTCGATGTGGGTGCCGCTGTAGCTCGGCGTGGAAACATGCACCAGCAGCGGACTCTCCGCTCCGGCGCGCTTGGCGCGGTACTCATGGAGCAGCCCATGCATGTCTTCGCCGATGGTTTCGGTGAGGCAGGTAGTGGCAATTCCGATCAGCGCCGGATGATACTGCGAGGTCACGTTTTCCAGTCCCTGACGCAAATTCGCTCCGCCGCCGAAGATGGTTGAGGCTTCGCTGAAGCCGGAGGTCGCAATGTCCATGGGCTCGCGAAAATGGCTGATGAGATAGCGCCGCATATAAGTGGCGCAGCCTTGCGAGCCATGCAGAAAAGGAAGAGCACCGGCGATGCCGCGCATGACCAGCGCCGCACCGAGTGGGGCACAGGCCTTGCAGGGATTGCGCGTGGAAACCCAGTTGGGACGTGGAGAGCTCCTGGTGATGCGTGTGGGCGAACTCATTTCACCACCTCCAGGGACTTTCCGCGCTTGCGGGGAGTGAGCTGCCAGACCGGGCTCATCACGCTGCCATAAACCTCGCGGGCAAAATTGACCATGCCTTCAAATCCAGCCAGCGCTTCCTTGCGCTCGTGGTTGTGATCGCAGAAGCCGATGCCGAGCTTGTAGGCGATGGGGCGCTCCTTGACGCCACCGATGAAGACGTCCACATCTTTCTCCTCAAGGAAGCTGGAGAGCTCGAGCGGGTTGGAATCGTCGGCGATGATGGTGCCCTCGTCACAGAGTTCCCTGAGTTGCTCGTAGTCATCCTGGTTACCGGTTTGCGAGCCCACCATCACGGTCGTCATTCCCAGCAGCCGCAGGGCGTTTACCAGCGAAAAGGCTTTGAAGGCTCCGCCCACATAGATTGCCGCGCGCTTTCCTTCCAAGGCTTTGCGGTAATCGGCGATGAGCGGCATGATGCGCTCAAGCTCTTCGCGCACCATGGACTGAGTGCGCTTGAGCATCTCCTGGTTCTTGAAGTGGCGGGCAACGTCGTAGAGCGATTTCGACATATCTTCCACGCCGAAGTAGGAGACGCGGATGAATGGAATCCCGTACTTCTCCTTCATGCTCTTGGCCAGGTAGGTCATGGAGCCGGAGCACTGCACAACGTTCAAGGCCGCGCCGTGAGCACGGCGAATGTCATCGATGCGGCCATCGCCGGTGATGCAGGAGACGACCTGCACTCCCATGCGCTTGTAGTAATCGCGAATCATCCAGGTTTCACCGGCGAGGTTGAAATCGCCGAGGATGTTGATGCTGAGCGGGCTGACGTCATCGACGGAAGCGGTTCCCACCAGTTTGAGAAGCGCATCACAGGCGGCCTTATATCCGTCCTTCTTGGTTCCCTTGAAGCCCTCCGAGTGTACGGGGAGGACGGGAATTCCTTTTTCCATGCTGACGCGCTTGCAGACGGCTTCGACATCGTCGCCAATGACGCCGACGATGCAGGTAGCGTAGACAAACGCGGCTTTGGGCTGATGCGCGTCGATCAGTTCGCAGAGTGCGGCGTGAAGCTTTTTTTCGCCACCGTTGACCACGTCCAACTCCTGCATATCGGTGGAGAAGCTGAGGCGGTGCAGCTCCGGACCGGAAGAGAGCGCTCCACGAATGTCCCAGGTATAGGAGGCGCAGCCAATCGGGCCATGCACGATGTGCAGAGCGTCGGCGATGGGATACAGAACGACGCGCGAGCCGCAGAAGACGCAGGCGCGCTGGCTGACCGAACCGGCGGCGCTCTGTTTTTCGCAGTCGAGCTGGAAGGGCTGCTCCTGCCCCTTGCGATAGATCTGCCGCTCGCGCTCCCGTAAGATATCCGCCATCGTCTTTTCCTCGTCGTTACGTCTGGTTGCGATGGACCCACATCTGCTAAATACGGCAGATGTGGGGCGTCAATTTCTTATGGTTGACGCAAACTACATCGTTAGTTCAAAACGTTCCTCGGGAGCATCGCGATCCTGGCGATCCATCAGCACTCCGAGAATCTTTTCCAGCAGGCGCATGGCACCGTTGTAGCCAACCGTGGGGAAATAGGAATGTCCCACGCGGTCGAGGATGGGGAAGCCATGGCGCACGAAGGGAATGTCTTCATCGCGCGCGATGTACTTGCCGTAGGTGTTGCCAATCAGCAGATCGACGGATTCCTGCTTGATCCACTGATGCAACAGGTACATGTCGGCCTGGGCCCCGGCTCGGATCTTTGATTCGCAAATCCTGGCCTCTGGAACATTGCCGCCGAGAGCCTGGCGGATGCGAGCCTCGAACTGAGGAGTTGGCGTGCCGGTGACAACGTAGACCGGCTTCATATCCAGCAGGGTCAGGAACTGGGCGAGCGAGACGAGTTGATCCGGGTCTCCGAAGAGAGCAACGCGCTTACCGTGAAGGTACTGATGCATGTCGGAGATGACGTCAAGCAGACGGCCGCGTTCATCGGTGATTGCGTCCGGCACCTTGACTCCGGCGACGGTGCGGAGGGTGTCGATGAAGCTATCAGTAGCCTGCAGGCCAATGGGCAGCTCGAGGGTTTTGCCGGCCACGCCGCACTTCGTACTCAGGGCTTCAACCGCGGCCGAGGAGGACGAGAGTCCGAGGCCGAGGGTTCCGAGGCTACCGCCCGAAGTGCGAACCTGCTGAACCGTGGTACCACCCTTGGGATAGAACTCGTGCTTTCCGGTGTGCGGCATATCCAACACGTCGGAGGTGTCCGGGTACATGACGAGCTTGATTCCCATGCTGTACGCCAGCGATTTCAGCTCACGCATATCGGCGGGTTCCACCCATCCGGGAATGAGGTTGACCTGATTGCTCTTCTCGGCGGCGGGATCGGCAAAGTAGGTGACCAGCGCTTTGGTCATGCTGGAAAAGCCGGTGACGTGCGAGCCCTGATAGCTCGGCGTGTTGCAGTGAATCACATGCTTGCCCGGGGGCACCTTGCCTTCGCCGACGGCCTTGGCAATGATCTGCACCAGATCATCGCCGATGGTTTCCGAGAGGCAGGTGGTGTGTACGGCAATCACATCCGGGTTATAGACGCCGAAGATTGTTTGAATAGCCTGCAGCAGATTGGCCTGTCCGCCGAAGACCGATGCGCCTTCAGTGAACGAGCTGGTTGCCGCCATCACGGGTTCCTTGTAGTGGCGGGTGAGCGTGCTGCGATGATAGGAACAGCAGCCCTGCGATCCGTGGCTGTGCGGCAGGCAGTTGTGCAGGCCGAGGGCAGCGTACATGGCGCCGATGGGCTGGCAGGTCTTTGCGGGATTCACCGTCAGTGCGGTGCGTTCCAAAACCTCATCCGAAGTGTGGCGCAAAAGCATAAAACATTCCCTTTCTGCCCGGTGAGCAGTCTCTGTGCTGGGTGAAGCGATTGTGGCCTTGTCTAGCGCGGGAGCAGGGTAGGTATGTTCTGCCCTCCCACCTTAGCCGCAAAAGCGGCGGCGAAGGTGGGGCACGCGCACAGAGCTGTTTAGTCGGCGGCAACTTCGGTCTGCTGCTCCGCCTGCTGCTGCCAGGGCGGAGTCACGTAGGACCAGATCTTCATGTTCACCATGCGGTCGATGTCATGGTAGAAGTTGATGGCTCCGCGGAAGCCCGCATATGGGCCGCCGTAGTCATAGCTGTGCAGTTGCTTGCAGGGGATTCCCATCTTCTGAACGCCGAACTTTTCCTTGATGCCGGCGCAGAAAATATCGGGCCTGTAGATCTCCAGCAGGCGCTCGGTTTCGTGATGGCTCAAGTCGTCGATGACGAGGACGTCGTCATCCATCTCCGGCATCATGCCGATGTAGTCGCGGAACTCGAGTTCGGTCATGGCCTCGAGTCTTGCCATCTGCTCCGGCGTTCTACGCGCACGGTAGAGTTCAGGATCAGGAACGACGGTGATTTCCTCGATGTTCTTGCTGTCGGCGTCCACCTTGAGGCCGGGCAATACCTTGCGGCCTTCGTAGTCGTCGCGGTGTCCGAACTCGTATCCGGCGGCGATGGTTTTCATGCCGATCTCGTTGAAGAGCATCTGGTAATGATGGGCGCGCGAGCCGCCGACGAAGAGCATCGCGGTTTTGCCCTGGCAGCGCGCCTTCACCTCCGCGCGCTTGATTTCCACGGCGACCATCTCCTCGGCGATGACCTGCTCGACGCGAGCCTTCAAATCAGCGTCTTCGAAATACTCCGCGATCCGGCGCAGCGACTTTGCGGAGGCTTCGGCGCCGATGAAGTTCACCTTCATCCAGGGAATTCCGAAGCGCTTCTCCATCATCTCGGCGACATAGTTGATGGAGCGGTGGCACATGACGATGTTGAGATCGGCGGTGTGCGCGTTGGCCATGGTGTCATAGGTCGAATTGCCGCTGAAGGTTGCGATCTGCTTAATGCCGCAGCGGGCGAGAATGTCTTCGAGGACAAAACCATCGCCGCCGATGTTGTACTCGCCGAGCATGTTGATTTTGAACTTCTCCTCGTGCGGCGTTTCATTGTTGCCGATGATGTGCTTGAAGACGCCGTTGTTGGCGATGTGATGTCCGGCCGACTGGCTGACACCGCGGTAACCTTCGCAACTGAAGCCGAAGACGTTGATGCCAAGCTCCTCCTTCATCTCACGGGCGACGGCATGCACGTCATCTCCGATGAGCCCGACCGGACAGGTGGAGAAGATCGCGATGGCCTTGGGCTTGAAGAGCGTGAATGCCTCTTTTACCGCCTGCTTCAGCTTTTTCTCGCCGCCAAAGACAATGTTTTCCTCCTGCATGTCGGTGGAGAGACAGTAGGTGATGAAATTCTGGTCGTCGAGGGTAGCTGGACGCGTCTGGTTGCGGCGCGTAAGCCAGGCATAGAAGCTGCACCCGATGGGGCCATGGACGATGCTGAGAATGTCACGGCTGGGACCGATGACAACGCCCTTGCAACCGGCATAGGTGCAGCCGCGTTGGGTAATGATGCCGGGGCTGCTGCGCACATTGGCTTTAATTTCCGGCGCGCTGCCGTCTTCACGATTCCCGGTTACGACAATCTGCTCGGAGCGCTTCTGACGAAGCTTCTTCGGATAGATTTGGATCAATTCCTCTTTGACGAGGCGCGGATCTTTCGACATGGCTGACTCCAATCCTGTGGCTGGCCCTCACGGGGGCTATGATTCGTGCTGCTTCGAGTGACCTGGAATCAGGCCACTACAGACGCGCTTGCCGAAACGTCGTCAACCAGGCCGAAATCGATGAGCAGCTTTTCGAGGGTGCTGATCTCGAGCGGACTGGGGATTACGAAGAGCTTGTTCTGGTCGATAGCTTTGGCTAATGCGCGGTACTCATCGGCCTGCTTGCAGTCCGGGCGCCACTCGATCACGGTTTTACGGTTAATCTCGGCGCGCTGCACGTCGTTGTCGCGGGGAACGAAGTGGATCATCTGCGTACCCAAGAGGCGGGCGAACTCGGAGATCATCTCCAGCTCGTTATCCACCTTGCGGCTGTTGCAGATGATGCCGCCGAGGCGTACGCCGCCAGCCTGGGCAAACTTCACAATGCCCTTGGAGATGTTGTTGGCCGCATACATCGCCATCATCTCGCCGGAGCACACGATGTAAATCTCCTGCGCCTTGCCTTCGCGCATCGGCATGGCAAAGCCGCCGCAGACGACGTCGCCGAGCACGTCGTAAAAGACGTAGTCGAGTTCGGTTTCATAGGCGCCGAGTTGCTCCAGCAGATTGATGGAGGTGATGATGCCGCGTCCGGCGCATCCGACACCGGGCTCCGGTCCGCCGGACTCGGTGCAGCGCACACCGCCATAACCTGGGCGAAGTACCTCGTCGAGATCGACTTCGTCGCCTTCATCGCGCAAAGTGTCCAGAACCGTTTTCTGCGCCAGTCCGCCGAGCAGCAGGCGGGTCGAATCCGCCTTGGGGTCGCAGCCGACCACCATTACTCTTTTGCCCGCTTCAGCCAGCGCCGCCACCGTGTTCTGAGTTGTTGTGGACTTTCCGATTCCGCCTTTGCCGTAGATCGCGATGCTTCTTCTTGCCATGTCGATTGCTCCTAAAAGAGAGTTCATGAGTTGCCTGAAGGCTGTGAGTACAATTCATCCCGGCATCCAGGTGGGGATGTGGATACACCGCGCCGCACGTCTCAGCATGAGTTCGCATGGGTACGGCGGAATGTCAGTAAAGGGATCTGGCTGGCCGCAATCAGTGGGCCTGGACAGTTTGCTCAATCAGGGAGCGGGTGAAAGACACGCGAGCTACAGCGCCGCGTTGCTTTGGGAGAGAACACTCGGCCTGAGTGACATCCTCGGTCACCGGCTTGGTGCTCCCGTGTAGTAAAGACACAATACGACGGATGGGATGCGGAGTCCAATTGATATTACTTATTGCCCCGATAAGCGCGGAGAGGGTGCAGTTTGCGGCCATTGCGCGCAGAGAACCGTTATGGGCGGCATAAGAACTTTCAATTGGCCTTCTCCCGCAGCTTACCTTTACTCTCACTACATAAATACTGATGTAAACCCGCGTGGGGCCGGGAGAGAGTTGCGAGCGGAGTATGCGCGAACCAGGAAACGACGCAGCTACATGGCAAGTTGCCATCCTGCATCGTACAAGCCGGATTGTCAGCTCCGGTCTTTCGATCGACGATATGCTGCAGGAGCTTGTCGCCATCACGGTGGAAGTGACGGCCTGCGACGCCTGCCTGGTCTATCTGCCGGATCACGAGACGGGAGACATCGTGCTGCGCGCATCGCAGTTGCCCCATGACGCCGAAATCGGGGCGGTTCGTCTTAATGTGGGCGAGGGCATTGCGGGCTGGGTGGCGCAACACAAGTCGGCGGTTGCGCTTTCCAATCACGCCTTCGCGGACTCGCGCTTCAAACACTTTACGACGCTGATCGAAGACACCTACGAAGCGTTGATTTCGGTTCCGCTGGTGCGCGGAGGAGAGGTGATCGGCGTGCTCAATGTTCATCACCGCGAAGCCCACGAACACACGCCGGATGAAATTTCAGTGCTCTGTTTTCTTGGTGAACAGATGGGAGGAGCAATTGCGTACTCCGCGCTTGCCGAACACAACGTCAAGCTCAAAAAAGAGGCGCTGCTGGTTCGCCAACAACTGGAGGAGCGCAAGATCATCGAGCGCGCCAAGGGAGTGTTGCAGCAGTGGTTCGGATTAAGCGAGGAGGAGGCCTACGGGCGTCTGCGCGATGAGAGCCGCAGGCTGCGGCGCACGATTCGCGATGTCTCGGAGTCAGTGCTGCTGGTAGAAGGGCTGGGACAGGAGCGGGTGCGTCCGAGGAGCGACCCTGAGAAGCGCTAGAAGATAACTTCGCGAACTGCGATGTACAGCTTGCTCCCTGAGCTGGAGTGCCGCTCGAAGTCGGTGGTAAAGGCCCTTTGCTGACCGGAGTGAGTGCCAAAGTAGTCGTAGACCTTTAACCATGCAGCCTTGATGGCATCCGGAGAGCTGCCGGCGGCGGAGAAGACGAGATAGCGCGCCGCCGGAATCTGGAGCTTTTCCATGCCCTCGGGAACCGGCTGTGCGGACGGCACCGACTTGCCGAGTATGAAATCGTAAGCTCCGGTCTCGTCGCTTTCGTAGTGGGTGTAAACCGCGTAGATGGTTTGCTGCTCCGCCGAACCGGGAATTGCATCCGCACCGCCGTGGATAAAGCGATCCCAGAGCGGAGCGATCCGGCCATCGCTGCCCATCATCTCCCGCGCGTTGGTGGTTCGCACTGCCAGGCCAATCACGGTGAACGCAGGAAGATCGGCAAGTTGCGGAACCTCCGGCGCAGGGGGAAGATTTTGCGCGGGGATCAACATCGGGTTAGCAGCCAGAGCAACAGCGATCAGAAGCAAGGCCGCGAATCGGAGCATCGGGCAAACCTCGGTTACGGCCATGGTATTCTCCCAGCGATGCAGACGTCACCCCCTGGCGCCGCCTAGACTGGAGTCTGCGCTTTTTCCGGCTGTTGCGCGATCCCCGACAGGCGAATCGCACTCACGATCAGCCCCGCGCATGTATCCATCCCGAGCGTGCTGTTGAGGAAGAGGTGATAGAGGCCGAGTTCGGCTGCATTGCAGCCATAGTAATCCTGTGTATAGCGGCGGCGCTCGGAGTCCATGTGGTTCATCAGAGCGGGCAGGTCGTGCTCGTGGGGGTGGCGACGCTTCACGCGCTCGATCTTTTCTTTCAACGGCGCGTAGACCAGCACCCGCAGAACGTGCGGATTTTTCCGCAAAACACATTGCGAGGCCCGGCCAACGATCACACAGTTGCCCGTCTTTCCGGCCTCTTCGATGGCATGGGCGGTGAATTGTTGCAGAGCGTCGCGGTCCACTCCGGTGTCTGCAATGCCCCCGACAAAGACCTCGGGACCACCGTGACGGAAGCCGTCCAGCACACGCTCCCACCAGGCGCAGGATTGTTCGTCGGCCTGTTCGGCCCAGTCACGGTCGATTTTTCCGATGGCGGCCACCCGCTCGATGATCTGGCGGTCCACCAGTTCCCACCCCAGAAGCTCCGCCACACGGCGTCCAACCTCGCCGCCGCCGCTGCCGTACTCTCTCGCGATGGTCACAACGTTGAACATAATTCCCTCCTTGATGGCGCGCCGCCTAGGTGTCCTTATGGTTGAACTCGCGCCGCGTCAGTAGCTGTTCCAGATAGACCGACTTCATCTGCCGGCTTGCCATTGCCTGCTTCAGCGGCGGCAGCTTCAGAATCGCTCCCAGAATCGCGGCCATCGCACGATGGCTGAAAAGCGCGCGGTTGTCAAAGATCAACTCCTGCAACTTGCCGCGTTCAATCGCCATCAGGACGGTGCGGTGCGCCGTGTTCACCGGGGTAATTACCCTCTGCGGCCGCGATTTCAATTTTGCCGCGTTGGTTTTGCCGCACTGCCTCACGCATACTCCGCAGCCGAGGCACAACTCTTCATCGACGCGGGCCTTCTTGCGCTTCGGCTTCTCCGGGTCCGCGGCTGAAACCAGCCCCATCGCCTCGACCGGACAAGCCTCGACGCACTTGCCGCAACCATTGCAGGCGTGCTCGTCTATCTCCGGCAGGAAGTTGGTTGTTGCAATCGGATTGAGCACGGCGAAGCGCTTGGCCGCCAGCATTGCCTCGCAGCAACAGCCGCAGCAGTTGCAGATAAACGAAACCTGCTGCCTTACGTTTTCGCCAAACTGCACCAGGTTGTGCTCGATCGCTTTCTGCAAGAGCTCATGGCCTTCGCCGATGCCCACCTGGCGCGCAATTTTGTGCTTGATGAGCGAGCGCGCGGTGGAGTTGAAGGTCATACAGATATCCATGGGCGCGGCGCAGGCACGGTCTAGATGCTGCATCTTGTGGCGGCAGTAACAGCTTCCAATGCCGATGTGCGAAGCCGTCTGCACAACCTCAGAGGCGCGCTCGTAGTCCAGCACATGAAGCGTGTTTTCGCCGGATAGTGCGGCTTCATTAACAAAGGTGCGCCCCAGCTGGGTCTCACCGCCGGCAAAGAGGGCGCGCACAAAATCCTCTTCCACGTTCAGATACTGATAAAACAACTCCGCCAGCAACTTCTGATCGTAGTTATTCCCAATACGCATCATTGAGAACTCGAAGAAGCCAGCCATCGGCGGCGGCATGACGTAGGCCTGCTCGCCGGCAATCTCGGTGTCCAACATCATCCCGCGCGAGGCGAGTTTGTCCAGGAGCACGCGCGCCTCTGGTTCGGTTTTTTTCCAGGCGTGCGCTGCCGCCTTCACATTGAATGGTTTGATCGGAAGGAGGGCAACCAGTTCTGCTTCTTCCGGCGAGAACAATACCTGTAGTATCTGGAACAACAAATCCGTCGGCGGCGCACCCTGGGGAAACCGGTTCAGCCTCTCTGACAGCTTTCGATAACTTTCCTTCACGGTTTGATGCGCCATCTCGATGTTCCCTTCCACCCAGGCCGGGCTTCGGCCACTCCACTGGAGCATTGCTCCGTCCCAGTACAGATAACTATATTTCGTCCTTCGACACAAGGACAACGGAGCAGAGGAACGAGCAGAACCGCCGTAGAATTAACTTCAACCGATGTCCAGCCTCGATCCCCAACGTCGGCGCCGCTATGCCTTGTCCGGCGGGGGCTCGCCGCTGCCGGCGCGCCGCAAACAGGAATAGTTTTGCGCAGACGGAAAAAGGCCGGAGCAATCGCTCCAACCTCCCAGACTTGAGTTTCCGCTGTTAGACCCGGCGCAGCCAGACCTCCTGCACGCGGTGGTTCAGTCCTTTCTGCAGCACTACCTGCGCGCGCTCCCGCGTGGGCGCCACATTGTTGACCAGGTTCACGAGGTTGATTCTGTCCCAGATGTCGAGCGCGAACGCCTTTGCCTTCTCCTCGCTCATGTCTGCAATGTGATGGAAGAACGAGTGCGGGTTGCGGAACGCCGTACTCTTCAGGAGCATGAAACGCTCCAAGTACCACTGGCGGACTTGCGATTCTTCGGCGTCCACGTAAATCGAGAAGTCGATCAGGTCGCTGGCGAAGATCTTTGGCGTGCGTACACCGCCAAGGAGGTTCAACTGCAACAGGTTGAGCCCTTCGAGAATCAGAATCTCCGGACGGCGGATTTCCAGCAGCTCGTTGGGAACGATGTCATAGCTGTCATGCGAATAGACCGGAACCTTCAGAGTCTTCGCTCCCAGACGGAGCGCGATCATGAATTCGAGCATCTTGCGCAGATCGTAGCTCTCTGGAAAGCCCTTGCGCTCCATCAATCCGCGCTTTTCCAGCTCCTGGTTGGGATAGAGAAAACCATCGGTGGTCACCAGTTCCACGGGCGGATGATCGGCCCAGCGCGAGAGCACCTCGGCCAGCACGCGCGAGAAGGTGCTTTTGCCCACGGCGACGCTGCCGGTGACCGCAATGATGTAGGTCGGCCGGTAACCAGGGCGTCCGAGGAAGGAATCCTTGACACGCACCAGTCCGCTCGCCATCGCCATGTGAATGTTGAGCAATCGCCCGAGCGGCAGATAAATCTCTTCCACTTCGTCCAGCGAGACCGGGTCGTTCAACCCGCGCAAAGCATTCAGGTCTTCGTCGCTGATCTCGAGAGGCATGTTGGCACGCAGCCTGGCCCACTGCTCCCGGCTAAACTTGTCATACAAATGCGGAAACATGTTGCGCATCTCCACCGCAGTGCGCCGCTCGACTGACTTGCCTTCTTCCATCCTGCCCCTTTTCGCGTTTCCCCGGATTCCCGTATAGGCCATCATCACCGGCGCGCACGCTTTTGAGTGTAGATCACCCGCGCCTGCGCCGCTAGGTTTGTCTTCGGGCGGCTGGGCGCCGGATTGGACGCGAAAACAGGGGCTCCGGCCATGTGGCAAGCGGAGCCCTGGTGCGGATTGGCTAGAAGTGGAAGCCCAACTGCGCCGTTAGGCTTCGCGGAGTGACGTAGTGGGTTCCGCTGAAGGTGGAGAGAAAGTTATAAAGCGCATACTTATTGGCCAGATTGATGATGGTGAGCTGGGCGCTCCACTTGTACTTGTCTCCGTGCAGCAGATTGTCGTGTCCCAGCGAAAGGTCGAACAAATTACGCGCCTGAATGCGGGGCGGGTTGTGGTCGTCGTTCTCGGCGCCGGGGGCCGGGATGCGAAGAAGGGTAGAACCATATTGCGAGGCCGGACATAGATTGGAGCCCAGGCTTGAGCTGATCGGGGTGGTTGGAGTGGCACGAACCGTGCCGCAAAACAGTCCACCCTGAAACTGCTGATCCGGACTGATGATGGATGTGTCGACAACCGAATTACTGCCCGCCGGACCGTTGGCGCAGTTGCCGCCCGCACACGGCACCGGGCCTGCCACCTGTCCGCTATCGTAGCGCCAATTGAAGCCTATCCAGGGGCCGCGCTTCCAGGGCTGGTACTGAATGTGGGTGGTCTCGTTGAATCTCTCGTCGTGGTCGATGCGGAAGACTCCCACGGGACCAGGCGTGGCTCCGGCTCCGCCAACCTGCGGGGTAAAGAAGCGCGCGGCCACGCTGGAAAAGACGACCAAGGCAGAGAAGCCGTGGATGTTCGGTACGCTGAGGCGGCCCATGTATCCGGGAATCTTGGATCGCTCCCACTCTACCGGGAAGGTAATCGGGGTATTGCCTAGCACGCTGAAGTCAAAGCCGTGGTGGGTGTATTTCCATATGTACTCACCGGAGAAGACCATGTACTTTCCCAAAGCCTGCTGGAAGCCAGCGTGGAACTCGTTGCGCCATCCCGGACTCAGCGGGGTGAGGCCAAGCGCAGAGCAGGAGAGCAGCGGATTCAGGATAGGGTTCGCGCATCCTTCACTGGTGAGCACCAGGTTTTCATTGAAGGGACTTTCCATGGTTCGCGCGTAGGAGAGGCGAAGAACGGTGTTGGTTGGCTTTATGTTGTAAGAGAGACCGAGGCGAGGCTCGACTTCGCGATGGGTGGTCAGGCCATTGTAGAGGTCGGCACGGATACCAAGGTTGAAATTCCAATGTCCGGTGGTAATCGCATCCTGAATATACGGAGCTAACTCTTTGACGTCGGTATGGCCGTTGAAGGTAAACAACCCACCTCCGCGAGTTAGATCATAGGGCAGAAGGAGAGAGCGAAGGGTTGGATTGTCCGTAAAGTAGGCTGGATTGACGATGCCAAGGCTGTCGTGCTCGTCCAGGAAGGTTTGTTCATAGTTGACGCCGACTTTGAGGTTGTGGATACCCTTCACGTAAGAGAGGCTGGAACGGAGCCCGGCGTTAGTCAAGCTTCGACTCTGTCCTACCGTTTCCGATTGTAGATCTGGTGCAAGATCGGCGAAGGGATCCGCGCTCGGATAATAGTTGTACTGATCGTGGCGCACGAAGGCACCCAAGGTAAGCAGGGTTGTGTCGCTGAGCAGGTGGGTCCAGGAAGGCGCAACATTCAAGGTCTTGATCTGCGAGCGCTGGTCCGCGGGGCCGACGACTAAGCCGTCAGGGCCGAGTCCGCCATTGTTCACTACCACGCCGGACCAGGCCGTGGCGTTCTGCTGATCGAAGGAGTTCGGCGTTTGGAACCAGGAGCGCGTGAATTGCAGATTGAGATGGAGGGAGTCTGCGGGAGAAAGCTGAAAGTCCACGCGGTCGAAGAGATTCTCTTCGTTTCCCTTGTCATGCATGACGACGAATTCAGGAGGATCGAGGAAGCGGCCGGTGTTCATGCCATTGGCGGCAATGAAGTTTCCCCATTTCTTGCCGCCATAGCCCACGTTGAAGGCTACATTTGAGGTACCAAAGCTGCCGTACTCGCTGGTGAGGCTTCCATGCGGCGTGGTCATGCCCTGGCCGGAGCGCGTGGTGACGTCGATGACGAGGCTGGTCTTGCCGCCGTACTCGGCCGGCGGCGCGCCGGAAATCACCTCCATCGACTGAATCGAATCGATAGGAATCTGATTGGAAAAAACCTTGCTCTGCTGATCCGTGATCGGCTGTCCATCCACCGAAAATGAGTTTTCGGCGTGATCGCCGAGACCGTGGAAGAGGCCGTTGGAATCGGCAGAGACGCCCGGTGAGGCGAGCGTCACCAGCGAACTCACCGACGACGAAGCGCTCTCTAATGGAATTTTGCTGATCAGGTCACGATCCACGTCGGTATGGAAGGTGGGGGTATTTTCCAACAGGTCTTCGGCGCCGGCCTCCACGGTTACCGACTCGGAGGAGTTGGGAACCTTCATATTGACGGTCAGATAAATGGGAACCACCGACCTGACATCGACGTCATGCACATACGGTGCGAAACCCTCTCCGCTCACGGTCAGGTGGTATGGATTGAAAGGAACATTTGCGAAGGTGAATTTTCCGGCATTGTCGGTCAGCGTGGAGCGAAAAAAACCGCTTACCGGATTCCGAACTTCGACCGTGGCATTGGCCACTACCGCACCAGTAGGGTCCAGCACTGTGCCGGTAATCGATGTTGAAGTTCCTGATTGCGCGGCGTAAGCGCTCAGACTGAGCGCCATACAAAGAATAGCGAGAAAGGCCGCGGCAAGCGGTCTCCTGCGGAAAGCCCGCATGAATTGCCTCCAGAAATCGAACGATTGCAGAGCAAATGCAAAATAAAAGTCGACTCTTGCGAAAGCTAGACTTGTGGAGGCGGACGAACCGTGAGCGCGAAGGCGATCAAGCGCTGTTTGGTGGAAACAACCGGCTCAGCCCGGAAGGTGGCTAGAGCCAGGAAGGTGGTCCGCAGAGAGAGCACCGGGAGCGTGGGAGACGCTGAATGGGCAGCGACACAGATGGTACACTTTACGGATTCGCAGGCGTCCGAATGATGGTGCGTAACCACGGCTACCGCCGAGCACAAGATCAGCAATAGACATAGAAACGCTACCCACTTCGAGATCGAACCCATGACGGCAACCCCACGAACACCAGCTTTCCCCTTATACCACAAGAGAAAACCAGGAGTCTGTTCCGCGGCTATCTACGTTTAGATGCAAATACAAAGATAATTAGAAGCCCACGCCCGGCGCTCACCCCAGAACTCATCGCCCGCACGTGGACTAGCACCAGAAAATGTGTTTCTCTTTATCATTCAATCAGGTGACCATGTCCTCTCCGGCTCAACCTGCACGCAGTTGGCGCTTTCTACTGCGGGCACTCGGACGTCGCAATTATCGCCTCTTCTTCAGCGGTCAGAGCCTCTCACTGATCGGCACCTGGATGACACGCATCGCCACCAGTTGGCTGGTCTACCGCCTCACCGGTTCAGCGTGGATGCTCGGCTTGATCGGCTTTCTGGGACAGGTTCCCACGTTCCTACTCGGCCCCTTCGCCGGAGTCTGGATCGACCGCTGGAGCCGTCATCGCACCCTGGTCTGGACCCAGGTTCTTTCGATGGTGCAGTCGTTCACATTGGCTGCCCTGGCGTTCAGCGGACGTATTGCGGTATGGCACATCGCCATGCTCAGCGTTATGCAGGGGGTCATCAATGCCTTTGACACTCCCGCCCGCCAAGCGTTCCTGATCGAAATGGTGGAGGAGCGCTCCGTCCTCTCCAACGCCATTGCGCTCAACTCGACGATGGTCAACTCCGCCCGCCTGCTCGGCCCTGCCATCGGAGGCCTGATCATCGCGGGCTTCGGGGAAGCCTGGTGCTTTACCATCGACGGCATCAGCTACTGCGCCGTCATTCTTAGCCTGCTGCTGATGACGATCGCAGCGGCTGCGCCGCGCCGCCGGGAGGAGGAAAATCTCTGGCGCGAGCTCGGCGAAGGATTCGGTTACGTTTCCAGATCGGTGCCCATTCGCAGCATTCTGCTTCTGCTCGCGATTGTCAGCCTGGTTGGCATGCCTTACTCTGTCCTGCTGCCGATCTTCGCGCGGCAGATTTTCCACGGTGGCGCGCACACCCTCGGATTGCTGATGGGTTCCACCGGAGTCGGCGCGCTTATCGCCGCCCTGATCATGGCCGCGCGCAGCTCCATCATCGGACTGGGACGTCGCATCGGCCTCGCCGCGCTGTTGTTTGGCAGCGGAATTTTCGTGTTCGCACTCTCCCGCAACCTCGCTCTCTCGGTCGCCATGCTGATGGTCACGGGCTTTGCCATGATGACACACATGGCCTCCAGCAACACGATTCTGCAGACTATCGCCGATCCCTCCAAGCGCGGTCGCGTGATGAGCTACTACACGATGGCCTTTATGGGCATGACGCCCTTCGGTTCGCTCTTCGGCGGAGCTATCGCCGCACGCTTCGGAGCTCCCCGCGCCCTGGCCATCAGCGGACTGATCTGCATTGCCGCCGCGGGAGCGTACTTCTTCTTCCTTCGGTCCATCCGCCGCGCTCTCCGCCCCATCTACATCGAACTCGGCATTCTGCCGCAGATGACCCAGGCTATCGACACGGCCGCCACACTCGTTTCCGACAGCGCTCCTCAATAAACTGCCTGACCGTCGCCGTTCGGCGGCGCGCATCCTTACGTCCTACTCATCCTCATCGGCGATATCGTTGTAGGAGCGGCGTGAGCGGAACTGAAGCTTGGGATCACTGGTGGGGAGAATGCGCACCGAATGTTGACCTGTGGATCGCTCGGGCAGTTCGTAGGTCAGCACATATCCGCCGTGCAGATCTTCGAGAATCATGTGGAGAATTGCGGCAACGTTCTGTCCCGTTGCAAAGCTGAGTCCGCCGGTGCTGGCGGCGAGGTAGTCCAACACGATATCTCCCTTGCCAGGGTAGGATTTCACCGGACGGGAGTTGACCGAGTAGATAGGCGACTGCAGATTCTGAGCCGCCTGCAAGACGTCCGTCATAGAATGCCGGCTGATCGTATCCGCGCCATCGGAGAGCAGAATCATCGCCGGACGGGTCTCTGAATCACGACTTTGCTTCAGTATCTCCGAGGCCTCAAGGAGCGCATCGTAGAGCGGAGTTGCGCCGTTGGCACGCAGGGCGCTGAGCTTTGTTTCGGTTATTTCTGCGCGGCAATTGCGCTCGCATAGTAGTTGCGGCCGCAATCCTCCAAAGGCAAGAATCGACACCCTGTCCCGCTCTCCCCAAGCCGAATCTGCGATGAAGCTCTTTACCCGGTCGATCTCTTCCGGTATCTGCGACGCTACGGAGTCGCTGGCATCGAGCAGGATCACCAGGTCCAGAGGACTCTGCGACACGGTGCGGAAGCTGCGGAATTGGCGAATGATCGATCCGTTGTCGTCCACGGCAACGTCCTTCGAGGACAGTGACTTGACGACATGACCCTGCCGGTCCGAGGCGGCGAAGACGAGCCGCACTTCATTGGCATTGGCCCGGATCGTGTATTCGGCTTCGTCGGCGGCATAGAGCGGAAGGGAAGAAAGCGCGACTGCCATAATCAGCGCGATCAGGAAAAGTGCGATTCGGCTCTGCATGGAAAGCTGCATCTGCTGACTCCTTGGTTCATCAAGGTGATCGGTTCTTTGGAGTTGCGGATACAGTCTGCCGGAGCCTTCCCAGCTACGTTTTTTGAGCCAGGGGGAACTCTTCCGTTTCGGGTTTTCTGGGCAGCGGTTTTCTTCTCGCAAATCGCAAATCTGCTTCAGTACATGAGGTGGAGATTCAGCAGCCGCCAGGAAGGGGGGCTCCGGGCGCGCGGAGCCCGGAGATCGTGCGGTTGAAGCTGGAGGAAAGGAGATGCGGGGAAGAGTAAAGCCCCGGAGACTCTGGGAGTATGGGGCTCACACGCCGTCCAAGCGGCAAAGGATGCGCGGTTTGTATTCCTGAAGCTATCCTTCGTGGCAGCCGTGCTCATCGGGATGTCCAGCGCCTTGGCCACGCCTTCTCCGCATGACTTATCGGCCTTCAGACAATTGCCGATGTGGCGAAGCTTGACTTCGCTGGGCGCATCGCCCATGGCACGGGCGGTGTTCTCAAAGAGCAGGTTCTGCTGCTCGGCGGTCATCAGGCGGAAGAGAAGCCGGGGCTGGGAGTAGTATTCGTCATCATCCTCGCGGAAGCGCGGTGATGAGGCGAGATGTCGAGAACAATCGGGGGCTGGTGCAGAACGAGGGCGTGGGGAAGTTCCGCGCGTACCACGCCCTTGCAACAACTATCTTGCGATGGTGGGGAGCATGGACGTTCGAGGGGGATTTCTTGCTTCGTAGTTCGCGCTGCGTTCCAGCACTCTGGCCGCAAGTTCCTTGCGCTCCTCCTCGCGATCCCAGTCGGCGCGCAGCATCATCCGTTGAATCGAGAAGCGTGACTTGGTTTTCTCATCATCGGAGAAGAGGACGATTTCATTCTTGCGGATCAGAAATACCATGTTTTCCGCCAGGGGGATGAACTCTTCAGTGCGGCGTCCCACCACTACGTACACAACCTTGTCGCTCATCAGCGTGTACTCAGGACAGGTGATCCCGGCTGGCGCCGGAACCCCGGACATGGTAGCCATGAAACCGGTATGCATGACGCAGTCGGTCATTCGCATCCTGGTCACCGTGCCTTTGAAGGACCAGTTTCCCTGCGCCTGCGCGACCGCCGCGGCGCTCCATGCGAAGATGAATAGCAAGGCAATGCGCTTCATTTCACTCTCCCGAAGGTACGGGTTCCACACGTTCCGGCAGTGCGTCGGCAACGCACGCCTCAGAGCTGCTGGTGCGAAGAACCTGTTCTCCCTAGCGGTCGCGGAGCTGTGGTACAACTCGGAGTGGAAGAGGGAACAAGCGCGATGATTCCCGCATTGGCACGAGATGGTTTGTTTTCGATTTGGGACTGTAATGATCTGCGCAGAATTACGGCGGTGGAGGGGGATCGAAACGGGAGCGACCAAGCAAATGAGGCGGACTAGACGATGGCGTTCGGGTCGGTCTTCAAGCTCATCTCTTCCAACTGAAAGAGCTGTTGGATGGCGCTGGCCAGTTCAGGGTTCCCGGGCAACTGCTTCATCTGCCTTCCGAGAGTGGCGGAGATCCGCTGGGTGATGTGCGCCGAGAGTGCCTCCAGAGCGACTTCCTGATCCACGGTGAAGGGCCCGAACTGCTCCTTCAACTGGTCCATTTCCTGCTTACAGATGAGATCCAGCCGTTCGCGTATGGCTGAAATCGTGGGCAGGATCGACTCCGAAAGGAGTTTCTTGCGGAATCCTGCTGCCTCTTCGGCGACGATGCGCTCCGCCGCCGGCAGCGTGCTGCGGCGTTCCTCGCTCTTGTCCATTGCGCTGCACAGGTCGTCAAGATCGTGAACGGTAACTCCATCCAGAGTACGAACAGTTGAATCCACGGTTCGGGGGACAGCCAGATCCACAATGACGAGGCGCTTGTTCTTACGCTCGTGCAGCACGACTTCCAGTTCCTCTCGCGTCAGCAGCACCCGCTGTGAGACGGCGGAGATCACGACATCGGCTTTCAAAACCTGCTCCCAGAGGCTTTCGGCGTGGACGGCCTTGATCTTACATTGCCGGGCCAGTTGCTGCGCGTGATCCCAACTGCGATTCACCACTGCAATCTCACCGGCTCCGGCGCTACGGAATTCGCGCACCGCAGCCAAAGCCATCTGTCCGGCACCGAGGACAACGATCCGTTTCTGGCGCAGATCGCCAAGCGATTCGTGGCACACCGCAACCGCCGCTTCCGCCGCGGTTGCCATGTTCGCGGCAACCCCAAGCTCCTGGCGAACCCGGCCTGCTACGCTTAGCGCCTTGGTCATCAGCGAATCCAAAAAGCGCCCCGTGGTGCTTGCGCGCTGTGCCAACTGCCAGGCGGCAAGCATGGAATTTGTCGCCTCCGCTTCACCAAACACGGCTGAATCCGCGCCCGCAGCCACGCGCAGCACATGGGCTACAGCCGCATCGCCCACCAAGCGGTAAAAATTCGACCATTCCACTAGTTTCAGATTGCTCGATCGGGTCAAAAAGCGGAGAACCGAGTTGGCGGCTTCCGAGGCATCCTGAGTCCAGACAACAAATTCCGTGCGGTTGCAGGTAGAGAGAACGATGACTTCGTCGATGCCATCCGAGCGAACGAGCGCGGTCAACGCCTCCGACTTCTGATCGGAGTTCAGCAGAAAGCGCTCGCGCATGATCAGCTTGGCGCTGCGGAGGCTGATGCCAATCACGACCAGATTCGGTTCCACGGAGATCTCCCTTGCTCTGAGTAATGAGGCACACGAAGGGCCAAAGCACGATGCAAACGGGAGAGATTGACCGTCTGTTTTTTCAATTAGTTAGAGAGTTACCTTCGTACTGCTTGTGCAAGATCCACGCTAAGGTCTGTGGCAATTGACCCAGCTCTGCGAATCATTGCGCTACTCTGGATGCACTTCGCACGGAGCGAGACAGGAATCGCATGGCTGAAAGCGGGCAAGAAAAAGCGAGAGTAGAGGCTGCTCCTGAAAACACCTTGGATAAACACTCCAGATTCTATTCAACTTTCTTTAGCGCTGGGGAGAGTTCGCTTCATCCTCTTCGGAGTGGATCAGTCCAAATTTCTTTAGCTTGTAACGGAGCGCATCGCGGCTGATATCGAGCAGGCGGGCTGCCTGGGTCTGGTTGCGGTTGGCCTGATGCATAGCCATCTCGACAAATGTACGCTCAATCTCCTCCAGGCTCGTGCCACCTTCCGGAATCGAAAGCCGGGGCAGATTCTTGCCATTGACTATTTGAACCTCCGGCTGGGGAGTGGAAGCGCCGCCAGCAGCAACATTGCCACCCGAGGAGACTTCGAAGGCGGTCAGGCTGCTGAGCGGCGAACCGACGGAAAACGGGAGGTAGACCGGACGCAACATGTCATCGTCTTCGAGGATCATGGCGCGTTCGATTGCATTTTTCAGTTCGCGCACATTGCCGGGCCAATCATAGCTGATGAGCAACTCCCGGGTTTCAGGGGTAATTCCGCGCACTGACTTGCGAAAACGCTTGTTGTAACGTTCGATAAAGAAATGCACCAGTGGCAGAACGTCTTCGCGACGATCACGCAGCGGCGGCAGGAAGAGAGAGATGATCGCCAGACGGTAGTAAAGATCCTGACGGAACTGTCCTTCACGCACCGCCCGTTCCAAATCGCGGTTGCTGGCGGCAATCACGCGCACATCCACCTCTTGATCCTTCACGCCGCCGACTCTGCGAATCACCTGTTCTTCCAGGACGCGCAGCAGTTTTGCTTGCAGAAGGCCGGAGAGTTCGCCAATTTCATCGAGGAAGAGGGTTCCGCCGTCGGCTTGTTCGAACAAGCCTTTCTTCATCGCCTTGGCGTCGGTGAATGCGCCCTTCTCGTGTCCGAAAAGCTCGGCCTCCATCAGGGTTTCGGGAATCGCGGAACAGTTGATGACGATCAGGGGCTTGTCTTTCCTTCGGCTTTCAAAATGAATCGCGCGAGAGATCAGATCCTTGCCCGTGCCGCTCTCGCCCTGGATGAGAATGGTTGTAGCTTCGCTGGAGGCAACCTTGTTGACGAACGACATCAGGCTCTGCATCCGCAACGACTCGCCAACAACATCGTGGTAGGCGGCGCGGCGGCGCTGCAAAACTTCCTTCTTCAGGGTCTCGTTTTCCGAGCGAAGCTGGGTTGCCTCAAGCGCATTTTTCACCGCGACGCGCAGTTCGTCGTAGTCAAACGGCTTTCCGATGAAATCGTATGCGCCTTGCTTCAGAGCCTGTTTGACATCTTCCAGCTGGGGATCGGCGGTGATCATGATGACAGCGCGAGCGTCACCGGCCTGCTTGAGGCGCTGCAGCACCTGCAAGCCGTTCATGTCCGGCAGGCGCACGTCCAGCAGCACGAGATCGGGAGATTCATTTCGGGCGAGGCGCAGCCCATCCGAACCATTCTCTGCCTCAGATACGTGATATCCCCACTCTTCGCACTTCTGGCGCAAAGACCAACGCACTAATTTTTCGTCATCAACGATCAGGATTTTTTCGCTTGGCATCTATATCGTTTACTCTACATCGGCATTTGAGAGTATCACGGACACCCGCATCCGGTGGAGCGCATTTGTGAAATCCGCCGGGCAGCATCACTCCGTTGATCTAATCTTTGGCAGGACCAATGCGAACCGGCTGCCGCTGCCCAACTCGCTGGTGGCCTCAAGGCGTCCTCCGTGGTCTTCCACCAGGCGGCGCGCCAGGGAGAGGCCCAGTCCGGTACCGTTCCCCTTGGTGGTAAAGAATGGCCGAAAGATATTGGGCAGCACATCCGGGGGAATCCCATTCCCGTTATCGGTCACGGTTGCGGTAACGGTTGACTCGCCGGAAGAGAACTCGACGAGAACACTGCCACCCTTGTTGCAAGCCTGCACCGCATTCAGCACTAGATTCAATATCACCTGATGGATCTGCCCAGCATCGAACTCCAGCGCCGGGAGCGGATCGCCCTTAAGCACTTCCAAAGTCACCTGCCTGACCGATGCCTGATCGCGCGCGAAGAGGCAGGCGTGCTGGGCAACCGCCGCCAGATCTCCGGGCCGGAAGACCGGCGGCTTGGGACGGGCTATCTCCAACAATTCAGTCACTATTTTGTTAATGTGAACCACTTCATGCCGCACTTCTCCGAGTACGGATACCGCCGGGGAATTGGAGGGCAAATCGCGCCCAACGATCTCCATGACGCCGGCAATGCCAGCCAGCGGGTTACGAATCTCATGCGCCAGCCCGGCTGCCATTTCGCCCAGCGTCGCCAGATGTTCGGCGCGGGAGATCTGAGTGCGATGCAAGCGCTCGATCTCTTGCCGGCTCTCGCGCAGTTGTTGCACCATTGAGTTAAAATGCCGGCCGAGATCGCCAATTTCGTCGTTGCGGTCGGCAAAGTCCACATGCACGAACAGATCGCCTTCACGCACGCGCGCAATCTTGCTTTGCAACTCCAGCACGGGACGATGAATCACGACCGCCAAAGCTACGAAGAGAACCGCACAGATGCACACGGCTCCGGCCACGGCCACGGCCAGAACCCGGTTGCGAATTGGATCCTGCAAGGTAAGCGTAACCAATACGAATAACAGCAACCCGTTCAGCAGCACGAGCGCCACGGGCAGCAACGTCTTGATTTGCCAGTTCAGGCGAACTTGTCTCACCCGCCAGCCTCCACAAGGACGAAGAATGATAACTCAATTAACCGGGCGAGGCGAAAATCAAGCCCACGCCAGCGCACAGCACCCACCGCAGGGAAGCGCAAACGGGAAATGGCCCATAAGGAGCCAGGTCAATTCAGCACGCTTTCTGCGCTGTATCCGATGGCTTTCCTGCCTGGCGGCAACAAAAAGGCCGACGCGATGGAGCGCGGCGGCCTTCTCTATATAAATAACAACTCAGCCGGTTAGCCGGCAGCGTAGGCGTGCAGGCCGGGGAGCAGATAGGTGACGCCGAAGAAAGTGAAGATGACTACGGCAAAACCCAGGATGGCAAACCAGGCAGCGCGGCGTCCGCGCCAGCCCCGGGTGACGCGCATATGCAGGTAGCCGGCGTAGACCAGCCAGGTAATGGCCGCCCAGGTCTCCTTCGGATCCCAGCTCCAGTAGCTTCCCCAAGCCTGATTCGCCCAGTAAGCTCCGGCGGCAATCATCAGGGTCAGCAAGGGGAAGGCGATGCAGATGATCTTATATGTCACGCGGTCCAGGTCGTCGGCTGAGGGCATCATTCTTTGCAGCCCCGGCCGTCTCCACAACAACAGGAGGTAGAGCAGACCGGCTACGATTCCGCCTACCATGCCCGCCAACAGGAATGGATTTGCCGGAAGCGCGGTCGAGTAAAGCCCCTCGGCGTCTGGCGAGCCATATTGGCCGTTCTTCACCCGTGCGATAAAGATGGCCAGTCCGGCGGCTTGGAGCATGAGAGTGATAAACATTCCCTTGCTGGCAGCGTCGAAGAGCGATGCGTCCTTCTTCAGGAGTCCGACGATATACAGGACGAGGGGCGCCAGCGCCGAGAGCAGAACCAGCAGGTAAAGCCAGCCCAGGTCCGGAATCTGAATGAAAAGAGGATGGCCACGCGAAACCATCACCTCCGACTTTGCTTCCAGATCGTAGGCGGTCACGCCGAGCGCGCCTGCGTGGAAGCGGGTGATTAGGATTGATGCGTAGACCGCAATCATCCCCGCCGAAGTTATCGCCTGGAAGGATTCGGTCTTCATGTTGTCCTGGATCAGGAACATCATCGCCAGGGCAAAGCTGAGCGCACAGGCCGCGTAAGAGAGCATGGCCAGCGTCACATGCACCTGCAGCCAGGTGGATTGCAGGGCGGGGACGAGCGGCCGTACATCGCTTGGCAATAACTGCATCAGGATCACGGAAACCACAGTGATCGGCATGGTGATCGATCCGATGATCTTCACCTTGTAGGCCCTCTCGGCAATCAAGGTCAACAACGCGAGGGTCCAGACAAAGCTCAACAACATCTCATACATATTGGAGAACGGCGGACGGCCTGCAACGGACCAGCGATGGATAATCGCCGCCGTGTTCGCAACAAATCCAAGGGCGGTCAACAGCGAAGCGGCATTGACGTAGCGCTCGATGCCGGTCACGCCATAGCCCATGTACAGAACCGCCGCGCCAGTATAGAGAACCAGCGCCGCATAGAGCATGTTGGCCTCGCCGTAGATGGGCCCGCCGGAGTGCGTTTTGGCCGCAGCCAGCAGCGCAACCAGCAGCGCAAAGGCAATTCCCAGTCCTACCAGAACCAGCAGGATGGCTCCGCTGGCCGGCCGCTGCTGTTCTACTCGTGCTTCTGACATAACTTTATGACTCCTGCGTTGACCGTGGCTCTATGCCTTGGTCAGCGTCTTTACTTCATTCTTATGGTTGTTCCCGGCTGCGCCCGGTCCGCTCAATTCTTCTTGCAGCGCCGTCTTGATCTGCTCAAACTTTGCCTGGAAGCGCTCACGATTCTTGTTGGTTGTGCCGCCCACCCAAAGAAGCTTTCCGCCCTTGCCATCCTCGATGATCATGGCCCAGATACGGCTATGCTGGGTGTAGAAGGCTATCACCAGCCCGATGGCCATCAGCACGACGCCGAACCAGACTCCGAACTGCCCAGGTTGATGCGAAACTTCCAGTCCCGTAAACTGCGCCCAGGTTGCGTGCTTCAGCGCAAATTCAAAAGGCGCATTCTGTCCCTTGGTGCTGTTCAATTGCGAATAGAGTATCCAGAGTTTCTTGGTTTCTCCCTTGGCATTGGTCAGGCCAAGCTGGACCGCCGGATTCTCGGGATCATCCGACTTCTTGTAGACCTCGTTGTCCTGAATGTAATAGTCAGGAACCCAGCGCAAAACACTCAGGCTCTCGCCGTCAGGCAGCGCCGCCTTACCGTTCAGAGGAAGCTCGACCATCACAGGATCTCCACCAGCGGTTGGCGTTGCCTCGAAAGTGAGTGTCTTTGGCGTGCCGGACTGTCCCATGCTCGACTGATAAATGCGTATTCCCTGGTAGACGAAGGGATCATTCACAACGATCGTCTTGGCGGCGACTTCTTTGCCGTCTTCGATCAGCGTGAGCTTGGACCACCACTTCTTTGGACTGCCGTCGGCGTAGGTCTCTTCCCCGGCACCATCGCACCGAATGAGGAATGGAAGCGTCTTCTTGCTCTGGCCGCCTTTGTTATCGCGCAGGGTGATCTGGCCGAGCGCCTGTCCCTCCGGAACCATGATGTTGCCGCGATAGCCGACGATACCGTCAAAAATGTAGCCAGCAAAGATGCATAGCAGGCTCAAGTGGACGAGATAGACGGCAAGAACGGAAAAGCGTTGCTTCTCCGCGAACAAACCGGTGAAGCCGCTTTCCGTCACCCGCTCCGGTTTGTAGCCAACGCGGCTCAAAATGCGCTCGGCAACCGAGAGAGCGCCAGCCTCGTCAGTCACTGCAATTTTCGCCGTTTGGGGCAGGCTGGCCCGGAAAGACGGAATCGCGAAGCGGACCGGCTTGGCATAGACCTTCCAGGCATTGGGCCAGCGGTCCACCGAGACGAAAATCAGGCAGACGCAGAACATCGTGAGCAACAGCAGAAACCACCAGGCATGAAAGATGTCGGTGAGTCCGAGACGGTCCAGCCAAAGCAGGGTCGCCGGTGAGTAAGCGCGCTGCATATCCTCCGGCTCCGAGGTGGGACGTTGCAGAATAACCGTGCCAATGGCCGAGAATATGCCGACAACAATAATGAAGAAAATACCCGTTCGCACCGAGGCGAGCGTTTGATACACCTTAGTCCAAACTGACTTCAAACCCATTCCGGGCTCCTACTCTCTGGATAGCACCATACTTGAATTGCAACTGGCGGGCCAATTGCTATAAATCAACAAGCATCTTGTTTATAATGACATACGAGCACAGGAAGATTGATGACCCTGGCAAATCATGGGGCATTTCGCGCATATTTTGTCATTTATCGAGGCTGTTCACTCAGGATTCCAGCTTCATGGCACAACTCCACCGCTCGATCTTCCCTCCTTTATTGCACTTCGGAAGGATCCCCGTCGTCGAGCCAAGAGGCCACGGAGCGGATTTTCCAACGTTTACCTGAACATTTTACCCGATGAGAGGCACCCGCCGTGTGATGGAAGTCACTGGACAACAGAAATCCGTCTCTGCTTCCACAGCCCTGAGTCGCTTCCAAGCAATCTCCGAGCCTATTTTTCCTTACTCTCGTGGTAATCCTGTTCGGTGTTCACATCCCAGATGTTTTGCTTATCGCGGCGTCCGGCAATGATGTTGTCCACGGCGGTCATCGCGGTCAGCATGGAGTGATCCTGGTTGTTGTACTTGTGCATGCCATTGCGTCCTACGAGGAATAGATTCGAGATGGCGTCAACGTGGTCACGCACTTCCTGGAAGCGGTCATAGACGCCAAAATACGCAGGGTAGGTCTTGGCCATGTGGACCACCACGGCGTCGCGCACATCCTGACGCTCGATGATGTCGATCTTCGCCAACTCGTCGGCGGCGAGCTTTGCCATGCTGTCGGCGGAGCGCGTCCACAACTCGTCTCCCTCATAGCAGAAGTACTCGGCACCCAGCCAGACCTTCGATTTGTCAGCGACCAGGAACGGGCTCCAATTGTTAAAGACCTGGAGGCGGCCGACGAGCACGTCGGGCTCCTGGATGTAAATCCAATTGTCTGAAACCACCTGTCCGGGTTTGCCGCCGGGCTCGCACACCTTCAGTTTATCCACTAGCAGGCCGACGGCGATGAAGTCGCGATACTCGAGTTTGGCGGCCACTTCGCACACATTTTCCGGCACGCTGCCGCCACCCTCGACCATGGCGCGCACAAGCTCCTTCACCGACGTGGTGGAGAAGAAATAGTCGCCCATGAAGCGAAGCTCGGTACCGTCGGAGTCCTCGCCTTTGACGGCCACCACCCGCCCGTCTTCCACCTCCACGGACGTGACGTTGAAGTTGGTGATGACCTCGCCGCCCATCTCCTGAACCCGCCTGGCAACTGTCTCCCACATCTGACCGGGGCCGAGTTTGGGATAGAGGAACTGCTCGATCAGCGAGGTTTCGGTCGCCTTCTGCGCGATGTCTCCGGAGGACTTCGTGGAGTGTTTCAGAAAATGAGCAAGCGCCTTGCGGATGGAGAGTCCCTTGATGCGCTGCGCACCCCACTCCGCGCTGATTTTGTCGCACGGCACTCCCCAAACCTTCTCGGTGTAAGACTTGAAGAAAGTCAGATAGAGCTCGCGCCCAAAGCGGTTAATGAAAAACTGCTCCAGGTTCTCAACCTTGCGAATGGGAAAGAACATGGCTCGCAGATAGCTGAAACCGATGCGCATGCTGCGGGCAGGCCCCAGATTGGCAAGCGTCGCCATGCTGAGCTGGATGGGATAGTCAAAAAACTTGCGCAGGAAGTAGATGCGCGATTTGCGCCCGCGCACCAGCATGACGTCGTTCTGCTTCTCCGACTGGCCGGGTGTCTCCTGCGGCAATTGCTTCAGCCACCAGTTCATAACGCGGTCGCTTTTGGAAAAGAAGCGGTGTCCGCCGATGTCCATGCGGTTGCCCTTGTACTGCACGGTGCGCGAGATGCCGCCCACGTAGTCAAAACGCTCGATAACGATGGGATGGATGTCGGTCCGGGTGAGAAGCTCGTAAGCTGCGGTGAGGCCCGCGGGACCTGCACCAATGATGATTGCCTGTCGTGTCATAGTGAGTTCATTTCCGGGGTTTGCCGACGCGCTGTGCGGTGGCGAACATTTTGACGATCGTGTCCAAATCTTTCGGTTGTACTTTTCCGGGCGGGATGCGTGTGTGGGTGAGCTCTTCGAGCTTCAGCAATAAATCCACGAGTGCCATAGAATCGATCAGTCCGGAGGAGACCAGCGGGGTGTTCTCGTCGATTACGAGGCTCGGTTTTCGAACGAGGTGAAGAATGTGTTCAATCATTTTCTCTGCTTCTGCGGTCATGCGGTCTTGGCCTCCTAAGAATCTGCGCTGAGTTCCCGATGCTCTTTCAACAACTTCTCACGAGTGGTGGAACGCGCCGGTTTTCCGGCGGTGCTTTTCACAATCCAGTTTGGCGGCTTCAAAAAAACCGTCCGAATCGCCACTCCCATGCCGAGTACAACGCGGCTGCGAAGCTCGCGCTCGATCTCCACAACATCCGCGAGAAGTTCCTTGCGTTCCACCTCTGCGACAACGATGATATCTTCCGTTCCAAGTTCGGGATTATACACACCCATGGCAATTGCGCGACCATCATGAATCGCGGGGTGGCTAGCAACAATCTCCTCGATGTCTTGCGGGTAGAGGTTTTCTCCGCCAATGATCATGAGGTCTTTTCTACGGCCGACCACATAGAGTTCAGCTTCAAGGTAAAAGCCAAGATCGCCCGTATGGTACCAACCATCGATGAGCGCGCTGGCGGTGAGTTCAGGACGATTGTCGTAGCCCTCAAAAAGAGAGTCACTCTTGACTAGAATTTCGCCGACGTGGCCGGGAGGAAGATATACACCAGATTCGGATGCAATGCGAAGCTCTGTGTTGGGCAATAACTGGCCCGACGACATAAAAGAAACCGACCCTTGACTTCCTTCCGCAACCGGAACGATAAGGTGTGCCTTGCGGAATTGCCGGCCATCGGCCCAGATACGCATGGGACCTGACGACCGATTGATATTTGACTGGGTCACAGCAAAAACATTTTCAGCCATTGCATAGCATGATTGCAGAGCGTTGGTCTTTAACCCGATTGCAGCGAAAGCATTCTGGAATTCATCCATGCTGCTGCTGCGAACCGGCTCGGAACAATTGATCAGGGCACGCACGGATGACAAATCGTATTGCGTCCATCGGCACTGCGGCGTACGGCGGGGCACAAACTGAAAGCCAAAATTCGGGAGCCAAGCCAACGTACACTTATACTCGCCAATAATCTGCAACATGGTTTCAGGATGCAGCACCCAGTCTAAAGACGACTGCATCACGACGGGAATGTGGCAAGCCATGGGCAACATAAAACAAGCAATGAGTCCCATGTCGTGGTACAGGGGCAGCCAGCTAGAAATACTGTCCGTGGCTTCGTCGATCTTCAGTACCTTTCTAAGATGGTCAAGCTGGTTCAGCACGGCGGCGTGGGTCAGAGCCACACCCTTCTGAAGTCCGGTTGTGCCGGCCGAATGCTGGATGAAGGCTAAGTTCTTGGCTTGAATCTCCGGATACGGGGGTTTTATTTCTGCCCCGGAACCCCTGACGTCGCTGGCACGAAGCAGTTGCGTTCCGTCATCGAGAGAAACATGGCCAAGCATCTCATCAGGAAACTCATCGTCGATGACGACTAACTGGGCTCCGATGTTTCTCGTTACCCCAGCCAACCCAGAACGGTACTTGGAAGGATCAATCTTGAAATTGGGGTATGCGAGAAAGGCGGGTACCGCGCCCAGCACCATCGCTCCAACGAAGGCCGACATTGCGGAAATACCTTGCGGCATGATGATGACGACACGGTTGCCAACTGAAAGACCATGATCGCGAAGTACCTTGGCTTGCATCGATGCACGGCGGCGGAATTCGCCGAACGTTACTGTCTCACGCTCGTCTTCGTCACTCCAGAAAGTTATAAACGGACGAGCGGCGGGCGCTGCGCCGAGTGCGTCAATGAGATTGCGAAATCCGTTCACAGTTCGATCATTGTAGTAGATGACAGGGTTGGAGAGGTATCATTCTTGAAACTGGAAACAATGCTGGGCAAATGCGGTTGCGGGGAGCCCCTTGCAGTGTGTTTCTATAACGCAGGTGAGGAATGTTGCTTCGGGGAGCTTTATACGGTCTGACGCTTTTGCTTAGTGTTATCGTCTTCGCCAACGTACGCTCGCGAAGGATTCGCCAGGCGGTTCTGCTTATCTGCAGTTATGGTCTATACATTTCCTGGGGAGCTTGGTTCGCGCTTATTCTTCTCCTTTCCACGGGAATGAATTTCTTGCTGGGGCAATGGTTGCGGCGAAAGTCTTCTGGACTGGTCCTCTCGATCGGTATTCTATTGAACCTGGCACTACTGTGCAGCTTCAAGTATTTCCCAGAATTTGCGGTCACAATCCCTCTCTCCTCGTTGCAGAGGTTCTCGCATCTTGCGCTGCCATTGGGGATCTCGTTCTGGACCTTCCAGGCGATGAGTTATCTGTTCGACCTGTACCGCGGCGAGGAGATCGACCCATCGTTTTTTGAATTTGTGCTGTACATGGTTTTCTTTCCGGTTGCGATCTCAGGGCCGATCTGCCGGATGATCGACATGCTTCCGCAATTTCGCTCCGAGAAAGTGATCGCCTGGGGCGAAATCGGCCGAGGGTTTAGCCGTATCGCGACGGGTGTGTTGATGATGCAGTTGGCTAAACTGCTGGGACAGGGAATCCTGGCCGGCGACGGAATTAACTCTGGATTCGATCATGCCAGTCGCTGGAGTGGTACGGACGTCTGGTGTCTGGCGTTTGGATACGGATTGCAGCTTTTCTTCGACTTTGCCGGGTACTCGCATATTGCAATCGGCGCTGCCCAAATGATCGGCTTGACGTTGCCTGAAAACTTCGCTCGTCCGTTTCAATCCACCACACCCTCGATTTTTTGGACGCGCTGGCATATGTCGCTCTCGTTCTGGATTCGTGACTATGTATTTCTCCCGCTTGCGGTATTGCGTCGTGAGATGTGGTGGCGAAATCTTCTTTTAGTGGTTTCGATGATTCTTTTTGGAGTGTGGCACAAAGCAAGTGCCCTGTTTGTGCTTTGGGGCTGCTATCACGGAGTGCTGCTTTTTTTGCATCGTCAGGTCCAGGCTTTGCAGCGCAGGTTCGACTGGGCGCCCCCAGCACCCCTCTGGACGCCGATATCGTGGATCACTACGATGGGTTTTGTCGGTCTCGGATGGCTGTTCTTCCGCGCCAGTTCTTTGGCTCGGGCGGGTCAGATGCTATCGTCAGTTCTGTTGCCTGCGAGCTATTCGTCACACTTCCTTAGCGGAAGCCTGTATCTCCTGGTTTTGGCTCTGGCGGCCGGATATGCAATTGTGCTGCTGGTCGTCGAGGCTCTGAATCGCTACACGGTCGAACCAGAAACCTCGGAACCCGAAGCGCGTCAGGGGATCCTGTGGTTCATTGCGCGGAACCGCTGGTATTGGATTCTACCCTTATATTCATTGACGCTGTTGTTCGTATTAGTCGTGACGCTCTCTCACGGAGAAAATGCGGCGCAGTTTATGTACCGCAGTTTCTAGATTCGATGGGTCGATTCAATTGTGAGAGTCGGCCTCGTTGGCCTCCAGTATGCCGCCACTCACGCCGATGCAACGGCCCAAAGTGTGCTTCTCTAATCGATTTGTTTTCCGTCGGGCGTCGAAATAGGAGCACCGTCCCAAGGCCGAGCGATTCGGAACTGCTCTATCGCTGCAGCGTGATCGATGTCATAGAGGAAAAGTCCGTAGTTGTAATGCAACATCCAATCGTCCGGCCATCTGGCAATTGCCCATTGATACTGAGGAGCCGTTTGCTCGGGAGTTTCCTGCCCGGCTGTCGCCATGAAATTCAACCTCCAGACTTGCTCAGCGTGGTTCAGTTGAGTTGTAAACGGAGGCCTGTTCTGGCGCAGGAGAATCACGGTTGCCATGCGGGCTCGATCATGACTCGTGAGCGCCAGCAGCCGCTCGCAGATATTCTGGGAAAGAATGTCTTCATTCTGCATGGACTGGCCTGCGGTTGGAGCCATCTTGCTTACGATCTGGAGGAACATGGAGCGCGCTAGGAGGTAGTTGCCCTCAGGGGTCGGGTGTACATGCTCGTAGATCAGATCGCTGCCGACAACTCCGCCAGCGCTCGCATTCGCAAAAATAGCCTCGGCGTCCACCAGTTCGGCGCCGGATGATGCTGCCACCGAGCGATTGATTTCGTTAATTTTGCTGTCAGCGCGAAATCGAAGGGTGTCGAGATCACGGGCACGAAGATAATGTAGCCTTGCCGATTGGTAATCTCCCAGCATCGACAAGCAGTGGGCGATCCGAAATTCGAGCTCGGCATATTGGTTGTCAATCTCGGTGGCTGCGAGATACCTTCGTAACGCCTCGGCAGGGTATCCGCCGTTCTGTAATGCGGAACCTTGTTGAACCAGCGCCGTCCAGGAGCGTAAGGCATCTTGCCCTAGATTTTCGCGATGCAGGGATGCGAACGGGGCACAGTCCTTCACATTCGTTGCTACCGTGCTTACTATTACCCTGCCGCCTGAGCTGCGTGCGACGGCGATGGTATCACGCAGGTTACTATCGAAGTTCTCGTAAGAATACTTCATGAGAGGCGAAGTGGCGCGGACCTGTTTATCGAGAAACATTTCCATCCCGCCCCATTCCCGCTTCTGTGTCCCTACCCTGGCAAGAAGCTGGCCGATGCGGGTGGAACGAAGGAAAATGCTGGAGCGGATGACCGGCAGGCTCATGCCGGCGGACATAAGTGCAGTTCCGGGGCCGTAAGGGCCGACGACCTCGTTGTTACCCGAGTAGATGATGAACAAATCAGGATGGAACTTCGCCAAACCCTTTGCGATCGGCAGCAAGACGTGGGAGTTGATCGCGACACTGCCAGTATTGATCACTTCGAACTTCATGGACGGGAAACGCTGGCGAAGCATAACTTCCAGATATCGGCTGAATGCATAGGCAGGGTCTGGATCTCCCATGGCCGCGGATTCTCCGAGTACGACGATTCTGAAGGTGTTCTGCGATTTTTCGTTCGGAATCGCATACAGCTGCGGCGTCCTGATCATGCCGGGAGGGAAAAAAGGAGTGATGAAGGAAAGGTTATAGCAAGATGCAGCGCGTCCCTGAAGCTTGCACGGAACGGTAACATCTGTAGAAGATCCGACTCCCAAGGCACGAAGAGAAATCTCGATTATTCCTAACATCAGCAAGAAAACAACGAGCGAAGTTGTGATACGGGGAAGCCAGTACCGCCAGCGGAACGCGATTAGAAGATTAGCCATGCGCGAATTCATTTACGTGATGTGACACGATCTTAACTTCAGTGTGGTCTATCCATGTTTATAACACAACCCGGCACCATTTTCGGTCGCTACGGATCCTGTTGGCGGCGGAGCATGTTGTAGCTGCGCGCAAGATGCTGGACCTCCAGCATGCTACTCTCGCCGTAGGGCGGCGGACAAAATCTTCGCGCGCAATAGCTCGGCCAGCTTTCGCGCTTCAATTGCACCGCTCTTGTTGCCGACTTCATTGGTGCGTTTCAGCGAGAAACACCCTCTCCTCCATCCCAAATTACTTGATTGAAACGTCTTGTTTAATCGCGAACAGTGTTCTGTTCATACAATGTTCGATACGCCACTTTCCGCCGTTCGGATCCCGCTTGAAACAGCTATCTGCCCCAATATTCCATTGGCCGTGGGGCAAAACCAACTCAAGAAGCGTCTTTTTCCGCAAGTTCCTTCCGCGATCCGAAAAGCTTGTTAAAATAGTGTGTATAACATATAGCAAAATAAGGCAGAAAGATTCTTAATCAAAGCTCCGACTTTGGCAGCGTGACTGCCGTGTAGGAGGTGAGATGCACAGTTCTGGAGTATTCTCTCCGTCTCTTTGTCTTCCGGGCGATCAGGTGAGCAGCTATATTTGGGACGGAATTTTTCTTACAAGGGGAGCAGTCGGATCAAATGAGTGACCAAAAGCAATTTGTCAAGACCAGGTGGAGTTCGGTTCAGGTCTACGCTATGTCCGTGTTGTGTTTGCTTATTGGCGTAACTGTGGGTTACCTCTTCCGCGGGTCGACGACCCCCCAGACGACCAGCGCCTCTGCACCTGTTTCCGCTCAGGCGCAGATGGGGGCAACGAACCCAATGGGTGGAACACAGGCAGGTGGTATGCCACCCGCCAACGCACAGCCTGGGCCAGAACAAATGAAGATGATGGCAGATAAGAAGGTTGCGCCACTGCTGGAGCAGTTGAAGAATAACCCGAAGGATGCCGATACTTTGACAAAAGTAGGTGCCTTCTACATGGCGGCACAGCAGTTTAACGAAGCGGCAAAGTACTTTGAGAGAGCAGCCGACGCAAGGCCGACAGCGGAGTCATTTACCAATCTGGCTAATGCCCAAGCTTACTCCGGCGCTGGGGACAAGGCTATCGACAATTTGAATCATGCACTCCAGCTCGACCCAAAATTTGCCAGCGCACTCTTTAACCTCGGGATGCTGAAGTGGCAGGTCCGGGGTGACGTGAAGGGCGCCATCGCATCCTGGGAGAAACTCGTGAAGACGAACCCGAACCACCCGCAAGTGGAACAAGTGAAGAAGATGATCGCTCGCGCCAAAGAGCATGAGAAGATGCCGGCGGGCACAAAGACAGACAAGCCAGCCATGTAAGCTTGGCGAAGGGAGTATAAGCAGGAAGTTCATCCATGGCATACCGTCCATAACAATAGACAGAATGCTCTGGAATCAGTACCGGAGTTTGCCAGGTATTTGCCTTTTGAATCTCCGCGTCTACGGTTAAGGCAATGCTTCGGTTTTGTTTGCCGGTGTCCACTATGAAATGGGTTGGAACTGCGGTCGGTTACGGGGTCGCATGAGCATGTCGAGCGTATCGAGGTATTTTAAGCTATGAGCGTGCTTCTGGAATTGCGTGACCTCTTTAGATTGCGCATCCTACAGTTATTTGCACTTTCGTCCCTCTTGGCTTTAATCGCAGCGATTGCTTTCTCAACCAAAACGACGGTTCGCGATCCGGATATCTGGTGGCACCTTAAAGTGGGCGATTGGATTGTAGAGCACCACGCTGTCCCTTACACTGGGATCTTCTCACGCACAGCGGGAACTCATCCGTGGATAGCCTACAGCTGGGGTTATGAGGTCATGCTCTCGCGTACATACGCCTGGTTTGGCCTGATTGGATTTGCTCTCTTCGGAATCGTACTGACCGGCGCCGTCGCGTTCGTGCTTTTCTGGATGCTGCATCGGCTGTGCGGGAGTTTCTGGGCGGCATGGAGTCTATCGCTGATCGGAAGCTTGGCGTACCTGTTCAGTCTTATGCCCCGCCCTGTATTTTTCACGATGATCTTCTACACCATTTCGCTCACCCTAATCCTTGAGGCTCAGCGTACCCGCCGAATTAAGCCGCTTTATTGGTTGCCATTGATTTTTGTGTTCTGGGCTAACATTCATATCCAGTTCATATACGGACTATTTGTTGTGGGATTGTTTGTAGGAATCAATATTCTCCAACGACTGGCAGCTTCGGCGGGGATTGAGCTTCATTCCGCAGAGGCACCGTCGCTTCCAGTGTCTCGGTTGCTCGGAATTCTTGTCGCCTGCTTTGCCGCGACATTTATTGGGCCATATTCGTACCATGTGTATGGAGTGGTGGCAGCTTACTCGAACTCGCATGTGCCATACTTCATGATCCAGGAGTTGTTGGCGTTCGACTTTGCCAGTTTTACAAATTACCTATTGCTTTTATTGACCTGTGCTACGTTCTTCGTTGTGGGCTGGCGGAAGAAGTTAAGTCTGTTCAAGCTCTCGTTGCTGGTCGTTGCCAGTTTCATCGCCTTCCGTACGCAGCGTGATGCATGGTTCTTGGCCATTACCGCCGTGACCTTTATTGGCGATTGGCGATCTGAGAAAGAAACAATGGTGCCCGCACTAAAGCTCCCGGAGTTGGCTGGGATGGCTGCAATGATGGTGATGTTGGTGTTTCTCGCTGCCCGTAATACGGGCTTTAACTCTCGCGATCTCGACCGTGCTATCGGTCACGAATATCCGGTAAACGCCGCTAATTTCTTGCGCCAGAATCCAGTTTCCGGCCCGCTCTACAACAATCTTGACTGGGGTGGCTTTTTGATCTGGTATCTGCCGCAGTATCCAGTGACAGTGGATGGCCGCAACGACCTCTATGGCGATGAATTGGATTTACGCACGTACAAAAGTTCGCAGGGCGATTCCTACACCTTGGATCCTTATCTGAATGAGGCCGGGGTCGTGTTGTTGCCCAAGGAAGGGCCGCTGGCAAAGCTTCTGACGATCGATTCACGCTTCCACATCATTTATCAGGATCAGCTTTCCGTTGTTTATCTTCGTAATTAGCGAAGATGCGCGCGATTCGCAGAGAGAAGACACAAAGCTTCTTCTGCCGGTGAAGCCCGTGGTCCGCTTACTGTCTTACTAGAACCACCGCCAGCTCGTCTTGATAAGCGACGTGGAATTGCTGGCGCAGGGCTGGCAAGGTGGTCAGCGCTCTGGTCAGACCAACGTCTTGTTGCAGGAGTAACGTACGGGCTTGGGCGAAGCTTGGGTTTTGTTCAAAGCGAATGGTGCCGTCAATCATTTTGAAATACTGTTCGTTGGCTTCGTTACCGTATAAACTCAGACGGCCGTCGATTGAGACTGGATACTCCGGAAGATACCAGATCAGGAAGCCTCCCCACGCGTAACTGTTGAACAGCGTGCCAGGGAGTTGATTGTCACGTATGAAGTTGCAGGCTTTAATCGGAAGGCTTCTGCTCGCACGTTTCAACAGCAACTCGTCGCTGGGGATGCGAATCATTGCCAAGAGGATAACCGCCAAAGAAAGTGCCAGAGCCAGTGGTTTTTCAAATCTCCATGCCGTGGAATTCTTCGATGGCTCGTTCTCGCGTTGACCTGCGGGCAGAGCGTCTGCAATGATGGCAATCGCTGGGAGGACGACGCACCACACATCTCTTTGCACTCGGAACGCAAGCATTACCGTAACAGTCATCAGAGCGCACTTGAAAAGGTCTCGTGAGTGCTGCAGTCCAAGTACGAGGAAGGTGGCCATTACCAGCAATAAGAGCACGAAATCCTGGGGCTCCCGAAATCTCAAGGCTGCCATCTCGGCAAAGAACTTGAACTGCGTATGGCTGTAGCCCGTCTCCATGATTTCCGGAAAAAGATGAAATGAATAGGGCGTGATCAGCGTTGCGACCAGGGATAGCCCTGCAATCGCTGCAGACTTTCCCAGTAAAACCCCGCGTGCGGAGAGTAAGCTACGATTGAATCGATACAAAAGACGCTCTGTGATCTCTGCCGCCATGTAAAGTCCGAGCAGGAGTAACCCATTGACGAATTGGATGTCCAGGTTGGCCCACAGGAGAAACAACAGGGGAAGCCAGTAGAGGTAACGCGCGTCCCCTTGGCGACGGCATTGCAGCAACAGGATTAACTCAATACCAAGAAACAGGATCGAGAAGAACATTGGAAGCGGCTGAAGGCCGAAAAGAATATACTGGGCTATTGCCGAGAGCAGAATGGCGCCCCAGAAATTCCTGCGCCAGCCACCAGCCAGCAAAAATGTCACTACCGCCAACGCAAACTTTAATAACATGAGTAGCGCGGAAACGGATCGCAGACCGAGGAGTTTGTAAATGCCGGCCAGCAGCAACTCAAATCCCCAACTTGAGTCGATCCAAGGACTATCGAGATTCTGGGAAAACAAACCATTACGCGGAATGGCATGGTTTTGCAGAATCCAAAGTCCCGTGCGGAGGTGCCACCAGATATCGCCATTGGAAAAAGCCGCAACCCGGAAAGCCTCGAGGAGCGGCGCGGCGGTTAGCACGAGCAGCAACGCCACCAACTGCAACATAAAGTTAGCGGATATGACTCGTTGCATATCCTTCGCGAGCTTGTTCACCGCTGCCTCATTCAGCACGGAAATGATTCACGATTGCGTAGATCGGCTGATGTCCTGCTGTTTCACTTTCCGCTCAGTGTTTCTTCCCGGCCGCCTTTTGCGCAATTGAGAGCGATACAGTACCGTCGGCGTTGTGATTGTAATTGTGGCATTTGAGAGTACAAGTATTGGCACCGCGATTGTAAGAAACAGGAATATTGGACTGATCGTTCGCTGCCACTACAGCAAGATCGAAATTCACCAGGCGCTCGCCCGAAACAGTTGCCGATACACCGCCCATTCCATGCGCAGTGTGGCAGACGGAGCAGGAAAACCCCGCACTGATGTGCAAAGCGTGTTTGTTGAAGCTGGCATTTGAAACTACATTCGCGAGATCGTGACACTTGGCACAAAGCGAATAAGGGCCATTTGCCCCAGGATCGACGATGGCTGGCAAGAGGTTTTGGATGGTGGTTCCCGGCCCCGCAGTGGGCGCAACGCCCGGCGTAACCTGGCTGAATTCATAGCGCCGCTCGAGGATATGGGAATACTTGGACCCGTGCGGCCCATTCGGTCCATTGCCGCCAAACTCCCTATTGTCGTCGCTGTTATGACAATCCGAACAGAGGATGCGCGTGGTCATCAGCCGCCCTTGCGTGTGTCCGTCCAGATTCCACATGACTTTAAGCAGGCTGGGTTGCGGCAATGTACTGTTTCTGTCATGGGTTACGGGATGGCTCGATTTCGCAGTGATACTGAACTGAGGAACCAGGTTCAGCGGGTCCCCGGCGCTAACCGCACGGGTTGGCAGGTAGCCAAACACCGCGAGCACCTGCTTGCCAGCACTCGAACTGTGACACCGCAAGCAGCTTTCGTATTGATTTACGGCAGGACTTACGACCGTCGTACCGTCAGTAGCGCTCACTCCAGTGACGCCATATTGCGATCCGCGCAGCGGCGTTGACACGAAGGTGGTTGTCGGCAATGACGAGTGCGCGTCATGGCAATCGACGCAAGTTGCGTGCCGGTTGTTATTCAACACTGCACCCTCTCCCACAGTGTGCTTATTGCTTCCTGCCGGAAATGGATGGCCAGCCTTGGCAAACTCTGCAAATACATTCGGAATCGCCGGTGATATGTTGGAGCCTCCATTATGGCAATTGATGCAGTTCTGCGTGGTCGCGTCCATATTTGGCACTGGCTGAGCCGGCCCATTAAGAAGGGACGCCGCGCCAGGAGTATTGTGAGGTGCGTGGCAGGAGAGGCAGCCATTCTGCTTGGTATTGGTATAAGGCCCTATCTGCGTTACACCCTTGCCCACCTTGTATACACTCTGCGCGTGACTGCTCTTGGACCAGGCAGTGAACGTATTGAATGCCTGGACGCTTGGGGCCATCGACGCACCTTTTGTTTCGTTGGACTTGACCGTTGGCAGCCTGACGTTGAGAGTTGGCGCGCCCGGGTCCGAGACGTGGCACGCCAGGCAGAGCGCTGAACTTGCATTGTTCATTACCAGAAAATCTTGCGCAACCGGGTCAATACTCTGCACGTGCGGATTGTGACAGCTCGTGCACTGCACATTTCCGCGGATCAACTTCACTGCCGGGTTCCCTGTCTTCGATTGCCATGACACGATCGGCCAAAGACTGGATGCGCCTTGCAGATGTCCGTTTGTAAGTTTGAAGTTGAACGGATGCGCGTTCGACAGGGACAGGCTCGTGTTAAATAGGTCCTGGGGTAGCATCGAATTGGTCATAGCGACGGAGCCATATGGTGTGTTCTGTCCCGGAGCAACGGTGCCGTCATGGCAACTAAGGCAGAGGTTACTGGAAAAACCCAGGCTTGGTTGCTGTGGAATGTTACTCATGCTTCCAGTCGGATACAGCGTGTAAGTTTTCGTCGACAGTTTCTGGCTCCATAGTGGAGCAACGCCGTGCAAACTGGAGTGAGGCGCATGACAGTACTGACATGTCGTCAGACTACCTCGCGTCGGCGATTGGCCGTATGGCCCCATGTCGTGAACACCGATCACGTTGGTTGTCGGAGGCTGCGCCTGGATTGCAACTGGCAGCACAATACTCAATGTGCAAAGAAGTAGGAATTTATTCACCGTGGCACTCCCTCAGCTTGCTTTGCCACCCCGTAGTAGTGAAATACCTGGACCCGCCGATTATATGAATCCACAACATAGATACGGTCGTTGTGATCGATAAATAGCCCTGAAGGCAATTGAAATTCTCCTAGCTCCGTACCATTTTTCCCGAAATAGTAAAGGAGCTGACCTTCGCGATCGAAAACCTGCACTACACCCCACAGCCCATCGACAACGTAGAAATGTCCTTCTGAGTCCTTGCTTAATCCCTTGGGACGAAACATCTGGCCCACAGAGTCACCAGCCTGGCCGATTTTTCCTTCGAACTCCCCGCTGCGGTTGAGAAACTGCACGCGAAAATTCATTGCGTCCATCACCAACAGATCATTACCGTCGAGGTGTAGCTCCGTTGGGAAGTAGAACTCGCCATCGCCAGTGCCGTGTTTTCCGATTGTCTGCATCACCTGTCCCATCATATCGAGGACGAAAATCTTGTCGCGTAGTGTATCGGTCACGTAAATCCGCTGTGCCGCCGAATCCACGGCGATCCCGGTAGGCCGCTTAAAGTAGCCCTCACCGCCCTTCAGGCTACCGAGTGTATGTTTGAACTTGCCGCTAACGTCGAAGACAAATATCTTGCCCGACTCGGAGTCCGTGACATAGATGTTGTCCTGAGCATCCACTGCGATACACTGCGGCGCAACCATTGGATCTTTGTCTTTCTCTGCCCGCTGAATGAACTTGTACTTGTGCTGGCCAAAATCAAAAACGTGAATGCCCTTGGCGCCGGGATCGGTAATGATGATTCGCCCATGCGAATCGACAGCGACGCCATAGGGACGCATCATCTCCCGGTATTCGGGTTCGCCTACCACAATATCCACTAGCTTGGTCCAGAATCCCGGCTTTCCCCGCACTTCTCTTTGGGAGCTAAAAGCCTGCTCAAAGGAGAGTTTGCGATTGCCTTCCATGAGCAGTTCGGGCGGTGCTGGCACTGCGGGCTTATCTTTCTTGGAGGCAGCCCAGACCGGGGCAATCAGCAGAATGATAAGGCACACAACCTGCACCAAGCTGCGCGGACTTCCTTTGATTGCCCTTGCTAGAAAAATTTGAACCATCTGGAAATTCCAAAGTAATACGAGGTTATTACGCTCGGCTCTGAGCCTGCGCCTCCGATAGTCTGCCGGAAACGCGTGACTCCACTCGTAAAGAAAACCTTTCTGAAATGATACGTGCATAGAGCATTGATCATCTCAGTCTCGTTGTTGTTCAGGCTCTCGCCCTCGGTTGTGCTGGTGGCATGGGAGTAAGTGGCAGTGAGCGACAGGTTCCGTATTGGAGAACCACCAACGCCGACTCCATAGGCCTTGCCGTTGTAAACAACCAATTCGTTGGCGGAGACGACTGGCAGAGGTTGCGTCACCAACCCTGCTGTTGTGAGAACAGAGGTTCCGGCAGATTGGGAGTAATTGCCTCCCAACGAAACTCCGCGCCAATTCAAACTGGTATTGGCTCCCTCCGAATGGCTCCCGGAGCCTGCCTGCTGGGTGAAACCGGAACGACCGCCACCACCTCCAACAGTCCAGTTGATGCCTTTGAAAAGTCTACGGCGGACATTGCCCATGTAGCTCATGTTGGACATGGTGTACATCGCCAGCAGAGTTTGCACGTTCTGGTTGTAGTTATAATTTGCCGTGAGATCCCAAGGGCCGAGCTTTCGGTAGTAGTTCGCATTCGCAATCAACCCAGCGCCAAGGTTGCCGGCTTTGTCTGCTGCGTCATTCATCCCAAGCGTTACCGTCAAGCCTCTGAGGCGTCTGGCAAAATTGTAATTGGCGTTTACTCCGTACTGCGTCACTCCGTAGCTTTGCCCGTAAAGGTACTGCTCTTGCTGGCTTACGTATCCAGTGATGAATATCTGGTGGAGCAACCGGTATGAGGTGCTCGCGTTTACCAGCAGAGCCCTCGATTCAGTGCCGAGAGTGGTCTGGTAGACCGGACTCCCGCTGCTGATCTGCTGCTCCAGTACGCTGCCGTAGAGGTTATCCGTGTAACTCAAGTTGGCGGAGACGGGAAATATCCCAAGCGCTATACTCGCATTCGCGTAAACGCCGTCCGTGACGCCGGAACTCCCTCCACCCAATGCAGATCCGGTGAAATCATAACTGGTCCGGCTATAGCTCATGTCAAAGGAGCCGTGCAAGGGAATGCGGTGTCTGGCGGTGAATGTATAGGAATTGGTAGAGGTGTCTTCAATTTCCGGTGCGCTGCCAATGTTCTGAAGTTCAGTGGAAGTCGCCTTTGAGGAGCCATGCACGAAGGAGCCGCTCAGGCTGAAACCTGCAATCTGATAGGCACTCCTGATCGAAAAAGTGCGGCCGGTGGAATCACTCTGCCCTGTGCTGCCGAACAGCGAACTGGTTGCCGAATTCTGCGCATAACCCAGCGACACGGTAGGAAGGCGACCAGGAAGCAAGAGACTCCATCCTATTCCGAGAGTGCGGGAATTGCTGTTCGTCGTCAAACCGGTTGTATCGGGAATCCCAAAATTTCCGGTACTATCCCAGTATTGGCCGAAACTGACGGTCGCGGGAAAGTGGCTGCCTCCGAATAAATTTAGGTTTGCGCTGTAACCGCTACTGTCCTCGAGCGAAGACGATGTGGAGTTGGTTTGTGAACGGTTGTAGTATGGCGTGACGGAAAACGAGGCGAAGTTGGGGTGGTAGTAATATCCACCGATGCTGCCGGCTCCGCCTACGCTCAAGCCGTGATCCGATCCTCCCTGATTACTTATGTCGCCACTATACCCCAGTTCGACAGTGCCGCCCGCATTCATGTGCAAACCGTCAAGCTGCACCTGTGCCGCGACCGTGATCACGAATACCAGCGCCAGTAAACAAGCTCCGAGCAAATTGCGGCATGTCACGCGATCGTGTCTCCTTACTATGTCGCCCTATAACTCTTCGACCTTGGCTTGCAGGCGGAGTTTCTTGTCAAACCTGGCGCGAAGACTCTCTTTCTTGGCCTTTTGCATGTCCTTCATCAGGCGATCCTTCACATCCTCGAACTTCACCTTGCCCGCTGGCACATGGGCATTCAGGCGGAAGCAGAAATAGAAGCTACCAGCCTGAATCAGATCGCTCACCTGTCCCGGCTTCATTGCCGACGCCAACTTCAGCATCTCGGGCGGCAGTTTTTCCCGCTCGACCATTTTGTGGTCGCCCATATTGACGTGATAGTCGTCTTCCGAAAGCTTTTCCGCCAACAGCCCGAACTCCTGGAAGCTCTTGGTAGCTTTGGCTTGCTTTAGTGCGTCTTCTGCCCGCTTGCGGGCCTGCTGCTTCACCTCGGCGGTCGCATTTTCCGTCGGCATAATTGAGATCGTCTGGAAGGCAAACATTTCACCGTGGCTGAAAGCCTTCGGATTCTTGTCGTAATACTCGCGCGCTTCCGCCAGGGAGATCCTTGAACGGTTCTCTACCTCGATCTTCAGCAGCGCCTCGATCAACATCGAGCGGCGAATCTGCTTGCGGAACTGCTGCATGGATCCGCCCATCTCGGCTTTCAGATATTCGTTGAACTCTTCATCGCTGGGAAATTTCTTCTGGTACTCCACCACCGCTCGATTGATGCGCTCGACCGGGATCGTCATCTTCCTGCGCTCGGCTTCCTGGTACACGAGCTCCTCATACTCGATCATCTGCAGCGCACCGCGGCGGAGTTCCGGCTCCTGCGACTTGGGGAAGCCGTTGTGTACCCGGGCATATGGAAACAACTGAAACATCTCGCGCAGCAGATCGCGGTCGGTGAGTACGGCGCCGTTCACGCGCGCTACGGTCTTGCCGGTAACTTGCATGCTTGAGCCAGGTACTACGGGTGACGCAGCGGGAGCCGTTGCATTCACCATGCCCTTCATCGCAGTCGGGGCGTGGGAGGCGACTTGGGCTGACACCGTAGATAATGCCGCGCAGAACAGGGCGGCAGTACAGAAGAGGTACTTCATGATTCCTCGCTCAAGAAAATATTGGTTTTCAAAAAAGGGGGGAGAGAAGTTCTCTCCCCCCTCCGTTACAACAAACTAGAACGCCGTGCCGATGTTGGTTGCGCCGTACCATTCAGGAGACATCGAGAAATGGCACTGCTGGCAGAAGCGCATGGTGGAAGGAAGGTGGGTCGGGTCATAAGGAGCGCCCGGGTTGTACGGACCGTTGACGAAGAAGATCGTGCGGAACTGGTTCGCATTCACTCCAGAGGCATTCGTTATTCCGCCGATCGGAAGCGCAGTGCTCCAGCTGGTGGGCAACGATGCGTAGACGTTCATGACGTGCTGATTGTGGCAGGTTGTGCAAACCACGAACGCGGTGCTGCCGTCGGCGCTGGCTCCGCCGCCGGCCAGTGAAGCAACCGCAGGATAGCCGTACGATGCAACCATGTTGGCATAGGCGCTGCCGGCTGCAACTTTAACGCTGACCTTGTTGCTGGAGCTGACAGTCACTGTCAAGCCGAATTGGGAAAGAGCCGGACCCTCTAATGCTGCAAGGATGTTGGCTTTGGGGCCGATCGGATGGTCGTTGGCATAGTCGCCAGCCACGCCACCGTCATTGCCAAGCAGCGTCGGGATCGGGTTGGGGCCGTAAAGGGCAGGACCTGCCGCCGAACGATTCGACAAATTGGAGACGCTGGAGAAGTTCAGCAGGCCAAAAGTCTGTTCGTAGGAGGTGCCACTCATCATGGCGCCGGTGGAGACGTTGCCATCATGGCAGCTCAAGCAGGTAACGATGCCGGTGTACATGGCGCCGCTGCCCCAAGTCAAGCCACCCAGTGCAACCGGGTAGCTACCGGTGAAGGTGATGTTTCCGCCGGAATAGCCAGTCTCGATCGGATTGGTGTCAGTGCCCCAGAGGCCGGTGTCGCCTTCGGCGACGCCAGCGGGTGTGTAGGCAGCTCCAGCGCCGCTGATGATGTTGCCGCCGCTGCCGCGACCGCCGCTATGAGGAGCGTGGCAACCTGCGCAACCACGGCCGCCGTTTTCGTGCGCGCCCATGTTGTCAACAGTGGGAATGTAGTGGATGTTTCCGGTGACTGAACCGGACCAAGGCGCGCCTGGTGTCTGCTGGGCCAACGCAAAGCTGGCAGCCAGAACAACCAGAACCGCTACGAACATAAACTTCTTCATGAAACAAACCCTCCTGATTAATCAGTACTTCTAGGTTTACAGCTACGGAGCCTTAAGTTCCCCGTTTTGACCCCTACGGGATCAAACTTGTGGCGGCTGATCGCACCGCCGAATTCTTACTTTGCAGGCGCGGGCACTGCCGGCCCAGCTGCCGGCGGTGGAACCTTCATTTCATTCTTCACCGGAGCCGGGGTTGCAGCCGAATTTACGGCTGCCGCTTGCGCTTTGGTTCTTGCGTCCCGCTCATCCGCTTTCTTTTTCAACTCCGCGTCCCGCTGCTCGATTTCAACTTTGGCCTCAGCGTTGGTGAAATAGCGGAACATCTGCACTCGCCCGAGCAATTGCTCCGCGGTGAAGATGCGACTGTTCTTCCGATCAAAGGCCATTCCGGTCAGCGCCTGGAATTGTCCGGGCAAAATACCGAATCCGCCAAATCCCATAAGGATTTGCCCTTCGGGGGTAAATACCTGGACCCGGTTGAGCATGGCGTCAGCAACCCAGACGTGGCCGTCGCTATCGATTGCAATCCCTTTAGGACGGGCAAACTCGCCTGCGCCATCGCCGTTCTTGCCGAAGGCTCGGATAAAACCGCCGTCGGCATCGAAGACCTCGACGCGATCATTCAGCGTGTCGGTAACGTAGAGGTTGCCGTCCTTATCCACCGCAACGTTGGTTGGCTTGGAGAAATTGCCAGGATCGGTAAGGGTATGATCCTTGCCCGTGGTTCCGATTTTGCGCAGCAGTTTATAGCTATCGGCATCGTAGACCAGCACCTGGTCCAGGCCTGTGTCCGCCACGTAGACGAGACGATTTTCCACGTCAATTGCAACGCCGCAGGGGTCCTTTAATTCGCTTTCGCCGAAGCTGGCTACCAGCTTGTGCTTCGCGTCAAACACCAGCACGTGATGGATCGCGCCATCGACAACCAGCAGTGTGTCGTTATCGTCCATGGCCAGACCGAAAATCGCCTTGAAGCGCGCATCGGAGCCGTGCTTGATCAATTGCAGATCATCATTTTCCGTATTGAAGATGAAGATCGCGCCGACCTTCGTATCCGCTATATACAGCAGCCCATGAGAATCAACGGCCAGCCCGTAAGGCGCCAGAAGTTGATAACGCGGCTTCGGCGCGTCAGGGTTCTTGCTGCTATTCGGATCAACTCCGGCCATGCGATCCATCCACGAACTTTTCTTTTGTTCCTTCTTATTGGCCTTGACGGGCTCAGGCTTCTGAGCGGAGAAGTAATCCAGGTATTTCAGTCGAGGAACAGCGGGGGGAAGTGGAAATACAATATTAGAGAAGTCCACCGGTATGAGAGCAGGCGCAGCCTCAGGAACAGGTGTTACATCCTTCTTCTTCTTGTCTCCATAGAGGTTCGCAGGCGCAACCCAGAACAGGGCCAGCAGGACCAGCGCCACTATCTTTCCTCCACGCATCGACTTCCCGCAATCTACAGACATCTCTAGTTCACTCCACCAATCGCTTTGTTAGGTATTTCGCCCTTATGACAGGATCTGCAAAATTCCCGATTGTTGGCTTGATCGTTAATTAACAGATCGGGCTGCGCCGAGGCGTGCGGCTGATGGCACGTCAGGCAATTTAGGGCCGTTGTGACCTTTGTCAGATCGTTGGGATCGTGCAAATCCGAAACCGGATGATTGGCCACCGGATGTCCGACGCCATTCCTCAATGGAAGCACGGGGACCCTGGCGAAATAGTCCTCGGGGAGCTTCACCTTGCCGTCGAAAATCGCAACCAGGTGTTGACTCTCAAGCTTCACCGGCTTTGCGTCCTTGCTATGGCACTCGAGGCAGAGTTCATTCGGAGTCTTGGCGCGCAGCAGATGGAGATTGTCGTTGCCATGCGGCTCGTGGCAGGTGGCGCAGCCCTGTTCATACGCCGGCTGATGCACATGCGCCTTTTTGCCCTCTTCAGCCTGATCGGTGTGGCAAGTAAGGCAGACGGCCACGGCATTTGGCTTGGGAAAGCCCGGGGAATTACCGGCATGGGGATCGTGGCAATCCGTGCAATCGCCCGCCGCGCCTGGGTGCTGCACTTTAGCCTTCTCGATCTGCTCAGCCTTGTCAGCGTGGCAGGTCAGACAGATTTCCTTGGGCGTGGCGGCAACCAGCACCACCTTGCCGTTCTTGGCCGGGGCATGGCAGGTATCGCACTGCCCGCTGGCAAAAGGCACGTGGGTAAAGCGGGCCATTAGCTTCTTTTCCGAAGACTGGTGGGGATCATGGCAGGTCAAGCAATCCGCGGTAGCAAAGGGCTGGCCTTGGTGCGCCTTGATCAGCGCGGCGTCCTTGGGATCATGGCAATCAATACAGAGAGCCGGAGCGTCCTTGGTCAGGTGGAAATCAAATTCGCGCTTGCCGCGCTCGCCGGTCTTGTGGGTCACGTGGCAGGTATCGCAACCCATGTCCAGCGCGGCATGGCGGCTGCCGTCCTTCGGGACATTGACGCCGGTATTGTGGCAGGCAAGGCAGAGGTTGGTGTCTTTGCTGTCGCCGCTCTCGGCCTTCCGTAGCTGATTCTTATAGTCGGAGGTGTGGGGATCGTGGCACTTCACACAGTCGCGCACCGCCGGAGGGTGAATTCTCCCTTTGATATCAGCAGCTTTCTTGTCGGCGTGGCAGGTGATGCAGAGGGCAACGGTGGTAGTGGTAATGAATTTTGTGCGGGTAGTGTCCTTCTTGACCCGGATTTCATGACAGCTGGTACAGCCCAAGGCAATCGCCGAATGGACATACTTGCCTTTTGCTTTGTCCTCATGGCACTGGGCGCAGGTTGCGGGGTCGGCTTTAGGATCGAGAGGAACTGGATGAACTCCCGCCCCGGCTGCCGCCGAGAATGCGCTCACTAGAACCATGATCAGGATCGACCGCAGGGCCCGGTTCACGATGACCTCCACATATCAGTTTGCAATTGTGTCGCCGTTATAGAAGCCTTCCGAAACCTCGTTTGGAAGGTTTTTGTAACCAACTGAAAATTCATGCTATATACGCTTTTTATCGTGCTTTTTTTGACACAATGGTTGGGAATGTCCTTGACCTCGCTGGAGGTGAGCTGCGGCATCTAACACAGCTCTAGCGATGGGATTGGTCATATTCCCCATGTTCAATGACGTTCTGGCCAGTCCGGCCGGGTGGGTGGAATCGCCCATTCTTACTGTTTCTACTGCCGACGGGCCGGAGACAGAGACGCCGCGCCGCAAGCGACTGCGCGCAGTGACGGATTGGCATAGAGGCTCGGCCTGGTCCAAACCCAGCTATAGGGGTCATTCCAGACCGGATCAGTGTCGGTTGCCACCAGAACGTCTACCTGGTAGGCCTCGCAAAAGCGATCCAGGTTCCAGCTCCGCACAACGTCGGGCGAATTAAAGATTGCGGCAACATAGGGAAGAGCCTTCTTGCACTCTTGAGGATCGCCTCCAAACGTAGTTCCACACTCTGCATCCCCCACTACTGCCTGCCGAATCGAATACAGGTGAGCGATTGCAACCTCATCCCTCAGCGGGTTGTATTGGACCGTTGCGGAGGATGAGGTCAATTGGCTGAGTTGACCGAAGCCCTTGCGCATCCAGTACGTGCGCTCTCCAAAGCCCGGGGAGCCGAGGAAGGTTTCCGTGCGCACCAATTTCTTCGCATCCGCCAGCAGCGGATAACAGCGCAGCGCGACTAGCTGGTAGGCTGATCCCGCCACGCCGAGCACGAGGGTGAAGATCAGCGAAAACTTGATCCACGGTACTCCAGATGCCACTTGTTCTATAGCGCGGCTCCGGCAAAAGAAATCGTGAATAAGCGGTGCCGACCAGATGAGGAGGACGAATTGGACCACAAGTATCCCCCTGAATCCCAAGTCGTTTGAACCGGTCGAATCCGACTGCAAGATGCTCATCGTGAGCAGGCAAACCGTGAACATCAGCCAGAGCATACGACGCTGCTTGCCGAGAGGGACAGGGTTCCCCAGATCCCTCCGCAGACGCAGCCCCATGACCAGCGCAAAGAAACCAAACTCAAAGGCGTAAACGATCAAAAGAATCGGCACCTTCGCAAGCCCGAGCAGGAGTGCGTTGTGCATGCCCAGCTTGCTTAGTAAGCCGATAGCTATGGGAAAATCGCGAAGCGCGAAGAATGCAAAACGTGGAACGGGAGTTGCCCCTGAAGCGGCGCCTCTCTCCAGCAGATCCAAAAGAAACGGTCCGGAGAGAAGCACGGAAAGAACTCCGCCAGCGGCATAGGCGGCAAAGGTCTTCAGCTTGTTCTGAGCGAGCAACAGCAGCGCCCAGAGAATCGCGAAGATGGCGAAGGTAAAGGTAACGTAGACCGAGAGACCGGCAGCGCTAGCAAAGGCCACGCCAGCGATCACCGCTGCCCAGACTCTTTGGTGAAACGCACTCCCTTCATCGAGCGAAGACAATGCGAGCAAGCCGACCATACACGCCGTGAGCGACGCCACGTGGTGCGGCACCCACAACAGCGATCCCAGCCAGGATGAAACCTGATTCGGATCCCACCATTCCATGTCTCCCAGCCAAATATGAAACTTGAGAACCAGGGCAAAGTAAGGAATCAGATCCAGTCCGGTCACGGCAAGCAGTGCGACCGCGATTACGGATTTTCCGCGAAGATTTTCCCTCTCTCCGAGAACGTACTTGAGAAAGAGTGGAATGATGGAGGACAACCCGAGACCGCTCCAGAAAATACTCGCATTCAGGCAGGCTCTGGCGCTCAGACCAAACAGTTGCACCGGCAATGCACAAACCACATACCAGTAGTAGTAATAGCGAAGAACGGGAATCTTTCCTAGAGCGTAGAAGGGGTTCAGGGGCGGTACCCCGGTCCTCGCAGCCGCCTCGACTAGCGGTACGCGAACCGAGTGATCGTAGGCTACATAATTCACATAGAGCCGTTGGCCTATCTGCAGATCGGCGAGGGAGAACTGCACCAGCAAGAACCAGGCGAACATCATGCCGAGCAAAATCCACGTGCTGCACTGAATGCGGGAAAGAAAACCAGCGGGAAGCGGGAGTTGGCGCACCAGCGTTGAAATCGAGATCACGGCGAGCAAGAGGAACAACGCAAGCGTGACCTTGTAGGAAGACAATCTAGTGACGAGAACTGCAAGGATCGGAGTGACAGCAATGGAATAGGCCGCGCTAAACAGAATTTTCTCGGCTGCGGAACGGCTGCGCATGCCGAACGCATTGCCGGCCAAGCCTAAAAGATAACCGGGGGGAAGCAGAAACAGCGCGAATGCAAACGTCGCAAGCGTGGTCTGTGCCAGATCGGCGACCGTAAGGTTTAGCATTTAAGAATTCCCAATGTTCTTGCTTAGTTTATGTGTCGCCTGGTGCGCACATTCTTTTGCCAGCGGCCAAAGCTGAGGGATCATCAGCAGCCTCGATATTGTGACGCCTCCAGCCACAATAACAGCCCGCGGCGAAGCTCGCATCGCCGGTCGGTGGTTTCCTGTCCGGGCCTCGCACCGCCCTGTTGCCGATGGTGAAATTGTCCCATCCTCTATCGAGTGCCCGGAGCCATCGAGACCTTGCCGCAGGGGATGGCGCGCATCGACGGGTTGGCGACAAGGCTCGGGCGGAGCCAAACCCAGCTTTCGCGGTCTTGCCAGACAGGGTCAGTGTCGGTTGCCACCAGCGCGTTGATGTGGAATTCATCGCAAAATGCATCCAGATTCAACTCCCGGGCAGCACTGGGAGAATTAAAAACCGAGGCGAATGTGGGAAAGACGTTTCGGCAGGTTTGCAGGTCGCCCCCGAAGTCGGAGGCGCAGAATGGATCTCCCATGACAGCCTGTCGCGCTGAAAATAAATGAATGATGGCGACCTCATCCCGTACTGGGTTGAATTGGACGAAAGCGGTGGATGGAGTCAACCGGTCGAGCTGGTCAAGACCCTCGCGCAACCAGTAAGTGCGCTCGCCGAACTTCAACCCTGGGGTGCCGAGGAATCGCTCGATGCGCTCCCCCCACATTCCTGCATCCGCCAGGGGCGCGTAAATGCGCAGCGCGGCGAGTTGACAGACGGTTCCCGCCAGACCGAGAGCCAGCGTAAGAATCAGCCAGAACCTGATCCGCCGCCCTCCAAAATCAGCGAGCGCAGCGCCACGGTTGCGACAGAAGAGTTCGTGGACAACTGGTGCTGCCCATATGAGCAGGACAAACTGGGCCACTAGAATCCCGCGGAAGCCAAGGTCGTTTCCGACGTTGGTGCTCGATTTCAGGAAGCTCATGGCCAGCAGGCAGATGATCAACATCGTCCAGATCATGCGTCGCTGCCTGCTGAGCATGGAGCGCTGCCGCATATCCCGGCGGAAACATATCTCCAACACGAGGGCAAAGAATCCAAATTCGAGAACATAGACGAGCACGAGCACCGGCAATTGCGAGAGATCGAGGAGAATCAAGTTGTGGAGGCCAAGCTGGTTCAGCCAAACTTGAACCACCGGAAAATCCCGAATCGCATACACAGCAAAGTGCTCGCCACTACCGGAATTCAAGCCCGGAGCAACACGCTTGGAGAGCAGGTCAAGCAGGAGTGGCCAGGAGAGTGCAAGCGAAAAGGCACCGGTCACAACATAGGTGGCAAAGGTCTTGATCCTTTGCTGCATGAGCATTCGCAGAGCCCAGTAAAGCGCAAAAATCGCGAAGGTGAAGGTAACGTAAACCGAGAGACCTGCAGCGCTGGCAAAGGCCAGCCCGGAGATCACTCCGGCCCAGACTCTCGGCGCGGGCAAACTCTCCTCGTCGATCGTGGAAATTGCGAGAAACCCAGCCATGCACGCCGTCAGCGACGCCACATGGTGCGGCACCCACAGCAGCGAGCCCAGCCAGGACGCGACCTGATTCGGATCCCACCACTCCAGGTCGGCGGCAAAGCCGCGAAAATAGAGCGCCATTGCGGCGCAAGGAATCAGGTCCAGACCAGTGACTGTTAGCAGCGCAATGCCGATCACGGACTTGCCGCGAAGATCCTTCCTCTCGCCCAGAACATATTTTAGAAAGAGCGGAATGGTCGAAGCCAATCCTACGCCGCTCCAGAAGACACTTGCGTTAAAGCATCCCCTGGCACCCAGGCCGAACAATCGCATCGGCAATGCGCATACTACATACCAGTAATAAAAATAACGAAGAACCGGAACCTTCCCCAGGCCGTAAAAGGGATTCCGCGGCGGAACCCCATTACGCGCCGCCGCCTCTACCAAAGGCACGCGCACCGAGTGATCAAAGGCCACATAGCTGACGTAAAGACGATGCCCTAGCTGCAGATCGGCGAGCGAGAGCTGCACCACCACGAACCAGGCCAACATCATGCCGAGCAAGACCCACGTGCTGCGGCGAATGCCGGGAAAAAATCGGCTTTGCGCGGTGAACTGCTTCGCCAGCGTCGCCAGTGAGACCACGACAAGCAGGAGAAAAACGGCAACCGTGACACGGTAGGAAAAGAGCCTCGTCAACAGAACTGCAAGGATCGGAGTGACGGCCGTGGAGAATGCGGCACTGAACAAAGTTCTCTCGGCTGCCGAAGCGCGGCGAAAACCGAAGGCGTTGCTGGCCAGCCCCAAAAGATAACCGGGAGGCAGAAGAAACACTGCGAACGCAAAGGTCGCAAGCGTGGTTTGCACCAGATCAGCGACCATAAAGTTCTGCATTGGAAACTTCCCGGCTGCCCTGATTTATCTGCAAGGTTTCAGTTCGCACATTACTCGCCAATGGCTAAACCCGCGGAATCATCCGCGGGTTCCCAGGCTGTAACCGATCCCGCCACAACCGACAACCGGCAGAATCGGGCACTACATAGCTGGTTTATCGGTCTTCTGGCCAGGTTTAATGTTGGCGTGTTTCTTGGCCTGCGCCATATACATCCGAACCTTGTCGGCCTGCTCGTAATTGGGGTTCTGCTTCAAGAGCAACTCCCAATCCGCAACGGCGCCGTTAACGTCCATCTTTCCCTGCCACTTCACGATACCGCGATTAAACAACGCATTGCTGTTCTTGGGATCGTCCTTCAACGCCCGGTCAAACTCGGCGATGGAGCGATCGAAGTCGCTGCTGTAGAACATTGCGGTGGCCATGTCCGTGCGCACCGACGAGTCCTTCGGGGCAATCGCCAGCGATTTCTGGTAATACTCGATCGCCGGAGAAAAGATCTGCGCGTCGTAATACAAATTGCCAATCTGGGCGAGCAGAGCGGCGTCATTCGGCTTTGACTTGAGCTGTTCGAGCAGCGGCGCTGCTTGCTTGTCCGCCATTGCCTTCAACTGTTCGGGGGAAGGCATCTGCTGCTGTCCCATGCCTTCCGGCGGCATGCCCTGTGGCTGTGCCGTGACCGCAGCAGGCGCCGGAGCCGGAGCACTGCCGCCGACTGAACCGCGCAACAGGTATCCTACCGCGCATCCAACCAGCAGGCAGAGAACCGCCATGATGTATGCCTGCGTGCTCGTCCAACTCTGAGGGCTGTTGCCCCCGTTTGTTTCTGTCATATGTCCATCCTTGAGATGATTCTGAAACGGGCTGGGCGCGAGTTGCCGCCTGCTGCGTTGCCTCCAGCAAACTTATAGTATTCCTTCCCGCAAAGAGATCCTTGCGGCCTCCATCACGGAGTGAGTAGGTGAACGCCCGGAGACTTCCGATAAAGATATGGTAGCACTTACCGACCCCTGGCACGGCACCGCTCAGTATCTGCTCTCCAGCAAGTCCCAGCTTGCCAGCATCTTGCCGGGCACTGTTTTTCCGTATTCCGGATTGCCCTCTGGGTCGGCTTCGATCTCCAATACCAGCGCAGGAACCTGCGGAGCAGTCTGCAGCAATTCCATAGTGCGATGGAAGTCGATGCTTCCTTCGCCCGGCCAAAGATGTTCATCCTTCAGGCCGTGATTGTCATGCACATGAACGGAGCGGATCAGCGGCTTAAGTGTTTCAATGGCGGCTTCCACTCCCGGCCCCAGATGGGCGTGGCCAAGGTCCAGGCAGACGCCGATATCGTCGTAATGCAGCGTTCGGATCAGTTCCACCAATTTCTCCGGTGCGGAGAGTTCGTTAGGAGTGTTTTCCAGCAGCAGTTGCACTCCGAGAGGTCTGGCGAAAGCCCGCAGATGCTCGACGGAGGTCAGCGCGCCTTCAAACTTGTGCTCATCAAAAACCTCGTCGCGGACTCCGATGTGCAGCACGATAAAACGGAATGGAATCACCTCGGCGACTGCGATGGCACGCTTGATCTCGTCCATCGCTCCAATCCGCTCCTTACGCTCGCGCCCGGCTATGTTGAGCTTGGGAGTATCCGAATGTCCTAACTCCCCGGAGGCCTGAAGCGGCGCATGCATCGACTGGAGGCGAACAGCCGCCTGCGAGCCGAACCAGGAGGCGATCTCGCGAATATGCTGCGCGTTGTCGTAATCGAAGTGCCCGCGCCTGGCGAAGATTTCAATTCCTGCGACTCCACCTCCGGCCATTCTCTCCAGAATTCCAGGGTGAAGCCGCTCCCTTACATGTACCTGCGTTGAGATTGCTTTCAGCATTGGTTTGCTCCGCCTTCTCCTACCAGCCTACAGCGCTGCCGCCGTTGCGCGCATCGCTGGCTCCCAGGCGCTCGCCGTTCTTGTCGATGGCAACGCACTCGGCATCGCCCCAGGAACCGGCGCGCTTGATTTTGTGTCCCATTTTTTCCAGCAGTTCGAGGGTGTCCGGCGAGAGTTGCCACGCCTCGACGCTCAACTCGTCAGGCATCCATTGATGGTGGAAGCGCGGAGCGTTCACCGCGCGTTGGATGTCCTCGCCAAAGTCCACCGCATTGATCAGCACGTTGGCAACGGTGGTGATAATTGTGGGCCCGCCAGGAGAACCCAGCACCAGCAGTAACCGCCCATCCTTCACCACCATGGTTGGCGTCATGGTGCTGAGCGGGCGCTTGCCGGGTGCAATCGCATTCGCCTCGCCCTGTATCAGTCCATAGGAATTCGGTACTCCCGCCTTGGAGGTGAAGTCGTCCATTTCGTTGTTGAGCAGGAAGCCGATATCGGGCAGGGTGGCGCGGGAACCAAACGAGTCGTTGAGCGTGGTGGTAACCGCAACCGCGCCGCCCGCTCCATCCACGATGGAGTAGTGGGTGGTGTCATGATTTTCCGGGCCAGTGTAGGGAGCACGAAGCGCCGCCGACTGATCCAGTTGAGCCATGCTCGGCCGCTGTAATTCCGAACTTACCGAGGCCTTGTCAGGATTGATCGAGGAGCGCCATTCGGCCGCGTACTTCTTGTCAATCAATTGCGCGACGGGGATCTCCACAAAATCCGGATCGCCGAGGAATACCGAGCGGTCGAAGAACGCGCGGCGATAAGCCTCGGCCACCAGATGCAGATGCAGGGCGGAGTTGCGCCGGGCCGCATGCAGGTCAAAACCTTCCAGAATGTTCAGCGTCTCAATCAGCGCGATGCCCCCGGAGGATGGTGGCGGCGCGCTATAAATCTCATACCCGCGATAACTTCCATGCACTGGTACTCGCTCGACGACCTTGTAATCGGCAAGATCGGAGACCGAGACGAGGCCTCCGCCCTGGGTGATTGTCGATGCGATCTGGCTGGCGAGTGGGCCGCGGTAAAACTCGTCAGGGCTCCGCGCGATGCGCTCCAGAGTGCGCGCCAGCTCCGGCTGCTTCAGGATTTCGCCCTGCTCATAGAATCGCCCGTTGCGCTGGAAAATCCTGCTGGACTCCGGATCATGCGCCAGTTCCGCGTCGCGCAGCAAAGCGGCTTCATACTGCGTCACCATGACGCCATCGCGAGCCAGACGAATCGCCGGCTCCATCACTTTAGCCAATCCCAGCTTGCCCCAGCGCCGTTCGGCATCCACGAAGCCTGCAACCGTACCCGGCACAGCGGCCGCGCGGTAACCGAAGCGGCTTTCCTCGCTCACATTCCCCTGTTGGTCCAGATACATGTTGCGTGAAGCCGCAGCCGGAGCCTTTTCCCGAAAGTCAAGAAAGTGCATCTCGCCTTTGGCCGTGCGGTAGAGCATGAATCCGCCGCCGCCCAGATTTCCCGCCGACGGATGCACCACGGCCAGCGCAAAGCCAACCGCTACCGCAGCATCAACCGCGTTGCCCCCCTCGCGCATGATTGCGGCACCGGCGCCAGAAGCCTCCGGATGCGAGCTGGCAACCATGGCGTGGCGCGCCCGAACCGGTTGAAAGCCCTCGGCGCAGAGCGGCAGGCCGCCCAGCAACAGGCCGAAGAGAAGCAGCGCGCCAGCACGGCGGAGATTATGCAGCATATGCCTCCTGAAACTTTTCAAAGCTATCCCATACGCGTCCATGGGTCAACGCGCGAACTCGCAATTTCCTTGAAGCTCCGCCTCGCAGCATCCCGCTTGACGCGCCCGGGGCAGGAGCATCCGTAGCCGGAGAATCAACTTAAGTTTTTGTTGCAATGTTTTTGGCGCAACCCCGACGCGTTAAGAGGTAATTCCTTGAGATCGGGATATAATCGAGTAACTTTGCGGAAAGATAACCCGAAGGAGAGCATTCGAGTATTCCGCCTGGGAGCAGTGGAATATCACGCAATCCCGAGCGCCTAATCCCGCAATATTCACCTTCCCGCTACTGGAGGGTGGGCGATTGATGGGCTTCCATTGATGGAAGCAAACTTGCAGAACTGTAACACCCAGGCATCTTTTTTTGTGCCGCGCACGTTCACATGCGGCGAGCTGCACGCCGCACCCCTGCCGGAATACGAGCAGAATACATGGCGGCATGGTTTTAACAATTTGCAGGACGGAGAGCGGATTATGTCGGAGGCAAAGGAAATCCAACTGGGTGCGAAGAAGGTAGGAAGCGGTCACCCCTGTTATGTAATAGCCGAGATTGGAATCAATCATAATGGCGACATCGATCTGGCGAAGCGTTTGATCAGCATCGCCGTGGCTTCTGGCTGCGACGCGGTCAAGTTTCAGAAGCGCACCATAGAAATCGTTTACTCGGCCGAGGAGTTGGCCAAGCCCCGCGAAAGCCCCTTTGGCACAACCAATGGCGAGTTGAAGCGCGCGCTGGAATTTGAGTACGAAGATTTTGTTGAAATCGATCAGTACTGCCGCGCCGTCAAAATTCCGTGGTTTGCCTCCGCCTGGGACGAGCCTTCGGTTGATTTCATCAACCGTTTCGATGTGCCATGCTTCAAGATTGCCTCGGCCTCGCTCACCGATGACAACCTGCTCCGCCACACCCGCGCCACCGGCAAACCGATCCTGCTCTCCACCGGTATGAGTACGGTTGAGGAGATTGACCACGCGGTTGAAGTGCTCGGCAAGGAAAATTTGGTCCTACTGCACGCCTGCAGCACCTATCCTGCCTACTACGAAGAGCTCAATCTGCAGGCCATCCGTACCCTGGAAGAGCGCTATGGCATTCCAGTCGGCTACTCAGGCCATGAGTCTGGTCTTCCCTCGTCGGTCGCGGCGGTTGCACTGGGAGCTTGCATCGTCGAGCGCCACATCACAACCGATCGCGCCATGTGGGGTTCGGATCAGGCTGCCTCGCTGGAGCCGAATGGAATTACCAAGCTCGTCAGCTACATCCGGGTCGTCGAGCGTTCGATGGGTGACGGCGTCAAGCGCGTGCTGGAACGTGAGCAGCCGATTCTAAAAAAACTGCGCCGTGTCGGAGCCGGCAGTGCCAATTAAGCTGATCGCAATGGATGTGGATGGCGTGCTCACCGACGGCTCATTCTGGTGGGGGCCGAACGGGGAAGAATGGAAGCGCTTCCACTTCGCCGATATCATGGGGCTGTCGCGGGCGCGAAAGGCCGGCTTGAAGCTCGCTCTCATCTCCGGTGAGGACAGCCCGCTGATCGATCGTCTGGCGGCGAAGATGCAAATCACCGATGTTGAAAAATCCTGCAAGGATAAAGCCGGGGCCTTGCGGAAGCTGGCCGCTTTTCACAATCTCACGCTCGAGGAAATTTGCTTCATGGGCGACGATGTGAACGATCTACCAGCGCTCGAGATTGCCGGCCTTGCTGCCGCACCGGCCGATGCGCAGCCCGCGATCCGCGAAAAGTGTCGATTTGTCTCCATTGCCAGGGGAGGAAACGGCGCGGTACGCGAACTTATCGAAATGATTCTCTCCGAATCCACCTCCCGCGCAATTGCGGACAAGGGATAACCTGCAAATGAAATTGTCCGATTTTGTAATGAGCTTCGTTGCTCAGCAGGGCGTTCGGCATGTCTTCCTGCTGGTGGGCGGCGGAGCCATGCACCTGAACGATTCGCTTGCCCGCTGCCAGGGATTGCAGTTTGTCTGCAATCATCACGAGCAGGCCGCGGCCATCGCCGCCGAGAACTACGCCAAGTTTACCAATCAACTCGGCGTTGCCATGGTGACCACCGGCCCCGGCGGAACCAACGCCATTACCGGACTTGCCGGCGCATGGCTGGATTCCACTCCGTGTTTGTTCATCAGCGGCCAGGTGAAGCGCCCCGATCGCATGTATGACAGCAGCGGAAAGCATCGTGGCGTGCGCCAGATGGGCAATCAGGAACTCGACATTGTCTCCATCGTGACGCCGCTGACTAAGTACGCAGTTACCATTGACGATCCCAACAGCATCCGCTACCACATGGAGAAGGCTGTGCATCTGGCGCGTACCGGCCGCCCCGGCCCGGTGTGGATCGATATTCCGATCGATGTGCAGGGCGCGCAGATTGATGAGACTTCCCTGCCCGGCTTCCAGCCTGAAGCCACATTAATCTCCGGCGGCGATGCGCTCTCCCGGCAGGTGCGCGGCATTATCGATCAGTTGAACAAAGCGGAGCGGCCGCTGCTGATGATTGGCAATGGTGTGCGACTGGCTGGCGCAGCTCCGCTGCTGGAAGAGGCGATTCGCCTGCTCCAGCTTCCGGTTGAGACCACGTGGGTTGCCATGGATCTTGTGGGCGAAGACGATCCGTTGTTTGTAGGACGTCCCGGAACCCTTGCCGCTCGCGGCGCAAACTTTGTTTTGCAGAACTGCGATTTCCTGCTGGTAATTGGAGCGCGCATGGACCTGCCCATCGTGGGCTACACGCCGGAGAACATGGCGCGCGCTGCCTTTAAGGTCATGGTCGATATCGACGCCGCAGAACTGGCGAAGCTGGGCGCTACGGTACAGATGCCGGTGCAGGCCGACGCCAAGGATTTCCTCGCCGAGTTACTCGCGCAACGCAGCCACATTGCGGGACGCGACCGCAGCGGCTGGCTGAAGCGTTGCCAGGAATGGAAGCTTAAATATCCGCTGATTACCTCCGAGCATCGCGCCGCAGTTGGCCGCGTCAGCATTTTTCATCTCGCCGAAGTTATCGCCGCTGAAACCTCGCCACAGGATTGTATTGTCTCCGGAAGTTCAGGCAGCGGTATCGAGATCTTTCTCTTTGCCTTTCCTGTACGCAAAGGTCAACGCGCCTACCATACGGCCGGGTTGGGAGCGATGGGTTACGGCATCGCCGCCAGCATCGGCGTCTGCGTCGCCAGTGGGGGCCAGCGCACGGTTTGCGTAGACGGAGACGGCGGTTTTCTGTTGAACATTCAGGAGCTGGCCACGGTCGCGCACCTCGGCTTACCCATAAAGTTTTTTGTTCTGAATAACAACGGCTATGCCTCGATCCGAGCCTCGCAGACCAACTTCTTCGGCGCACCGAGCATCGGATGCAGCGAAGCAACGGGAATCACGATGCCGGACTTGCTCAAGATTGCCCGATCTTACGGAATCGCCGCAGTGTCGATCGAGGATCAGTCCGATCTGCACGCATCCGTCCGCAAGGTCCTGGATATGCCCGGCCCTGTGATCTGCGATGTGAAGGTGATTCCCGATGAGGTGCGCGCGCCGCGCCTTTCCTCGGTGCAGCGTGCGGACGGCTCGTTTGTTTCCAAGCCGCTCGAAGACCTCTGGCCGTTCCTTGACCGCGACGAGTTCGCTGCGAATATGATTGTTCCGTTGTTACCGGAGTGACTAATGGCAAGGCATCGCGGCGCTAAGTGCGATAGGATGTCTGCGTGAAAGTCCTACTCACTGGCGGTTCCGGATTTATTGGACGGAACCTGGCAGAATACCTCGGTGGACATTTTTCCATCGTTGCGCCTTCTTCCGCCGAGTTGAATCTGCTCGATCAGGAGTGCGTCGCCGCGTATTTGCGCGCCAACCACTTTGACGTTGTGGTGCACACCGCAACCACCCGCTCCAACCGGCGCATGGGCGCTGCCGCTGACATGTTAGACCGCAACTGCCGGATGTTTTTCAACTTGGCGCACAATCATTCCTTGTTCGGTAAGATGTTGCACTTCGGCTCCGGCGCGGAGTACAACCGCGTGGAGCTTCCGCCGAGAGTGACCGAGAGTTATTTTGATACTCGCATTCCTATTGACCCCTATGGGTTCTCTAAGTACATCTGCACCAAGTATGCCGCGACCACGGATAACATATTCGTGCTGCGTCTGTTCGGAGTCTTCGGCAAGTACGAGGCATGGGATGTCCGATTTATCTCCAATGCCTGCGCCCGCGTGGTAAAACGATTACCGATCGTAATTCGGCAGAATGTAAAGTTTGATTATCTTTATGTTTCCGAGCTTGCCGGGTTACTCGCATGGTTTCTCGAACATGAGCCCCAGCAGAAGGCTTATAACGTGTGCCGTGGCGAGGCTCATACCTTGCTGGAGCTTGCCAAAATAGTGGCTTCCGTATCGGGCTGCGACCCGGAAATTATTGTCCGCAACCAGGCCTTGGCTCCGGAGTACAGCGCGGATAACTCCCGCATGCTCGGTGAAATCGGTGACTTCCGCTTTCGCCAGCTGAGCGATAGCATCGGGGAGCTTTATCATTGGTACAAGGCACACGCGGAGAGTATCGGCGTGGATCAACTGACGTTTGATGATTCGGAGTGAACCGGTGAAAACCATCAGCATCATTACGCCCTGTTATAACGAAGAGCTGAACGTACGCGAATTGTATGAGCGCGTGCGCGCCGCCATCGCGTCGCTTGGCAACTACCGCTACGAGCACATTTTCATCGATAACGCTTCCACCGATAACACACTTGGCGTGCTGAAGTTGCTTGCCGCGATGGACAGAAACGTCAAGGTAATTCGCAATACACGGAACTTCGGTCATATCCGGTCGCCAATGCACGCCTTCCATCAGGCCAAGGGAGACGTCGTGATAGGGATTGTCGCCGATTTGCAAGATCCTCCCGAGATGATTGTGGACATGGTGAGAAACTGGGAAGCAGGGGCGCCCGTGGTGATCTGCGTCAAAGTCGCCAGCGACGAGAACAGTCTGATGTTCTGGATTCGGAAGCGCTACTACCGGCTGGTAAACCGGCTCTCCGGTATCGAGACTTATGAGAACTTTACCGGCTTTGGCCTTTACGACCGAAAGGTCGTGGACATTATTAAATCATTCGACGACCCATACCCATACTTCCGGGGCATTATCGCCGAGCTTGGGTTTCCCCGCGTGGAGTTACCCTATCACCAGCCGGCGCGCACCCGCGGAATCACCGCGAATAACTTCTATACGCTTTACGATATGGCAATGTTGGGAATTACGAATCTCTCCAAGGTGCCACTGCGCATGGCAGTGTTTGCCGGATTCGGCGGCTCGTTTGTTTCCGTACTGGTCGCGCTGGCATACCTTACTTATAAGCTGCTTTTCTGGAGAAGTTTCTCACTGGGTGTTGCGCCGATTTTGATCGGATTCTTTTTCATGATCTCCATTAACCTTCTGTTTCTTGGAGTGCTGGGCGAGTACATCGGAGCTATTCATACCATGGTGCAGAAGCGGCCGTTCGCAATTGAGCAGGAGCGGATTAATTTTGAGTTCGGCTTCGGCGAGCCACTTGGCGCAGGCGAAGAGAAGAACGCGGGAAGAGCCTGATACGTGAAGACGCCTCTGCAGTCCAAGCTTGAACTGCTGACGAAACATGTGCCGCCCGGCCAGCTTGCGCGCTACCTGTTGACAGGGATCTGGAACACTTTATTCGGCTACGGGACGTTTGCGTTATTTACCATGCTTCTTGCGCCGCTGGGACGACACAGTTACATTCTGGCCGTCGTTCCGTCAACGGCGATTAACATCACGGTTTCTTTTCTCGGCTACAAATGGTTTGTCTTCAAGACCAAGGGAAACTACTTTCGTGAGTGGTGCAGGTGTGTTGGCGTTTACAGCAGCAGCATGGTGCTGAGCATGGCGTTACTGCCTATCTTTGTCTTCGTTATCCGCCACCAGTTCGGTTACGAAAAGCAGGCTCCTTACATCGCCGGCGCCGTGCTGGGTGTTATCACCGTGTTATTCAGCTTTTTTGGCCATAAACACATTTCCTTCCGCCAGTCATAACTCTTCCAGAGAGAAGTAACTCCGCGCCAGGTAAGCTTGGAAGGCGCTCTAGCGTTCAGTCTTATCGAATAACTCCTGTTCGATGATCTCGCAGAGAATGTGCCCGGTGAGAATGTGCGCTTCCTGAATGCGTGGAGTGCAGGCGGAGGGAATGCATATGGCATGCTGCGCCAGGGTTGCCAGTTTTCCCTCACGTCCGCTGAGTCCTACGGTGATCATCTGCATGGTCTGCGCAACTTCGATGGCGCGCAGCACGTTGGGTGAGTTACCGCTGGTACTGATGCCGAAGGCGATGTCTCCGGCGGCGCCAAGTCCGGCGAGCGGGCGGGCGAAGACTTCATCGTACCCATAGTCATTGCCAATGGCGGTAACGGCGGAGCTGTTCGTGCTTAGCGCCAGACCAGGCAGGCTGCGGCGTTCGAGAAGAAAGCGGCCAGTAAGTTCTGCGGCAAGATGCTGCGCGTCAGCGGCACTGCCGCCATTGCCGAAGAACAAGGCCTTGCGACCGGAGCGCAACGCGTGAGCCATGGCCGCTGCTGCTGCGGAGACGGCCGAAAGGTAAGCATCATCTTCAAGAAGCGAGGCCGCCAGGGCAATATGATCATTGATGCGGGCAATAATAATGGGGCGATGGGTCATCGGAACATTATCCTTCAAGGCAATGGTTTGGACCACCCCAGTAATCAAGTAGGCAATCCTTTCGCGAGTTTCTAGAGATTACCTATAAAGTACCGGGTTGATGGCTCGGGGGTTATGAAAGCGTTAATGTATTTGACGACAATGACCGGGAGATGATTGGCGGGAATGGTATTTTTGGCGGCTAGGGAGTAACGCCAAAGGCAATGGTTTGGCAGCAAAGCAGGGCCGCAATCCATGCGGCCCTGATTAAGCACTGGCGAAAGCAATAGTCAGCTTCGTGCTCCGGTTTTGGCTTCGTCGAGTTGGACGCGCACGCTTTGCCGCTTTTTGCCGTGGTAGAAAACGATGGTGACCGAGTCGCCGGAGCGATGGTTGTTCATCAGATGAGCAAGATCCTGCGTATCCTTGACCTCCTGGCCATCGATTTCAACGATGAGGTCGCCGCCAATAATGATTTCGTAGTTACCGTAGTAGACGCGCTGATTTCCGCCCTGAATTCCTGCGCGCGAGGCGGCCGAGCCAGGAACGACCTGCATGACCAGGACACCGGTATCCGAGGGCAGTTCGAGTTGCTGGGCCAGCTCGCGATTCATCGGTATGGGCAGGGGCCGGATGCCGAGAGTGGGACGGCGGACACGTCCAAACTGGACGAGGTCGTTGAGCACGGCCTTGGCTGCGTTGATGGGAATGGCAAAGCCAACGCCGGAGTTGCCGCCGCTGGCCGAGGCGATCATGGTGTTGATTCCGATGACCTCGCCGCGCGAGTTGAGGAGCGGGCCGCCGGAGTTGCCGGGGTTGATGGCGGCGTCGGTCTGGATGGCCTCGTCGATGTAGGTGCCGTCGGGCTCCTGGACCTGGCGGATCGAGCTGACGATGCCGCGCGTCATGGTTCCGTTGAAGATGCCAAAGGGATTGCCGATGGCGAGCACCTTCTGGCCGACCTGGAGACCGGAGCTGCTGCCCAAGGTGACCGGCTGCAGATTGGGCGCCTTGATCTGAATGACGGCAAGATCGTGCGACTTGTCGTCGCCGATGACGGTGGCTGGGTAGTGTTTCTTGTTTTCCAGGATGACTTCCAGCTTGCGCGCGCCGTCGATGACGTGGTGGTTGGTGAGGATGTGGCCTTCCTTGTCAATGATGAAGCCGGAGCCGGAGCCCTGCTGAGACTGCGCCCCGAAAAAGAAGTCGTAGGAGACCACGGTGGAGGTGATGTTGACGACGGAGGGGACGACGCGCTTGTAGACGTCTACGTTATTCTGCTCCTCGCCGTCGAGCGAAGGCGCAGCCTGAGCCTCGGTGATGTGAACCGGCTCGCGGGTAACCCAGGAGGCGGGCGGGCCAAAACGATGGCTGGTGTAGAAGAAAAACGCTGCGGCGAGCAGCACTCCGAGGGCGAAAGGTCTGAGAGCTTTCATGATCCGCGCCTGTTTCAATGGCATACAGAATTATAGACGCACCAGGGTGAGGAAAGTTTCGCTTGAGGCGCCGACCAGGGGCGGAAGCATTGGCAGGCGCAGGAGTGGCGGGAGAAGCGTTCTCCCCGCACCAGCCGGTGGCGCTTGTCGCAGGATGACACTTCTAAGAAATGAAACCTCGCAAGCACAACCATCCAAGTGCAAAGAAGATACATCGACCCTGGAACTGGTCTAGCTTTGGACGGCGGATTCTGCCGCCGGCAGGCAAGCGAGGCGGCGGAGTCTGGCGGCCTTGACGGTGTTGCTCATGAGCATGGCGATGGTCAGCTTGCCGACGCCGCCAGGGACGGGAGTGCAGGCTCCAGCCATGCGGGTGACGCGAGGATCACAATCGCCGATGATGGTGCTTCCCTTCTCGGCGAACTGCTTTTCGCGCTTCTCGTCGCCCTTGAAGAATCGCTCGAAGAGGACCGGATCGGTGATGTGATTGATGCCAACGTCGAGGATGGTGGCACCGGGCTTGACGAACTCCGTGGTGATGAAGCCGGGACGGCCGATGGCGGCGACCAGGATGTCTCCGCGGCGGCAGACCGAGGGCAGATCGCGGGTTCGGGAGTGGCAGATGGTGACCGTGGCGTTGGCGTTGGTGAGCAGCATGGCGAGGGGCTTGCCGACGATGTCACTGCGCCCGACGATGACCGCCTCCTGACCTTCGATGGGAATATTGGCGCGGCGGAGAATCTCCATGCATCCGGCGGGGGTGCATGGGACGAGGCTGGGACGCTGCGTGCTGAGATTGCCGACGTTGACGGGATGGAAGCCATCGACGTCCTTTGCCGGCGAGACGGCCAGCAGAACACGCTTGGCGTCAACGTGGGCGGGCAGGGGCAACTGGACGAGGATGCCATCGATTTCATCGCGGGCGTTGAGCTGTTCAACCAGGGCAACGAGCTCCTCGGTGGCGGAGGCCTCTGGCGGAGCGATCAGCTCACTGTAGATGCCCAACTGCTCGCAGGTTCGAACCTTGCTGCGGACATAGGTCTGGGAGGCGGGATCACTTCCGACCAGAACTGCCGCCAGGCCGGGACGAAGACCGGCGGCGGCGAGTTGCTCGACCTCACGGGCGATCTCTGCCTTGATTTGCGAGGCGAAGAGGCCTCCGTCGAGAACGATAGCGGACATAGCACTTCCCCGGAAAAAAATTGACAGCTATTACTACTCCCAGTGTACCGGGATTGGCGCGGGGATGCGAGTGGGTGAAGGTAGAATGGGAGTCATGGTTCCCGCGAAGTTGGTGAAAATCATTGTTTGCCCAATCTGCCACGGCGGATTGCGATTTAACGCAGATTTTACAAAACTGCGCTGCACCGGGTGCGAGAAGCGCTTTCGGGTCGAGGATGGGATTCCCGTGCTGCTGGCGCAGGAGGCGGAATGAAGGCAATTTAACCGCAATGCCCTGAACTTTTCAGGCTTTTGGCCGATACATAGGCTATGCCAGAAGTCTGGGCAGGAAGTGGCGATGAGGGCAAAGGGACGTAGGACGGCAGCTCCGAAGTCTGTTTCTTCCTTCAACGCACGAGCCAAATGGAAGGTGGCAGGGAATGTCTGCACGAAAACGCGACCTTTCAGAGTCCGACGGGTTACCACCAATGCAAGGAGGTGACCCTGTGAGCGGCGAAAAGTTCTCGGTTCTGGACATTGCGGAGCTGCGCAGCGAGCTGATCCAGAGCGGGTTGGATGCTCGGGATGCGGCTGATTTGATGCAGACGTTTCTCTCCGGGCGGGGCTACGGGGTCTCTCTGGAAGCGGCGCGAGCGGCAGCGTTTGCCGTTGAAGGCTCAGGCTGCTCGCTGGAGGTAATGCAGCGGGAGTTGAACCGGATTGCGATGGTGCAATAGGGAGGGTGATTGCGTCCCAGGTTATCGCCCCAAAACGGGGCGCGAAGCTGGGGCACCCGCTGGGTTTAGGCTACGGCAATAGTTTGTAGCGCTGTAACAGGGACAGCCCGGGAGCTGTCCCTTTTGCATTGGCTGCGACAAGCTATTTCTTGCTGCCCTTCTTGGCACCGAAGCTGGTCTGGACCGGGGCCCCGATGGAGGCGAGCAGATCCTTGGCAGTCTGGGCGTTGGGGCCATCCGGCGCGAGTTCCAGGTATTTGTTGAATGCCTCAGCCGTACCGGGCGCGGGGATCGGCTTCCCATCCTTGCCGACGGTCATCTTGCCGAGGAGGTTCACGCCCTTCTGGTAGTACGGATCTGGACGTGTGGGATCGGCGGCGATGGCTTTGTCAAATGCAAGGTTGGCGTCGTCAGCCTTGCCCTGATTGGTAAGGATGGCGCCCTCGTTGTAGAAGCACTGTCCGGCGGAAGCCGGATCGAGCTGGCCGACCTTGTCGCATTCGGCCATGCCAGGCTCGGTTTTGCCCTGCTGCAATAAGGCGAGGGAGAGACCGGCGTGATAGCTGCCGAGAGATTTGGAGTTGGCAGGGGCGAGGGCGATTGCTTTGTTGTAAGCGGCTTCAGCCTCGGGGAACTTTTTGACCTGGTTGTAAGCGTCGGCCAGCGAGGAGTAGACCACATCGTGAGTCTGGTCTTGGGCCGCGGCCTGCTCCAAGGTGGCTACGGCCTGGTCATACTGTTTGTCCTTCTTCTGCTGAATGGCCTGGGTAAGCAGGGCGTTGATGTTCTTAATCTTCTCGTTTTCCTTCTTTGCCTTCTCAATTTCCTTGAAGCGCTCCGCGGTGGCACCGGATTCCTTGGCGGCCTCGGCCTTCTGCTTGGCGAGATCGATGTCGAAGATATTCTCGGTACCAGGTTTGAGCGGCGCATTGTTGAGGAAGAAGATTACGCTTCCATCGGCGCCAATGAGACTGATTTTATAATTTCCACTGATCGCGCCCAGGGAGTAGTACTGGCCGTGATTATCGGTTTTGAGGGTGGTTTTGCGGCCAGTTTCGAGGTTGTCAAGCTGGACGGTTGCTCCAGCGATGGGTTTGCCGTTCTCGTCCTTGCAGACGCCCTTGACGGTGGTCACTTGCTGCGCGACAGCGCTGGCGGTGAAAACCGCCATCGAGACAACGAGTAAAAAAAGTGCGATACGCTTTATCATTTCCGCCTCCAGCGGAGAACAGTCTATGGTTGCCACGCCTGCCTCAGCGGCGGGCCGGCTAAAAAGCGGGCGACGCCAGATAAGGAATGGGATCGCAGGTGCGAGCGGCTCTGAAGGCGCGCAGACGCAGGGCGCAGCTCTCACAGATTCCGCAGGCACGATCTTCCCGGCTGTAGCAGGACCATGTTAGCTCGAAGGGTGCGTTGAGTTCCAGACCCAGGCGGACGATCTCCACTTTCTTGAGGGCAATCATCGGAGTGACGATGCGGATGTTGCCCGCTTTGGTTCCGGCCTGGATGAGACGATTGAAAGCCTCATAGTACTCGGGACGGCAGTCGGGATAGCCGGAGCTATCCTGGGCGACGGCGCCGATGTAAATGTCTGCGGCTCCGAGAACCTCGGCCCAACTGACGGCGACGGAGAGAAAATGGGCGTTGCGGAAGGGAACGTAGGTGATGGGAATCTGCGCTGGGCCACGTTCGCCAAAAGAAGCTTCGCAGCCGGGTACGCGGCAACGGACGCCGCTCCGGCTGCTGGCGCTCGGCGGATGTGGGCCACCCGGAGCGGCGATGGGCACGGCAAGCGAGGAATCGGTGAGGGCAGAGCCGCCGATCTGGCTGAGCGCCTGGTTGCGGACCATGAGACGGCGAGTGATGCCGAGGCGGTCGCAGATTTCGGTGAACGCGCGCTGCTCGCGGGCTTCGGTGCGCTGTCCGTAGGAGACGTGCATGGCGGCAACCTGCGCCGCGCCCTTTTCGCGGACAGCAAGAGTGGCACAGACGGTGGAGTCCATGCCTCCGGAGAGAGTGACGACGGTTTGGATGGAGTCAGGCATAGGTTCACTTTAATACTTGCGGGATCGTGAGCGTTAGTCGTGTGCAGTTGAACCGTGGCGTGAGGGCCGCGTTACGCCGCCGCATATTCCGGCGCAATGTGCGGTGGCAGTTCTGTTTTGGGATTGTGAGTGCCTTGGCGATGTTTCGCCAAGTATCTCGCGCGGATTCCTTCCGTTGTGACCACACAGGAACAAGTCAATAACAATTCATTTGCTGGATTACGAATGGAACCTTATCCTTGTGAGGATTGCGACCTCGTTTCCCCAGCTCAACCGCCGGAGCCAAAATCCATGAATTCTCAAATATTACAGAACAGAAATGCCATCATCTACGGGGCCGGCGGTTCACTGGGAAGTACTATCGCGAAAGCTATGGCCCAAGAAGGTGCAAAGGTCTTTCTGGCAGGAAGGCATCTTTCCTCGGTAAAAGAGGTGGCAGACGGAATTGTTGACTCCGGCGGACGTGCAGTGGCTGCACGCGTGGACGCAATGGACGAAAGCGAAGTCAATGCGTTTGTCGACTCCGTGATTGGCGAGGGAGGAACGCTGGACCTATCCTTTTGTGCGATTGATTACCAAGTCCTGCAGAATGTCCCGCTGGTTCGGCTGAGCGTTGAAGATTTTGTTCGTCCTGTCTCCATCGCGATGCGAAGTCATTTCTTAACGGCCACCGCCGCGGGAAACGTTATGTTGAAGCAGGGTTCTGGAGTGATCTTATCCTTGACCGCAACGCCCGGCGGCATAGGATACCCGTTTACAGCAGGTTTTGCTCCTGCATGCGCTGCTATTGAAAGCTTCTCTCGGAATCTTGCCTTGGAGTTGGGGACACATGGCGTGCGCGTCGTGAACATACGCTCTGGCGGTTCACCGGATTCGCAAGTGTTCAAACAGGCAATCGAACGCACCCCAAAAGAGATGGAAGTGATCCTTCGCGGTATGGAAAATGACACGATGTTGAAGAGGCTTCCACTCATGGATGAGATCGCGAATGCGGCTGTGTTCTTGGCGTCAGACTTTGCGAAAAGTATCACGGGAGTGACGATTGACGTAACCGGAGGCACAACCGCGGGATTGAATTACCGAGTGGCATCGAGTGCTGACCACGGCGCAGGCCCCGGCTCGCTGTGAAGTAGGGATCCTTCTTCGACGTTATCGATTCCGAATGTCGGGCTCCTCGGAAGTACTGCGGCCAGGTTCGCGATTGTGGACGATAACAGGGCAAGGCGCTCACTATTCCATTGCGGGAATTGCCATGGCACCGATCGCCTCGGCGCTATACGCCCTTCAACTGCGGCTCCCAGATGAATTTGTGGATCTGGAGGCCGAGGCGGGCGTTGAGATTGTCGGCGAGCATCCACTCGGCGAGCGAGCGGGGATCGAGCAGGCAATTTTCGGTGGAGCGAGTGCCTGTGGCTCCCTTGCGAAAGGCGGGCGAGAGGATCAGAGCGGCGGGGTTGGAATCCAGGCCGTGGGTGCGAATGAAGTCACGGGCGTACTCGTAATCCTGGCGCGAGGCGAGGACGAACTTGAGCTCGTCGCGGGAGGTGAGGGTGGCGAGGTTTTCCGGACGGAAGCGCAGATGCTCGCCGCTGGCGGGACATTTGACATCGACAATTTTGTGAACCTCGCGGGGAACGAGTTCGAGGGGACGCTCGCCGCTGGTTTCGAGCAGCACTCGGAAGTCGAGGGCGAGAAGTTGATGCATGAAGGGGATCAGCTCGCGCTCCTGCAGCATGGGCTCTCCACCGGTGATTTCGACGAGGCCGCCGCTGGGCGAGAGGCGCTGAACTTCAAGGAGCAGCTCAGGGGCGGAGATTTTACGGCCGCCGGTGAAGGTGTACTCGGAGTCACACCAGGCACAGCGGAGATTGCATCCGGCGAGGCGCACGAAGACGCAGGGCAAACCCGCGAAGGAACTTTCACCTTGCAGCGATTTGTAGATTTCGACGATGTGCATAGAGGAACAAGGTTTCAAGGTTTCGCAGGTTTCAAGGTTTCAAGGTTAAATGCATAGGCGCCTTCGATGCGCCTACCCGTGGCGGCTATTCATAGTAAGTGGCGATGGAGGTATCGGTCTCCCAGATGGTGACCTGCTTGACGCGAACGCGACCGCCAGTAGTGTGCTTTAGGCCCTGACTGCACTGGTCAAAAAAATACTTGGCGAGGTTCTCCGCCGTTGGATTGAGGACGGTGAAGGGTTCAAGGTCATTCATCATCCTGTGATCGAGATAGTCGACCATGGGCTTCATCACCTGCTTGAGCTCCTTGAAGTCGATCAGCAGGCCGGCATGATCGAGTTCGGCTCCCTGGAGGGTGACGCGGACACGATAGTTGTGGCCATGCGGATTTTCGCATTTGCCTTTGTAGTTGCGCAGGTAATGACCGGACGAAAAAGTGTCTTGCACGGTTACTTCAAACATGAATCTCCAGACAGGATGCGGGGCATCCGTTGTCCTTGACGTTGCGCCGGGGCGCCCTCGCAGATTCGAGAGGGACACAGCGCAGGTCTCAAGGGCGTGGTGCGCAGTTTTTATTATACGAGGGGATTGCAGGTTTCAAGGTTTCAAAGTTTCAAGGTTTCAAGGTTGAAGGCAAAGGGGAGGTATCGATGCCGAAGTGACTTTGGAGCTTCCCTGGAGAGTTGAGCATTGCTGGGATTCCTCGCAGAGCTCGGAATGACACCTTATAGAAACGCTGGATACAACAGCGCGGTAACTCCCCTAGAGCTGTTTGCGGAGAAAGAGGGTGGCCTGGGGATTGTCATTGTAGCGCGGGCAGCTCTGGTATCCGGCGCCGAGATAGAAGTGGATGGCGGCATGGAGATCGTCCTTGGTGTCGAGGTAGAGCCAGTGAATACCGGCACGGCGAGCGTGCTCTTCGGCGGCCTGCATGAGGGCGTGGGCGAGGTGTAGTCCGCGGAATGCAGGGCGGACGTAGAGGCGCTTGACCTCGGCGGCATGGGCGATTTGCGGCAGCGGGCGGAGCATGACACATCCGGCGGGCGCGGCAGCGACGGTGGCGATCCAGATGGACGAGTCGGGCGATGCGAGGTAGTGCTCAAGAGTAGCGCGGTCATCGCGCACGAGAACACCGACGGCTTCGTAATACTCCTCGATGAGCGCGAAGGCGGCATCGGCCTGCTGGGCGGCGGCGCGGTGGACGGCGATGGGGGCGGCAGGGTTCACGGACTTGGCGGCTCTCCGTCAATTAGAATAACTCCGATGAGTTCACAAAAATGGAAGCTGGGAACGCTTGGCGCCGGACAGGATGTGGCGTGGAACTACGAGCCGAGCTATGCCCGGCAGGTGGTGGGCGGAGTGGAGCGGCTGGTGATTGCGCCGGGAGCGGCAGCGGTGGAGCTACTGCGGGAACTGCTGGCGATGCTGCCCGAGCCGCTATGGGTGCTCTACGTGCTGGTGACGCCGCGCACGGAGGCCGCAGCGGGGCGGTATCAATCGGCCAAGACACACACGCGCGAAGAGGTTCTGGCGCTGCTGGAGCGTTTTGAAAAATATCTTGCTGGCGATGGACGGCACAATCTGTGGCTGGCCGCGCCTCCGGCGGGACAGTTGGTCTTCGACCGGCATGAGGTGATCTACGCGTATGGGCCGATTGCGGAGATAGTGGCACGGCTGAGAGAGAAAAACTTTGCCGAGGTGGAGATGATTCGCGTGCCGGTGCCGCACTCGCACCACTTTCACGAAGAGATGGACGCGGAGGAACGCGAGGTGCTGGCGCACTGGGAATGGGTTTGGTCGGAGTTGCAGGAGACGGATGATTTGTAGGGCAAGGCTTCAAGGTTCGGAAGCAACGGCAAAAGCAAAGTCAGCTACCCCACCTTAGCCGCGCAAAAACAGCGCGTCGAAGATGGGGCACCCTCGGACTTTTTCCTCACTTGAATTTTTTCTTCGCTTTGGCTCTTCCTTCACTCGGGCTCTTGCTTCGCGCAGGCTGCGCATCCACGGCAAGCTTTTGAGACACACCTCGTTTCATTCCCTGCCACATTCATTCCTCGTGGGAGCAGCCGAAGAATTCTTCGACTTTGCGGATGTCGGTGGTGCGGGTGTAGGGCGGGAGGCTTTGGATGAAGACCTTGCCGTAGCGCATTTTGAGGATGCGGTTGTCGAGGAGGACGAGCAGACCACGGTCGTTGAGGGAGCGGATGAGGCGTCCGAAGCCTTGCTTGAGAGTGATGACGGCGGCGGGGACGGAGTAATCGAAAAAAGAGTTGCCGCCATCTTCGTCGATGGCGCGGCTGCGGGCTTGCACGATGGGGTCGCTGGGAACTGCGAAAGGGATTTTATCGATGATGACGGCGCTGAGCTGCTCACCCTGGACATCGACTCCCTGCCAGAAGGACGCGGTGGCGAAGAGGACGGCGTTAGGAGTGTTGCGGAACTGCTCGATGAGCGCGGTTTTGGGCGCAGAGCCCTGCAGGAGCATGGGGTACGGGAGCTGGCCGAGAAGCGCGTCATGCACCTGCTGCATCTGGGCGAGGCTGGTGAATAGGCAGAAGGCGCGGCCACGGGTGATTTCGAGCAACTGGCGGATGCGCATGGTGGCCTGGGCGGTGAAGCTGGCGTCGCGCGGGTCGGGCATGTCTGGCGGGACATAGAAGATGGCCTGCGACTCGTAGTCGAAGTGCGAGGGGACGATCAGCTCGCGTGCGCCGTCGAGGCCAAGGCGCGCCTTGATGTAATCGAAGGCGTTGGCGACGGCAAGGGTGGCCGAGGTGAGGACGATGGAGTCAAAGCGGTCAAAGAGCGACTGGCGCAGGATGGCCGAGACGTCGATGGGCGTGGCCTGGAGGAAGACGTTCTCATTCTTCGCGAAGCGGCCACGCCCGCCGCGCCGCTCGATCCAGTAGACGGTGTTCTTCTCGCGGCTCTCCATGAGAAAGGAGAGCTGGGCGTGAAGCTCATCGGTGCGGCGGATGAGGTTGTGGACCTCATCGGGCTTGCTGGGGATGGCCTGGAGTTCGGAGTGGAGCTGGCGGATTACATTCTTGAGGCCGATGAACTCGGAGCCGAACTCTTCGAGGAACTCGTCGCGATTGTCGAAGGCGAAGCGGCCCTCGGTTGCGGGGCGAGGCTTTGCAGACCGGTATCCGGCAGCAGACGCCGCTCCGGGCGAAGACGCTGGTCCCTCCGGCAACGACGAAAAGAAAAATTGCGAGCGCTCACGGATGCGGGCCGAGAGCTGGATGAGATCGGTGGAGACGACCTTTTTTTCACGGATGGTGATTTCGAGATCGCGCAGGAGGTCTTCGACCTTGAGGTTCGAGACGCTGATGCCGAAGTAGCTGGTGGCAACATCTTCTAGTTCGTGAGCTTCGTCGAAGATGACGCAGGCGGCGCTGGGCAGGACTCCTGCGTCGGGAGCTTTTTCGGCGGCGAGTTTGACCGAGAGATCGGCGAAGAAGAGATGGTGGTTGACGATGATGATGTCGCTCTCGGCGGCCTTGCGGCGCATTTCGGTGATGAAGCAGCGCTCGAACTCCGAACACTTGCTGCCGATGCAGTGCTCGGCACTGGCGTTGAGCTTGCCCCAGAGCGGACTGGTCTCAGGCAGGGTGGTGAGTTCAGCGCGATCGCCGGTTCCGGTCTGCTTGTCCCAGTCCAGCAGGGTGCGGAACTCGTTGACCTCATCGAGGCCGTTGAGGATGGGCTGATCGGTTAGTTCGTAGAGCTTTTTGCGGCAGAGATAGTTCTGGCGGCCCTTCATGTAACAGACCTTGAGGCGGGGGCTGTGAGCGGCGGGTTCTCCAAAGAGCGCGCGCTCAAGAAATGGTACGTCCTTGAAGAAGAGCTGCTCCTGGAGGTTCTTGGTTCCGGTTGAGACGATGACGCGCTTGCCGCTCTTGATGATGGGGAGCAGGTAGGCGAGGGTCTTGCCGGTGCCGGTTCCGGCCTCGACGATGAGATGACGCTTTTCTTCGATGACCTCCTCGACGGCAGAGGCCATGGCGAGCTGTCCCTTGCGGAATTCGTAGGCGGGATGGCGCTGCGAGAGCAGGCCGCCGGGGCCGAAGAACTGGTAGAGCGAAAGGCGCGAGAGCTCGACCGGGTTGGCGGTGGAAGATCCGGATTGGGTGGGCTCAGGCACTCACCCCTATAATAGACGTAGCGGCAAGGAAGATCAGGGACAACATCAGTGGCGAAGATTCTGCAAGACGAGCACGAGGGTTTGCTGGCCATCGTAGGACGGCCCAACGTGGGCAAATCAACTCTGTTCAACAAGATGGTGGGAAGGCGGCGGGCGATTGTCGGCGACGAGCCGGGGATCACGCGCGACCGCCTCTACGGCACCGTGCGCTGGAATGGACGGCAGTTCCGGGTGGTGGACACGGGCGGAATCGTGCCCGATGACAAGGATCTGATTCCTGCCGAGATTTTTCGGCAGGCGCGGGTGGCGCTGGATGAGGCATCGGCCATTGTGATGGTGACCGACGTGCGTACGGAGTTGACCGGGCCGGACATGGAGCTGGCGCGGTTGCTGCAAAAGCTGGGCAAGCCGCTCTTTTTGGCGGTCAACAAGGTGGACGATCCGAAGCTGGAGGCGGAGGCGGAGAACTTCCGGCGGCTCGGAATCAAGAACCTGTGGCCGATCTCCGCCGAGCACTCGACCGGGGTAGCGGAGCTGATCGAAGAGCTGATGACGGTGATTCCGACGATTGCCGAGACGGACGACGAGAGGCGGCCGAACAATTTTGCGCGCCGCCAGCTTCCGCGCGACGAGGAGCCTGAGTTCGGCGAAGCGGAAGAGTTCGACGAAGGCGAGGAGCCGGAGGTGTTGCATGCAGCCGATGAGGACGCGCTGGAAGACCGGCTGCTGGAGACGATGCCGAACGAGATCAAGATCGCCATCATCGGGCGTCCGAACGTGGGCAAGAGCACGCTGCTGAACCAGTTGACGGAGAGCGATCGCGCCATCGTCAGCTCGATTGCGGGCACCACGCGAGATGCCATCGACGAGGTGGTGAAACACGGCGACAAGAGCTACCGGTTTATCGACACGGCAGGCATCCGGCGCAAGGGCAAGACGCACCTGATGGCCGAAAAGATGAGCGTGGTGATGGCCAGGAAGCATCTGGAAGAGGCCGACGTGGCGCTGATGGTGATCGACGCGGTGGACGGGGTCTCGGCACTGGATGCAAACATCGCGGGGTACGCGCATGAGTCCGGGCGCTCGGTGGTGGTGGTGGTGAACAAATGGGATGCGGTGACCACGGCACGCGGCGATATGGACAAGCCCGCAGCCGACAGCCGCGTGTACGAAGAACAGGTGCGGCGGGTGCTGAAGTTTTTGGACTACGCGCCGGTTATCTTTGTGAGCGCATTGAACGGCAAGAATGTGAAGCGCGTCTTTGAGACCATTGAGCGGGTGGCCCGGCAGCGCTGGCGGCGCATTACTACCGGCGAGATGAACCGCTTCCTGAAAATGGTGGACTTCGAGCGAGCCTCAGTTCCGGCGCGCAACAAGATCAAGATTTATTACATGACGCAGGCGGCGGTTGCGCCTCCGACATTCATTCTGTTTACGGATAAGGACGTAAAGCTGCACTTCTCCTACCAGAGATTTCTGGACAACCAGATTCGCGAGGCGTTCGAGTTCGAGGGGACGCCGATCTGGATCAAGAATCATCCGAGGAAGAGAAGGGAGTTTGTGGCGGCGGCGAAGAAAGAGCGGTAGATGCGGTCAACAGCCTCACATTCGCCGACAGAGGGCGGTGTTGGCCACCCACCGCTCGCCGCATGAGAGTATCTAAGCAGAGGTGACAAAATGGCCGTCATCGAGCGCTATCAGCCTACTCCTGGCATTGAACCGCGTGCGTGTCAGTGGAGCGGCCTATCCGACGCGAGCGATCAGCACCCCGCTGAAGTGGTCCTTAACGACGATCAGTTGCGGGAGGGACAGTTTTTGTGCGAGGCACATGCTTCGCTGGAGCTTGCCCAGAACCATGTGCAGCTTGCGAAGGCGGTAATCGAACTTTCTTCTTTACCTTACAAGCTAAAGGAATGACGCATAAAATCGATTGCTGGCTGAAGTGCCTCTGAGCCGCGCGGGAGATTTAAGCAGGGCGGGGATTCCTCGCTGCGCTCGGAATGACACCTCAAAATCAAAAACAAAATTCAGCGCGTGGGGAGAAGTTCTGCGAGCTGCTGGAACCAGGAGTCGAAGGCGGCGAGGGCGAGCTCGCAGACCAATTGGTGGCGGAGTTTTTTGTCGCGCACGCGGCGTTTGGTGGGCTCGTCGAGTTGCTCCAGCAGATCGAAGGTGATGTTGGCGGGCTGGAAATGAGCGGGGTCGGCGCTGCAGATGTAATGGATGAGCGAGCCGTGAGCGCTGGCGCGTGGCGCGGCGATGGATCCGAGGCTTCGAGCAAAGTCAACAGACCCACTCAAGCCAAAGGAAGGCTTGAATGGGGCACCCGCAGGCGTGAGTTCTGTCCCACTTCTGCCAAAAGAGGGCAGAAATGGGGCACCCTCGACACATTCGCCAACAGCGGGATGTGGGCCGGCCGAGACTTCATTCGCGACCCCAGTGGCGAGGGCGGCGGCAGTGAGTCCGGCGAGCAGACCGGTGGCGATGGATTCGACGTAGCCTTCGACGCCGGAGAGCTGGCCGGCGAAGATGAAGCGCGGGTGCTGCTTCATTTGCAGGGTGGGGGCGAGCAGGGCAGGGGCGTTGATGTATGTATTGCGGTGGATCTGGCCGTAGCGCAGGAAGCGCGCGTTCTCCAGGCCGGGGATCATGCGCAGGATGCGGGCCTGCTCACCAAACTTGAGATGATTCTGAAAGCCGACGATATTGTAGGAGTCGGCGCGCAGGTTCTCCTGGCGAAGCTGGACGACGGCGTAGGGAATGTTTCCGGTGTAAGGATTGCGCAGGCCGACGGGCTTCATGGGACCGAAACGAAGGGTATCGGGACCGCGGCGGGCAATTTCTTCGATGGGTAGGCAGCCTTCAAAATACTGTGCGTTATCCCAATCGTGACCGTCAACGCGCTCTGCCTCGGCGAGAGCGGCGATGAAGGCCTCGTACTGCTCGCGCATCATGGGACAGTTGATGTAGTCGGCGGTGCCTTTATCGTAGCGGGCAGCGCGGTAGACCTTGGCGTGGTCAATGGAATCGGCTTCGACGATGGGCGAGATGGAATCGAAGAAGAACAGGCGCTGGCTTCCGCTGAGGCGCTGAATTTCGGAGGCCAATGCGTCGGAGGTGAGCGGGCCGGTGGCGATGATGGTAACGCCATCGAAGTCTCCGAGGGTTGTGACTTCCTCGCGGATAAGGCGAATCAAGGGCTCGGAGGCGATGGCTTCGGTGACCAGGCGGCTGAACTCAAGGCGATCGACGGCGAGAGCGTGTCCGGCTGGGACTGCGGTGCGTTGAGCCACTTCCATCAGCAGCGATCCGGCGTGGCGCATCTCCTGCTTGAGCAGCCA
>JBEKOO010000015.1:0-102255 GCA_049521655.1 Candidatus Korobacteraceae bacterium
CGGCACAGGCTTGATTACGGGCTTACCCGCACTGTTGTCCTCTGCCATACCTTCTCCTCGGATCTTTCTTGGTTGTTGCTATTTCACTCTCAACGCGGCCAGCCAGAACCGCAGCTCGTGGCACCCGCACGAATCGCCGTCCATGAGTTTGCCATCCTACATCCCGGATGACATAACCCTGATTCTCGCGGCTACCGGGCGGATACCATCCTCCGCCAACGCATTTGCTTCATGCAGCCGCTTTCCATGAGCCAGAGAGGCGGCTGGATTTCGAACTCACTGTAATTACTCGACCTTGGGGAAATCTGGTGCTCCCGATTCCGATCGCTCTTAGGGAGGCCGCATAATTTAGTATGACCATTACCGCTGATCTTTTGTAACTTCTACAGGACTCTACCGCTGTGCGCTGCGTCACGCTGGAACGCGATATCGCGCACATAAGGCTGCTATGTTCGTTCTTTTTTTCATTTAACTGGTTTGACCTGTTGCCGTTAGTTTGATTTTGTGTGATTTTGCCCTGTCAGGCGCTTCTGTGACTGGTCGCATGAGAGTCTAGACCGCACTTGATCAAACCAGCCTTTGGGCTCCAGATTGGCAGGAAGGAAATCTCGACCTGCCGGAAAGGGAGTATCATCCGCAGGTACCCCTCTGCCGTCGGAAGGAAGGCGCGCGGCTAAGGTGTTGGCTGCTGGCTCGACCGATCTTGAAGCGACAATCAAGAGCTGTTCATTTTTCAGCGTCTTTAGTGTCTTTAAGGTCGCGAGAAGGGAAGTTGCCAAAGTTAGAGTAGCTTTCCGACATGAGCGTTAGGTGTTTTTCTTCGCTTCGCGTTATCGAAGAAAGTCCGCCTCCATTGACCTCGCCATTAGGAACGCGTTACCGTGGCACATTAGTTGAGTCCAGACCCGTCCGTATCAGGATGCCCTCGTGTCCATCAATGTCTTACTCGCTGACGATAGTGTACCCGCCCAGAGCATGGGCAAGAAGATTCTTGCCGATGCCGGCTACACTGTATTGACGGTCAATAACGGTCTTGAAGCACTTCGTAAGATCACTGAAGCTGCGCCGGATGTGGCTATTCTGGACATTTTTATGCCCGGTTACACGGGGCTGGAGATTTGCAAGCGTCTGCGCGCCAATGCGGCCACGGCTGCCATTCCGGTCATCCTGACCGTGGGCAAGATGGAACCATACCGTCCGGAAGACGGAGAACTAGTCCACTCAAATGCGGTCATCGTGAAGCCATTTGCCGCTGCCGAGCTGATTTCGGCGGTTCGGAGCCTGATCGGAGCGCCGCATACGGGGGCAGCAGAGCAGCCAGGAATTGGTAGCGCCGGGCAACCGGCGACGGTTGCTGCTGAAGATCCGCTGCAAGAGGACCATCTGGCGGCTGAAGGAGTGGTCTTCCCTACTCCATTGGCTGGCGATCAACCCGCAACTACGGAGCTGACTAGGGGGACGTTACCAGAGGCGATAGCAGACGAACCGCTGTTCTTCGACACTTTCTCCGCGGCTGGCAGGGATGTGACGGCGCCGGCGCCTCCTGAGCCAATCGTCTACAGCGGGGAGCCCCTTCTCGCCGGCACAGCATCAGGAGCAGCGGCAAGCCTGATGTTCGACCCAGATGCCAAGCAGACCCCATTCAGTGCCTCTGCCGTCGATCTATTGCCGACAGAATCGGACTCTGACGCAGGGCAACGCGCGGCTGCGTTTACCGAATTTGATTTGGAGGCAGAGTCGTCACCTTCCGCCTCTACGCCTGCCCCCGGAAAATCGCCGGTAGATGAGCCATTACTCGCGTCGTTAGCTGCATCTGGACAAGCTGGACTTGTGCTGGATGGCGGGCCGAACGACTCCGAGCTCGCACTCATCCCTCAGGAGCCCTTGGTTGCCATGCAGGAGATTGTCTCCGGTTCGCTGGGAACGGCTGAGCTGGAATCGTCCGGCCTCGATGTTCCAGCTCTCGATCCATTGCTGGAGGTGCGGGATGCCCAGGTTCCCCCTGGCATATTGGAGTCGAGCGATCTTGAAGTTGGCGAAGTTCCGGATCAGCTCTTTCCGGATTTCACTGCTGGAGACATTGCTCCGACCCAAACGGTCCTGACTTCACCGGCAGTGCCGCTTTCCCCGGAAGAAGAAGCCCGAAGAGCGGCGTTTGAAGTGCTGTTTAATTCGGACGAGGCACCCCCCTTGGAAGAAGTTCCGCTATTGCTCTCACCAAGCGCACTCAGCGTGCTTCCGAGTATCTCCGACTCGCCGAACGATTATGTTTGCGACATCAAGCCGGATGCTGAACTCGAACTTCTTGGCGATGAAAGCAGGCAGCATTTCGTCGATCCGGGACTTGATCCGAATCTCGTGGAGGAAGGGCAACCGGCAGACCCTCTGGTGGGCACAATCGGGACGATTCCCGACCGCGACCCTCTGCTGGATGATGCGCTGCCGCAAGCGGTCTGGCAGACGACTGCGAGCGTGCAGAATCCTGAGGAAACGAATGTTTCGATTTCGAACGCGATGAATTCTTCGCAGCTTGACGAGGGCCCGGGCCTGATGCCCGTGTCAGCGCCCGAGGCCGCTCCGGCTGAGGCGCTGCCCGAAGCTCACGTGGAGATTGCACCGCCTATAGAGGCGCATGCCTCCGAGATTGCGCAAACAGCGCCGGAAGCGGTGCCAGAACTACCGCAGATTCTTACTGAAGCCGCTCCTGCAATCGCGCAACCGGCGGAGCTGGAGCCCGCGCCCTCCGGCGTGGAAATGCATTTGGCCGAGGCTGCGCTGGTGAGCCTGGCAGCTGGAGCCGCAGCCCTGCCCGCCAAGCCTGCGGTGGCTGCCACGGAGGTTGTGCCAGAGCGCGTTGAAGCCGCACCGGTTTCGGTTCAATCCGCACCAGAGAAAGAGCCCGAGATTCTGGCCGCTGCGCCGGTTGAGGCGACTGTTCTCCAGCCCGAACTGCAAGTCGCGGAGAGTTCTTCTTCGCCGGGAGCTTCGACGCGGTCCGATGAGGCCGAGCGGGTCCATCAGGCGGTCGAGAGGGTTTTTGAGCGATTCAAGCCTTTGCTGATTGCAGCGATCGTACGCGAACTGGCCCGTCGCGATTAATCAAAGTCATGGCAGGGAAGAAAACGGGCACAGATCATTCCGCGACCGTTTTCCTGGATGAAAGGAATCTCATTTTGCCAGCGCAACGGCCGGACGAATCTCGTGCAGGTCCACAAAATTGGTCGGATACTTGCCTGTGTAACAGGATGTGCAGTAGTGGGGATCGCCCTTCGGCTCGCCGCAGGAAGCGCGCAGTCCTTCGAGTGAAAGATAGGCCAGTGAATCCGCGCCGATGAACTCTCGCACCTCATCCACCGATTTGCGCGCCGCGATCAAGTGCCGGCGCTCCGGGGTGTCCACGCCGTAATAGCACGGCGAAGTCGTGGGAGGACAAGAGATCCGCATGTGGACTTCGGTTGCCCCCGCATCACGCACCAGGCGCACAATCTTCTGGCTGGTGGTTCCGCGCACAATCGAGTCATCGATCAGGATTACGCGCTTGCCGGCCAGCAACTGGCGTACGGGATTCAGCTTCAGTTTCACGCCGAAGTCGCGCACGCGCTGCTCCGGCTCGATGAAAGTGCGCCCCACGTAATGATTGCGCACTAGCCCGAACTGCATCGGAATGCCACTCTCTCGCGCATAACCGAGCGCTGCCGTCAACCCGCTGTCCGGCACTCCAACCACAAGGTCGCCTTCCACCGGGGCTTCCCGTGCCAACTGCCGTCCCATTTGCTCGCGCGACTCCTGGACGCTCTTGCCAAAGACGAGGGAGTCGGGACGCGCAAAATAAACCTGCTCAAAGATGCACTGCGATTGCGCCAATGCGGGCGCGTAGAAATGCGAATGCACGCCCTCGGGGCCAACCAACACAAGTTCGCCCGGCTTTACATCGCGATCGTACTCGGCGCCAAGGAGATCGAATGCACATGTTTCCGAGGCGAATACAACCGAGTCCCGCAGCCCGTCCTTGCCTGGAATATGCCCCATTGCCAGAGGACGGAAGCCGCGCGGATCGCGGGCAGCGAAGATGTGGTCGCGGGATGCAATCACAAACGAGAATGCGCCTTCAATGCGGCGCAGCGCATCGGCAATCGCATCCGGCAGAGTCTTCTCGTGCGACTGGGCAATCAGGTGCAGCACGATCTCGGTATCGCTCGAAGTCTGGAAAATCGATCCCGCCAGCTCGAAGCGTTTGCGAATGTCGGCAGCATTCACCAGATTGCCGTTGTGTGCAATCGCGATCTGGCCCTTGTTGCAGTCCACCTGGATTGGCTGCGCGTTCAGCAGCGCCGAATCGCCCGCCGTCGAGTAGCGAGTGTGGCCAATGGCATGGCACCCCGGCAGCTTCTGCAGCACAGCTTCACTAAAAATATCCGCCACCAGCCCCATCGACTTATACACGGTCATGCGGCGACCATCGCTGGCTGAAATCCCAGCCGACTCTTGTCCTCGATGCTGCAGCGCGTGCAACCCCAGGTAACAGAGTTTGGCCGACTCGGAGTTTCCGTAGACCGCAACCACCCCGCACTCCTCGCGAAGTTTGTCGAGCTCGATCTCAATCATGACTACCCGCCTTGTCCGGGTTTGGGCCGGGACGCAATGGCACGGCCGGAGCCGTGCCGCGTTCGTTGTCAATCATTTGATGCCACTATGGCGCCATGATCGTTCTCCGGCGCTATTATTGGCTTGCCGCCGGCACAGGCTCACCCTGCAGGGCCTGCTCCAGCGCTTGCCGCCAGCTCTGTTTGAGTGTGGAAACCTCGTCCTCGATGACGGGTATGCCGTCAATACGAATCGCAAACTTCTCCATGGTGGTAAAGCCAATACGCTGCGCGTTCAATCCATATTTTACCGCAATCCCTTCAATTGTACTTACCTTTATGGGATCGCAGGTCACCAGAACTCGCGAAGCGTCTTCCCCAAACAATACGCACTCGGCCGGAAGTCCGGCGGAGATCAGCTCAATGTCCACGCCCAGGTCTTTCGGGAAGCCGATCTTGGCCGCAGCCACGGCGATTCCACCCTCGGCCACGTCGCGAGCCGACTCCATCAGCCCTTCAGCCGCCAGTGCCTGCAGCAGATCCTGCAGTGCCCTTTCGGCCTTCAGATCCAGAATCGGCGGCACACCCCACAACTCTCCCAACACATGCGAGGCAAATTCAGAGGAGCCGAACTCAGACTGCTCCTCGCTGCAATGCGCCTTCTGGCCCGGTGTCAGCAGCACAATCGAGCGTCCTGCCGCGGCGGCATTGGCCGCGACGGCCTTCGAGACGTCCGCCAGAATGCCTACAATGCCCAGCGTCGGCGTCGGATAAATAGCCTCTCCCAGCGTCTCGTTATAGAAGCTGACGTTGCCGCCCGTGATGGGAGTCTCCAAGGCGATACAAGCCTCTGAAAGTCCGTCGATCACCTGCGAGAATTGCGCCATGATCGGGGGCTTCTCGGGGTTTCCAAAGTTCAGGCAATTGGTGGCCGCTACGGGTTGGGCGCCTGTGCAGGCCACCATCCGGGCTGCGCGCGCCACGTTGTGCTCGGCGCCCAGCTTCGGGTCGAGATAGCACCAGCGCCCGTTTCCATACAGCGCCATCGCCAATCCGCGCTGGGTGCCTTTGATGCGGATCACGCCAGCCAGCTCGCCTGGCCCTTGCATGGTATTGGTCTGCACCATCGAGTCGTATTGCTCGTAGACCCAACGCTTTGAGCAGATGTTCGGACTGGCCAGCAGCTTCAGAAAATCGCGATTGAAATTGTTCTTCGCCCCTAACTGCAGCGCTCCGGGCTTCTGCTTTGGAACCGGAGCCATCCACTCGCCCACCTCACGATGATAGAGCGGCGCATCGTCGGTCAGCGCCTCATTCGGAATCTCGGCCACCGCGACGCCGTGGTGCAGCACGCGCATGGTGTTTTCGCTGATCACATGGCCCACTGCTACCGCGTCCAGCCCCCACTTGCGGAAGACCGCGAACACTTCTTCCTCGCGGCCACGCTCAGCCACCAGCAGCATGCGCTCCTGCGACTCGCTGAGCATGATCTCGTAGCTGCTCATGCCGGTCTCGCGTTGCGGCACCAGATCGAGTTCAATCTGCAGACCCACACCGCCGCGCCCGCCAAGCTCGCAGGTCGAGCAGGTCAGTCCGGCCGCGCCCATATCCTGTATGCCGACGATTGCGCCGGTCTGCATCGCCTCCAGGCAGGCTTCGAGCAGCAGCTTTTCCATGAAGGGATCGCCCACCTGCACATTTGGACGCTTGGCCTCACTGCCTTCGCTGAATTCCTCGCTAGCCATGGTTGCGCCGTGAATTCCATCCTTGCCGGTCTTGGAACCGACGTAGATCACGGGATTTCCCGCGCCCGAAGCCGAGGCATAGAAAATTTCGTTCTTCTTCACCAGGCCCAGGGCAAAGGCGTTCACCAGCGGATTACCCGCATAACAACTCTCAAAACGGGTTTCGCCTCCAACGTTGGGCACGCCAAAGCAGTTGCCATAGCTGGCCACACCGCCCACAACGCCGTCCACTACCGAGTGGTTTTTGTGCAATGTGGCGCGATCCATTGCGGGATCGTGTTCTTTCGTGATCGGTCCAAAGCGCAGCGAATCCATCACCGCAACCGGGCGCGCGCCCATGGTGAAGATGTCGCGCAGAATGCCGCCAACCCCGGTTGTGGCTCCCTGAAAGGGCTCGATAAAGGAGGGATGATTGTGCGATTCGATCTTGAAGGCGCAAGCCCATTCGCCGCCGATGTCAATGATTCCGGCGTTTTCGCCCGGTCCCTGCATCACCAGCTTGCTCTTGGTGGGCAGACGCTTGAGATGCACGCGCGAGGATTTATAAGAGCAGTGCTCGCTCCACATCACGCTGAAGATGCCAAGTTCGGTCATGGTAGGCACGCGGCCCAGCCATTTCAGAATACGTTCGTACTCCTCCGGAGACACTCCGTGACTGCGGATGATCTCCGGCGTGATCTGCGGCTGTTTTTCAGGGGTGGTCATAGGTGGACTTATCTATTTTCGCACGGTTGGAGGCAGAGAAGAAAGGAGCTCTTATTGGCCCTCACTGCACTTTTACCGGAACCAGTTCCCGCTGCACCTTTCCATCCACAAAACGCACGCAGGGAATCTCCAGCACCAGCACATAGTCCAGCAGGTTGGGTCTCATGCGGAAAGTGCCCTGCTCGAAGGAGAACTGCACCCGGCCTCCGTTGAGCACCTGCGGCAACTCCACCGGGGCGGCGGGATTGGCGCACAGGTACAGCGAAGCCAGATCGCAGAACTGCAGCACCACGATCAGCGCCTCGATCTCATTGAGCGGCAAGCCTGCCTGCGGCAACAGGCGCTCCACCCGCGCCGCCTCGCGCAGTTGGAATTGCTCCACCTGCGTGCGCTGCTCGGGGGTGCCTGCACCGCGCTCCAGGTAAAAGCCGGCGAGCCGGGCAAAGTGCGCGCTTACCATGAGCCCTCCCAGCACTCCGGTGCTCTGCGCTGCCTGGATTGACCCCAGCCACGGGCGCAGAAACAGTTCCGGCTCGGTGTTGGCGAATGAAAGCGGCGCTCCCGATTCGAGTGTTGCAGGCTGGCGCGGCGAACTGATGTCGCCGTCGTACGGCATCCAGCCAATGTCGTGAAGGGAGATCGCGCGTGCGATCGCCTCGCTCACGTTGGGCACCTTGCGCGGATCGAAGGCGGCAGCCAACTCGCCGGATATACGGGCGTGGTCGGGTTGGGTCACATACCAGTCGCCGACCGACGCACTCTGCTGTACTCCGGCAATGGCCTCAAAGACGGGACGCACCGCGCCTTTGGACTCCTTTGCAGCCAACTCATTTCGAAAGATCAACGGTTCCTCCGCGCGCGAATACGTCCGCTCGAAGCCGCGCGCGCCGACCCGGAGGTCGAAGGCGGCTTCTTGACCCCATCGAGCAGATCGCGCAGGATTGCCGCGTGGCTGCGCTTCTGGTCCTTGGCCGAAGTCAGCAATGTTACGGTTCGCTGACTGGCCGCAATGGCGTGCAGCTGGGTCAGTGAATCCTCAGTCTCTCCGGTGGCGAGTTCGGCCAGGTAGCTGCGGCGAAAGCTCGGCCATTGCAGCGGCCTCTGGTTGAACCAGCGTCGCAACTCATTGCTGGGTCCAAGCACCGGAAGCCACGCTTGCAGCTTCAGCGATTCCTCGCTGACACCGCGCGGTCGGCGGCGATCCACCAGCACGCGTGCGCCGTCCCTGCTTGAGGCGGCTTCGCTGGCGCGTTTGAGCAGGATGGCCATTGCGATAAGATAGTAACTGATTCCAGCCGGGACAGCGTGTGATGTGCTCTACTTTCCGCCAGATTCGCAGCTTTCTCCTTCCACTGCTCTGCATGCTCGCGCTGTTTGCGTTCTCTGACTGCCAAGTCGAGCAGAGAAAATCTGACGCCGAACTGGGCCTCACTCCGATCCAGGCGATCGGCCGCCATGTTTTTGATGCGAACTGCGCCCGCTGCCACGAACCGTATTCCAGCCATGGACTGCACGGCCCCAGTCTGCACAACGTTTACAAGAAGCAATATCTGCCGAGCGGAATGCCCGCGAACGACGACCGCATTTCGGAAGTGATTGTGCGCGGCCGCGCCAAGATGCCCGGCTTCGGCACGACCCTCGCGGTCTCCCAGATTGACGCGCTGCTCGCCTACCTGAAAACGCTCTAGGTTTATCCGGTAATCGTGCATAAGGCGTCCGGTCCTCTGAAAAGAAGAAATTTGGTCTCCGTCTGCAATGCCCCGGCATCGTAAACTAGAGACACCGATGGCGATCTCCAAGTTGATCCAGATCCAGACCGCTTCTGCTGCTCCAGCCCCCAAGCCACGTTGGCTGCGCGCCAAGGCACCGATGGGCGAGCAATACCATGAGCTGAAAAAGCTGGCTCGCGGCCTCAACCTGCACACCGTCTGCGAATCCGCTCAATGCCCCAACATCGGCGAGTGCTGGAACCACCGCACAGCGACCTTCATGCTGCTCGGAAACCTTTGCACCCGGCGCTGCGGTTTTTGCGCAGTACCGAAAGGACGGCCTGAGGCCATCGACTTCGACGAACCGCGCCGCGTCGCAGAGGCCGTCGCGCAGCTCGGACTCAAGTTCGCCGTCGTCACCAGCGTCAATCGCGATGATGACAACATTGGCGGTGCCAGGGTCTTTGCTGAAACCATCCGCGAGATTCGCCGCCTGCGACCGGATTGCTCGATTGAAGTCCTCATTCCTGACTTCCAGGGTCACGAAGAGTGCCTGCAGATTGTGCTCGATGCCAAGCCGGACATTCTCAATCACAATACCGAAACAGTCCCGCGCCTCTATCGAGTGGCGCGCAGCGGCGCGCGTTACGAGCGCACTCTCAATCTGCTCTCCTCAGCCAAGCGGCTATCGCCCGCCACGGTCACTAAGACTGGAATCATGGCTGGACTGGGGGAAGACATGGACGAACTGCTGCAGGTCTGCCGCGATCTTGCGGCTCGCAAGGTGGACATTCTCACCATCGGCCAGTACCTGGCTCCCTCGCGCAACCACCTTCCGGTCAAGCGCATGTACCCGCCTGAAGATTTCGCCTTCCTCAAACAGGAGGCGGATAAGATGGGTTTTCAGCACGTCGAGTCAGGTCCTCTTGTCCGCTCCAGCTACCACGCTCACGAGCAGGCAGAGAGCACGAAAACGCCGCGAGTCTGAGGACGATCTCCGAATGCAAAAACGCCCGCAGATTTTACGGGCGTTCTTTCTATCGCAATCGTTTCTTACCAGACATGGCAAGCGTTTGCCGGGACCATCGAGTCCCCTGTCTTGCAGCCAAAGGCCTTGGGAAATTCCGATGAATTTTGCACCGTCCCGATTACACGGAACCTGCCCGGCGAGTGTGGATCGGTCAGCGCCATTTCACGAGCGCGCTGCGGGGTTACGTTCTCGCACCATACCTGTGCAAAGCCGATGAAGAACCTCTGCGCCGGCGTGAAGCCGTCGATCTTCTCATCGATCTTATCGCCAAGCTGGTTCGTCATGGACATAAACGCCAGCTTCAGGCCACCATTATCTGCCGTATTTTCGCCCAGCGTCAGTTTTCCGTTAAGGTGAACCTCACCCTTGTCATCTTTCACCGAGACAAAGCCGGAGTACTCGTCGGCAATACAGCCCGCCCGCCGTTCGAACTCCGGTCCATCGGTTGGTCCCCACCAGTTGGAGAAGTTGCCGTCGCCGTCGAACTTGCGCCCCTCGTCGTCAAAACCGTGCGTCAGCTCGTGACCGATCACAACTCCAATGCCGCCATAATTTACCGCTTCATCCACCTTGGCGCTGAAGAAGGGTGACTGCAAAATTCCAGCCGGAAAATTAATATTGTTTTCGTTCGGATTGTAGTAGGCGTTCACCGTCGGAGGCGTCATGCCCCACTCGGTCTTATCTACCTGCTTGCCCAGCTTGGCCAGTTTGCGCCTCTCCTCGAAGATACTGGCGGCGCGTACATTACCGACAAAGTCGTCGCGCCTAATGGCGACCTTGCGGTAGTCCTTCCACTTTGCCGGATAGCCGATCTTGTTGGTCACCTTGTTGAGTTTGGCTTCAGCGGCCTTCTTAGTCTCCGGGCTCATCCACTCAAGGCTCTGGATGTCTTTGCCCATAGACTTTTCGATGGCGGCTACCAGGAGGTCCATGCGTTCCTTGGCCTCTTTCGGAAAAGCCTTGGCGACATAGATCGGACCGAGCGCTTCGCCCAAGCTGCTGTCGGTCATCGCAGTACATCGCTTCCAGCGCGCCTCCAACTCCTTTTGTCCGGAGAGATACTTGCCCTGGAAGGCAAAGTTTTCATCCACAAAAGGCTTGGACAGCAGCGGTGCCGAGCCTTTTACAATTCGCCAGCGCAAATAGGTTTTCCAATTGTCGAGCGGTTCAGAGGCCAGCAGTCCGCTAAACTTCTGGAAAAACTCCGGGTTGCCCACGTTGAGCGAATCGAAACTGGTCGCGCCTGCCAACTTGAAGTAACGTGGAAAGTCGATCTCCTGCGCCTGCTTCTGCAGTTCGGCGACCGTCATCTTGTGATCGTGATTTTTCGGATCCCGGCGCGCCACCCGGTCCATGAAGGCCTCGGCGATCTTTGTTTCCAGGGCTAGGATGGTCTTTGCGTCGCTCCCAGCCTGCTCCGCAGTTTCCCCTGAGAGCGTCATCAGTTTCTGGATGTGTTCCAGGTACTTGCCGCGCACTTCCACCATCTTCGCATCCTGCTTCAGATAATAGTCGCGGTCCGCCAGCGTCAACCCACCCTGATCGACTTGGGCAATATTGATGGCGGAATTGTGCAGATCGGGTTCCGGAGCGAAGTTGAAGACCGGGCGCAACCCGCCGGCCTGCATCTCGGCCATAACGTCCAGCGCCTGCTTTCTGTTGCCGATTGCGGCAACCTTGTTGAGCCAGCGTTGGATCGGTTGACTGCCTTTTGCGTCGATCGTTTTTTCGTCCATGCACGCCGCGTAAAACGCACCCACCTTCTCTTCATTACCTGTGTGCTTGCCTGGCTTGGCGGCGTCTTCCAGGATGGTGTGCAGCAGGTAAAGGTTATATTCGCGCAGCTCGTCAAAACGTCCAAAGCGCGCTTTGTCAGCTGGCATCGGATGTGAAGCACGCCATCCGCCGCAAGCATACTGGTAGAAGTCCTGGCAGGGGTCGGCCTTCAGGTCCATCGAGGACCGGTCAAAGCTCACCGGAGCCGGAGGCGCGACCGGCGGTTGAGCCGCGGCAACGCTGCACACAAGCAGCGTCATGGAGACAATTGTAAGGAATCGCATTCGGGATTTACCTCGCACTTAAGAGCCAAAATAGAGGCACGCTGCGCCGGGGAGCCGTCCGCTGGTTTTTCGTGGATGCAATCCCTTATCGGCGATAGCTGCGAAGTTATCAGGAATGCTGCAGAATTGCGAGAACTTGCAATAGTTCTCAGCCAATTCCCAGCCGATGGAAAAGTTTGGCGCCAATCAGGAATGAGATATCGCACAGAGAAGACGGCCAGCGGCTCCTCACCGATCATGCTAAAAGACGTGCAGCTTGATGCTCAAATACTTCTTCGGGTTCTCGCGGAACGCGGTTAACAAGCTGCGGCTCTCCACCAGCATGTGGTCGGCGTTGTTGTAAATCGAGGGATCCTTCAGCAATTTGCCCGCCGTGCCCTGTCCGGCTTGCAGCTCTGCCGAAATTGCGGAGAGATTGGTCACCAATAGATCCAACTTTTTCGCGAACACCGGATCCTTGACAAACTTGCCCAGCCCGCCTTCGCCGCGATTGATTCCATCCATCAACTGGTTTGCCTTGGCCAGCGTCTGGTTGGCGTTGTCATAGAGCGCTGGATCACGAATCAATTTGCCAATTGTTCCGTTACCGCTGTTGACGTTGTCGGCGATCGTGTTCAGCTTGTCGATGGCTGCATTGGCGCGTGTGTACAACGTGTCGTCATTGAACAACTTGCCCAGGCTGCCACGGCCATTGTTGATGTCATTGAGCATCGCGTTGACTTGCGCGACTGAGCTATTCAAGTTGTTATAGAGCTGCTTGTCGTAAATCAGTTTGCCGACCGAGCCTTGCTGGTTTTCCACCGCATTCACGATTCGATCCAGGCGGCCAACCAGGATGTTTACGTTCTGCAGGGTGGATTGCGACGAGCGCACCACGTCCTGAATGTCCGGCACTTCCTTTGACGGCAGTTCGGAATTGTTCGAGACCACCCCGCCTTTCGCCTGAGTCGAGTCGATGTCGATAAACGTTTCACCCAGCACTCCCGCCGTGGAGAGCAGCACCTGGGAATCGGTGTGGATGAATGGCTGAAACTTTGCGTTCACCTTCATCAGGATCTCCACCGGCGCGCTCGCACCGCTCGGATCGTGATGGTTCACTATTCGGATACTTTCCACGTTGCCGATATCAACGTTCTGCAACCGCACCGGTGCGCCATTGCGCAGCCCGCCCGCATTGTCCGTGAAGGAGACAAGGCGCAAGGTTGGCGTAAGCAAACCAGTCGTACCGCTCATCAGGAAGACGAGGAACGCCAGCACGACCGAAGCGAAAACAACGGTCAGCCCAACCCTAAGCTGAGCCCAGTGGAGTTGCTTTTGACTAGGCACGGTATCTCCAATCGCAACCAACACGAATCATAACAAACCTGCCCTGATTTTCACCTGCTCCGGTGCAGTTTCGACTTTTCACTCTGCTTCCAGCACTACTTGTGCCATGGCCATGCTCTTGATGTGGGTAATGGAGACCAGCGCCCGGGTCACTCCAAGTTGACCGGCAATTGTGAGGGCCATCCCGTGGAAACGGATGACCGGTTGCCCACTGGCTGCGCGGGTCACCTCAAAGTCGCGCCACCCAACGCCGCGGCGCCAACCCGTTCCGATTGCTTTCATGGCCGCTTCCTTGGCAGCAAATCGCCCAGCGAAGCGCTCCATGCGGTTAACTTTGGATTCGCAATAGGCGCGCTCCGCTTCGGTGTAGATGCGCGCCAGGAAGCGCTCGCCATGCCGCGAAATGGCCGTCTCCATCCGGTCCACCTCGCACAGATCCACGCCAATGCCCAGAATCATGCCTTCCAGCCTACACGAAACACTAAGTCCCGCGCCCGTTGTTTGGTTTCGACGCGCAACGCAAATTCTATCCGACCTCCACAAGTCCATAGCGCCGGTTCCAGTTCGTCTTGAGATATTGCACGGCTGTTCGCTTTTCCGCAGTCGTTGCCTCGTCGTTGCTCTCGTCGAGAAGAGCGCGGGCCTCACGTTTCGCCAGCTCCAGCAGCTTGCGGTCGCGAATCAGGTTTGCCACGCGCAGGTTCGGCATTCCCGCCTGCCTGGTACCGAAAAACTCACCGGGGCCGCGCAATTCAAGATCCTTCTCTGCAATTTCAAAGCCGTCGCTGGTGCGCACCATTGTGTCCAGCCGCTGCTGCGCTTCGTCACCGATCTTGCCGCCGGTCATCAGCACACAATAGGATTTTGCGCTGCCGCGACCGATACGACCGCGCAACTGATGCATTTGCGAGAGCCCAAAGTGTTCCGCATGTTCAATAACCATGACCGATGCGTTGGCAACGTCTACGCCTACTTCGATGACCGTTGTTGCAACCAGAATCTGCAGTTCGCCGGCCTTAAAGCGGCGCATGATTTTGTCCTTCTCGTCGGCGTCCATGCGACCGTGCAGCAACCCCACTTTCAACTCTGGAAACACTTTCTTGTGCAGCTCGTCGTACATCTTGATCGCTGCCTTCAGTCCCGTATCCTTTTCGCTTTCTTCAATCACCGGATAGACAACGTAGGCCTGCTGTCCTCCGGAGACGACTTTGCGCACGAACTCCCAAACCTCTCCGGAGCGCTCGTCGGAGACTACCCTTGTGCCGACCGGCGTTCGTCCCGGTGGCAACTCGTCGATCACGCTGACGTCGAGGTCGCCATAGAGGGTGAGGGCCAATGTGCGCGGAATCGGAGTCGCAGTCATCACCAGGACGTCAGGTTGCACATCGCTGTTCTTGCGCATCAGCTTCATGCGCTGCATCACCCCGAAGCGGTGCTGTTCGTCCACAATCACCAGGCCCAGGCGCTCGAACTCCACCTTGTCTTCGAGCAACGCGTGGGTGCCAATCACCATCTGTGCATCTCCCCGCGCCACGTGGCTGTGGATGGCGCGCTTGCGCTCCTGTTCGAGCGACCCAGTCAGCAGCACAACCCGGTATCCGGCCGGCTCCAGAATGTGCCGCGCCGAAAGATAATGCTGCGTTGCCAGTATTTCGGTTGGAGCCATCATCGCCACTTGGTAGCCGTTTTCCATCGCTACTGTGGCCGCCTCAAAGGCGACAATTGTCTTGCCCGAACCCACATCACCCTGCAACAAGCGTCGCATTGGCGAGGAGCGGGCCATGTCGCCGACGATTTCCTTCAGCACCTGTTTTTGCGCCTGGGTGGGATGGAAAGGCAGTATCCGCTTGAGAGCCGCGCGCACCTGGCTGCTGATCACAAAGCCGATTCCCGGCTCCAGGCGCGCCTTGCGGCGCTTCAACTCCAGCCCCAGCTCAAGGAAAAACAGCTCTTCAAAGATCAGCCGCCGATGCGCTGGAGTCTGCGCCGCCTGCAAGTCGGCAAAGCTCTCTCCCGCATCCGGCCAGTGTACGTTCCAAAAGGCTGTGGCGCGCGGAATCAGCCCAATGCGGCCACGAATCACCGCTGGGATCGCGTCGGCAACTTCGGCTGGCATCTGCTCCAGCGCCGTGCGTATAGCGCGCCGGAACCAGCGTGCGTTCAACCTTCCCGCGGCCTCGTAGATGGGCACAATGCGTCCAATTTCCAGCGACTCAAAGTGCTTCTGCTCCTCGCTCTCTTGCGCCGTTTCGCCCTCCCTTGCTGGTTCGTGAAGGATTTCGAACTGCGGCTGCAACATCTGCAAGCCGCCGCGCCCAAAGCTTGAAAATTCGACCTTCCCATAGAGCGCGACCAGCGCTCCCGGCTTGAACTTTCCTTCCAGGTAGCCACCGCGGAACCACAGGCACTTGAGTTTGCTGCGTCCTTGCCCCGCCGTCATTTCAAAGATCGGCATGCGTTTGGTTCTGAACAGCCCACTGGTGCGCACCTCGGCGATTACCGAAGCCATCTCTCCCGGCTGAAGTTGTTCGATGGTGCGCGGATTGATGCGGTCTTCGTATCGGAACGGTAGGTAGTAGAGCAGGTCCTCGAGGGTATGAATTCCCTTGGCAGCCAACGTCTCTGCCACACGCGGCCCGATGCCCTTCAAGAACTGGACTTCTGTATGCAGCTCCGGCATGCACCGCATGGTATCGCATTCCGGGCTGGTGCTGTCTGGCTTTGCGCGCAACTGGTTGCCAACTTTTCCCGCCTGGGAGGTGTCCAAGTACCTGTGCCGGGAAACTTCTGGAGATCGCTGGCGGCGGTGTTGATAGGCAATGCGCTTTACTTTGCCTGCTCCCATTTCCTGCCGCCAGCGGCCCGTCATAACCGCGCTGGATTCGATTTGGGATTGGTGGTCGACTTCTGGTTTTGTTTGGTCGTAATGGGATTGCTGGAACTTTGGTACCGGTACAAAAAAACGCTTCGCGGCCCACGGTGATGTAATATTGCTGTGTACTTCCTCCGACTTAGTCGTCCTTGAGCTTATTATGCAACGGGTTGCTATCTTATACGACGCCAGTCAGGCGGTGCTGTCCACCTTCGATCTCGATGAGGTCCTCAACCAGGTTCTCGCCATTGTTCGGGACTATTTCCATCTGCAAAGTGGCAGCATCATGCTGCTAGATGAAACATCCCAAAGGCTGGTGGTTCGCGCTCACTTCGGCGAGAAACCATCGTCCCAAGATTTCTCCGTTCCCTTCGGTAAAGGAATCACCGGAACCGCTGCCAAGGCGCGACGTCCGATTTATTCCCCGGATGTGACGGCAGACCCTCGTTACATCCCCCATATTCCCACAACACGCTCGGAACTTGCCATCCCCCTCATGGTGCGCGATGAGGTCGTTGGCGTGCTCGACTGCCAGAGCAACGTTCCCGCATTTTTTGACAACGAGACTGTGGATCTGCTCACTCTTTTTGCGACCCAGGCATCCATCGGTTTGCAGAACGCCAAGTTGTACTCCATGCTGCAGAGGCGTGCTGCGCAACTGGAAGCGATCAATGCGATCGCCAAGCGCACCACCGTCGAACTGGATCTCAAGGAACTGCTCGACCGCTTGTGCAACCAGCTTCCACACTCGTTCCAGGTCGAGCACGTTGCCATCTTCCTTCGCGACGAGGATGGCGATCTGATCCTGCGCGCCCAGCAAGGCACTCTGACTACCGGACTCAAGGTGGATGATGTGCTGCCGCATGGCTACGCATGCACAGCGGACGGTGAGCGGCACATTCCGTATTGCGGTGATCCCTCACAATGCCCGTCAGGCTGCTTTCCTTCCGGCCACGAGGAGGTCTGCCTTCCGCTGGTCTCCTTTGGAGAAAACATCGGGCTGCTGGTCTGTGTCACCACGCAGCCCAAGGCATTCCTCGCCAATGACATTCAGGCGCTCGAATCCGTGGCTGACATTCTGGCTACGGCCACGCAGAACTCCCGCTATGTGGATCGGGTTCGTCAGCTCGCATACCGTGACGGACTCACAGGAGTTTTTAATCGCCGCTATTTTGACTCCCGCCTGGTCGATGAGATCACCCGTGCCGCCCGCTATGGCGGAGGTGTCAGCGTCCTCATGATCGATCTTGATCACTTTAAGAAAATCAACGACGATTTTGGGCACATGCTGGGCGACGATGTTCTGCGCGCCGTTTCCGCCGTATTCGTTCGCCAACTGCGTAAGGTCGATGTGGTGTGCCGCTACGGCGGCGAAGAGTTTGCCGTCGTTTTGCCTGCTACCCAGGGAGCCAGCGCCGCTGCAGTGGCGGAAAAGCTCCGCCGCGCCGTAGCCAATACGGAATTTGCCGGAGTTCCCTACCCGGTCACCGTCAGCATCGGAGTAGCTGAGTTTCCCGCTCACGGCATCACGCGGGACGACATTATTCGTGCGGCTGACACTGCGCTCTACGATGCCAAAGCGAGCGGACGCAACCAGATTTGTCTTGCCTCTGCCGCCTCCGCAGTGGTTGTGGGCGACGAAACACACTCGAACGGCGTTTGACAGGGTCCATCCGGGCACCTTACCCTTGACATGGAAGTTACTATCTGGAACTTCTGCCTGCTTGCCGCGTCTAATAAACATGATGTCTTTCCGCACACATTTGCGCTTTCATACCGCCCTGCAGCTTTTGCTCGCACTGGAGAGCGCCGAGGAAACCCTGGTTGGCGGTCAGGCCGTTCTGGAGGGCGTCATGATGCGCGCCCCGCACGCCTGGGGAATTGCCATTCGCAAGCCTGGCGGAGAGCTCGCGATTCATTCCGAGCCGCTCGTCAAGCCCAGTGACAAGAGCCCGTGGAAGGCCTGGCCTTTCATCCGCGGCATTGTCACTCTTGGCTCAGCCATGGTCCTAGGCTTCAAGGCCCTGCGCTACTCGGCCGATGTGGCTTTGGAAGACGAGAAGACGGCCAGCGGAGAAAAGCTGGAGATGAATGGCTGGGTTGCTGCCTTCAATATTGCGCTCTCGCTCGGCTTCTTTATCTTCATGTACAAGTTTCTGCCCTATGCGGTTGCCCGCTGGCTGCGTCACTGGGCTCCGCAAACCACTCATTCGGCGCTTTTTGCCCTGGTGGAGGGACTCATCCGGCTTGCCATTTTCCTCGGCTTCATCTGGCTCACTTCGCGCTGGAGTGACATCCGCCGGGTGTACGAGTACCACGGCGCCGAGCACAAGACGGTATTTGCCTACGAGAATCATGACTCACTCACTGCGCAGGCCGTGCAGCGCTATTCGACCTATCATCCGCGCTGCGGCACCAGCTTTCTGATGACCGTTATGATCATATCGATCGCCGTTTATGCGCTGGTCCCGGTGCATGGATTTTGGGCGGGTTTTGCCTCGCGCATCATCTTGTTGCCGGTGATCGTCGGTGGCTCGTATGAGATCATCCGCTACGCGGCCAAGAAGCGCTCGTCGCTGTTTGCCATGATGACCGCTCCCGGATTGTGGCTGCAGCGCATCACCACTCAACCGCCAGACAATGCCCAAATCGAGTGCGCCATCGTCGCCCTCAACCACGCCATGGAACTGGAAGAGCAGCATGGCGGAGAGCTGGTAATCGCATGAACCGGGCTGCGGACCTTTCTCTACTTGCCTCGCAGCTTCACCTTTAGCGGCGCCAGTCGCGTTCTGCCCGCTTCGTATGTCTGTGCTGCTCCATCCAATTCACTTTTTTCCGGTTGCAGCGTGTTTCTTCCGCGCAGCCTGAAAGTTCAGGGATCCCATGTTTGATCGGCTTGATCAAATTGAGGCGCGCTTCAATGAATTGAACACCGCTCTCTCCTCGCCTGAGATCGTCAACGACTCGGCCAATTATCAAAAGACCGCCAAGGCCCAGGGTGAACTTGCGCCCATCGTCGAAAAGTACAGCGAGTATAAGCAACTCCAGCGCGGCATCGCCGAATCGCGCGCCATGATTGCCGGGGAAACCGACACTGAGATGCTCGCCTACGCGCAGGAGGAGTTGCAGTCGCTCGAGCAGCAGCTGACAACAATCGTGGAAGAGCTCAAGGTTCTGCTCCTGCCCAAGGATCCCAACGACGAAAAGAACATCGTCCTTGAAATCCGCGCCGGCACCGGAGGCGATGAAGCAACTCTGTTCGCCGCTGAAATTTTCCGCATGTACATGCGCTATGCCGAGTCGCGCCATTGGAAGGTTGAGGTCCTCTCGAGCTCGGAGTCCTCGGTCGGCGGCCTCAAGGAAGTCATCGCCATCATCGAGGGCAAGCGCGTTTACTCGCAACTGAAGTATGAGAGCGGAGTACATCGCGTGCAGCGCGTGCCGGACACCGAGACCCAGGGCCGCGTCCACACCTCGGCCATAACCGTCGCCGTGCTTCCGGAAGCCGAAGACGTGGATATCAAGATCGAGGCAAAAGACATTCGCATCGACACATTCTGCTCCTCCGGACCTGGAGGCCAGTCGGTCAATACGACTTATTCCGCGGTGCGAATCACCCACTTGCCCACCAACACCGTGGTCAGCTGCCAGGATGAAAAGTCGCAGATCAAGAATCGCGAGAAGGGAATGCGCGTTCTGCGCTCCCGCCTGTACGAGCTGGAGCAGGCCAAGCAGCAGGAAGCTCTCGCCAAAGAGCGGCGATCGCAGGTGGGCTCCGGTGATCGCAGCGAAAAAATTCGCACTTACAACTTTCCGCAGAATCGCGTCAGCGACCACCGCATCGGTCTCACCGTCCACCAGTTGGACCAGGTGATGGAAGGCAAACTCCAGCCCTTCGTCGATGCTCTGATAACTCACTTCCAGGCGGAAAAACTGAGAGCCGACACGGTCAACGCATAAGGCGAACTGGCCGATGAAGACTGTTCACAATTGTTTCAAGGGCGAAATAGCGGCATAATCCCTTGCCATGAAGAACGCGAAGAACGAATCTCTTGATCGGTTTAAGGAAGCGCTGATGGACTACCCATGCACACATGGGTCTTTCCGCGTGCGTCAATGGTCCGGCGCGTCGAAATCTACGCCAAATCTAATCAGCGTCTTTTATGGCAAAACCGAATGGGTGCTGTACGCGAAGCAGGACAACAACCGTTATGGATGGTGGGGCATCAACCGGAACCAGCTACAAGCACTTAGGGACAGCCGCCAGAAATGGTATCTGATACTCCTCGATGGTTCGGATGGTGCGTCTTACATGCTGACCGAGGGGGATGTGGACAAAGGCATCGACATCTTTGGCTGGAAAGGCTCCGAGACCGACTACGAGGTTCACCCCCACGAGTTTGTTTCCTACAGAAGATTTGCGACCTACGACGAACTGTTCAGGGCATTGCTCGTCGAAGAGGGGCTCGGAGCTGCCGTCGGCTGACAACGTCACGCCGTACAATGATCTGGTGCAACTCCGCCAGGCGATCCATGCCGCGATTACGCAACTTACAGACGCCGCAATAGGCGAGCCGCGCATCAGCGCCGAGGTTCTCGCCTTTCATGCGCTGGGCTGCGAGCGCGCCTATCTCTTCGCGCACCCTGAACGTGAGCTGAGCGCCCGCGAAGAGGAGCAATATGAGGCGCTGATCCGCCGCCGCGCCTCGGGCGAGCCACTGCAATACCTCACCGGGCATCAGGAGTTCTGGAAGGCCGATTTCCTCGTCAGCCCTGCAGTTCTGATTCCGCGGCCGGAGACCGAGCACCTCGTCGAAGCCGTGCTCAATCTGGTCCGCCATTTTGCCCTCGGCCCGTGTCTCAAGATTATTGACGTGGGCACCGGTTCGGGAGCGATTGCCGTGAGCCTCGCCCGCGAGTTGCCCGAGGCTGAGGTCCATGCCGTCGATCTGTCAGCGGCCGCGCTCGAGGTTGCGCGCCTCAACGCCCGTCGCCTGGGCGCACGCGTGCGCTTTGCCCAGAGCGACATCCTCGCCGACGTGGTGCGCGACGCAAGCTTTGACTTCGTAGTCTCCAATCCGCCCTACGTCGGGCTCAACGAGCGGGACAAAGTTCAGGAAGTAGTCCGGCACTACGAGCCGCAGATCGCCGTGTTTGCCGGAGACGATGGCCTCGATATCATTCGCCGGCTCATTCCGCAAGCCTTTGAGGCGTTGCGGGCTGGCGGCTGGCTGCTGATGGAGATTGGTTACTCGCAATCGGAGGCGGTGATGGCGCTGCTGGCCGCATGGCACAACGTCCACGCCGTCCCGGATCTCGCCGGAATCCCGCGCGTGATTGTGGCGCGAAAGCCTGACCGCTAGGGCCTGTTAACGCTACCTGGGCGGCTGGCGTTGCGAGCGAAAATCGGGCCAAACGAGGCCGAGTCCGAAGGCTGTGGCCATCCACTGCCGAGGACGAGAACGAAGTGTGGCCCGATTTGCGCCGCAACCCGAAGGGACGGGGCCAATTTTGCCGATTTCGTTGTCGCTCGTCGCTTCGGTGATCGACCACAGTGCGCTCCTCGCTTCTAGAACTCGACAAAATTGCCTCCCGTCGCCACCGTCCGGGTAGCGTTAACAGACCCTAGAGTTTGCCTGCTGTTTTGCTCTGATAAACTTGAAGTTTCTACGCTGAGGAAATTTCCGTCTTATGCCGCACGAACTGTCGAAGGCTTACGATCCCGCTGAAATCGAAAAGCGCTGGGCCGAGTTCTGGGTCCGCGAGAATCTCTTCCACACCCCGACGCCCAAAGATGGCGCCAACGTTTATTCCATCCTGCTGCCGCCGCCGAACGTCACTGGCCGTTTGCACATGGGACACATGCTGAACCACGCCGAGATCGACATTCTGATCCGCTGGCAGCGCATGTTGGGCAGGGATTCGATGTGGCTTCCCGGAACCGACCATGCCGGAATCGCAACCCAGATGATGGTCGAGCGGCAGTTGGCCAGCGAGGGCAAAAAGCGTCAGGAGATCGGGCGCGAAGCTTTCCTCGAGCGGGTCTGGCAGTGGAAGGAGCAGTACGGCGGCTACATTCTCGAACAGATGAAGCGCCTGGGTGATTCGGTGGATTGGTCGCGCGAGTTCTTCACAATGGACGAGCGTCGCTCGCGCGCCGTGCGCGAGGCCTTTGTACGCTTCTGGGAAGAGGGCCTGATCTATCGCGGCACTTACATCGTCAACTGGTGTCCTCGCTGCATGACCGCGCTCAGCGATCTGGAGGTCGTCCACGACGAGACGCAGGGCAAGCTCTGGGAGATTCGCTATCCAGTGGTTGGACTGGCTGGTGAGAGCATTGTGGTCGCCACCACGCGTCCGGAAACGATGCTCGGCGACACTGCCGTCGCGGTAAATCCGCGCGATGAGCGTTACACGCACCTGCACGGCCGGAAGGTTCGGCTGCCACTGGTTGGGCGTGAGATTCCTATCATTCTCGACGAGCTTGCGCAGCCCGAGTTCGGCACCGGGGCCGTGAAGGTTACGCCCGCCCACGATCCCAACGACTTCGAAGCCGGCAAGCGCCACGGACTCGAAGAACTGGTGATCATGGATGAGAGCGCGCACATGAACGAGAACGCAGGCGTCTACCGAGGGCTTGAGCGTTCGGCCGCGCGTGAGCGCGTGGTCGCCGATCTCGAATCCGGTGGTGCGCTGGTCAGCGTGAAGGACTATCTGGTTCCGCTGGGCAAATGCGACCGCTGCAAAACCGTGGTTGAGCCGCGCATCTCCACCCAATGGTTTCTCGCCGTCAACAAACAGACCAACGACGGTCGCGCTTCGCTGGCGCAGGTGGCGCGAGATGTCGTGACCGATGGTCGCATCCGCTTTACGCCGGAGAATTACAAGGCGATCTACCTGCAGTGGATGGAAAACATTCACGACTGGTGCATCTCGCGTCAGCTCTGGTGGGGGCATCGCATCCCGGCCTGGCACTGTGCAGCGTGTCATGAGATTACCGTAGAGCGCACCAATCCAACCCATTGCGCGCACTGCGGCAGCGAGAAAATCGAACAGGATCCGGATGTGCTGGACACCTGGTTCAGCTCCGGACTGCTCCCGTTCTCCGCTCTCGGCTGGCCCGAGAAGACGCCGGACTGCGATGCTTTCTATCCAACTTCAACGCTTGTCACCGGCTTTGACATTCTCTTCTTCTGGGTTGCCCGCATGATCATGCTGGGTTGCCACCTGATGGATGAGCAGAAATCGGACAAGCGTGACATTGTGCCCTTCCGCGAAGTTTACATTCATGCGCTGGTGCGCGACGCCGACCGTCAGAAGATGTCCAAGACCAAGGGCAACGTGGTTGATCCCATCGGCGTGATTGAGAAGTTCGGTACCGACGCTGCGCGCTTCACATTGGCCGCCATGGCTGCGCCCGGAACCGACATCGCCTTCAGCGAGAGCCGGACCGATAGCTATCGCGCTTTTGCCAACAAGATATGGAACGCCGCCCGCTTCCTCTTCATGAATGTGGATCGCGCGGCAGAGCAGCAGATCTGGTCGCTCGGCGAATTTGCCTCCGAAACCGGCGTGAAGAGCGCAGTGGGACTGAAGGGCTTCGCCGCTGCCACGCTCGAAGACCGCTGGATTCTTTCGCGATTCAATCGCGTCGCCGGCGAAGTATCCACGGCTCTGGGCGAGTATCGTTTTCACGAGGCGGCACACGTTGTCTATCACTTCTTCTGGGACGAGTATTGCGACTGGTACGTCGAGTTGCTCAAGCCGCGCCTGCTCTCGTCGGATCGTGAGCAAGCCCGGGCTGCATTCGCCAACATGGTGCGCGTCTTCGAGGGCGCGCTGCGAATGCTTGCGCCCTTTATGCCATTCATCACCGAGGAGATTTGGAATGCGGTGTGTGACGGCGCGCCGCCGCTCAAGTCGATTGCGCTGGCCGCGTATCCCGAGACCGACGCAATGCAACTGAACGCCGATGCCGAGCGCGAGATGGCTGTTCTACAGGATCTGATCGTTTCGGTGCGCAACGTTCGCGCCGAATTAAAGGTAGCGCAAAAAGAAATGCTGCCGATCGAGGTTTCCGCCACCGGCGAAATCCGCGCGCTCATCGAGGCCAACAGGGCTGCGCTGGAACGGCTGGCCAATGTCTCTGGCTGCACTTTTGTCGAGGAGTCTCTGGCCAAGGCCACCAATTCCCGCTCCACGGCGCGCTTTGAAGTGCGCCTGGTCTACGAGCAGAAGATCGACGTTGCCGCCGAAACTTCTCGCTCCACGAAAGAACTTGAAAAGCTGGAAGCAGAATATCAGCGCAACAGCAACCAACTCGGCAACCAGGGCTTTCTTGCCAAGGCTCCGGCGAAGGTTGTGGAAGGTTTGAAGACGCGTCGAGTTGAGCTGGAATCGCTGATTGAAAAATCGAAGGCGCGGCTCGCCGAACTGGGCGCTTCAAAATAATGGAAGGAATCGTATATGAACTGGAGCAGCAGACGGATCACCGCTATCCTCTCGAACGCATTGCTCGAAGACCAGGCCACCCGCGATGCCACAACCCTGGCGACGATTGATCCACAGCAGAAGGCGCTGGCGACCATTCTGGCAAAAGAGGATTGCGTGCTGGCTGGCATTGCATCGGTGCAGCGAATTTTCGAAGTGTTTGCTGAACTCGAGGGCGAGTCGCGAGCCTATCCGGAGGTGAGCATTCCGCAGGAGATTTTTGATGGTGTGCGTCTGCGCAAAGGCCTGGCCGTCGCCTCCATCCGCCACAACGCACGTGTATTGCTGAGTTGTGAGCGGCTGATCCTGAATCTGTTGCAGCATCTGAGCGGTATTGCCACCACGTCCCGTAAGTACGCCGACGCCATCGAGGGTACGGGTGCCATAATCCTGGATACCCGCAAGACTGTACCCGGCCTGCGCCTGCTGGACAAGTATGCGGTCCGCTGCGGCGGCGGCTTCAACCACCGTCTCGACCTCTCCGATGGAATCCTGGTCAAGAACAATCACATCGATCTCGCCGGCGGGGTTCGCATCGCCATCGAGCGCGCGCTGGCGAACCGAAAGGGCGAGCAACCGGTCGAGGTGGAAGTGCGCGATATGCAGGAGTTGGAAGCCGCACTGAAATATGGCGCCGAGTCCATCTTGCTGGACAACATGACTCCGGCACAGACTCGCGAGGCGGTCGCGCGAATCCGTCAGGAGGCCCGCGCCATGAAGATTGAATCCTCCGGTGGAATCACCCTCGAAAATGTGCGGCAGTATGCCGAGGCTGGGGTGGACTTCATCTCGGTCGGCGCGCTGACGCATTCGTCGCGTGCCGTGGATTTGAGCATGAAAATCGAGCCCGCCTGAAGCCTGTGTGCTTGAGCGGAGTCCCAAAGCGATGAATGCGAAGGGGGGTGGTCGCTCCTTTGCGCAGCATCGCTCACTTTAAGCAGGGGACTGATTCCTGTTAGATTCAGTTCCGGGAGGGCGGCATGCTTCTCTCCTCGGAGCGCATCGAAGCCTGCTACTTAGTCCTGCTCATTCCTGCCGCAAACAGTTGGAAGATAGGGTTTCTGCAGGGACTTCACCCGGGATGAGCTGGCGTTGAGAGCGTTCAGGAAGACGCTCTGAGATTCGCAATGGGCGAACGCAGAATCCCCATCGCCGAATCGTGCATCGGCAATTCCGGGGCGCTTCTTGGCCTAGAATAGAAATTGCTCCGATAGTATGCCTTAGCGCATCCAACTAACATTGGCTTGGTGAACATGAAAATTCCAAACAGCCCGCTCGTTCTTGTCCTTCTTGTGACCTCTCTTGCCGCATTCGCTCAATCGCCTGCAAGCACTCCGCAGCCCACAGCGGCGGTAGCGGAAACGAAGGCTTCGGCGGCATCAGGGACTTCGGCGGCTCCCCTCAAACAGCTCAACCGAGCCGACGCATACTATCACTTCCAGCTTGGCCACATCTATGAGGAGATGGTGGCCGTAACGGGCCGCACTGAATTCACCTCCAAGGCTGTGGAGGAATACAAGGCGGCGCTGGAGGCCGATCCGTCGTCGCTCTACCTTGCCTCGACGCTGGCGGAACTGTATGCCCGTTCGGGAGATATCCGAGAGGCTATCGTCGAAGCCCAGGACGTTATCAGCAACGACCCAAATAATCTCGATGCGCGCCGCCTGCTGGGCCGCATCTACCTGCGCTCCATTGGAGATTTACAGGGCGGTACCCAGAACGAGACCGAGACCATCCTCCACCTCGCCATCGAGCAGTATGAGCAGATCGTGCGCTTGGACCCCATCAGCATTGAAGATCACCTTCTGCTGGGACGTCTCTACCGCCTGAATAATGAGACGGGAAGAGCGGAAGCGGAGTTCCGCACCGCCGTCAAGCTGCAACCCTCGTCCGAGGATGCGGTTACCACGCTCGCGCTCCTTTACAACGAGGAAGGCGACTCCAGCCGTGCGCTTGAGGTTTTGCAATCCGTGCCGGAGGCGGAGCGCTCGCCGCGCGTCGATGCGGTGCTTGGCTACACCTACGAACAGCGAAAGGACCACGCGCACGCCATTGAGGCCTATCGCAAGGCCATCGATCTTGATAAGGACAATCTGGACGCCGTGCGCGGACTCGCGCAGAACCTGCTCGACGACAATCAGACCGCTGCCGCACTCGAGCAATACAAGACGATAGCCGAAGCCGATCCGCAGGACGTTCAGACGCTGCTGCACATTTCAGAAATCTACCGCCGCGAAGGGCAGTTTGAAAAGGCGCTGGATACGCTGAGCAAAGCGCAGTCGATTGCCCCGGACTCAATGGAGGTCGAGTATAACCACGCCGTCATCCAGGAATCGCTGGGAAAGTATGATGAAGCCTCCAAGCAGCTCGAAGGGCTGCTGGCTCGCACCGACAAGTCCAACGGCGTGTATTCGACTCAGGAACGCAACAATCGCGCCATCTTTCTGGAGCGCCTCGGAACCGTCTATCGCGATCAGGGCAACACCAGACTGGCGGTTGACACCTTCCGCAGGATGATCGCCCTCGGCGACGACTCGATTGCCCGCGGCTATCAGCAGATTATTGAAAGCTATCGCGACGCTAAGGACTGGCCTGCCGCCACGGTCGCTGCGCGCGAGGCTGTTGCGAAGCTTCCGAACAACCGGGAATTGCAGATGGTCCTGGCCGGCCAGGAGGCCGATAGCGGAGACGCTGATGCTGCAATTGCGCACGTCAAGGCCCTGATCAAGGGAACCTCCGCGGACGATCGCGAGGTATGGATTACGCTGGCCCAGATGTATAGCCGCCTGCGCCGCTATCCCGATGCGGAAAAGGCGTTGGCAAAGGCGCTGGAGCTTTCTACAAAACAGGAAGAAAAGGACTATGTAAACTTCATTGCGGGTTCGGTTTATGAGCGTCAGAAAAAATACGACCAAGCGGAGAGTTACTTCCGCAAGGTGATTGCCTCCGATTCGCAGAACGCAACCGCGCTCAACTATCTCGGCTACATGCTGGCCGACCGCGGCACGCGCCTGGAAGAATCGCTCGCGCTCATCCGGCGCGCTGTTGCCCTCGATCCGCAGAATGGCGCTTATCTTGACTCGCTCGGCTGGGTCCACTTCAAGATGGGCAAGTACGACCTTGCAGAAGCCGCACTGCGCAAGGCAGTGGATCGCCTCGACAACGATCCGACGGTACATGAGCATCTTGGCGACGTCTATCAGAAGACCAATCGCCTGAAGTTGGCAGTAGCGCAATGGGAGCGCTCGTTGCAGGAATGGAAGAAAACAATCCCCGCCGAGGTCGAGGCCTCCGACGTAGCCAAGGTCCAGAAGAAGCTCGACGGAGCAAAGGTGAAGCTTGCCAAGCAGGAAGAGAGCGCAGCAAAGTAAGCACTTAGCTCGAGCCAACTTCTACAGCCGCTGCCGTAGCGGGAGCCTGCGGTCGCACATCCGGCTGCGAAGAGCCGCACCGGGTGCTACACTTCCCCCATGCTGGCTTCCTACGCCGTGCGGGTTGAGTCCTCTTTAGGACGCCGCTATCCAGAGCCGCCGCATCCGTATCGTGACGACTTCCAGCGCGACCGCGACCGTATTATTCATGCCCGCGCCTTCCGCCGCCTGGAAAACAAGACTCAGGTCTTCACCCAGCGTCTGTCGGATCACTTCCGCACCCGGCTCACCCACACCATCGAGGTCGCGCAGATCTCGCGAACCATTGCCGCCGCGCTCAATCTCAACGAGAGTCTCGTCGAAACTCTCGCCCTCGTGCATGACATCGGCCATCCTCCCTTCGGACACTCCGGCGAACACGCCCTGGATCTAGCGATGCGCGAGCATGGCGAGAGCTTTGACCATAATCTTCACGCGCTGCGCATCGTCGAGCACTTCGAGCAGCGTTACGCCTCTCATCCCGGCCTGAACCTCACCTTTGAGGTTCGCGAAGGCATCATCAAGCACTCGCATGACTATTTTCCCGCCGAGCATCCCGAGCTGGCCGAATACCTCCTTGATCAACTTCCGCCGCTCGAAGCCCAGCTCATCGACCATACTGACGAGATCGCCTACAACACCGCCGACCTTGACGATGGCTATGAAGCGCGCCTTCTCAAACTTGACGACATTCGCCGCGAGGTCGCAATCTTCGATCGCTATTTCCGCCAGGTGGAGCGGGAGTTCAGTGCCGTCAACGACAAGCTCAAATTTAATGAGGCGCTCAAGCGCATGTTGAATCATCTCGTAACCGATTTGATTGAGAACACTCGCTACAGGCTCCAGGCCGCAGGCATAAAGACCGTGGAAGATATCCGGCGCCACCCGGAGCGGCTGGCCGCCTTCGGTTCCGCAACGGACAAAGAGCGCGTCCAGACCAAGCAGTTCCTTTCGCAGAACCTCTACCATAGCGAGTCGTTGCGCCCACAGAAAAGGGATGGCGAAAAGATTGTCAAAGACCTTTTTTGCCATTGGATGGAGCACCCCGCCAGCCTGCCTGTCAGCTATCAGCGCCAGGCCGAATCCGAAACCCGGGCTCGCGTGATCTGTGATTACATGGCGGGCATGACCGACAACTACATCCTGGATATCCATGGAAAAATAATGGGACGAAGCGTCTCCCGGTTACGCTCGACTGATCCGGCGTGAGAACTGAAGCGCCGCGCCCTGTAATTCCTACCTACCGCACCCATTCCTACCGCTCACGCCTTCGACTTTAGCTTTGCGTATTCATTGAAAACAAAATGGTTATGTCGAACTTTGGTTTGGCATTTGAACTGTACTAGAAACGGTGTCACGTACCGCCCCCGGCGGTTCGTAGCCTGAGGGCGGGCCGCTCCCGCTGGAGGAATGCCATGAAAAATCGTTTCCTGTTTACTTTGCCCTTGCTTGCCACACTTGCCTTGCCGCTCGTTGCGCAGCAAGGCACTGCCGCTGCAGATCAGCAGCCTCTCGCGGAATCGCAAACGTCCCTCGACGCCAACTCGCCGACGGCAAATCCCGACCAGCAGCTTGAGCTGCTCAAGCCCGACAGCCGTGAAGGCTTCTGGGGACATATGAACCCGTTTGCGCGCAAGAAGTATGTGCAGCGCCAACTCGCCCCGATTCGTGACCGCACCAGCGAACTCGATGAGCTCACGGCGATCAATTCCCGGATGTTGAAGGACGTTGATGCGCGTGCCACAGCTGGAATTCAGCGCGCCGACGCCCACGCAACCCTCGCCGATCACCATGCGGTCGATGCCGCAAACCGCGCCCAGATGGCCAGCCAGAGCGCGCAGCAGGCCAGCACTCATCTGCAATCCGTCTCCCAGGTAGTGCAAAACCTCGACCAGTATCAGAGTGCCAGTCAGGTCGAGATTCGCTTCCGGCCCGGTGCGGCTACATTAAGCAAGAATGCCAGGGAGGCGCTCGACCAGCTTGCGGAAGGCATGAAGGATCAAAAGGGCTACGTTGTAGAAGTTCAGGGTTTCACTCCAGGACGCGGCGCAGCCTCAATCCAGCAGTCGCAGCATCTGGCGGACTCAGTGGTCCGCTACCTGGTCATCAATCATCAGATCCCGGTTTATCGCATCTATGAGCTCGGCCTCGGCAATGCCAGGCTTCAGTCGGCTTCTGGCGGTCAGGCAGCAAAGCCCTCACCTGGCAGCCGCGTTGAGGTCACCCTGCTCAAGAACGGAGTCGGCGAACTGCAAGCCATCCAGCAAGCGCCGGCCATGTCTCAACCTGAGTAATACGCAAGAAGCACGAATGCGGCGAAGGGCGCGGGGCGAGCAGCTCCGCTCCCTTCGTGTTTTGTCCAGCATATCGCTGGAGTCAGAAGCCAGTGAGCAATTCGGCCGCTTTCATGCTATCTTTGCCCGAAGAGATGCTATTTTCCGAGCCATCTGAGTTCTTCTTCACCGCCGGATACGACTCGCCGGTTGGCCACCTTGATCTCGCCATGAGTGAGCGCGGCTTGGCCGCAGTTGCCTTTCATGGCCGATGGGCCGCTCCGCACGGCACAAAGAATGTGCGCTGGATTGAGGAGCCGGAACGCTTCCGGAATGTGATCCGCCAGTTGGACGAGTACTTTGCCGGAGCTCGCCGTAACTTCAATCTGCCGCTCGATTTGCGCGGACCGGAGTTTCATCTGCGTTGTTGGCGGGCCTTGTTGCGGATTCCATACGGCCAGACGTCATCTTACGCGCGGCTTGCCTCCGAAGTCGGCTCTCCGTTCGCTTCACGCGCCGTCGGCCAGGCGAATCATCATAATCCCATCGCGATCATCGTTCCCTGTCATCGCGTTATCGCCTCCGATGGCACCCTTGCCGGATTCGGTGGCGGTCTGGCGGCCAAGGCGTTTCTGCTCAATCTTGAGGGCGCGCGCTTCCGCCCATCCATTCCTGAGCAGGGCAGCCTCTTTGGCGAACGCGTCGTCTAGTACGGAACAACCCCCGCCGCGGGCCAGAGCTGCAGCTCCCATTTCTGCCGCACGCGAATGATGCTTCATGGCTTGCGCACGTCCATTCGCTGGTTCGATCACAATCTCCTGCGAGATGGCCTTGGCTACAAGCATGGCAGCTACCACAACCAGCAGCAGATATCCTTTTGGCATGGGTTGCTCCTTCAGCGCTCTTGCTCAGCCGCAGCTTCCCATTTCCTAAGATGCTGGATGTGTCATCGTTGCTGCCTGGAGTCTCCGCAGAGGTTTTTCCCGCTCCACCTTGATGCTAGGCGCGCGCCGCCGTAAACTCCATCCATGGATTCCCACGCCGGGCACTCCCATGGACATGCTCATCCCCCGCTCACCGCCCGGATGCTTCGCCTTGCCCTGGGATTCACCTTGGCATATATTGTCCTGCTGGTGGTTGCGGGCTTCCGGGCACACAGCCTGGCGCTGCTCTCGGAAGCCGGACATAATGTTTCCGACTTCTTTGCCCTCCTGCTCTCCTGGGTCGCTGTGTATTTCGGCGAGCGGCCCGCCACCAGCACCAAAACCTATGGCTGGCGTCGCGCCGGAGTTCTGGCCGCTTTCGTCAATGCCATCGGACTCGTTGTCATCGCCGTCCTCATCTTTTACGCGGCCATCCACCGCCTTTCCCATCCCGAAGCCGTCCAAGCCGGGGTGATGATGTGGGTCGCAGCTGCCGGGGTGGTGCTCAATGGAGCCATCACCCTGATGCTGCTCCGCGGCGGACGCGACCTGAACCTGCGTTCCGTGCTGATCCACGAGATTGGTGACACGCTTTCCACGGCTGCGGTGATCGTCGGTGGCTGGGCCATTGTTGCCACCTGCCATAGCTGGATCGACCCGGCGCTTTCTATAGTTATCTCCGCCATGGTCCTGTGGTCGTCGGGCGGCATTATCCGTGAGAGCCTGAACATTTTATTGGAAGGCGCGCCCAGCAGCATGGAACTGGAAACCATCATTTCAGAACTGCGCGCCGTGCCCGGCGTCCTTGACGTGCATGACCTGCACATCTGGAGCATCGGCAGCGACACGCACGCCCTCTCCTCGCACATCACGATTCAGGACATTCCGCCCTCGGCCAGCAATGCCATTCTCGAAGAGTTGCGCCGCATGCTGGCCAGCCGCCATCACATCCATCACACAACCATTCAATTTGAGAGCGCCGATTGCGATCTGGCGCATGGCTGCATCTTGCCCGTGCCCCGGCAGCAGGAGCATGATACCCCACATCTGCCGGCCCGCGATTCGCAGTTGGGAGGCTCACACTGAGGGCCCTTAGACTATGCGCTTTCGACTGATTGCCATTGCCATTATCGTCGTGATCGTGTACTTCGTTATCACGAGGTACAAACCCGAGCCCTCTGCGCTCCCCCCCGCTCCGATGGCAATCATCAATGGTACGCGCGACCGGCTCACGCCTTTCCGTTTCACCCTCGAAACCGATCCCGTATCGCCGAGGTTCACCGCTCCCATTCTGCTCAAGGTTCATGTCATAGATGCCGCCAGTCAGCCCGCCGATGGAGTGGAGATCAAGGCGGATGTATCCATGAGCGGCATGGATCAAGGTTCCCAGCACCTGACTTTGACCGGAAGAGGCAATGGCGACTACGAGGGGGAAGTCAACCTGGTGATGCCAGGCAGTTGGGACGTGGATCTGACGGCGAACAAGGATGGCAAGAGCCGTCAGCAGAAACTCAGCATCGAGGTGGGCGGATAGCTTCTGACCTATGCGTCTCCGCATTCTTGCCATCGCCGCCGTTGCCGTGTTGACTTACTTCGTCATGGAGCACAAGCTCGGGCTGCCTGCCCCGCCCGCTCCCGCCGCACTCATCATGAGCCTGCGCAACCAGCTCTCGCCATTCCGCTTCACCCTTGCCACGGATCCGGAGCCACCAGAATGCGACGGCCCAACGATCCTCAAGATTCACGCAATCGACGCTGCCGGCAAGCCCGCCAGTGGCCTGATTATCGAGGCTGATGTCTACATGAGCAACATCGATCACCCGGCACAACATGTGACTCTGCGTGCGAATGGCGCCGGCAACTACGAGGGCAGGGTGGAACTGGAGGTGGCAGGCAGTTGGAACGTGGACCTGACGGCCCGCAAGGACGGCAAAATGGACCGCCAGCGCCTCAGCATCGAGGTCACCGGAGCACGAGGGAGTCCACAGCCGCGGAACCCGAATGAAGACGCCCCGGAATCCTGAATCAATGTACGGCGCCGCTATTTGGCATTGCGCAGTTCAATCTGGCCAACCAGGGTTCGCAGTTCGATCACGGGCCCACCCCCGTGAAGGGCTCCATCGGCGACAATGCTGCGGGGTCCGTATTCGGCGCTGCCATTGGAAATCTTCAATTCCGGAAACTCGCTTACAATGTGTTTCGTCGGACTGGTCCCGACCACGGCATGAAGGTTGGCTGGAACGGCAGCGGCAAAGTAGACGACGATATCGCCCATCGAGGTCACCAACTCCGACTCCCGCATTGAATTCCTGTCCCCGACAAACTCGGCGGTAATCCGCCCCATGCCGGTGTGCGCCTGGGCTCCCTGCGAGAGCTTCCAGAGTTCAATGTTGCCCAGTGCCGTACTGGCTGCAACCGCTCCGTGGGCGACCCCGACGCGAATGCTGCCGCCGCCAGTCTCGGCCGTGACGGCTCCGCCCATTTCGCCCAGATTGATATTGCCTCCAGCCGTACGAACCAGCAAGGAGCCAGTGCAGCGGACTACTTCGATGTTTCCTCCGCCCGATTGCACCCGGCCCTTGGCAATCGCCTTGAGCCAGATATTTCCGCCCAGGGAGACAATCTCCAAATCTCCCACCGAGGCGTCGACGCGAATGTCGCCGCCGCCGTTACGAATGAACGAATCGCCAAGACGATGATTGACCGTAACCGAACCGCCCATGGTCTCGGCGCGCAACTGATCGGCATCGTCAAGTTCGATATCCGCGCCATGGGTCTGGAGATCTAGACGGTTTACTTTTCCATGGATGGTAATCTTGCCGCCCATCGTATCGACGTGTATCGTCTCCGTGGCCAGTGGAAGCTGGATGATCAGTTCGGCGTTCACCGCCAGCTCAACCGGGCCAACGGTCTGAATCAAAATCTCGCCGCTCCTGCGGCCCACTCCCAGATGAAAATTTGCAAACTGTTTACCTGCATCCTTTTCGATTGATTCCTGTGAGTGCAGGCGCAGAATATAGCCGCCGGACTGGGCACCGGTCACAACCTGCACCGAGCCCACGAAGTGCGTCACCTGCAGCACTTTTTCACTGGCTAGCGGACCGGTGCTCACCTGCATCCAGCCGTGCCCGTCACGTTCCACGTGCTGCTGGTGCTGCTCGGCCATGGCCGCAGGCACCGGCGCAAGAATCAGCAGAACGCAAGCTGCACGCGTCAGCCAAATTCCGGCCGTTCTCACAGATTGCTCGCCTCGCATGACGCGATTCTTTTCTTGACGGCCCTTGCCGCAGCGTGGTTCATCTTCAAGCTTGCAATTCATTTACTGAACGTCCGCCGCCTGCGCGAGGATGCGCGAGGATTCCTGCCGAATGAACTCGTTGGGATCTTCTTTGGCCAACTGGGTCAGCCCCTGCCGAACACTGGTATCGTTGCGCACCGCTTCCAGAGCCTTGAGCGCGCCGGCGCGAACTCCGGGATTATTGTCATTCAGCAGAGATTCCAGCATCGCGTTGCGCACCCGGATATCCTGCTTTACCATCGGCGCCAGCGCTTCCTCGGCTTTAAGCCGCACACCTGGATTGCTGTCCGAGCGCAGCGAGTAAACCAGGCTCTCGCGCACTGCCGGATCATCCGGCTTCTGGCGCAGCAGGTCCACCGAATCCATGCGCAGTCCCGAGTTTGCAGTGCTGCGCGAAGCCATCACCAGCAACGCCTGAATCTGCGGATCGTTCACCGAACCCTGCACCGTTGCCGGCAGAGCCCGCTCATAGTCAATGCGCACCCGGTCGCTGCCCGGTTCCTGCACAATATTTCGAATGCCTGCAATCGAGGCTTCCTGCTGCTGCTCCGCCGAAAGCGCGCCACCGTGCAGCGTCGCGCTCATGCGATACATGGCGCCCAAACCGCCGCCGAAGCCAACCAGGAAGATGACCGCAGCCAGGGCGGGCGAAAAGCGCACCTGCCGCAGCAATGCCACCGGATCCAGCACCCAGCGCCAACCGCTGTGCTGCTGCACCGTCCCCAAGGTTTCGGAGAGTTGAATACGCGCCGAGGCCAGCAGGTTCGGCGTGACCTCCAGTTGCGGCATTCCGCTCATCTCGCCATGAAACACGCGCATCGCCTTCAACTCAGCGGCGCATTTGGCGCAACGCTCGACGTGCCTCTCTAATTCGTGACGCGCGTCATCGGCCAGCTCGTTATATAGATATAGTGCGATATTTTCCTGTACCCAATCGCAATTCATAATTGCCTTCTCTACTTCAGGTCGGCCAAGGCCGCTCTCAACTTCTGTGTTGCGCGAAACAGCGTGTTCTTCGCCGTCTCTTCCGTGGTGTTCAGGGCCTCGCCAATGGTGCGCAGCTTCAATCCCTGGTAGTGCTTCATCTCAAAGACCATGCGTTCCCGCGGACTCAACTTGGTCAACGCGCGGGCAATGCGCTTGCCCATTTCCCGTCGCAACAGGTCCCGCTCCGGACTCGCCCCCGCGCTCTCGTCCGGAAGCTGCTCCAGCAGGTCAAACTCCTCGCCTTCTGAGCTGACTCGCACCGAAGGATCCTCCCTGCGCACCTGCTTGCGCCGCAGATAATCCATGCACAAGTTGGAGACGATCCGGTAGACCCATGTGTAAAAAGAACACTCGAAACGAAAACTCCCCAGGTTGCGGTACACCTTCAGAAACGCTTCCTGGTATATGTCCTGCGCTTCCTGCTCAGAGCCGGTCAGGTGCAGGGCCAGCCGCAACACCGGTTGATCGTACTGGCGCACCAGTTCTTCGAACGCGGCATGATCTCCCTGCTGCGCCGCGCGAATCAGTTCGGCGTCATTGACCCGGTTCGGGCTTTGCCCCACGATGCTTTCCTTTGGGGAATCTTTCGCTTTGCCCGTCAACTCCGGACCCTGCGCCGCAAATGCAGAGTTCATTGCTCATAAGGTTGGACGGTACAAAGCTCAGTCCGTTAGCAATCTATTTTGCAATCCTACACGCAGAAAGGCCAGCGTCTCCGACGCCGGCCTTTCGCAGGATTATCTCGTCGCATCCTAAGCGGATGGTTCTTCGCTCTCTTGCTTGGTCACAGCGACCTTAATCTGAACCGTGACTTCCTTGTGAAGCTTGATCGGTACGGTGAACTCACCCAGCGTTTTTAGTGGCTGGTCCAGCTCAATCTTGCGGCGGTCTATGTTGAAGCCGCGGCCTTCGAGTTCATGCGCAATATCGGACGAAGTAACCGAACCGAACAGCGTATCGTGTTCGCCGGACTTGCGGGTAAAGTGCAGGCTGAGGCCGATGAATTGCTTTGCCAGCAACTCTGCATCGCCCTTTTCCTTGGCCAGCTTGCGAACCGAGGAGGCCTTCATCTGGCCGATTACCGCTTTATTCGCCTTGGTGGCTTCCACGGCGAGCTTCTTCGGCAAAAGATAATTGCGGCCATATCCTTCCGCCACATTCACCACTTCGCCGCGCGCGCCCAGCTTGGCCACATCTTCTTTCAGAATGACTTCCATGACTCAATCCCTCTCTAATCTCAGCCTTGCGTCTCGGCTCTGCGCTCCGCGCGCCGCGCCGCATTGATGCGGCGCCGGCCGGAGTTTAGCGGCCCGCCGCGAAGGGCAGCAGAGCGATGTTGCGGGCCTGCTTGATAGCCTCGGTGACGCGGCGCTGATGGGGCGTGCAAACTCCCGTCAGGCGGCGAGGAACAATTTTGCCGCTCTCGGCCACAAAGCCCGAAAGCAGGCGCACGTCCTTGTAATTAATACTGTCGATCTTCTCGGTGCAGAACTTGCAGACCTTCTTGCGCCGGAAAAATTTGCGGCCACCATCGCGGCCAGTGCCGCCGGGGCGTCCGCCGCCCTGGCGCGGCCCTGAGGAACGGGGACCGGAGGGACGTGCGCCAGCCTCGGGCGCCGCTGCTTCGGACCTCTCCGGAGCTGCCTGTTTGGTGCTCTCGTCTGCCATAACTCTCCTTGTAAGCGCCGGAGGCGCCTGAACTTTCACATCGTTTCGCGCGTACCGCCAACTCGCGCTGCCCACCCGAAGGCAGGCTACCTGCTTAAACCGTTGCCGGTGGAACTTCCGCCGGAGTCTCGGCCGCAACTTCCGGCACCGCCGCCGCTGCCTCTACCACAGGAGCTGCTGCTGCCGCCGCCGCTGCATTTTCGGCTGCCTGCGCTGCTGCTGCCGCTGCCGCCTGGCCCTGGGTTCCCTGGCCTTTCATCTTGGCGTCGCGCAACTTCTTGACTTTCGCCAGACGCTTCTCTTCTTCGTCGGTACGGACGGTAATGAACTTGATGACAAGTTCCTGCACCCGCAAGCGGCGCTCCAGTTCCTTTAACACCGAGCCTGGCCCCTCCACGAAGGCAAGAATGTAAATGCCATCCTGGAATTTCTTGACCGTGTAAGCCAGGCGGCGCTTGCCCATGCGCTCAAAGCCGGTCACCTTGCCGCCGGTGGCGGCAACGTTGGTCTCCATCGTCTGGAGAAGGCGATCTAAATCCTCCTCGGGTGTATCCGGACGAAGGATGAACATCACTTCATATTTACGATCCATCTGTTCTCTCCTGGGCTGCGCTGGCGCTTGCCCTCAATCCTTACTCCGCTTGCCCGGCCTCGTTCACCTTCTGATTAAACCGGTTCATCGCGGCTGACGCTCCAAGCGTCAAGATCATTCGAACCGCTTCACTACTCGCGTCCAAGGCCTCGTCGGCCAGTAGCAGTTGCGCCTTCCGCATCGGCCGCTCGGTCAGGTATTCCCTGACATCGGTCAGCTTATGTTCCGGCGCTACTCCAAGACGGACCCGCAAAAAATCCTGCAGGCCGCCCAGGCAGGCGATGATCGACTTCATTCCGTTGTGTCCGCCTGCGCTTCCGCGCTCGCGAACCCGGATGGAGCCGAACGGGAGTGCCAGCTCGTCATACAACACGATCAGGTCTTGCGCTGGTTCCGCTTCGTAGCGCTCCAGCAACCCCCTGACCGACTCGCCGCTGAGGTTCATGTAAGTTTCAGGCTTGGCCAGCAGCACCGGCTGCCCTTCCAGGATCACCCTCGCCGTGACAGCCTTGCAGTGTCGGTTCGCAACCTTTACTCCGCACTGCTCGGCGATGCGATCGATCGCCAGAAACCCCATGTTATGCGGTGTGAACTGGTACTCGATGCCCGGATTTCCGAGCCCGACAATCAGTTTCACCGTGCCGCCTCTCCCATCGCCGAGGGCTCATGCGGCTATGCCACTGAGCCCAACACGGCCGTTATTTCTTCTTTGTATCCTTCGTGTCCTTCGCTTCCGGCTCCGTCTCTGCCTTACCCTTCTTGATGACTTCAGGCTCGGTGGTAACGGCGGCAGCAATCTCATCCACTGGCGTCGCGACTACTTCTTCCTTCACAAATGTGATGTGTACAACCAAGGCATCCGGATCGTTCAAGTACTTCACCGAAGCGGTTTGCGGCAAATCGGCAACGCGAATTGCATCGCCCACGCCAAGATTGGCTACGTCCACCGCAATGTGGCTCGGAATGTCCGACGGCAGGCACTCAATCTGGATCTCACGCAATACCAGATCCAGCAGGCCACCCTCTTCCTTGGCACCCTTGGCTTCGCCCTGGATGCGCACCGGAACCGAGAGACGCATCTTCTGATCCATTGCGATTCGCTTCAGGTCGACGTGCAGCAGGGCTCCCTTCAGCGGTTCGTACTGCCAATCCACCAGCATCGCCTTGGATTGTTCGCCCTCGACACTGATGTCAAAGATCGTGTTGTGACCCGATGCCGAGCGCAGAATCTTCATGATCTGCTTCGGATCCACGGCAATTGTGCGCGGGTCTTTCTTGGCGCCGTAGAGCACAGCCGGAATCATTCCGGTGGTGCGCAGACGGCGCGCGGCGTTTTTATCGGAAGCTTCACGCAGCTTTGCTTCCACTGTGTTTGTTGCAGTTGCGGTTGCCATCAGTCTGTTCCTTCTACGTCAGGGTCCCGGCGCGCACCGTGCGCGCAGGGGCTTAGCTAAACAATTTGCTCACCGAGGTCTCTTCGTGGATCGACTGGATCGCACGCGCGATGAGACCGGCGATCGAAAGCACCTTGATCTTCGGTTCCTTCTGGGCCGCCTCGCTCAGCGGAATTGTGTTGGTAACAATCAGCTCTTTCAGGCTCGACTTCGAAATCCGCTCCAGAGCCGGTCCGGAAAGTACTGCGTGAGAGGCACAGGCGGAGACTGCTACCGCGCCATTATCGAGCAGCGCCTGCGCAGTCTTCACCAGCGTTCCCCCTGTGTCCACAATGTCGTCAAGGATCAGGCAGTTGCGCCCGCGCACATCGCCGATTACGTTCATCACTTCCGTTACGTTGATCTCCGTACGGCGCTTGTCCACGATCGCCATTGGGGCATCCATCTTCTTCGCAAAGAAGCGTGCGCGTTCCACGCCGCCTGCGTCGGGAGAGATCACCGTCAGGCTCGGCAGATTTGCCTTGCGGAAATGATCCACCAGCACCGGTGAGGCAAACAGATGATCCACCGGAATGTTGAAAAAGCCCTGAATCTGTGGTGCATGCAGGTCAACCACGAGCGCCCGATTGGCTCCCGCAGTGGTCAGAATATCGGCCACGAGTTTGGAACTTATCGGAACCCTCGGCTTATCCTTGCGATCCTGCCGGGCGTAACCGAAGTAGGGAATCACCACGGTGATTCGGCGCGCCGATGCCCGCTTGAGCGCATCGATGATCAGAAGCAGTTGCACCAGGTTGTGCGAGACCGGATCGCAGGTCGACTGAATGACGAACACATCCGAGCCGCGCACGTTTTCCAAGATCTGCACGTAAATTTCGCCATCGGAGAACTGCGTCAAAAATGTCTGTCCCAGCGGCAGTCCAAGAAAATCGCAGACCTCCTTGGCGAGCGCTGGATTCGAGGTCCCGCAGAAAATCCGCAACTTATCATCGCGGCGGGTCGGCGCCTGCTTCTTGTCGCCCTTGGGCAACTCGGCGCTCTTTGCAGGAACCGCTACTCCCGCTTCCGGCACCGTCTGCGTGGCATCGGCTGCTACTGTCACTTCACTCGGTTTGACTACGGTGTCCATCGCCATCTCCGCTATGAGGACTGGTTGATCCCCGCTTGAATCGCGTGAAACTCCATGCGGGCTGGTGCGGCATGGTTCGCGCCACAGCCTTCCTGAAACCGGTACTGCCTGCTGCATTCCCTGAACTGAAATTCTGGCTGGGCGGCCAGGATTCGAACCTGGACGAAGTGCTCCAAAGGCACTTGACCTACCATTAGTCTACCGCCCAGTGAGGCAAGATGCGCCGAATCGCTATCTCACAAACATCTGCGCGCAATATTCATGGCGCGGCAGCGTTTCGGTGACAGTGGTTGCCAATCCCTTCGCGCTCATCCGTCCGGCGGCCTGCACCGCACGCTCACGGGTACGGAATAGACCGTACATCGTCGAGCCTGATCCAGAGAGCGAAGCATAGTCGGCGCCTTCACGCTCAAGAATTCGCTTCACGTCACGCAATTCGGGATATTGAGGAAAGACGACTCTTTCGAAATCGTTTTCTATCCCGGCACGGACGAGGTCGAGAAGCGGAGTCTCGGCCCGGTCCCCGTCAGACTCGACGGGAACACCGGATAAATCCAGGTAGCTCAACCACTCAAACGCAGAGCCGTTGAACTTAGATAGTGTACCGGAGTCAGCGGGAGGCGTCAAACTCCTGACCTTGGAGTCGCTCTCGACAAGTACATCCCAGTCACGAAAAGCCTGCGGGGTAGAGACTGTGCTCGCCGGCGTGACCAGCACGCAGGCGATCGCGGGCAGCTCCGCAAGGGGATAGACCTGCTCGCCGCGGCCGAGGCCGAGCACGGTTCCACCGAGCAGAAACAGCGGGAGATCCGATCCCACCTCGGCGGCGATGCGCAGGCGCTCGGCGGCGGGAAGCGGCTCTTTCAATTCGCGCTCGAGGGCGAACATGGTGGCCACCGCATTCGATGAGCCGGCGCCGAGTCCGCCCTGCACGGGAAGTTTTTTTTCGATGGTGATGACGACCTTGGCGCGCTGCTTCCAGTAGTGCAGCATGTGGTCGACGACGCGATAGCAGGTGTTCGTTGAATCGCATGGAACCTGGGGATTTTTGCAGCGAATCTCGATGCCGCTGCCGCGTGCGGCTTCGACGCGAACCAGGTCGTGAGCGGCAATCGTCTGGTAAATCGTCTCCAGCGCATGGAAGCGATCTGACCGCATAGGGCCGATCGCAAGCCCGAGATTAATTTTTGCGAACGAACGAACGGTGACTGCCATGCCGTAATTCTACTCGTCTCGATGACAAGTCATCGCAGAGCTGCTGGAACAGGCACAAATAAAGGTCAAAGTGGCCCTTCACGGAAAAATCCGGGTGCAGACGGCGGGTGCGGAAGCCTGAGACGGGAGGAACAACGATTGGCGAAGTGGTGAATCGTTGGAAGAGGCGAATGTACCAACTGGTTAATCGTTGGCAAAATTTCCAACGATTAACCTTTCAGTCAACATTATTGCCGGCGTGGGTGCATCGCGAGTAAATGGTTTGGCGAGGCGCAAAGGCATAACGGGTAGAGCTGGGTAGAGGCGGGGGTAAGAAATTTTGGGTGCGTTTGCTAACCAAGGGAAATCTGGCGCGTCTAACTGGCATAAGCAGACCTCCTTTGCATCCCTGAGGCGCGGATTAATCCGCGCTCTCTTTTTTTGCCCGGAAGCATTTCTTGCGTCCGGCTCGGTGGAGGCTTCGTCTATCATGAAAGGCCAGAGGAAAAACCTTCGAGCGGAATGTGCGAGAGAGGAAAGCGATGAATTTGCATCTTGCCGCCGTGCTGGCTTTGCTGACGGTTCCGGCGGTTGCGTGGGCGGGCGATACGAGCGCGCTGCGGCCTCCCAAGGGCGAAGCGGTTGCGCTGATTGCGTTTGAAGACCTGCAATGCCCGGATTGCGCCGACGCGGAAGGGCTTTTGCAGGAGGCGGCAACCAAGTACGGGATTCCGCTGGTGCGGCATGATTTTCCTCTGCCGATGCACAACTGGGCATTTGAAGCGCACGTGATCGCGCGGTACTTTGATACGCAGGGCGGGAGTGCGAAGGGCGGGGCTAGCAGCAGAGAAGCGAAGGCGCTGCCGCTGGGCGAGCAGTTCCGGCGCTGGGTGTTCGCCAACCAGAGCTCGATCAACAAGGCGAACTTGCGCGGGATGGCCGAACGCTTTGCCGATCAGCACGGATTGGAGCTGCCGGCCAACTATGATTCGAAGGGCGAGCTGAAGAAACTTGTGCTGGCCGATTTTGCGCTGGGGCAGCAGGTGGGAGTGATTCATACTCCGACGGTGTACGTGGTGAGCGTGAGCCAGCGCGGGGCGCCATTCGTGGAGACCCTGGAGCGGGAGAAGTTGTTTTCGATGATCGAACAGATGCAGGCGGCAGAAAAAAAGTAAGTGCGGACACAGAGCAGAGCGTGAGGAGACAGGAAACGATGAGAACGAAGATGGTGGCGCTGGTTGCGGTGCTAATGATGATGGTTGCAGCGGCATGGGCAGGCGATACGAGCGCGCTGCATCCTCCGGCGGGAAGCCGGATGGCCCTGGTGGTCTTTGAGGATTTGCAGTGTCCGGCGTGCGCTGCGGCCGATCCGCTGCTGGTACAGGCCACGCGCGATTACCACCTGCCACTGGTGCGCCATGACTTTATCATCCCGAACCACACCTGGAGCATGGAAGCGCACATCATTGCCCGGTACTTCGACTCGCTGTCGCCGCAACTGGGCGAGGAGTTCCGGCAATATATCTTTGCCAACCAAAGTGCGATCTACAAGACGAACATGCGGGATTGGGCGGATAAGTTCGCCAACCAGCATCACAGCGCGCTGCCCGCCTTCTACGATCCGAAAGGGGAGCTGCGCGCCAAGGTGGAGGCCGACACCAAGCTTGGCCTGGCAATGGGAGTACATCAGACTCCGACGATCTGGGTGGTGAGCGATTCCAAGCAACAGCCGTTTGTGGAAGTGCCGGACAAGGGGAAGCTGTTTGAAACGATCGAGCGGGTGAAGGCCGCGCTGGGGCCTGCGCCAAAGGCAGCGAAGAAGAAGTAACGGCAAGATTTTATTCATTCTTAATACTGCGGGAGCGATGCTATGAAATCGAACATTCCGAATTTTGATCTGACGGGGAAGGTTGCAGTGGTGACGGGAGCGGCACGCGGGATCGGCTTCGCGATTGCCGAGACGCTGGCCAATTATGGTGCGGACATCGTTCTGGTGGACCGCCTGCATGACGAGCTGGAAGCGTCGCGGAAGGCGATCGAGGAGATAGGACGCAGAACGCTGAGCGTAGAGGCCGATCTCACGAAAGTGGTGGAGATCAATGCGATGGCCAAAAAGGCTGCTGCCACGTTCGGGCATCTCGATATCCTTGTGACCTGCGCCGGTATCAGCATTCCGCAGATGGCCGTCGATGTGACGGAAGAAGCCTGGGACAAGGTGCTGGATATCAACTTGAAGGGCCTCTTCTTCTGCTGCCAGGCGGTAGGAAAGGTGATGATTGCGCAGAAGAGCGGCAAGATCATCAACATGTCTTCGCAAGCCGCCAGCGTTGCCATCCCGGCGCGGGCCACCTACTCCTCCAGCAAGGGCGCGTTGAACATGCTGACCAAGCTGCTGGCCCTGGAGTGGGCGCCTTATAACATCAAGGTGAACGCCGTTGCCCCGACCTTTGTTGAGACGAAACTTACCGAAGCGATGTTCAAGAACGAGGAATTCTACCGTTATTGCATGGACAACATTCTGCTGGGCAGAATGGCGAAGCCCGCCGATGTTGCCGGCGCGGTGCTTTACCTGGCTTCTTCGGCGTCCGATCTTGTGACGGGGCACGTGCTTGCCGTTGATGGAGGATGGACGGTTCGCTAGCTTTTGAATTTGTGGGAGGAGAAACAGAAGTAGGGATTAAACGTCGCTCGACGTTTCCTGGAGCATCCCACATTCGCCAAAGGAAGCTTCGCAGCCGGGTACGCGGTAAGCACCTCCGCTCCGGCTGCGGGCGCTCGGCGGATGTGGGCCACCAGGCCACTCGAAAATACTTGCCGCTCAAGCGCGCCCAATCAAATACAAAGCAGGCAGATTGACCCTGGAAGCTGCCCGTCCCATAGCCGCGCAAAAACAGCGCGTCGAAGGTGGGGCACCCGCGCGTGACTCCGAAAAGCCCCAGAGTTGGAAAAGAGCCAACTCTGGGCCACGGATACATCTTTTAGAAATGCGGGCTAGAAGCCTTCGAGGACGATTTTGCCGATGGACTTGTGGGACTCGATGGCGGCGTGAGCGCGGCGCAGATTTTCGGCGTTGATGCGTCCGCCGGTTGCGCCGAGGGTGGTGCGGATCAGTCCGTCATCGACGAGTTTCGATACTTGTTCGAGGATGCGATGCTGCTCGATCATGTCGGCGGTCTGAAAGGTTGAGCGGGTGAACATGGACTCCCAGCGCATGGAAGCGGATTTTGTTTTGAGCTTGCGCACATCGATGGGAGCGGGATCGTCGATGAGAGCGAATGCGCCCTGCGGGGCGATGAGTTCGACGATCTCGTCAAAGTGCTGATCGGTGTGGGTGAGGCCGATGATGTATTCGACGTGCTGGATGCCGAGGCGGCGGACTTCCTCGCTTAGCTTTTTGGAATGATCGACTGCGTGGTGGGCGCCGTTTTTGAGAACCCAGGATTGGGATTCGGGACGCGAGGCGCTTCCGATGACGGTGAGTCCGGTGAGGCGGCGGGCGAGTTGCACGAGGATGGAACCAACGCCGCCGGAGGCTCCGACGACGAGCAGCGAGCCGGCCTGCTGCGGCTTGCCGAGCGGAATGCAGAGGCGGTCGAAGAGCAGCTCCCAGGCAGTGACCGAGGTGAGCGGGAGAGCGGCAGCTTCGGTCATGGAGAGCGAACGCGGCTTGTGTCCGGCGAGGCGCTCATCGACGAGATGGAACTCGCTGTTGGTGCCGGGACGGGAGATGGCGCCGGAGTAGAAAACTTCATCGCCGGGCTTGAAGAAGGTGACCTCGGGGCCGACGGATTCGACAACGCCGGCGCAATCGAAGCCGAGAATCTTGGGCTGCGCCTCGGTGCCCTGGGCACGCATACGGATTTTGGTGTCCACCGGATTGACGGAGACGGCGTGGACGGCGACGAGAAGATCGCGATCCTTGCGCTCGGGGACAGGGATTTCGAAATCGAAGAGGGAGTTGGGATCGGAGGGGGGCAGGGATTGAATGTAGCCGATGGCTTTCATGATGGCTCCTTATGGAAAGGATGTCCGCGGCGGGGCGGAGGATGCGAAGGAAGTGTAACGCGAGAACAAGGTTTCAAGGTTTCAAAGTTTCACAGGTTTCAAAGTTTCACAGGTTTCAAGGTTTCACAGGTTTCAAAGTTTCACAGGTTTCAAAGTTTCACAGGTTTCAAAGTTGAGAGCAAAGGCAGGAGCAAGAGCGGCGCGCGAACCTGGGGCGCCCGGCATGGTAACTCTTCCCTCTTACTCGTGCAGCCACTCGCTGCGGAGGAGGGTTTCAAAGCGGGTGGAACCTTTGATGAAGGCGAGCTGGATGGTGTCGGTGGGGCCGTTGCGCTGCTTGGCGACGATGATTTTGGCTTTGCCTTCAAGCTCGGGATTGTCGCGGTTGTAGTACTCGGGGCGGTAGATGAACATGACGATGTCGGCATCCTGCTCGATGGAGCCGGATTCGCGGAGATCGCTGAGCTTGGGCTCGGTGTCTTTACCACGGGTTTCCGGGGCGCGGCTTAACTGCGAGAGGGCAATGACGGGAATCTTCAATTCCTTGGCGATCGCCTTGAGTCCGCGCGAGATGGCCGAGACTTCCTGGGTGCGGTTCTCATAACGGCGGCCGCCGGGAGCAGAAGCCGACATGAGTTGCAGGTAATCGACGACGACGAGATCAAGGCGGTCTTTGTCCAGGGCTTTGCGGCGAGCCTTGGCGCGCAATTCGGTGAGCGAGATGCCGGGCGTGTCATCGATGTAGATGGGGGCGTGGATCAGCTTGTCGAGGGCGGTGCGAAGCTTGCCGAGATCTTCGCGGGCGAGGAAGCCGGTGCGCATCTTGTGTCCGTCGACGCGGGCCTGCGAGCACAACATGCGGTTGAGCAAGGCTTCTTTCGACATTTCCAGGGAGAATACGGCGACACTCTTGCCGCCGATGACAGCGGCGTTTTCGGCGATATTGATGGCGAGGGCGGTTTTGCCCATGGAGGGACGGGCGGCGATGATGATGAGGTCAGACTTCTGCAGGCCGCTGGTGAGATCGTCGAGATCGGGGTAGTAGGTTTCCAGGCCGGTGATGCGTCCGCCGCGCTGGAAGAGTTTGTCAAGATCGCCGCCGAAAGATTCCTGGGCGATGGTCTTGATGTCGGTGAGCTGGTTTCCGCTGCGCTCTTCGGAGATGTTGAAGATGCTGGATTCGGCGGAGTCGATGACCTCAGCGGCGGTGCTGGCCTGCTCGAGGGCTTGGGCGATGACTCCGTTGGCGGCATGGATAAGATTGCGCAGAATCGCCTTGTCACGGACGATGCGGACATAGTGCTCAAGCGAGGAGCGGCGGGGAACGCCATCGGTGAGCGAGGCGAGATAGCCGGCTCCGCCGACGGCCTCGAGTTCCTTGTAACGGAGCAACTCCTCGGTGAGAGTGACGATATCAATGGGGCGGTTGGTCTCAGAGAGATCGGCGATGCGCTGGTAGATGCGGCGATGAGCGTCGAGGAAAAAGTGCTCGGATTTAAGGGTCGAGAGAGCTTCGTTCTGCAGGTTGTTATCGAGCAGAATTGCGCCGAGGATGGAACGCTCGGCCTCAGGACTGGCCGGAAGACCGCGATCGAGACTGAAGTCGGCAGCAGGCATAGGGAAGAATCAAAAACAACATCCGCATTTCCACGATACTGCACGGATGGTATTGCGCACGGGCGGCGGCCGCAACGGTGGAAGCTGTGGAAGGCGAGGAAAACGCCGCCGAAACACATGTAAGCGCTTCCAGCCAAAGGCACAAGAAAAATGGTTGTTGAAAATCAGGCCCGGAGAAGCCAGCCGCCTCTCCGGGCCTGCAACCATGCACAGCAGTGCGTGGGTGACTCGCTCCCGCCGCCTTTGCGGAAACCTGGGAGCCCGAACGAAAGTGGACTCCGCGGACTTTGGTCCGTGATCGGAGGCTTACGTCCGGCTCCCCTTCCGTCTCTGGAGCGGCGGCCCTGTTGCCAAGGAAGCGATGCAAAGCCCGGCTGGTGTCCGGATTCCACTGCCGCCGTCGGCTGCGATTGCTCGCGCCGTGCCGTAGCATAGCTTTGCGTCACCACAAAGCCGGAAGCCGGGAACCAACTGAATTATGCAATGCCTTTCGCCGCTCTTCGAGCCGGGAAGCACCACGCAGCGTCATGTACACGGTTGCGTTATATGCAGAGTGCAACGGGAGAAGTTGGAGCGGAAGAGAAAACGACGAGAGCACTGTGGGTATGCTGTGCAAATCGCGGAAAGGCTGTGGATGGAAGTGCAAAAACCGGTGAGAGCTAGGGGGCTTTGGCAGAAGGCGTCCCCGCTTGATAAACAAAATCAACAACAACTACAGAGATCTGAAGAGAAGAAGGTTGTCGCTTCCCACCTTAGCCGCGCAAAAACAGCGCGTCGAAGGTGGGGCACCCGGCGGTTATTTCTTGAGGAACAGTCTAGGGGGCGGGCTCGGGCTCGATGATGCTGCGGAAGCGGCGGAAGAGACGGAGCGAGGCCTCGACGACATTATCCTCGCGCTGCTTTTCCTTCATGGAGGATTTGGGACGCTCGCTGCCGCTCCAGAGGACGACACGATCATGGGCGTCAAGAACGGAGAGAAAGATCTGTGCGACATCGGAGGAAGATACGGTGCGGCTGCCGGGCGGAGGCGCACCGTGACGGCCATCGCCGGCGCTTACGCTTACGCCGGAGTCAGCAACCGGGGCGTTGATGGAGACGATGAGGTCGGCCTGCGCGGGATCGGCGACGAGGATGTAGTGGCCCCAGCCCTGGAAGGCGTCGCCAATGACATCGTTGGGGAGGCGTCCGCCGGCATGCTCGATGCGGATGGTGCGGGCGGCCATGAGGCGCGCATGAGGAGCGACGGGCGCGGGCCTGGAAGACTGCTGCCCGGAGATGCAGGCGCAGAGCAGAAGCGCCGCGACCGCTAACAGGGCAACCGAGCGTGATGCGATGTGCGTTGCAAAGACCTGCATTCCGATTCCTCCACCGACTACCAGCTCTTGAGATATTTTGCCATAGCGCGGACTTCGCCATCGGTGGCATTACCGCTGTACGGACAGGAAATAGGAGATCGTCTCAATTTCATGGTGCGAGACTTGCATGCGCGGCATGGGCTCGTATCCGGCGTTGAGCGGCTTGCGTCCGAGGCGCGAGTAAACGGTCTCCGGATCGGTCAGCCAATCGACCAGGGTCGCGCGATCGTACTTGCCTCCGACGTGAGCGAGCGAGGGTGCGCCGCCGGCGATGTGGCAGCTTGGACAGCCGAGGCGCTCAAAGGCCTTTCGGCCTTCCGTCAACTGGCGGTCGCGATAAAACACTCCCAGAAATATGACGGCACAGACCACCAGCACAGCCCATTGCCAGAACTTCAGCTTCAATGCAGATTCTCCGTGGAACACTTTGAGTATGCCCGAAAGGCAAGGGCGGCGAAAGGCGGGACGATTGCGGGCGCGCCAGGTTTTGCGGTGAGGCTGGCGGCGGCGCGGGGTATTCCGATAAGCTCTATGCGGCTGCCATGCTGAAGATTCTCATCCATTCCGCCGCCTATGTGTTCGCGCTGCTGGCCCTGTGCGGGCTGGGTTACCTGGGGCTTTCGCTGTGGAGCGAATGGCGCTTTGTGATGCGGCGGCGGGCGGCGGGAAAATACGCGGCTTCAACATTCAGCCCAGGGATCAGCATTCTGAAACCGCTGCGCGGCAGCGACCGGCAGATGTATGAGAGCTTCCGCTCGCACTGCTTGCAGGAGTATCCGCAGTACGAAATCATCTTTGGCGTAAACGATGCGGGCGACGAAGCGGTGGCGGAGGTGGAACGGCTGCAGCGCGAATTTCCGGAGCACGAGATACGGCTGGTGGTTTGTGCAGAGCCGCATGGGGCCAATCGCAAGGTGAGTAATCTGTCTGAGATGATGCGGCAGGCGAAGTACGACCACATTGTGATTAACGACAGCGACATTCGAGTGGAGCGCGATTATCTGCGGCGGATGGTTGCGCCGATGGAAGTTGCTTCGGTCGCAGGCGCTGGCGGGTACGCGGCAACGGTAGCCTCTCCGGCTGCAGGCGCTGGCGCTCGGGCAGGCGCTGGGGCCCGGCGCGTTGGGCTGGTGACGGCGTTGTACCGGGCCGAGGCCGGGAGCAGCATTGGCTGGAAGAGCCTGGCCTCGCGGATGGAGGCGGTTACGATTGCCACCGACTTTGCCGGCGGCGTGCTGTGCGCGATGGAGCTGGAGGGCGGACTACACTTCGGACTGGGTTCGACACTGGCATTTCCTCGCGCGGCGGTGGAGGCCATCGGCGGACTTGAGAAGCTGGTTGACTATCTGGCCGACGATCACGAGCTGGGACGGATGATCTGGGAGGCGGGATACGAAGTCGTGCTCTCCGACGCGGTGGTGGAAACTTTTTTGCCGGAGTACAAATTTGGCGCGATGTTCGAGCATCAGTTGCGCTGGGCGCGGACGATGCGCGATCTGCGCAGGTGGGGCTACGTTGGAGTGCTGCTGACCTTTGGACTGCCGTGGGCGCTGGCGGCTGCGCTGTGCGCGGGCGGCGCGAGGTGGTCGCTGATTCTGCTGGCGGCGGTGGCGGTGGCGCGCTTTGCCTCGGGATACATTCTGTGCGGGACGATTCTGAATGACCGGCAGACGCTGCGGGATCTGTGGCTGATTCCAGCACGCGATGTGGTTGGGCTGGCGATCTGGTTCGCCAGCTTTGGCGGAGACACGATCGTGTGGCGGGGAGAAAAATTTCATCTTAAGGATGGAAAGTTGAGAAGGGCGTAGGCGTTAGGGCAGTTCCTGTATCGGTGCGTCCTGCTCGTCCCACCTTAGCCGCGCAAAAGACAGCGCGTCGAAGGTGGGGCACCGCTACATTGTAGTTACATGTCAAGCCAGAATTTGACGGAGGTTAGTGTTCGGAGTAATTGAGCGCGACTAATTACTTGAACCTGGTTGCGACTGCGGCAGCGAAATCGATTTGTTAGTGAGCCACTCCGCGAGTTCCTCTTTGGATGTGAGATTACCCTTTAGAAGCTCTATTACAAGATCATGCGCAACTACTGCGTTGAAGGGATGCGTAAACTCAATCGAGGTGGTCTGCTCTGGTAATTTCACCAGGAACGGCACTCGGTAGCTTACCTTTCCGTCAAATGCGCGCGAGGTGCGATAGTGGTGATCAGCCGTCACAAGAAATACACTACTGTCCCAGGAACCATTACGTTCCATTATCTCGCGGAACTGGCGAAGCACGGCGTCGGTTAGGGCGAGACTGTCCGCGTAGCCCCGAACAGGAGAATTCGCAAGAGTGAATCGACCGCTGCGCCTGTCAAATGCGTGAGGACCATGAGCGCCCTGAATGTGCAGTAGGACCAGTCCAATGGTCTTGTCCGACAAAAGAGCCTTTGCCTCAATAATCGTCTCCTGGACATTTGCGGCGTGATGTTGAACCGTAAGGGACTGCCCGAATGGAGAAAAGTTGGCGGTCTCAAACAGTGACCGTCCCTCATTGAACACGGCGCGCCGCAGGTCTCGCCCGGTACTATTACCGGGTCCAACAGCTTCGCGCCACCAGCAGCGGTCAAGGTCGGAGGCAAATGCTCTGCAATATGGCAAATACCAACCAACAAGCCCGGTGGACACGCCCATTAAACGCGCCTGGTGGAAGATATTCCCCGAATCTCGCCAATCCGTCCAGACGCTCGTACCGTTAAACATTACTTGCATTTCATTTGGGTCCACCTCCCGCATGCGCTTCAGAGATTTACCTAAAATGAATGCGGGCATAGAAACACAAGTCTCAGGGCCGGGCTCGATTGCATTAGAGGCGTACAGAGAAACACTGCGAATGCGATCAAATTCTGGAAGGTTCAATCCGTTCGGGCGGTCCTCGAACACGATTCGCTGGTCAACTTCGTCTAGCACGACCCAAACGATCCTATGGGCAGGCTCGATAGAACGGTGAGAGCGGCTGAATGTCGGATCACGAAAGCTAGTGTCATCGTACCCGGCAATTCTCCATGACGCCTGGCCAATCGTGAGAACAAGAAAAGGGCTAAAAGTGAGCAAGACTGCCATTAATATCCGCGATAATGGTACTGCGTATTTGGCTATAGAAATAATCGCAACGACTGCTACCGCTGCAATAATCATCGCAGTGGCCGGAAGGCCCACCCTTTTGATAAGGGAGAATTTCAAGTAGGGAAAGAATCTGTCACCCAGCACGTCGCGCAGTGAGTTAAGAGGAACCAAGCAGCACACAAGAAACACCACCGCCACTCTATAAGCTCCCATCCTAACGGCATAGGTTAACGGCCACAAAATTAATCCCAGAACAAATACCAGGAGAATCGCAGCTTCCATTTGTCCTGCTGAAGGTGGCAGTTGCATCTCGAATGTATCTGAGCGTCGGTACCCAATAAGGTACGACCAGACTCTCAGCAATGAAAGATTGGCAAAAGAAATTGCGGCCAGAAGTGCAGGTAGAGCGCCCCTTAACCACAATAGCGAAGCGACTAGTCGTCGATTGTCTTGATCCACTGTAGCTCCTCTATACTGCTCATCCTCTGCCGCATATTTAGCTCTTCAGCTTTTGTAATAGATAAAGTATTCGGCTTGTTCCCAGTGGCAATTTACGAACAATTCTGAAGCGTTGTTCAAAGTTCGTTTCAAAAGATTCTTCGCTCTGGTCCGAATAGAGATCGGCGCGGCCTCTTACCAAGCTCCGGAACATCTTGTCCTCAGGACTAACATACTCGACAATGGCCAGCCCTTTCGTTAGCCAAGCTGTTAGTTCGACTACCTCATGGAGAGGAATACCGTCGGTGACAATGAGGTGATGAATGATTGCCAGCATTAAAACCATATCGAACGATTCCTTTGCACGTTCGAGAAAGGACGAGAATTCTGTATTGCGCCAGCCGAACCCTGGGGTGGGGCGAGCGATATTGAGAATGAGCGGAAGGATATTCAGGTTCTCACGGTGCGCCGTTGCGAAAACCTGACTGACGACTATCGGATCACTATCAACCGCTACCACTCCAGCGCCAAGCGAAGCCGCAAGTGCGCTAAACGTGCCAGTGTTGCACCCGACATCTAGGACTGTTGTCGGGGAAAAAGTTGCCAGTGCGCCCTTTACAAATTGAATTTTCGCTGCGAATTGATCAGGGGAATAGCTATTGCTCGTCGCGTAATCAGACCATCTGCTGGGAGCTGTTCGCCTGTGTATTGCTAGTACCTGCCGCCGCAGCTTCTTTAGAAGTTTTCGAAGAAGGTATTCGGCCTCGTCAGAACTGCTGCAATTCCGCTTGCGATAGAGCTTTCCGTCATCTAGGCTGTGGCATCTTCTTTCGAGCCAAGTCGGCAATGTAACCAGGGAGAGGAACCGAGGATGCATTTTTTGAAGGAGGCCGCACAATGAATACACCTCTTGCGGTCTAATTCCATCTTTCCGGGTGAGAAAGATCGCATCAAGCGGCATCCCGAACTGACTGTTAGCAAGCTGCGGCAGAATAAAGTTAGTCATGAACTGCGAGTAGGCTAGCCACACGGGATCACGCGGCTCGCGCACTTCCACCGACAGAACGTCCACGAAAACGGGCTTGGGGCCCCTAAAAAGTATGTTGAAGGGGCTAGCGTCTTTAAGTCCCAAACCCTCGTCAAGCAAACGATCAGCCAAATCAAGCGTCAGCAACGCCGCCAAGCTGAGCATTTCAGGAGGCCATTCAGATGGGAAAGACGGGAAGGGGATTCGCTCGTGCTCAATCATGACGGTCCCAGCCTGTGCAAGCATGCTGGCTAAGACGGAATGGGATTTGAGATCCTCATCAAGGTCAGAGGTCGAGAGTATGTGGGTAGCGGGGATGGACTTGGAGTCGATGAATTGGCGAATGGTTCGAGATCCCAGAAAAGCGTTGAGGTTCTGATTCCCTTGTGGCCGAACAACTCGCAGGACGCGGTTGCCAACCAGCAGGACTCTCCCGGCGGGATCATGTAACGACATTCTTACGCTGATTGCAGGATGTTCTTTCATTTCGCTTTTTGGTGTCATCGACGAAGGCGGCGAACAAAATTCAACAAGGATTTCCGAAACCGAAAACCAAGGCCTGCTAGGCCGGAGACTATTACTTGCAGGATGAAAATTCCTGAGCCAGGATCGATGTAAGCCAAATAGAAGTCTCCGTCAAATCAGAGTGGTCTCCCGATGCTATACCGTTTACGCTAAACTGAAACCCTTTTTTCCAGTCTTGATCCCAAGTCGCACGAGCCGCTTAGGCCGGACTTGCCACACGTGCGCGGGTAACGGAGATGATTTTGCCGCCGGGAGTGAAGCGGTAGAGTTCGCCGCGCCAGCGGAAGTGGCTGCCTGCGCAATAACTGGCCAGCCAGAGGACGAATCCGAGGAGATCGCGGAGGGGATAAAGCCAGCAGAGGCGGAGAGCGCGGCGATCGCCGATGACGCCGTATCCGACGGCGATGGATTGGAGGATGCGATTGAGCAGGCTCCAGGCGAGCAGAGCCAGGCCGAGGGCAGGATGGGCGAGCGCGGCAGCGGCGGCAAGGCCGAGTATGCCGAAGGGGAGTGCGAAGGTGAGTCCGGTGCCGAGGTGTCCGAGGGGACGCGAGTAACGCGTGCTCTGCATCCAGCGCAACTGGGCGGCGAAGGTTTGGCGGAAGGATTGCGCCGACAAGACGTGGGCGACGCGATAGTGCGAAAGTTCGACTTTGTATCCGGCGGCGTGGATGCGGTTGCCGAGGACGAAATCGTCCGAGTAGTACTGGGAGGTGGAGGCGATGCCGCCGATTTTTTCCAGGACATCGCGGCGGAGGGCCATCACCGAGCCGAGAGCGAAGCGCATTCCTTCGAGCATTTCGGCGGTGATGACGCCGGAGGAGAATTCCACCGACATGCCGAGGGCTTCGAGGCGAGAGCAGAGGCCGCTGGCGGGTACGCGGCAACCGACGCCGCTCCGGTCGCTGACGCTGGCGGGTACGCGGCAACCGACGCCGCTCCGGTCGCTGACGCTGGCGGGTACGCGGCAACCGACGCCGCTCCGGTCGCTGACGCTGGCGGGTACGCCCTGGTAGAGGCAGGTGACAAGTCCGGCAGCGGAGTGCGGGTCCAATAGAGGCGGAATCACGTTGCGCAGAAAGTCGGAGCGGACAAGAACGTCGCTGTCACTGATGACGAGGAAGGCGTTGGTGGAGGCGGCAATCATCTTGTCCAGCGACCAGACTTTTGCGTTGGGCCAGTGCGGCTCGCCGGAGAGCACGACGCGCGCGGCAACCTTGGGATGGCGGGCGCAGAGGCGCTCGACGACGGCGAGAGCGGGATCCTCGGCGGTGCGGCAGGCGAAGAGAATTTCAAACGCGGGATAGTCCTGAAGGAAAAAGCTCTCGAGATTTTCTTCCAGGCGCGGCTCGGCGCCATGCAGCGGCTTGAGGATGGCGACGGCGGGAAGCGCGGCGCGCGCGACGCGGGCGGCGGCTTGAGATTGCGCACGGGCGAGGCGCAGATTGCGCATGGCTGCAAGCAGAACCAATCCCAGAAAGATTGTGGAAGAGAGCGTGCCGACGAGAGCAATGGCCAGCAGCAGATGCCAAAGATACGCATCTGCCGAGAGCGGCAGATGTGGGGCACCGGCGATGGCGGCGACAAGCGCGTGGAGAATCATGGACGATTTGCCAGGATCAGTTTGCCGCCGCTACGGGCGATGGTTCGATAGCCGGTCTGCTGGAGCAGAGGCGGAAGAGGATCTTGCGGAGTGAAGAGAAACACGCGACCGGAGCCGCGCCAGAGCCGCTCGAAGGATGCGTCGTCCTCGAAGAGCGCAGGCGAGTCGGGGAAGAGCGAACCGTTGTAGAGGTCTCCATTCTCGCGCGAGTTCAACAGGTGCAGCGGAAGGTGTCCGTAGAAATTCAAGGTCGATGCGTCCTCATAGGCGCCATTGACGACGATCACATCGCCGGGACGGTAAAGGCCCGCGAGCGCATCCGAAAGCGCGCGCGACGAGAGGATAGGAGCGAAGGTGACCAGCGCCGAGTGAACGCAGTGCAGAGAGATTAACATCATCAGCGCCAACGCGGCGTTGGCGGCAGCGGCACGATTGCGCCTGCGCAACAGCCAGCTTGCCAGAGTGCCGAAGAAAAGAGCCGCGCCGGTCAGCAAGAGCTCGGGGCGAAAAAGTTCCATGGCGCGGGGAGTGAGATCGAAGATGTGGCCGAAGGAGAGTGCGTACTGGGATGGGTTGCGGGTGAGGAGATCGGCGAGCTGGCTCGGCGGCGGGACTTTACTTGAAAACCAAGGATTGGAAAACCAAGGCTGCGAGAGCCAGAGCAGTCCCCAGGCCGAGAGAGCTAGAGGGATTGCGACGAGGAAGCTGACGAAAGCGATGCGCCGGCCAGTGCGGCGCTCGGGCGAGTTGGCGGGCGAGGATTGCTCGCGGCTGAGCCATGCTCCGAGGATGAGCGCGAGCGCAGGCAGAGCGGGAAGCACGTAGTACTCCTGACGGCTGCTGAAGCTGAAAAATCCGAGGATGACGACGATGGTGATGGCCGACAGGAGCAGGGCACGGCCGCGGCGCTCTAGCGAAGGAAGTTGCCGCCAGGCATGAGGCACCGAGGCCAGGGCCTTGCCCGCGAAGGCTGACCAGGGGAGCAGAAAAAGCAGCGCCAGCGCCCAGAAGAGCAGCAGCGGCACGGTGTCATAGTCGCGGGGAAAGCGCTGGTTGATGTAGCGCAGAAAGTGTTCGTTGACGAAGTAGAACCAGAAGAAGCCGCGGGCCTGGCCGGCGGGTGGATTGCGCAATCCGGCGACGATGTGCCAGGGCGCGGCGATGGCGAGAAAAATCGCGAAGCTGGAGAGAAGCCTCAGGCGCAGGAGATGACGCAGATTGCGGGTGAGCGCCAGATACACAACGACGATGAGCGCCGGAAAAACGACTCCGATGAGGCCCTTGGTGAGCACGTTGAGGGCGGCTGCGACGGCCAGTCCCCAGCAGGCGGCGAGCGATGGGCGGGGCGCGCGACGAAGATCCGCATCTGCTGACGGCGGCAGATGTGGGGCACCTGCGGGCTCCAGGGTCAGCAGAAAACAGTGCAGGCCAAGGGTGAGCCAGAGGGCGACGAGGATGTCTGGAATCAGGATGCGGGTGTAGATGTACGGGCCGAAGGAAAGACCGAGTGCGAGGGCGGCGTAGAGTCCGGCTTGCCGGTCGAAATGATGGCGGCCGATGGCGTAGGTGGCGAGCAGCAGGGCGAGCATGGCGAGGGCAAGCGGAAGGCGAGCGGCCCAATCGGTTGTGCCAAAGAGTTCATAGCTGGCGGCCATGGCCCAGTAGAGGAGCGGGGCTTTCTCCAGATAGCGCAGGCCGTTGACGTAGAGGGTGGACCAGTCATGGCGGAGCATCATCTCGCGGGCGGCTTCGGCATGGACGGAATCGGCATCGTCGAGCAAGGGCGGCGACCAGAGGCCGGGAAGGTAGAGAGCGAGCCAGAGGAGCACGACGAGGGCCACGCAGAGTGCGTGGCGAGGCGCACGGGATGGCTCGGACGGAAGGCTCGATGCGGGCATGGCGAGACAGGGTTGATTATACGGAAGGGCGGCTAGAGTTCGGTGAGACGGAGCGTAGCAGTGGGGCCGAGATAGCCTTTGCGGCGAAACCAGTCGGTGAGGCGGAGGTCGAGGAGATCGAGAGGAACGCGCGCGCCGATTTCGATGAGGCCGTCGGCGACAGGGAGGGTGTCGTCAAAGATCGCGTCGTTGGTGAAGCTGCGCATGGCGAAGTTATCGAGCCAGTGGATGGGCGCGGGGGTGAGGGTTCCGGCGTTGTCGTACTCGACGCGAATTTTGCGGGCGAACATGAGGACAAGTATAGAACGGCGGGAAGTTTGTCCCCCACATTCGCCCAAATAGGGCGGATGTGGGCCACCCGCCTATTTCAGCGCCCTACAGTAGCAAACCCTGAATGTCGGCGATTCCCGCTTTCTTTCCACGCCCTACAGAGGGGGCCACCATTGGCAAATGTGGTTTCCTGCCTTTGAGAATTTCTTCAATCGTCAGTATTTGGACGAGAGGCCAGCGGTTCCCGTGCATCTCGACGGTTCCAGCCGAAGCCGCATCAGCTATCATTCCCGCCGTTGGTGGATTCAAAGCGACCAACACACCAAACCCGAGCGAAGAGGCGACCTCACGTTTTGCAACCGCCATTAAAGAGCGAATGTCATCAGCTTTGAGCTTTCCGCTTTTCACTGAAACCACAACAAATTTGGTTGTTTTGCCGTCAGGCTTGAAGGGTATCCGGCCATCAATGCCTTTATCCGCGCCCTTTTTATCGTTAGGGATTCCGTCGATTTTCGACACGGCCCAGATCTCGAATGCTTTTCTGTCCTTGTCTTGTTCGGCCATCATTCTAGCGCCTTCAACCGTTGTAGGCAGCCCTTTAATCTCGTAATCAACCCCTACCTTGAGATGCGGGAACGCGCCTTCAAGTCGTTGCCGTCGGATTAGTTCAATTGCAAATGGCGAAATGTCTATACCGATCCACCGTCGCGCCAGCACTTGCGCCGCCGCAATCGTTGTGCCGCAGCCGCAGAAAGGGTCTAAGACAAGATCGCCGGGCCGACTGGATGAGTTGATGATGTGTTTCAAAATTCCCGCTGGCTTTTGTGTCGGGTAGCCCAATCGCTCCGCATCTTGCGGACTCAACCAGCGCACATCGGCATCTATGCCCGCGCTCGTTCCAAACACTGTCCCCTCTGTATATGGCTGAAAGGCCCAAATATCAGGGGCGGCGGGGCCGTCGTTTGGCCCGATTGTTAATTGGTACATCGGCCAAGCCTCACCCTCGGTTATGGTAATGAAGCCTTCCTTAAAGAGCAGGTCGAGTTTTTGATGTTGCGTTAGCCCCGCGGGGTCAACGCCGACCTCTTCCCAAATCTTGCTCGGAATGGCCCAATGTCGGCCTTTGGCGGTTGGGTCGAAACCGCGCCACGGCTTGCCTGATTCGCCGTCCCGGGTGCCTGATCCTGTCAGCACGTTCCCGTAATAGTCGGTTTTGTACCCGCCCTTTGCATCTTCGATAAAATTTTCTTTGACGTGCCCAAGCATGTACGGGCGGCGGGGGTTGTTCCACGTATATACATCGCTTTTTGTGTAGAACAGGATGACATCGTGAATAGGTGCCCACCGCTTCATCTTGTTGTGAGAACCCGTCCGCCGCCAGATGATTTCGCTTCGGAAATTCGTTGGCAAAAACACGGCATCCATCAGCATTTTTAGGTAATGGCTTGCGGTTGGGTCACAGTGCAAATAGACAGAGCCCGTCGCCTTCATAACCCTATGAATTTCAACCAACCGAAGCGCCATGTTGACGAGGTACGCGAGCATCGGGGTTCGTTCTAGCCCGCCGTGCAGGGCGTTGACGAAATTTACCAAGGTGACGTTTGGCACATTCTGCAATTCGTCATAGGCCGCTTGTGCGGCAGCGTCCCATGTCCATGTGTCCTTGAAGGCCGTTAGCTGCGCCTCGTCCGCTTTCAGCCCATCGGCTTTGAAAAGCACGTTGTAATTGAGGTCTGACTTAAAGGGCGGATCGAGATAGACGAGATCGACAGTTTCACTAGCGATTTTCTCCCGCATTATTGGGAGGTTATCGCCGTAAAGAAGGCTGTTTTCCATTGATTGAGTTTAGCAGATCACCTTTTCGGAAATCGTCTGTACAAAACTAAACAGAGGCTTTGATTGCCTCCGCCGTGGCGATGCGTTAACTGAAGCGAACCTTCTTCATCTTCCGTCCGACGCGGAAGATTTTCTCTGCGGGGAGCGCGGTTTGCAGGAATAGCTCCTTGTAGGTTTCGCCATCGATCTTGACGGAGCCGGCTTTGATTTTGCGCTGGGCGTCGCTGTTGGATTCGGCAAGCGAGGCGCGGGCGAGCACTTTGCCGAGGTTGAGGTTGGCGATGCCGTCGGCGATAGTGCCGACCTCAGAGGCGGCGATTTCTATCTCTTCCAGGTTCTCCGGCACTTCATCCTTCTGGAATTGTCTGGCCCAGTTTTGCTCGGCGGACGCGGCAACGGCTGCGGAGTGGAAGTCGGCGATGATGCGCTTGGCGAGATCTTTTTTGGCGCGCATGGGATGGAGCGTGGCGGCTTTTACGGCGGCCTGGAGGGCTTCGATTTCGGGGATGGTGAGGTCGGTGAGGAGTTCGTAGTAACGCCACATGAGCAGGTCACTGATGGACATGAGCTTGCCGAACATCTCCTGCGCGCTTTCCGTGATGCCGACATAGTTGCCGTAGGACTTCGACATTTTGCGCTCGCCGTCGAGGCCTTCGAGCAAGGGCATGGTGAGCACGATCTGCGGCGGGAAGCCGTAATCCTGCTGGAGCTTGCGGCCCATCAGGAGATTGAACTTCTGATCGGTGCCGCCGAGCTCGACATCGCACTCGAGGGCGACCGAATCGTAGCCCTGCATCATGGGGTAGAGCAGCTCGTGAACGCTGATGGGCTTTTCTTCCTGGAAGCGGCGGTGGAAGTCCTCGCGCTCTAGCATCTGCGAGACGGTGAACTTGGCGGCGAGGCGGACAAAGGCTTCGTAATCGAGCTTGAAGAGCCACTCGGTGTTGTAGCGGACCTCGGTCTTGTGACGGTCGAGAATCTTGAAGACCTTGGCTTTGTAGGTTTCGGCGTTGGCGTCAAGCTCCTGGCGGGTGAGCGGCGGACGGGTGGCGTTGCGTCCGGTGGGGTCGCCGATGAGGCCGGTGCCGTCTCCGATGAGGAAGATGACGGTGTGACCGAGATCCTGGAAGTGCTTGAGCTTGCGGATAAGCACGGTGTGGCCGAGATGAAGATCGGGCGCGGTGGGATCAAAGCCGGCCTTGATGCGCAGAGGCTTGCCGCTGTGGAAGGAGTTCTCGAGGCGCTCGCGGAGATCGCTCTCACGGATGATTTCGACGGAACCTTTGCGGAGGTAGGCGAGTTGTTCGGCAACGGGAAGGAAGGCGATGGGAGGGATAGAGGACATGACTTTGTAATTATAAGGTTTCAAGGTTTCAGAGTTTCAAGGTTTCAGAGTTTCAAGGAGCGGTCCTACAGATGGCTTGCTGGAGGGAGCAGGAGAAGAGTCGATCACTGGCCGAAAAACTTGAAGCTGTGCGGAAGGTTTGGGCAGTGCTGGGGTCCTTCGCTGCGCTCAGGATGACACTCTTAAGAAAAGCACGCCTTTCAGTTGGCTCTCCGGTCGCGGGCGTGGGGCTGGTATATTGAGCGAATGCTGAAAGTGAAATTGCTCTCTGCGTCGGCCAAGGCGCCGACGATTGCACATCCGGGCGAAGACCTCGGCTACGACCTCTATGCGAGCGAGGCGGTGACGATTGCGGCGCGCGGAAACGCGGTGGTGGCGACAGGAGTGGCCATCGAGCTGACGAGCGCGGCGGGCGAGGCGTTGGGAGCCTTGCTGCGCGATAAGTCCTCGATGGCGGCGCGGCGGCTGAGCTGCACCGGAGGGGTGATCGACGCGGGATACCGGGGCGAGGTGCGGGTGCTGATGGAAAACCTCGGCGAGCGGGCGGCGGAGATTCATGCCGGCGACAAGCTGGTGAACCTGATTCCCTACCCCGTGCTGACGACTCCGGTGGAAGTGGTGGAGGAGCTGGCGGGGAGCAGCCGGAAGGCGGGAGGGTTCGGATCGAGCGGGAGAAAGTAGCGAGGCAGGTCGTAGTGTCCAATCGGATGTGTTCATATCGTGCCTTCTCTCTGAGGAGAAAGCACTTACTGATTGTGCATCCGGGATAAATTACCGAGTGCTTGATCATATTGCACTTTCTTGTTGGGAAAAAGTGAATCCACGCTTGTGATCATAGAATTATTTACTTGACATATGTGAGAGAACATATAAGCCTAGATTGCGCGTCTGGGAAGAGTCGCCAAGCGCCTCAGTTTGGGGCATAATGCCCCAAAAGCCCAGTCGCTTTTCTTTGCCCATTTTCAGAGTAAGGCGTTCTGGTGTGCCATGCATGTCTGCTACATAGACGAATCGGGAACCTCCGACATTCCAGGGAACACCTCTCACTTTATTCTCGCGGGAGTGTCGGTTCCGATCAGGCATTGGAAGGGCTTGGACCATTCGGTTGAAGTGATCCTAAAGCGATTTGGACTCGTTGGTGAAGAGCTTCATACTGCCTGGATCTTGCGAAAATACCTTGAACAATCTCGGATCTCTGGCTTTGAGAAACTGGACTGGCCGGCAAGGAGAGCAGCTGTAGAGCGCCTACGGAATATTCACCTACTACAGCTGCAAAAAAGCGGATCGAGTCAGCAGTATCGGCAGGCCAAGAAGAATTATGCCCACACGCGTGCGTACATTCATCTAACGCTGGATCAGAGACGGGCGCTTGTCAACACTGTGGCGGACTCGGTATCGCGGTGGCATACTGTCCGGCTATTCGCCGAGTGCATTGATAAAACGCATTTCAACCCAACAAACAGTCGCCGGACGGTGGATGAGCAGGCGCTCGAACAGATTGTTTCTCGATTTGAGCAGTATCTCGTCAACAGTACGGGAGACAATGGGGTGATGCATTACGGTCTTTTGGTACATGACAACAATGAGACGGTAGCCAGAAAACACACTGCCCTCATGCGGGAGTTCCATGCAAAAGGCACCCTTTGGACAAAAATCAATCGCATCATCGAAACCCCGCTCTTTGTAAATAGCAGCCTAACCAGCATGGTCCAAATCGCTGATCTCTGTTGTTATGCTCTGCGAAGATACTTAGAAAATGGCGAGGCTGATTTGTTTAGAAAGGTATTTGCCCGAGCCGACCGGGTTCATAACACTGTAGTGGGAGTACGCCATTTTGCGGACATAAGCTGCACATGTGAAATCTGTCAGGCCCATAGAGGCAAGGTCGCGGTTCCAACTCCTGCGGCACCTGCGGAGGTGGGAACTTTGCCATCCGAGCACGATCCCACCTCCGCTCCCAAAGCCTGAGGCTTTTCCTCGGCCTTACCTTGCTGGGGGCTCCCGCGTTCCCAAACTCGATGCAGGCAAGGTAAAATTGATTGTTCGCCGTGGCTGGGTTCTCTGGCCGGGGCACGACCCGCCTGTTGGGATGGCAGAGCCTCCCGAGGCCAGAAATATTCTATAAGAGAGAGATTGGAGCAACATCCACCATGGCGATTCTTGCCACACAAATGCGTCCGGGCATGATCATTAAACACAACAACGAGCTGCACTCGGTGTTCAGCGTGGAGCATCGCACGCCGGGCAACCTGCGCGCCTTCATCCAGGCCAAGCTGCGCAACCTGCGCACCGGCGCAATGTTTGAGCACCGCTTCCGATCGGGCGACGCCATCGACAAGATCACGGTCGATGAGAGCAAGATGGAGTATCTGTACAACGACGGCGACAACTACTTCTTCATGGACATCGAGAGCTACGAGCAAACGGCGCTGAATCGCGACGTGCTGGGCGATGCGGTGGATTACCTGACGCCGAATCTGCAGGTGACGGTGGAGTTCTTCGACGAGAAGCCGGTGGGGGTGGACCTGCCGCAGACGGTGGAGCTGACGATTCTGGAGGTCGAGCCGGGATTGAAGTCGGCAACCGCTTCTTCGGTGACGAAGCCGGCGACGACCGAGACGGGATTGATCGTGCAGGTTCCGCCATTCGTCAACCAGGGCGACAAGATTCGCGTGGATACCGCCGAAGGCGTCTACCTCTCACGCGCATAATGTTCGAGGGCCGGACGCCATTGGAAGCGGCGCGCGGCAGGGTATGAGAAGAGCTACGGTTTGCCAACTGCGATGGATTCCAGGAGAGTGATGGCTTCTGCTCCGCTTTTCCGGCGATACCTAGTCAAGGGCCGCGCGCAGGGCGTGGGCTTCCGCTGGTTTGTGGAGCGCGAGGCACAACTGATCGGGGTTGGCGGATGGGTTCGCAACTGCGATGACGGCACGGTGGAAGTGCTGGCTACAGGCAGCAAGGCGCAGTTGGACTCGCTCTATGACAGGTTGAAGGAAGGACCGCGCGCCGCCCGCATCGACGAGGTCGAGGTGGAGGATGCCGCGCCATTCAGCGGCTACAAGAGATTTCAAATTGAAGAAACCCGGTGATCATCGTGCTCCAGACCATTGCAGCTTCTGAAGAACTGAAGAAACTCATTCGTGAGATTCCCGACTATCCCAAGCCGGGGATTCTCTTTTATGACATCACCACGCTGATCAAGGACCGCGCCGGCTTTGCCCGCGTGGTGGACTACATGACTTCGCCGTACCTGGACAAGAACATCGACCTGGTGCTGGGGATGGAGGCGCGCGGCTTCATCTTTGGCCCCGCAATGGCGTACCGGCTGAACGCGGGATTCATTCCGGTGCGGAAGCCGAAGAAGCTGCCCGGCGAGACGGTGAGCCATACCTACGATCTCGAGTACGGGAGCGACACGCTGGAAATTCATAAGGACGCAATTCAGCCGGGACAGCGGGTTTTGATCGTCGATGACCTGCTGGCCACGGGCGGCACGGCGGAAGCCACGGCGAAGCTGGCCGAGAAGCTGGGAGCCAACATTTGCGGACTCAGTTTTGTGGTGGAGCTGGACTTTTTGAACGGACGCAGACGGCTTGCGCCCTACGAAGTTTTCTCTCTGCTGCACTACGACAAATAGGGGACGGTAAACATCGCAGGGGACGCGGCCATGGCTGGCGCGGAGAGGTGACCGCGGTCACTGCAAGCTGGAGAGAAATCGTTCTAAGCTCAGGGCGCTGAGGAGATTGCCATGGCCGACGCGGTGATCATCGATGCTCTGTTTGCCATCCCCCAGAGGGCTAATGTCACGCAGCTCTCCGACTGTGCTCCCTTCAGTCAGGATCTTACTCCACTGATGAATTCAAGCGGGATCACCGGCGCGATACTGGCCCCCTGCAACTGCAACCACTGCCAGCACCAGTGGAATTGCGCGGACCGGAGAACCGACGAGATTGTGAACGCAGTGGCGCGCAATCCAACCCGGTTGCGCGGACTTGCCTCCTACGATCCGCTGCGCATCGGAGATAGCCTGCGCTGGATCTGGGAAGCCTCGGCCAAGGGAGGATTGGCCGGCGCCTATGCCCAATCGGAGAGCTGTGTTTCGGGGTTGCACGCGGCGCGCATGTATCCGCTGTATGGACTATGCGCGATGCTGCGCTCGCCGGTGATCCTCGACATTTCCAGCCGCGATAGTTGGGAGCAGCACCGTCCACAGGTGGAAGTGGTGGCGGCGGATTTCCCCGAGCTTGAGATTCTGCTGGCCCCGCCACCCCACCCCGATACGGCGAGCATTCTGCGGCTGATGCAGCGCTTTCCGCGCATCTCTTTTCTGCTGCGCCCGCAGGATCTGCAGGGAGACGCATTACTGTGCGAGTACATTGAACTGCAGGGGCGGGAGCGAGCATTGTTCCGCTCGTCTTCCAAGGGTTGGCCGCCAGCCGTGGAGACGGCGCTGGGATTGCGGCTCGGCGCGGCGGCGCGGCGGGCATATCTGTTTGAAAACGCAAGCCGAGTGTATGGATTTGCGGTTTAGAGCAGTTGCGAAGAATCGATATCCGGGAGCGAAGGTAATAAATTCCTAATTGTCTGAATTTATTGGGCCGTGCAGGGCCTTCGCACGCCAATTGCCAACATTTCGCGCCGGCGCTCTTGCGCTGCCGACGACTCTCTCATAGCATACTTCAACGACGGTGCCGACCTGCAAAGTTAGTGATGGGGTGGAACACCACTGCGGACCGATATTTCTATATCGGGTGCCCGACTCGACAATTGGTCTGGTGTGCTGATCCCCAGTCGGATCGGCCTAAAGGACCACGGAGGGCGCCCACCTTGGTGCATCGGGTTCACAGCAATCCCACCCCACACGGCCAAGCGGGCCGGTACCTGATCTCTTTTCCTGCCGTCGCTTTTACGATCTGTTTACGTTGACCGCACTTCTTTACGCCTGCTCTCCACTACAATAGAGACGTGTTCCCTCATCTATTTCATATCGGCTCCTTTGCGCTGCCCACATACGGCTTTATGGCCGCGCTGGGCATGATCTTCGGCCTGACCGCAGTTTTCCGGCTGGCACGCTTTCGGGGGCTTGATCCCGACCAGATGTGGACCCTCGGCGGAATCGCCGCATTCAGCGGAATCCTCGGCTCCAAGCTGCTGATGATCATCGTGGATTGGCGCGAATACCTGGCTGAACCGAGCCGGATATTCAGCGTGGCGACGCTACAATCGGGCGGAGTGTTCTCGGGCGGGCTGCTGCTGGCGATCGCTTGCACCTGGTGGTACGTACGGCGTGAGAAGATTCCGTTTCTCTCGGCCTGCGACGTGTTTGCACCGGGAGTTGCGCTGGGCCACGCCTTCGGGCGCATTGGCTGCCTTTCCGCCGGATGCTGCTTTGGGCGCGAGACCCATGTGCCGTGGGCGATCACGTTTCATAATCCCTGGGCCGCCGAATTCTCCGGCACGCCGCTGAATGAGCCGCTGCATCCCACACAGCTCTATGAAGCTGTGGCCGAAGCAATCAACTTTGTTCTTCTCTACTGGCTGTGCAAGCGCAAGAAGTTCGAGGGCCAGATCATCGCGCTGTTCATGATCATCTACGGCATCGAGCGTTTTATATTTGAATTTTTCCGGGGCGATCCGGGGCGGGGCGAGGTGTTTGGCGGACTGATGAGCGGGACGCAACTGATCGCGCTGGGGCTGGTTGTGGCCGGCTTTGTGATTTATCTCCGCCGTATCCCGCTGCGCACTTTCCCAAGAGCCGCGGCGGGAGTTCAAAAGACGAAAGCGCCGAGCCCGTCACGGGCATAGCGGCGTTGTCGCCGCTTGCTGAGGAGGCGACCTGCTCCCAATTTGGGATAGTGAGTGAAAAGGCCTGTTATCGCTCGGTATCCAGTGATTCTGGCGATGGACCAAGCGGAAGTGTATATTCTGGGCATGAAGACGCGGCACATCTGGATCGCTTGTGTTCTAATTTGTGCCATATCAAGCGCACTTGGACAGGCCAGAACCATCAGCGCGAGCGAGGCAAAGTCACTAGTCCGTGTCGTCCTGAAGCATGATCGTATTAAGATCGCGTCGCGCTATTGCAGCCTCGAACAGATAGACAAACCCGGCAAACGCTTCATCGAAGGCTCCTATTCGTTCGATGCAAGATGCGATTTTACAAACGCTTTCGCCACAACCGTATATGGATTGTATGTCGTAAGCGAGCGTACAGGGGATGTTTGGAATTTTAATGGTTGCGAATGGTTCGACTTCCCACAGTTGCACCATTTGCAGCGAGACATCATGCGCCGACTTAGGACTAATGCCGCAGAGAGAGCAAAGTATCGGAAAGAAACCGGGTGCGCGGAAAGTAAGTAGCCACGCCTACACCCATTGCTGACGACGCACTCGCTTGATAGCTTTCAGATAATCGCCAAGTAGCTCACTATCCCAAAACATGACCGTCAGGCGAGTCTGCTCAATGCTTCCCGGCAGAGAAAACCAGGACAGGAGCAAAGTCAACTGCCCCACTCAAGCCAAATACGGGCTTCCACCCCATCAAGCCAACTACAGGCTTGATGGGGACCCCGGCTTGAATGGGCCACCACGACCGGGCTGCTTATATGCTCCCAGAGTCGGAACTGCGCCGACTCTGGGCCACCTGACGAGCCCATATTTGCTGACTGCGGGGCGTCACCTGCTATTCTCGGTAAGATGGCACGCAAAATCGTAATCCCCTCGCCGCCCCCCGTGATCGATCCCGAAGAAGTTCTGACGGAGAGCCCGGCGGCGGAAGAATCCGGCACTCCGACGGTTTTCAACGCTTCCGAAGAAGACGCCGGTCTGCGCCTCGATCACTATCTTGTGGCGCACATTCCAAACGTGAGCCGGGTGCGAGTGCAGTTACTGGTGGAGCAGGGTAAGGTGCTGGTGAACGATCGCCCGGCCAAGGCATCGCTCAAGCTGAAGGGCAGCGAACAGATCGAAATCACGGGGACGGTTGAAGCGGCTCCGCTGAAGGCTTTTGCCGAGGACATTCCGTTGACCGTGGTTTACGAGGATAAGGAGCTGGCGGTGGTCAACAAGCCGGCGGGCATGGTGGTTCATGCCAGTTCGGGCAGCGCCGAGGACGAGCGCAACCGCGGCACCCTGGTGAATGCGCTGCTGTTCCGCTTCAACAAGCTCAGCGAAATGGGCGGCGAGCTGCGCCCGGGGATTGTGCATCGGCTGGACAAAGACACCAGCGGGCTGATTGTGGTGGCCAAGAACGACGTGGCGCATCGCAAACTGGTGGAACAATTTTCGTCGCGGCAGGTCCACAAGACCTACATTGCGCTGGTTCACAACTGGCCCAAGACGGACGAGGGAACGGTGAACGATCCGATTGGACGCGACCCGCGCAACCGCACCCGGATGAGCGTCAGCGGCATCGACCCGCGGGCCGCCGTTTCACACTACAAGGTGGTGGAGCGGCTGCTGACGCCGTATGGGCGCTTTGCACGGGTCGAGGTGCGGATCGAGAGCGGACGCACGCACCAGATTCGGGTGCATATGTCCTCCATCGGACACCCGATTGTGGGCGATACGCTCTACGGCGCGCCGCAGATTCTGCTGCCGAATACGCTGGCCCGCGAACGCCAGGGAAATGCGATCAGCTCGCGCACGGAGGCGAAGAAGGCGCGCAGCCACGGCGAAAGCGCAGCCACGCTCTCACTGCCGCGAAATTTCCTTCACGCCGCGCAGCTTAACTTTACTCATCCGAAGAGCGGGCGCGGAGTGGAATTTAATTCGCCGTTGGCAGAGGATTTGCAATCGTTTCTGGAGAAGCTCCGCCGGGTGGCGGAAACTGGCGGCTAGTTTTCCGCAGCCGGAAGGGTGGACGATGATCCGGCTGGCGGAAGCGAGGGCGCAGCCGAAGTGTGACGGCTCCGTTATACACTTGAGAGATATGAATAAACTGCTTACAGCCATGTTTGCCGCCGCGCTGTTGCTGGGCTCGGTGGCTACGGCGCAGAACTCGCAAGAGCTGCCGCCTGCGCCTACACCGGTGCAGCCGCGCTTTCCTGGAGCGCCGGTTCAGCCACCTTCGACACAGCCACCGCCTGCGGCGCTAACGGCGAACGCGCCGGGTGGTGCGGTGCAGCAGCAAACTCCAGAGAGCAAGGGTGCGCCGAAGGCGGGCGAAGCCGCTCCGCTGTTTGCGCCGATGAACATCCAGCCCGCGCCGCAGCAGGCAGAGAAGCCGAAGGAAGCGGCAGAGACGGGCGAGTTCCGCATTGGAGTGCAAGTTGATCTTGTCGATCTGATCTTCACCGCAACCGACAAGCATGGCCGTTTCATTAAGGATCTGAAGAAGGATGACGTGCGGCTGCTCGACGAGGGCAAACCACCGCTGCGCATTGAGGCGTTCGAGAGCGAAACCGGGCTGCCGCTGCGGGTCGGGCTGCTGATCGACGCAAGTAATTCCATCCGCGACCGCTTCCGCTTTGAGCAGGATTCGGCGGTGGAATTTTTGCACCAGGTCGTGCGTCCGAAGACGGACCGGGCCTTCGTGATCGGCTTCGACTCGCTCGCTGACCTGACCCAGGATTACACCGACGACACGGAGGCGCTGGCACGCGGCGTCCGGATTCTGCGTCCGGGCGGCGGCACGGCATTGCATGACGCGGTTTTCCAGGCCTGCGAAAAGCTGGCCAAAGCGCCCACCCAGGGAGCGGTGCGCCGCGCCATTATCCTGCTCAGCGACGGCGACGACAACCAGAGCCGGCGAACCCGCGAGGAAGCCATCGAGGCCGCGCTGCGCGCAGAAGTAATTATCTACGTCATCAGCACCAACATCACGGACTCAGACAAGAAGGGCGACAAAATCCTGATGCGCTACGCCGAAGCCACGGGCGGACGGGTCTTCTTCCCGCTGCGCCTGGAAGAGGTTTCCAACGCCTTCGCCGAAATTCAGGACGAGTTGCGCAGCCAGTACGTGATCGCCTACAAGCCAGAGAATTTTGTCTCGGACGGGCGCTTCCGCGCGATTTCAATCGACGCGCCAAAGCGGGCGAATGTGAAGCTCCGCGCCCGCAAGGGCTACTACGCACCGAGGAGCGCGCAGTAGTTCCTGGCGGCACTAACGCTGTCCCCGGTGGACTCCGATTTGGGGATAGTGAGTGGCTAGGGCTGTTTACGACAGGTATATTTTCTTTACATCGTAAGCGTTGTGGATTGTGTTCTTTAGGAAACGGCTTGGGGAATGTCGGATGATGAGGATTGAAGAGATATTCGAGCAAGCGGGGAGGCAGTGGAACGGAAGCGCACCCGCCTCTGCGTCAGACCTTGCCTTTCTCGAATCACGTGCCAAAGCTCAGCTACCGCCAGAATACGTTGATCTGCTGCGGTTCAGTAATGGGGGAGACGGCCCGCTGGCGTTTTCTCCATTCTGGCTTCAACTCTATTCGGTGAGCGATTGTGTAGAGCTTTGCCACACAGGATGGGTGATGAAGGAGTTCCCGGATTTCATGTTCTTCGGCTCCAATGGCGCAGGCGAGTCATTCGCGTTTGATCTGCGAGCTGGGCCGCCCTGGTCCATCGTTACGATTGATCAAATTGCAGGTGAGTCCAGTGCGATTCAAGTCGCACCTGATATGAAAACCTTCATACAGGGCATTGGGCGTGAATCGGAGCAGTGAAAAATGACACTGGACATCCGCGATCTGAGTGCCGACTTCTACCTGCGTCTAAATGAGGGCGAGGGCGAGCCGCGAGCCTGCTATTGCAAAAGACGAGTGCATGTTGCAGGGCGGGACGACTGGATGCTCGTCGCAATCGAGCCGCCAGTGATCGGCCAGCCCTATGGCCTTGGCGGCGAGGATATTTACTACTTGTTGTTGGCCACCCGTCATCAGGGACAGACGTTGTTTCCCGTGTCTGAGTGGCCTGCACATGTCTATGCGGCCCGGCTACTCATCAACCCAATTCCCGACGAGCCGGAATTTAATGCGACGCAGACGCAACTTATCCATTGGGGCAAGCTTTACCGAACATACGAAGATGCTGTCGCGCGGTAGATAGGCGACTTTGGCAACGAAACATCGCCAAGGCACTCACTATCCCCGACGAGCTTATTCTTTGGGGGCGAAATAGCCTTTTCGCGCCTGCACCTTGTAGTCCGGGTTGGTTGTCCTGGCTTCCATCTTGCGATATTTTCCGTCGGCGGCGGTGTTGGCGGGGATGTAGCCAATCATGTACTGGCTGCGCAGCTCCGTGCCGATCTCGTCGAAGGCCGTGCGCAGCTTCCTGGGATCGTTGCCGACGTCGATGACGCGACCGCCGGTCTGGTCAGCCAGCTTGCGCATCTCGGCTTCGCCGCCCAGGAAGTGCATCCGGTCGGCGATCATGATGACGTAGACGATGACCTCGGACCTTTGGGCGGCGGCGATGGCGTTGGCGAGAGTCTCCTCGCTGCCCTGGTCTCCGCCATCGGTGAGCAGCACCAGAGCCTTGCGGCCGGCCTCGGTCCGCAGTTTATCGGTGGAGGCGAGGTAGACTGCGTCATAGAGCAGCGTGCCCTTGGGGCGGTAGACCGGGATTGTGCCTTGTCCGGCGCCTGCGATTCCGCCCGCGCCGCTGCCGGCTCCGTCATTGATGCGGGTGGATTCCATGGCCCGCCGGAGCAGGGAAGCGTCGCTGGTGTAGTCCTGGATAAGGCTGACGGAGATGTCAAAGTCGATCAGGAAGGCGAGATCTTTGGGGGTCAGCACGTCACGCAGAAAGGCTGCGCCCACTTCCTTTTCCATGGGCAGGACGCGGGTCTGGCTGCCGCTGGTATCAATCAGCAGGCCGAGGGTGAGGGGCTGGTTGGACTCTGCGGCGAAGTATTGAATCGTCTGCGGCTTGCCGTCTTCGCTGACCTGAAAGTCTTCTTTTTTCAGATTCGGAATCAAGGCTCCGCGCTTGTCTTTGACGTTGAAGTAGAGGTTGACTACCTGTACGTTGACTTTCAGGGTGGCGACGGGTTGCTGCTGTTGCGTGGTTCTGTCCTGAAGCTTCGGACCCTCGGGAAGCGAATAACCGTTGTCATCGGGGGCATTGGAAGCCTTGGGCGGCTCCTTGGGAGGACGTTGCGCCGGAGCGGCGCTCAAAGACATCAAACAAAGTGCGATGAGCCAGAGGATGGGTATTTTTGCTTGCCTTAGAGTGAGCATGGCTTCTCGACCGTCCGCCCATAGTCTAGTATGTACTTAGCTGGAGCACTAGAGTTAGTTGCTTATACGGGTATAGGCGCGACATCAAGATTTGATTCAGGCTTGCGGTTCAGCAGTTCTGAAATCGGCACAGCTCTTCGCGGAGGGATTCCTAAATGCGGCGCCCATGGCGTTTTTTAATGTTGCTCTCGGTTGTTGTCTCGCTTTCCCTGGCCGGCATTGCACAGCAGGGGTTGCCGGAGTCTCCCCAGCCCCAATCTGCTGCGCAGCAGGCTCTGCCGAATGAGCCTGCGCCGAATCGTCCGCTGGCTGGAACTCCGGCCAGTCCGTCAGAGCAGGTGAAGGCGCCGTCGGGCGAAGCCAGTTCCACAGATACGGCTGCCGAGAGCGCAAAAGAGGACGCCACGCCTCCGCCCGTTCCTTTGGGCCGGGTGGTTCCATCCAACCGGGTGGCGAATACGCCCAGCAGCGGATACGACGAGGTGAGCGGCATCATTCGCGTCAACGTGAATGCCGTTCCGGTTACGGTTACGGTTAAGGACGCCAGGGGACGGCTGTTTCCGGGGCTGACGAAGGAAAATTTTTCGGTCTATGAAAACGGCGTAAAGCAGCGGATCAACTTCTTTTCCAGCGATCCCTTTCCGGTTTCGGCAGCCATCGTAATCGATGTGGGAATGGCGGAGATTGCGCTGCGCAAGGTGAAGGATACATTCTCCGCGCTGGTTGGCTCCTTCAGCCAGTTTGACGAGCTTTCGATTTACACCTTTGGCAACACGGTGAAGCAGCAGCAGGACTACCTGGCTGCACTGGGCGACACCACGACCCAGACCCTGACCCGCATCGAGCAACTCCAGGGAAAGAGCTCCGGGCCGATCGCTTACAATCCGATGACGGTGGGACCATCGGTGAACGGGCGCGTCTTTGACCCTGGCACGCAGCGCAATCCGATCGATACCGCGCCGCCAAAGTCGGCGGAGCCTTCGCGCGTGCTCAACGACGCGCTGTTGCAGGCCGCCCTCGATCTGGGACACCGCCCGAAAGCCCGCCGCCGGGTGATCTTCATCGTCTCGGACGGCCGCGAAGATGGCTCGCGGGCCAGTTACTCGGACGTTAAGAAAGTCTTGGAAACCAATAACGTGATCGTCTATGGCGTGGAAGTCGACGCCGGAGCGATCAAGGGCTACGACAAGCTGTCGAAGATTCGCCTTCCCCGCCAGGGCTACAACAACGTGCTGGCCAAGTACGCCTCGGCGACCGGGGGCGAAATTTTCAGGGAGTTCACCAAGGAGGCCCTGGAATCCGCATACGGCAACGCGATGGAAGAGGGCAGGAGCCAGTACACGCTGGTCTACAACTCGGACGCTACGAAGTCGACCGCCTTCCGGTGGATCGAGGTTCGGGTCAACGGATACGGCTCCAGCCTGAAGGTATACACTCGGGACGGCTACTACCCGACGCCGCAGAAGTAGGAGAAGTTGTTTTGTGGATGAGATGACTGCTCTTTCCACGGAAGATGGGGCAATTCAGAATGAGCAGGGCGGTTGCCGGCGCACTTTCGTAATCAAAATTGAACGTGACGTTCGGCACCGCACGGCTGGCAACGGATGACAATGACTGGAAGGTTGGCCAGCCTAGTGTGATATAACCCAAGTAACTGCTCTCTCCGGCAGTGTTGCGGCGGCAGCAGTGGCAATCGGAACTCCCCGCGCAGCCGGGCTTTGGATGGATGCGACCGATTGCGGTGTCCATCGGTTTGCTGGACGCCGTTCCAGGGCACGTTTGAGGAATCATTGAGCTTTATCAATTTCGCCGCGCGCGAGATTAACTGCAAAATCGTTTACTACGGACCCGGCCTGGGCGGGAAGACGACGAATTTGCAGCACATCTTTGACAAGACGGGCGAGCAGCAAAAGGGCAAGATGATCTCGCTGGCGACAGAGACGGATCGTACGCTCTTTTTTGACTTCCTCCCGCTTGATCTGGGCACGATTCGCGGCTTCAAAACTCGCTTTCACCTCTACACCGTTCCCGGCCAGGTGTTCTACGACGCGTCTCGAAAGCTGATTCTGCGCGGCGTGGATGGGGTTGTGTTCGTGGCCGATTCGCAGTCTGAACGGGCCGACGCAAACGTGGAGGCGCTGGAAAATCTGGTTCAGAACCTGCGCGAGCACGGATACGACTTCAACACGATCCCCTACGTGCTGCAACTGAACAAGCGCGATCTTCCCAACGTGGTTCCGGCTGACGAGATGAAACAGCAGTTACGCCGCCGCGAGGAACCGGTCTTCGAGTCCATTGCCTCGCAAGGGGTGGGCGTATTCGAAACTCTGAAAGAGATTGCCCGGCAGGTTCTGGTCGAACTGAAAAAGGCCTGAGCCGCTGCCCTCGCTTTTGCTCCTGAAAATCTCCGTTTTGCCTATAGGCTGCCCGGGCTGGGCCGTAGCCGGTGATTGCGCTCTGCCGGAGCAGAGGAAGGCACGTACTTTCACTGTAACTTTTTCGCCGATTTTCAATCGAACATACAGGAACAGGCACGACGAGAGTTGAGGATCAGCGTTGTGAAATTGAAAATCGATCAGCCGAAGTCATCCGAGATCACCCCGAAATCGCTTTATCTCGACCGTCGCCGTTTTCTGGCGGCAGCCGCCGGCTTCGGAGCATTGGCACTCTCCGGGGAAAAGCTCGCGGAACTACTTTCGCCTTCGGTACACGCATTCGCGGGAACTGCGCTGCCGGCAAAGAAGAGCTCGATCAGCACCACCGGAGAGAAGCTGACACCCTACCAGGACGTCACGCATTACAACAATTTTTACGAGCTCTCGACCGACAAGGAGACTCCGGCGAAGATTGCGGGCAGCTTTCATCCGCAGCCCTGGGCGGTGCAGATCGACGGGCTGGTGAACCGTCCGCAAAAGTTCGACTATGACAGCCTGCTCAAGCTGGCTCCTCTGGAAGAGCGCGTCTACCGGCACCGCTGCGTGGAGGGCTGGTCGATGGTGATTCCCTGGACCGGCTATCCCTTGAAGCTGCTGCTGGATCGCGCCGGACCCACGGCCAAGGCAAAGTACGTTGCCTTCACCACGGTAATGCGTCCGAGCGAACTGCCGGGACAGCAGCGCGCAGTGCTCAACTGGCCATACAAGGAAGGGCTGCGGCTGGATGAAGCGATGAATCCGCTGACGCTTTTGACGGTGGGGCTCTACGGAGAGACGCTGCCGAACCAGAACGGCGCGCCGGTGCGGATTGTGGTGCCGTGGAAATACGGCTTCAAGAGCGCAAAATCAATCGTGAGGATCACCCTGACCGAGAACATGCCGGTGACGAGCTGGAACGAGGCCGGCCCGCAGGAATATGGCTTCTATTCCAACGTGAATCCGGAGGTGGACCACCCGCGCTGGAGCCAGGCGAAAGAGCGGCGCATCGGCGAGATATTCAGGCGCGACACGCTGATGTTTAACGGCTATGGAGATTTTGTCGCAGGCATGTATAAGGGAATGGATCTGCGAAAAGATTTCTAGGATCGCGGCAAGCGCAACGAAGACGGGGCCAGGGCGGCGCCGTTTTTTTCTTCCTCACAGAGATGACCTTGGTAAAGCGCAGCATCGGGATACTGTAACCCATGAGCGGCTCCGGGTTTACGGCTCATTGCGGCAGAGCCATGCGGCTTTTGCCCAGACCAGTGCGGCGGAGACGATTGCGGCGCTGGTATCCAGAGCAACATCGCTCCATTCTCCGGTTCGGCTGGGCATGCTCATCTGGTGGAGTTCATCGGCGGCGGCGACCAGGAAGGTAAAGAAGACGGCGAGTCCGGCCCACTCCGGCCGCCACCAGATGCGGCGCAGATGAATGCTGCTGGATTTCACGGAGCGGAGGTAATCGTGCTGCAGCCAATAAGCGCCGCGCAGCAGCAGCAGCCAGCAGAAGCAGAGCAGTCCGTAGCCGACCATGTGTCCGCATTTGCGCATGACATGGTTTAGCAAGTCCAGTTGCGGGTAGCTGAGGTGAATTCCAATCCATCGCAGCAGATGACGCAGATGATGGGCGGTGTGCTCGCCTGACATCGCTTCGGTGGACTCAATTCTTATCAGGGCCAACATTCCCAGCACCGGAAGCCAGTAGTGCCAGAAGAGCTCTCGTGAGTGCTTCAATCTTCCTCGCTTATTCCCGCGCAGGCGCGACGCCCGGCTGCAGGTCGGTATGTACTGCCCCTCCCACCTAAACTACAAGCACAGCCGGGAAGGCGGGGCAACCGCGCGCGACGGCTGCGGCACGGTGTTACTCCACGCGGTAGTTCGGAGCTTCGCGGGTGATGGTCACATCGTGGACGTGGCTTTCCTTGAGACCGGCGGCACTGATGCGGATGAAGCGCGCCTTCTGCTGCATCTCTTCGATGGAGGCGCAACCGACATAGCCCATACCGCTGCGCAGTCCGCCGACCAACTGGTGAACCATCATGGAGACGGTGCCCCGGAATGGAACGCGTCCTTCAATGCCCTCGGGCACCAGCTTTGCCATCCGGTTGCCCTCTTCAAGGCCGTTGTCGAGGCCGCGGTGCGACTGCGACTCGGCCGGATCGTCCAGACTCTGGAAGTAGCGTTCGCTGGAACCCTGTGCCATCGCTCCCAGCGAGCCCATGCCGCGATAAGCCTTGAAGGTGCGGCCCTGATAAAGAATTGTCTCGCCCGGACTCTCTTCGGTTCCGGCAAGGAGGGAGCCGACCATAACCACGCCGGCTCCGGCGGCGATGGCCTTGGAGATATCGCCGGAATACTTGACGCCGCCATCGGCGATGACCGGCACTCCGGTATCACGGGCCGCGCGGGCCGCCTCGGCGATGGCGGTGATCTGCGGGACGCCGGCTCCGGTCACGATTCTGGTGGTGCAGATCGAGCCAGGTCCGATGCCCACCTTCACGCCATCCGCTCCGCAGGAGATCATATCCGCAGTGGCTTCATACGTGGCGACATTTCCGGCCAGCAGGCAGACGCCGGGCATGGAGCTCTTGATTGCCTTGATGGCTTGCATGACGCGGGTGGAATGTCCGTGGGCACTGTCAATGGCGAGCACATCGCACTTCAGCCGGACCATCTCCTGCGCCCGCTCGAGGAAGTCGCCGGTGGCGCCAACGGCGGCGCCAACCCGCAGACGTCCCTGCTCGTCTTTCGCCGCTCCGGGATACTTCAGCTTCTTCTGGATGTCCTTGACGGTGATGAGACCCTTCAACTCGTAATGGTCATCGACAACCAACAGCTTTTCGACTCGATGCTGATGCAGGATCTGCTCGGCCTGTTCCAGGGTTGTTCCGACTGGAACGGTGATCAGATTCTCCTTGGTCATGACCTGCCAGATAGGAACGTCGGTGCGGGTTTCAAAACGGAGGTCGCGATTGGTGAGGATTCCTACCAGCTTTTTGCCCTTTGTAACCGGCACGCCGCTGATGCGGAAGCGCTTCATCAACTCGAGCGCATCGCTGATATTGCGCTCCGGTTCGATGGTGACGGGATCGACGATCATGCCGCTCTCTGAGCGCTTCACCTTGTCAATCTCGCCGGCCTGCTGCTCGATGGACAGGTTGCGGTGGATGATCCCCAGCCCGCCCTGCTGCGCCATCGCAATCGCCATGCGCGATTCGGTTACGGTATCCATTGCGGCGCTGATCAGGGGAATGTTCAAACGAATCTTGCGGGTGAGCTGAACCTGGGTGTTGACTTCGGCCGGAACCACATCTGATTTGGCCGGCAGCAGCAACACATCATCGAAGGTCAAAGCCTCTGGAACCGGGAAGTTAATCATTGCGATTGTCCACAAGGAAGGTCATACGGCATTGTATGAACTCCACACCTGCCGATGCAAACGCAGCGCCGAAGCGGCGCCGTTGGATGGAATTTTTCAGCCACCCGAGAAAATCAGGAAAACCGCGGCGGCGCGCCCGGCATGGTCGCCACGCCGGGAGTCCTTTATGGCTTGGCTGGCTGCGGCGCGGTCGAGGCCGGATCGGCTGTCGAGTTGGCCTGAGCATCTCTGCCGTGGGTGGGATCCTTGTGGAATAGCTTGCGCGAGATGTCCGGCCAGAACTCCTGGAAGATGGCGCCAACCGCTCCCTCGGCGGTCACGATCAAGCCATTGGAGATGGTGAGGCCGACGCCGGTGTTGTTGCCCGGATAATAGAGGTTCGAGAGCGCCCCGGCGGCGATATTTCCCATTACGTTGGAGTAGTTCGGCTCCCATCTGCCGGTGTTGTCATGCTTGCACATGAAGGCGGCGGCGGTGGCGTAAAGCAGGCGGTGGGTGGTGCTGCCATGTCCCATGCGAAAGTAGCGGGGATCCTGATGCAGCAGCGCAGGCAAGATGCCATTGCCGATCATGTTGCTGTCAAAAGTGTCGAGGTAGGCAGCCCCGGCGCGCTGTCCATAGCCTTTGATTCCCCACCCGAAACCCAGATCGTTGTCCGCCTCATGATAGCCGGCGACCAGGAACGCCACGCCAAAGGTCACGGGATCGACAGAGGTGCGGAAGGCAAGGCGTATCTTCTGCCAGCCGGTCAGCGAGACGGCGTCGCTGCGATAGCTAATGTTGAAGGACGGCAGAACACCCATCACCCTCTGATGTTCCTGCTCCTTGAGCTGCTCCTCGGCTTTTTGGCGCTGAGTCTTTTCCTGTGCGGTCGGCTGGGCGCCGGGTTGCTGCGCCGGTGGCGGCGTGGAGGCGGTAGTTGGCTGTGCCGCGGCGCTTGCGGGCGCCTGCTGTGCCGCGCCCTGTGCATCTTCTGCAACCCGCGCCCAGTTGACGATGGAGCTCCCGGCCGCAGCAGTAGTGTCCCAATGCGGCCCTGGCGCGTTGATCTCTTCTGCGCTCAATGGCGCGGTGATTGTGATCGCCGCCACAATCAGCAGCCAGATACGAACAGTCTTCATGAAGCAGCTCCAATGGACCGGCACGGCACCGGCGAAGGAATGTCTTTCATTCTACCGTGGAAGCTCACTTTGGCTGGCCAGCCGGGCTGAAGAGGCGAGAATCTTTTTTCCCCGAGCGTCTATCAGCTCTTCGGAGATCTTCGGAATCCGGTGAGATCTTACGGCAGAGCTCAATGGCCGCCCGGTCAGGACCGTTATGTATTGGAAATGACTTATGGTTGTATTCCCTCCCGGAGCGGCGCTATACTCTCAGGTGGTAGTCGCGGAAGAGTTTCCATCCGTGTTTCTGGGTCGAGCGCGGGTGAGAGCGACTCGCGGGCGATGTGGTCCGCGTTTCTGATTCATTTCCCTGTCCATTTGCGTCATTGGCGAAGGCAGGCAGCCATCAGGCCTGTTGGGGAAGCTACGGGCGTTGCAGCGTGGAGTTGGCGGCGTGAGCGCCGCGGAGTTCTGATTCAAGCATGGCATTTGCGCTCGACAAAGTTCGTGAGATCGCCGAAAGAGTGGCCGAGTCCAGTGCTCTGATCCTCTGGGATATCGAGCTCAAGGGAAGCGGTGCAAACCGCACCCTGCGCATCTATATTGACAAACCAGAGGGCGTGACCCACGAAGACTGTTCAGCCTATAGCCGTGAGGTTGCGACGATCTTCGATGTTGAGGATGCAGTTCCGGGGGTGGCATATGTGCTGGAGATTTCCTCTCCTGGGCTGGACCGCAAGCTTTTCAAGCCGGAGCATTTTGCACGGTTTACCGGCAGCCTGGTGAAGTTCAGTACGCGCGACCTTGTGAACGGCAACCGCCATTTCGAGGGGCGGCTGGTCAGCTTTTCAGAGGGCCAGCTTACGGTCGATCTGGACCAGGTAGCGAGCCGCAAGAAGGCCAAGGCGCAGGGCGCGGGCGTGATCGTGGTGGCATTCTCGAATGTTGAGAAGGCCAGCCTGGTGCCTGAGTTCTAGCTTCATCAAGTTCAATTCAGCGCGGCCCTGGCCGCGTGCAACATTCGGCGGACTGGTTCCGGCGCGAGTATCGGGGGCAGGCAAGAATCCAATCGGGGCGCGGCCCCGCATACGTTAAGGTGGCAGGGAATATGGCAAGTGAACTTTATAACGTGATCGACGCATTGAGCCGCGAAAAAGGGATCAATCCCGAGATCGTGGTCTCGGCGGTTGAAGACGCCATCGTCGTCGCCACGCGCAAGTTCTACAAGACGCAGGAGAGCCTGCGCGCCGTCCTCGATCGCGAGACCGGCGCAATCCGCGCTTATTCGGTCAGGGAGATTCTTCCCAGCGAAGACGACATCGAGGATCCGCAGATTCAGATCTCGCTGGAAGAGGCGCTGAAGATCAGCGAGGACGCCGTGGTTGGCGGCGAGCTGCTGCAGGAAAAGTCGATTGAAGGACTGGGGCGGATTGCCGCGCAACTGGCCAAGCAGGTGATCTTCCAGAAGGTCCGCGAGGCCGAGCGCGACACGGTCTACAACGAGTATCACGGACGCGTCAATGAGGTGGTCAACGCCACGGTCAAGCGCATCGAAGGTCCGGATTACATCTTCGATCTGAGCAAGGCCGAAGCGCGGATGCCGCGCAAGGAGCAGTCCAAGCTGGAGTCATTTGCGGTTGGCGAGCGGGTTCGCGTGGTGATCACGCGGGTGGAGAAGGCGACGAAGGGTCCAGGCGTAATCGTCTCGCGCGCTGCGCCGGAGCTGGTTTCCAACCTCTTCCAGACCGAGGTGCCGGAGATCTACGACAACACCGTGGTCATCCGCGCAATTGCCCGGGAAGCGGGTGAGCGGACGAAGATCGCAGTGATGTCTCGCGACAAGGACGTGGATGCGGTTGGCGCATGCGTCGGCATGAAGGGAATGCGGGTGCAGTCGATCATCCGGGAGCTGCGCGGGGAGAAGATCGACATCATCGAATATCACGAGGACGCCGTGACCTTTGCGGAGAAGGCTCTGCAGCCGGCCAAGGTTTCGCGAGTTTCGATTGTGGACAGCCGCGATAAGCATCTTGAAGTGATTGTGGATGACACCCAGCTCTCTCTTGCCATCGGCAAGAAGGGACAGAATGTCCGGCTGGCGGCAAAGCTGCTGGGCTGGAAGATCGACATCAAGAGCGAAGAGGAAAAGCGCCAGGAGGTCGAGGAGCAGATGAATTCGCTGGTCGGCAACTCGGCTACCTCACTCGAGAACATTGCCGCCGAACTTGGTGATCCGGTGCTGGAGAAGCTGACCAATGCCGGCATTACCAGCGTCGAGTCGCTGGCGGACATGACTCCGGAAGAGCTGGAGGCGATCCCCGGCATCGACCCGGAGACGATCGAAAAAATCTCGGTTGCGGTCAACAACTATTTCTCCAGGCTGGAGGCGGCCGGGCAGGTTGAGTCCGCCGATGCAGTTTCTGCCGATGCAGTCGATGTTGAATATCCCTCCGATCCATTACTGGCCGCCGAGCCTGAGCTGGAGGCCGAAGGCACAGCCGTGGATGAATCAGCGGAGGCAAAGCCGGACGAGGCGGCCGAAGGCGCGGCAGAATCCGGCGCGGCTGCCGAAGGCGAAATCGAGAAGCATCCGGGCGAGCAGGACACGGACCCGGAGAACAAATAGAGCGCAGGGTTTGGCCTTGCGGCCACGCCCTGAAGCAGGCAGGTTGGAAGCCAGTTCCTGGGCCGCCCGGCGAAAGCCCAGGCAAACGCAGCATGGATGTCTTGCTGATCGAAGACATTCAGTAGAGCAGCAGGGCGCTGAGGCGCAGCCGCACCGGTTCAGGCAGGTGGAGACGGTTTCGGCATAAGGAAATGAACGGCGGATGAAGATTCGAATTAACGATCTGGCTCGCGAGCTGGAAGTAAAAAGCAAACAGATCCTCGACGTGCTTATCAAGGTTGGCGTCACGGAGAAGAAGACCCACCGATGAAGCCGAAAAAGTACGCAAGTACCTTCATGAGTCGAGCGGCGCGCATAAGAGCCACCGCGCCGGCGGCGAAGAGTTTCGCCCCAAGATTGATCTCTCCAAGATCTCCAAGCCCGGCGATGCGCTGAAGGCGATATTGGCGCGCAAGGAACAATCTGCGTCACCAGCCGCGCCGGTTCGTCCGCCGCTGCCGCCGCCACCTGCACCGCCCAAGGCGATCGTCAATAAGCCGGCGGCGCCCAAGCCCGCCGCTCCCGCCGTTGCCGAGCGCCCGGTGCGGCTGGTGACGCCGGAGTCGGTTGCGCAGCGCTCGCAGGTCTCCACGGTCGAGGCACCGAAAGCTCCGGTGGCTGCCGCGCCGCCACCGCCCGCTCTTCCCGCGGAGGTCATCGCGCCGCCCGTAGTCGAGGCTCCTGTGGCTGCCGCGCCGCCGGAAATTGCTGAGCCTGAGGCTGCCGCTGAGCCTGCGCCCCTTGCCGCCGAGGTTGCCGCTGAGGAGGTTAGCGCGCCTGATTCCGATGCTCCTGCTGTTGCCGACGCGCTTCCACCAACTGAGGAAGCTGCGCCTGCGGTCACTACGCATCCGGCAAACGCTGCTGCCGCGCCGTCTGCGACTGCCAAGGTTGCCGCGCACAAGCCACTACAGACCGGTGCGCGTCCGCCGGTGGCAGCTCCACCAGCCCGCCGTATGATCGTGCCGCAGACTGGCCCGCGTCCGGTTTATTCCGCTCCTCCTCCGCAGCCGCCTCGTGCGCCGCAGCCGTCTTCGGGAATGGTGGGCAATCGCCCCGGTCCGGTACGCGGACAGCCTATCTTCCAGCGCCCGCGTCCGGGACAATCTTCTGCTCCCAACGGTGTTGCCGGTGCGCCCGGCGCTGCCGGCGCGCGTCCGCCGCTGCGTCCTGGCGAACGCCGTCCGATGCACCCGACCCGCACGGCTCCTACTCCGGGCGGACGTCCGCCGATGGGTGCTGGACGTCCCGGCATGGGAACGCGCCCGGGTGGTCCGCCGCGTCCGGGTGGTTTACTTGGCGCAGCCGCCGGCGCTCCGCCACCAGGAGCCGCTCCTCGTCCCGGCGCCCGCATCGGCGCGCCCTCGCGCCGCCCCGGCCAGCGTTACACGGGCCCGCGCGGCAAGCAGGAAGGGCCGATGAAAGGTTTCACGCCGCCGCCCCGGCTTTCGCTCAGCAATGAGCCGATGCCGATCACGCGCGCGATTACCATTTCAGAGGGAGTGAGCGTAAAGGATCTTGCCGAGAAGCTTGGCATCCGCGCCAAGGACTTGATTGCGCGGCTGCTGGCTCGCGGCGTCTTTGCCACCATCAACCAGACTCTCAGCGAAGAACTTGCCCGCGACATGGCCCGCCACTTCGGGGCCGAAAGCTCGGTCATCAGCTTCGAGGATCAGATTCAGCAGGACTACGATGCGCAGGCCATCGAGCAGGAGAACGAAGCGGTCTTCAACACCGTCACCCGTCCTCCGGTGGTGACCATCATGGGCCACGTCGATCACGGCAAGACCAGCCTGCTCGACGCCATCCGCACCACCAACGTAGCCGAGGGCGAAGCCGGCGGCATAACCCAGCACATCGGCGCCTACAAGGTGATGATTACGGACACGAACTCGCCCGCCTTTGGCCGGGAGATCGTCTTCCTGGACACGCCGGGTCACGAGGCCTTTACCCGGATGCGCGCTCGCGGCGCCAAGGTAACCGACATTGTTATTCTCGTCGTTGCCGCCGACGACGGAGTGATGCCTCAGACCCTGGAGGCCATCGATCACGCCAAGGCCGCCAAGGTACCGCTCATCATTGCCGTCAACAAAATCGATAAGCCGGACGCGCAGCCCGACCGCGTCAAGAAGCAACTCGCCGACCGCGGCCTGCTTCCCGAAGATTGGGGTGGCGACACCATCTTTGTCGATGTTTCGGCGAAGAAGCACACCAATCTCAATCAGCTGATGGAGATGATCTGCCTGGTTGCGGACATGAAGGAGCTGAAGGCTACGCCGGAACGGCTGGCCTCCGGCACCGTGCTGGAAGCCAAGCTGGATCGCGGACGCGGTCCGGTGGCGACCGTGCTGATCGACAATGGAACCTTGCACGCAGGCGAAAATTTCGTGGTAGGCAACATCTTCGGCAAGGTTCGCGCCATGTTCGACGATCGCGGCCGCGCCCTGGACGAAGCCGGTCCCTCTACCCCGGTGGAGATTCTGGGACTGGAAGGACTGCCCCAGGCCGGTGACCAGTTTGTGGTCGTCGCCGAGCGTGAAAAGGCCCGTGAAATCGCCGACTACCGCGAAGCCAAGGCCCGCGAAGCCATACTCGCCAAGACCGCGCGCGTCTCGCTGGAAGGACTTGCCCAGCAGATCAAGAACGAAGGAACCAAGCAGCTCGACATCATCCTCAAGGGCGATGTCCAGGGCTCGGTCGAGGTGATCAACGATCTGCTCACCAAACTCTCCGGCGACCAGGTGCGGATCAAGGTGCTGCGGCATTCGGTCGGCGCCATCACCGAGAGCGACGTTCTGCTGGCGGCTGCCTCCAATGCCATCATCATTGGCTTCAACGTGCGTCCGGAGCGCAAAGCGCAGGAGATGGCCGAGCAGGAAAAGGTCGATATCCGCCTCCACTCGATCATCTACGAACTGCAGGATGAGATGAAGAAGGCGATGACCGGACTGCTCGATCCAACCATCAAGGAAACTTACCTGGGACGCGCCGAGGTGAAAGACACCTTCCGCATCCCCAAGGTGGGAACCATCGCCGGTTGCCAGGTGCTCGACGGGCTGATCAAACGCGACTCCGACGTTCGTCTGCTGCGCGACAGCGTCCTTGTCTACACGGGCAAGGTTTCGTCGCTCAAGCGCTTCAAGGATGATGCCAGCGAAGTGCGCAACGGTATGGAGTGCGGCATCGGCATTCACAACTACAACGACGTGAAGAAGGGCGACATCATCGAGGCCTTCCTCACCGAGAAGATTGCGACCCAGTTGATTTAACCTTCGGAGTGCCGGTCTAGCGCGTTGGACCGGCACTCCTGCTTATTTTTACTATCAAACATTTGCATTCGTGAATTGGGCTTCGCACCGGGCAGGAGCAACGAAAACGTCTCCGGCCGCAGGCGCTTGGCGGCGGCGGTGAGCGTTTTTACCGATAACTGCCCGGCTGCCCTGTTTCTCATCCGTGAACAGCATGACAATTTTTCTCGATTGCCATGCACATTCGGTGTACTATTCCTGCACTTCATTTGGTGGATGCGGGCTCGTCGTTCAGCGAATCCGGATTCACGGAATGTGCATTTGAGGGATGGCGTTGAGTTAGGGGCTTTCGCAGTCTCAGGGTCCGTGTTTGAAGAAAGAAGCGGCTTGTGGATTGCTGCGCCAACGCCGGGCTGACTTTGGCGGCGCTTGACGTTCAGAGCTGGAATGTATTGGGCAACCAGAAAGCAGAAACCGGCATCCAAGCAGATGTCCGGAGTCGTCAAATTTTTTTTAACGAGCAGAGTTCCTGCCTGGGCGATTGGAAATGCGTCCGAGCAAGGAATCTTGGAGCCAGCAAATGAGAAAACTGTTCTTGGCAGCGCTGCTGCTTTCCCTCTCCGTATGCGCCTTCGCGCAACAGGACTACGTCGGCCGTTTCGACGTCTTCACCGGCTTCAGCTTTTTGGACTCGCCAAAACTGGATCTCCAGCAACGGGGAATTAACACTCAGATTGGCTACAACGCAAGGCGCTGGCTGGCCTTGGGTATCGACTACAGCATTCAGAATGGCCACGCCTCGCTGCTTCCCAGCGACCTGAAGACAGGCTACGCGACCGAGCTTAACGGGTTGGTTCTTGAGGGCAAGGCCGGGTTGATACCGGGCTTTCCAACCCTTCCTGCCAGCTACGTTCTCTGGGCGCCCTTCAACGCAACCACGCAGACGTTTACCGCTGGGCCGCAACTTAACTACCGTCACTTCAAGAAGGTGACGCTCTTCGTGCATCCCTCGATTGGCGCCATCCACGAGTACATTGCGATTGGCACCCACAATGACGCCTTCATCTCGAATTTAGTCCTGCCTGCACTGCTTGGGGAATTGCCTGGGACGACACCCGTTCTGAAGACCTTAAGGCCGAACGACACAACTTACTTTTATGGCTTCGGCGGCGGCGGTGACTTCAACGCCACCAAGCACTTTCACCTCCGCGTTGACATTGAATTTGTGCATGTGGACCTGTTCAGCGGCATTCTGGCCGACGCTCGCAACAGCTTGCGCTTCTCGGTTGGCCCGACCTTCAACTTCGGCAAAAACGTAACCAGGTAACGGTTGATCTGAATTGTGAAACCAGGCTTCGCCGCTTTCGGCGAGGCCCTTGGTTTATCCTTCCCCTGAGCCGTTCCAGCGCTCAACCCCGATGCCCATCGCGCATCTCACCCTCGAACTCCGCATCGAAGGCGCGCAATCGCTCAAGGATCGCCGCCAGGTTCTGCGCAGCCTGAAGGACCGGCTGCGTTCGAGCTTCAACATCTCGGTGGCCGAGGTTGACCCGACCGAGCTGTGGCAGTCGGCGACTCTGGGCGTAGTGGCGATCTCCTCCTCGCGTGATTACCTCGATGGACTGATGAAGCAGGTTGAGTCGGCAGCCACCCGCATTGCCAATAACCACGGTGCCGAGATCACGGACAGCTTTACGGATTTCGTCGATTAGGGCCAAAATTTTCGTCGATTTTTTCGGCAGAGCCTCGCGCGAGTCCCCGAATCTCATCTAAATCCCCTAGACGATGGACGTACCCGATACCTTGCACAACCCGCGTTCCTCATTCCGCCACTTTTCTTATATTGACTCGCGGCGGCGAACACGGTACGCTCCTGCCCAATGGATCATGCTTCCAGCCAGAAGCAATTTTCTCCGCAGCTTCCGCCCTCTCGTGTCTTTGCTCATCAGTTGCAGACTTTTCCATCGCATCGGCGATGTTCATCGGCGCAGGCTGCGCCCGAGGTGAATTCAAACTCTCGATGAAGAAAAACGTCGAACTACGTCCCAATCTCGAAACACTGTTCGGTACGCGCGACGAAAACCTTCACCTGCTTGAGGATGGACTCAACGTCACGAGATGTAGCCCGCGTCGAGCAGGTCTTCACCGACTTTGATTATCTGCGCTCCCACGGGCAGCAGGTCTTCAACGGCGAGTTGACCTCGATGCTGCGGGTGCTGGTCGCCGATCCGTCGGTGTCTCTGCGCCAGCTCGCCGAGGCGGGCAAGCTGCGCTCGGTGGGCAACAAGCGGCAGGTGCAGCCCAAGAGCGTGAACCAGCGGCAATATCTTGAAGCCATCGAGCAAAGCGATATGGTCTTCGGCATCGGTCCGGCGGGAACCGGCAAAACCTACCTTGCGGTGGCGATGGCGATTTCGGCGCTGGTCTCCAAGAAAGTTGCGCGCATTATTCTGGCTCGTCCGGCGGTTGAAGCGGGCGAGCGCCTCGGCTTTTTGCCGGGCACGCTGCAGGAAAAAGTCGATCCCTATCTGCGCCCGCTTTACGATGCGCTCTACGACCTGCTGGAGCCGGAGAAGGTGGACCGCTTCCTTGAGAAGAACGTGATCGAGATCGCGCCCATCGCCTTCATGCGCGGACGTACGCTCAACGATTCGTTCGTGATTCTGGACGAGGCGCAGAACACCACCAGCGAGCAGATGAAGATGTTTGTGACGCGCCTGGGCTTCAACTCCAAGGCGGTGATCACCGGCGATATCACGCAGATCGATCTTCCCAACCCCGGCCGCAGCGGCCTGATCGAAGCGATGAACGTGTTGCAGGGAGTCGAGGGCATTCGCTTCCAGATGTTTACGGAGGTTGACGTGGTGCGCCACCACCTGGTGCAGCGCATCATTCGCGCCTATGAGGACTTCCGCGCCCGCGATGAACGCCAGCTCAGTCTGCAACTGGAGGGCGACGCGGCCCGTCCGCCCGCAGGGCTTGATACGATTGCCGAGAAGGCCAAGGGGATCAGCCCCGCCGTCCAACAGTAGCGCTTCGGTACAATGGAAGGGAGGGCCTGGCGCTCTCCCGTTTTTTCTTTTTCAGCCGTATGCCGGGCTTGCCCGGAATCGAGACCAGTGATACTAGAACGAAGAAGAACGAAAGAGCTCAGCCGCCTCGCCCTCGCGCGTTTTGCGAACAAGGCTCAGCGCGCCGCCGGGCTCCGCGGTGAAGTGAATATTCTGCTCACCGGCGACGCCGAGATGCAACGCCTCAACCTGCAGTTCCGCCACAAGGACACGGCCACCGACGTACTTTCGTTTCCAAGGGGTAACGCTGCTACGGGTAACGCTGCGCTGCCGGCCGCAGGCGCAAAGGCGGGTAACGCTGCGCTGCCGGCCGCAGGCGCTGGGGACATTGCAATTTCCATTCAGCGGGCGCGCGCCCAGGCCGCGGCCATCGGACACGACCTGCTCACCGAGGTAAAGGTTCTCATCCTTCACGGCATGCTGCACCTGGCAGGCCACGATCACGAATCCGACGGCGGCCAGATGCGCGAATTCGAACAGAAGCTGCGCGCAGAACTCAATCTTTTCGAAGGCCTCATCGAGCGTACGGACGCAGCACCGCGGCGCGGCAGGCGGAGGCGGTAATGGTACTCACCTGTGCCATTCTGCTGCTGAGCGCGCTGCTGGTCATCTGCGCCTACGCCTCGCGCCTATACACCGAGAGCGGGAAGTTTCTCAGCCGCGAGTTTCAGGAGAAGATCGAGCTGTTCGAGCACCAGATCGAGCCGCGCCTTGGCTTCAAGCATGAGCGCGCAGCTCTTTCCTTCGCACTACTGGAGCAGCTTTTCACGGCTTCGATCTGCTTTCTGCTGGCGTATTCGGTTTTTTCGCAGCCTGGCTGGATCGCCGAAGATGTCGCACAAGCCGTTTTTTTTGCCGTCATCGTCGTTCTTGTCTTTGACCGCTTTGTACCTCACCTGCTCTTCTCACGCACGCGCGGAGGCTGGCTGGTCCGCCTGACGTTTCTGCTGCGTCTGCTCATCTGCTTTGTCTTTCCGTTCACGGTCTTCCTCGGATTTCTCCAGTCGATCATCTCGCTCACCCGCCCGGAGAGCGCCCACGAAGAGCCGGAGCATCCCTCCGAGGCGGTCGACGCCCTGATCGAGGCCGGACAGGACGAGGGAATTCTGGAGGAGAGCGATCGCGAGCTGATTCACTCGGTGGTCGAGTTCGGCGATAAGAGCGTGCGCGATGTGATGACGCCGCGGCCGGCAATCGTAGCCGTTCCGGCTGAAACCACGGTGGAGGAGCTTACTCACCTGCTTTCGCAGCATCCTTTCTCGCGGGTTCCGGTGTATCGCGGCGATCTGGACCACATCGTCGGCATCGTCTCGGCTCGCGAGCTGCTGCAGGTTGCGGATACGGACGCCGCCCACCGCGAGGCCAGCAGCCTGATGAAGAGCGACGTATCTTTTGTTCCGGAGACCAAGCGCGCCCACGAGTTGCTGAATGAAATGCAGCGCGCCAACCGCCGCATGGCTATCGTGATCGACGAGTACGGCGGAGTTGCCGGGCTGGTCACGGTGGAGGATCTGATCGAGGAAATTGTCGGCGAACTGAGCAATGAAGGCGAGCTGCGCAACGAGGCCATCCGCGAGAGCGATCACAGCTACATCGTTCTTGGAACGCTGGAAGCCGATCGCCTGGAAGAACTCTTCGGCTTCCGGCTGGCCGAGGATTGGCACGCCACCACGGTCGGCGGCCTGGTGACGGAAATCGCCGGACACATTCCGCTGCCGGGCGAAGCCGTCGAGGAGGGCGAACTGCGCTTCGAGGTTCTGGAGTCCACCGCGCGGCGTGTGGAAAAGGTACGTGTGCTGACCAAACAGCGCAGCCCCATTCCCAAGAACCCTGCAGTGGAATAGCATCAAAGGGTGCGTTCAGGATTCGTAACCATCATCGGCCGTCCCAATGCGGGCAAGTCAACCTTGCTCAATTCGCTGGTTGGCGAAAAACTCGCCATCGTCACCCATAAAGCGCAGACCACGCGCAGCCGCATCACCGGCATCGTCAACGTAAAACGCAAAGGCAAGCGTCCGGCGGGGCAGGTTGTGTTTGTGGACACTCCCGGCGTTCACAAGCCGGCGGACCAGCTCAACCGGCGCATGATGCAGGAGGTTTACGATTCGCTGGAGGGTTGCGACCTCATCCTGCTGATCGTTGACGTGACCCAGAAGTTCGGCACCGGAGACGAGTTCGTTCTCGATATCGTCAAACGCGCCAAGGCCAGCGCCAACGGCAGCACCGGTAGCCGCGTACCCGCCACCTTCCTGCTGCTGAATAAAATTGACCTCTTTGAAAAAACCAAGCTGCTGCCCGCCATCGAGGCATGGAGCGCGCGCTTCGACTTCGCGCAGATCGTGCCGATCTCGGCGGAAAAAGAGCTGGGCAAGGATGAACTGCTCACCGCCGTGGTTAACGCGCTGCCCGAGGGACCGAAGTATTTTCCCGAGGACCAGATCACCGATCAGCCCGAGCGCTTCATCGTCGCCGAGCTGATCCGTGAGCAGATACTCATCAACACCGCGCAGGAGGTTCCCTACGCCAGCGGAGTGCGCATTGAGAAATTCGAGGAGGGCACGCGGCTCTCGAAAATCTCCGCCGTGATTTTTGTGGAGCGCGAGGGACAGAAGGCGATCATCATCGGCAAGCAGGGCGCGATGCTCAAACACATCGGCACCCGCGCCCGTCAGCAGATCGAACGCATCCTCGGCGTCAAAGTTTATCTCGAGCTTTTCGTCAAAGTGCGCGAGGGCTGGCGAGACAATGCGCTGGATGTCGATGAGGCCATCGACTGGCGCAAGCAGTTGGAGTCGCTGAATACCCGGCTTTCGGATAAGGATGAAAAGACCGGGCACAGCAAACCGGCGAAAAAGCTAAAGACCGGCCAGGCGAAAACTCAGGAATCGTAATTGAGAGCGAGGGGCTTGGCGCGGTTGATGCTTCTGACCATATACTGTTCAGTTAATCGTATGATTCGAACAGTGTACTGCCTGGTCAATCCTCTCGCATCTTCGTCAACGATTGCTTAATCAGTAAACATCGCTCCGCCAACGATTATCGGATTGATCAATCGTTGGCGCAATTAAGACTCGACACTGCGCCATCTTCAGCGCGCCGCAAGTGGCTCACTTCCGCACTTTTTTGGCGAATGTAGGGCATGGCGCAGTGTTTGTACTCATTTCGTCGGGATCTACTTCGCCCTCCACCTCACTTCCATCCCTGCGATGAACCCGCGCCCCGGCATCGCTACTCCGGCAATCTCCTGGTACTTGGTGTCAGTGAGATTGGTGAGTTGCAGGTAGGGCTTCAGATATTTGAACTGCCGTCCCACCGTCCACTCGACGAGCGGATAGGCACCGATGCCGTAGCGCTGCACGGCGGCTACGCGGAGGCGCGAGTCCTCGCCGCCGGGAAGCCTGCTGAACCACGTTGCCACGGCTTCGTTCGAGGGAAAGTTGAAGACGTACAGATATTGCACGCCGCTCAGGGTTGATCCAGCGCCGTGGATTCCCGTGTAGCTCAGCTCGATGCGCTGCTGGCGGGGCAGTTGCCAGCGCAGCGAAAGCTCGGCTCCGGTAAAGTTCAGCTTCTGGATGTTCTCCGCAACATAGGGTGTATCGGGATCAAGGGCGGCGGCGGCATCGGTGCGCGCGTAATCGATCACGTTCTGGTCGCGGTGATGGAATACGCCGGCGTCGGCGGTGATTCCGTGGCCGAGTGCAAGCTGCACTCCGGCTTCATAGCTCCATGAGGATTCGGGCTTGAGGTTGGGATTGCCGAGGTGCGAGGGATCGGTGTAGTAGAGCTCGGTGTAATCCGGCAGACGGAAGGCATGAGAGGCGGAGGCGCGCAGCTTTATTTTACTGTTGATCCAGTAAGCGCCGGAAAGCGATGGGCTAAAGACCTGGTGTCCGGCGGTATAGAGTTCCTCACGCACGCCTGCGTTGAAGGAGAAACGCTTGAGGGCGCGCGCATCGAAGCTGGCGTAGGCGCCGCCCTGGTCGCGGGTGTGAATGCCGAGATTGGAGCTGTCGATGTGCTCACGCAATCCATCGATGCCGTAGTAGACGCGTATGGTTTCGCCGATCTTTTCAAATCGGCGCAGCGCCGCCTGGTAATCCTCGGAGATGTGATTGTTCTCGTAGGCCGCAGGATCAAGCAAGGTGTAGATGTACTCATCGGTGTGACGGCGATAGGCAAAGTCCGCGCTCGTCTGAGTTCCGATGGGCTGGGTCCACGCGGCCAGCCAGCCTTTGTCGCGCTCCCAACTGGGGAAGTTGGTGGGGACTCCATAGAATCCCGCTGCGCCGTAGGGGCGGTCGCTGATTCCGAGCAGCAGGTCGCTGGCTCCGAGCGGTGTGTTGATGCGGGCTTCGGAGGCGATGGCCAGGTTGCGGTAGTTGCGGTCGGCGATGAAGCCGGAGGAAAGCTCGCGTACGAAGGTCAACTCTTCGCTGAATTGTCTGCGGACGAGGGTGAGCGCGCCGTTCTGCTGATTGGTTCCCCAGTTGCCGACGCCCGCGCCGAGGCGAATCTCGCTGCTCTCCGGCACGGCGGTAATGAAGTTGACGGCGCCGCCCATGGCGTCCGAGCCGTACAGGGTTGAACCTGCGCCCTTCAGCAGTTCGATGCGCTGCACGGACTCGAAGGGAAAGGGAATATCGAGATTGTTGTGCCCGGTCTGCACGTCGTTCAGCCGCAGTCCATTTACAAGTATCAATGTTTCTTCAAAGGTTGCGCCGCGGATGGAAAGATCGGCCGAGGTTCCCGGCGCGCGCTGCTGCACGTCGAGTGAGGAATCCTGCTCCAAAGCGTCGGCCCAGTTGCGATAGACGGACGACGATTGCCCGGCCTCGACGAGGTTTACGCTGCGGTCGGTCTCCTCGAGCGGAACAGCGCCATAGCTGCCGGTAACCACGATCTGCTCTTCGCGGCGCGGCAGGGTGGTTGAGGAAGCGGCGCGTGTATCCGGCACACTCTGCGCCCGCGCCGCGCAGCACATTGCGCAGCCCAGAACAAGTACGGCGAAAAGACTTCTCATGGACACCTATTAGGAGGGTTCTGTGTGTGAATCTGTTGCTTGACTTGGGCTACTCTTTCACGGCGATGCCAAGGGTTTTCATTTTGCGATAAAGATGGCTTCGTTCCAGGCCGAGCGCCTCTGCGGTGCGGCTGACGTTGCCGTTGTTCTCATCCAGTTTCTTGAGAATATAGTCGCGCTCATAGGCGGCGCGCGCCTGGTGCAAGGTTGTAAAGTCTCCGAGGGAACGCCGCGTTCCCTCGCGATAGAGCACCGAGGGCAGATGCTTGCGCTCCAAGCGCTGCACGGTGGGATTCATAATCACGACGCGCTCGATCACGTTGCGCAACTCGCGCACGTTTCCCGGCCACGAGTAGCGGGTCAGAACCTCCAGCGCCTCGTCGGCAATCTCCTTGGTGCGGCGGCTGTACTGGCTGGAGAACTCCTTGAGGAAGTGGCGCGCCAGCACCGCAATATCTTCCTTGCGCTCGCGCAGCGGAGGCACCACGAAGGGAACCACGTTGAGGCGGTAAAAAAGATCTTCGCGGAAGTTGCCGCGCCCAATCTCTTCCTCCAGATCCTTGTTGGTCGCGGCGATCACGCGCACATTGACGGTGACCGGCTCCTCCATTCCAACCGGGGCAAAGCGGCCTTCGTCGAGCATCCGCAGAACCTTTGACTGGGTCTTCAAACTCATGTCGCCGACCTCGTCGAGAAAGAGAGTTCCGCCATCGGCTTTGCGGAGCTTGCCTTCCTTTTCGCTTTCAGCGCCTGGAAACGCTCCTTTGCAGTAACCGAAGAGTTCGCTTTCGATGAGGTCTTCGGGAATAGCGGCGCAGTTTACTTCGACGAACATCTCATTCCTGCGCAGGCTCTGGGCATGGATGGCGCGCGCCACCAGTTCCTTGCCCGTGCCGCTCTCGCCGTAGATGAGCACACGCCCGTTGGTCGGAGCCATCAGAGCGATCTGCTGGCGCAAGGCCTTCATGGGAATACTGCTGCCGACGATTTCCGTATGCGAGACCTGGCGCTTCAGCTCCTGGTTCTCCGAGCGCAAGCGGCGCGCCTCGGCGGCGTTCTTTACCACGATCAAAGTCTTGTCAAGCGAGAGCGGCTTTTCCAGAAAGTCGTAGGCTCCGAGCTTGGTTGCACGCACGGCGGTTTCCACCGTGCCATGGCCGGAGATCATCACCACCTCGGGCCGGTCCTGCAGATCCTTGACCTCCTGCAGGACTTCCAGACCGTCCATGCGGGGCAGCCAGACGTCGAGCAGCACCACGTCAAAGTGCTGATCGCGCATTAGGAGCAGCCCACTCTCGCCGTCCTCGGCTGGGGTCACGCGATAGCCTTCGTCCTCCAGAATTCCGCCCAGCGTCTGGCGAATGCTCGGTTCGTCGTCCACTACCAGGATGTGGGTCATGGTTCCCCTTTCTTGCGCTTCAGGCCTTGGCGCGCGTCGGTGCGGATTCGGCTGGAGGCTGCTCGCCGTTGGCGGCCACGGGCAGTTCCACGAGGAAGCGCGTGCCCACCGGATGATTCTCTTCCACACGCACGGTGCCGCCGTGATCTTCCAGGATGCGGGCCACGATTGCCAAGCCCAGTCCGGTGCCTCTTGCCTTGGTTGAGAAGTAGGGCAAGAAAAGTTTCTCCTTGGTCTCGGCCGTCACACCCTCGCCGGTGTCGCTGACCTCGATCTCGACCGCGTCGCGCGTCTCCAGCAGGGTCGTGCCGATGCGGATCTCGCGCGTGACTGAGTCCTTCATGCTCTCGGCTGCGTTGTCCACAAGGTTGGCCACAACCCGCTTGATCGCCTCCGGATCGGCCATCACGAGCGGCAGATCGTCGGCCAGCACGAGCTGGAGGTTCACTCCCGCCAGCCGTCCTTCAAAGAGTGCGATGGCAGAGAGGATGATCCGGTTGAGGTCCGATGGCTGCGGCTGCGCCTGGGGAAAGCGCGCCAGTGTCGAAAATTCGTCCACCAGCTTTCGCACCATCTCGACGGCGCTGCCAATGGTATCGGCGCAGCTTTGGATGATCGTGCGCGATGCGCCATCGCCGCGCTCTTCGCGCTCGATGTGACGCTTGATGCGCTCGGCCGAGAGGGCAATCGGGGTCAGCGGATTCTTGATCTCGTGCGCAACCCGGCGCGCGACCTCGCGCCATGCTGCCTGCTTTTGCGCCTTGAGCAGATCGCTGAGGTCTTCGAAGACAATCACATAACCGAGCCGCCGCCGCTGTTGGGAGCCAGTCATGGAAGCCACTGTGATGCCCACCTCCAACACCTTTCCCCAGTTGGAAATCTCCATCTGCGCAGTGGTGGTTCCCATGCGGTCAGCCTTGCGGGTGAGGCGCCGAATCTCGTCGGCTACCTCGGCGGCGCTGGCGGGAAAGAGGTCGGCGAGGCGCAGCCCCGACTGCACGCCGGGCTGGATTGCCGCCGGCGACTGGAACATCCGGATCAGCGCCGCGTTCACCCGCGTGACCTGGCCTGCGCCATCCATGGAAAGCACGCCCGAGGGAATGCTCTCCAGGATTGTCTCCATGTGCAGCCTGCGCTCTTCCAGCCGCAAATTGGCGTCCTGCAACTGGCTGCGATTGCTCTCCAGTTCGGCAGCCATGCTGTTGAATGAGCCTACCAGTTGTGCCAGCTCATCGCCCGCACTGACTTCGACACGGTAATCGAGCCTTCCGGCCGAAATGGCCTGGGTGCCCTCGACCAGCGCGGTTACCGGACGGGTAACTATCTTACTGAGCGCCAGCGCCGACCAGGTTGTGCCAAAGAGGACCAGTAGAGTGATAAGGAGCAGCGCCTGCATGTAGGTCTGACGGATCAGCTTGTTGTTGCGCCGCAGCTCCTGGTAACGGCGTTCGCTCTGTTCGAGTTGATGCAATGCGTCGCTGTATTTTTCCGGCAGAGGCATGGCCACGGCGACATGGCCCAGCTCTTCCACGGGAGCCGTGCCCAGCATGTACTCGCGATTGTTCAGGGTGAACTGGAGCGGCTTGTTCTGCACTGCCGACAGGCCCGGAATCGCCGAGCGCAGCACGCCCCAGGGTAGCGGAGCCCCATAGCTGGCCTCGATCTGCCCCTTGTAAAACGCCAGCGCAAAGCCGCCCTGGAGGGTAAGTTCGTGCTCGCGGAACTCCTCGATCAGAGAGCCGAACTTGCCGGTCCGGTAAGCCTTGAGCGCCTCTGGATTGGCCGCAATGGACAAGGCCTCGGACTGTGCGTTCTGGCCTGCGTAGCCGCTCAGCAGGTCGGTCACCGCCGCGCTGCGCCCATGCACTTCCTCGATCGGCTGCGAGAACCACTTGTCGATCGAGCGGTTCATCAGCCCGTAGGCGAAGAGGAACATGGCAATCACCGGCCCGAAGGAGAGCACGAGCGCGCCGAGCACCATCTTGCTGCGGAAGCGCGAGCCGGCGGTTCCCGCCTGGCGCTCCAGGTAGAGCTTGAGCAGGGTGCGCAGCAGCACAAAGATCAGCGCCACCAAGGCCAGGAAAATCAGTGCCGAAAGCGCCATCAAGACAAAGGTCTGCACCAGCGAATCCGGGCGTAGAAACTTGAGGTTGAAGGCCGCCTGCGAGAAGATCACGAAGACCAACAAGGCGATTCCCACGCCCAGCAGGATGAGTTTGCGGCGTGGTGAGCGGATTGGAGGCTGTGCGTTCAATGCGATCCCAAACCGATTCTAGTGCAGAAAAGACACAAAAATCCTGCGGACTGCAAAATCTCCAGGTGATGAGGAGAGTGCGCGCAATACAGCTCTTTGCAAATCAGACCGGGCGCTTCCCTGCTCGCCGCTGTTGATGGATGGGATGTGAGGCCTTTTCCGGCAACAGAGGCCGCAGCGGACAGCCCTCGCACCTTGGAGCGGCTTTCACGCAGTAGTGCTTCGCCGTCTGCACGATGAGCGCGTGAAACTCGCTATAGCGCCGGGAAAGTTCGCTGCGCTCCATGGTGGAGGCTGCCGAGGGCGCATGGGGCGTGGGAGGATGGGTCGCGCTTCGGCGGGCCGCAGGCGCTCCAGCGCCAGGCTCCGCCGATGGCTGGGCGGCATCAGGGCTGGAGAGTGGGGTCTCCCTGGCCAGCGCCCGCTCTACACCCAGCCGTATCTGGTCATAGCGCGCATCCGGCCCGATGAGAGCGTGGCGCTCAAAGATGCGCCGGGCGTAGGTGTCGACGACAAAGACTTCGCGGCCGGCCGCATAGAGCAGGATGGAGTCGGCGGTCTCCGGGCCGATTCCGGGCAGCCCCAGCAACTCCTCGCGGAGTGCCTCCAGCGGCTGGGTAAACATATGATCGAGCGACCCACTGTGGCTTGCATCGAGATGGGAGACAAATCGCTGCAGCCGCGCTGCTTTCTGCCGGAAGTATCCAGCCGGGCGAACCATTTGTTCGAGCTCCTCCAGCGGCGTATTGCGCACTCCGGAAATTGACAGCACGGCTGCTTCGCGGAGATTCCCAAGGGCACGCTCCACATTCGTCCAGGCCGTGTTCTGGGTGAGGAATGCCCCGACGACGACCTCGAATGGCGAGCCCGCCGGCCACCAGTGCTGAGGTCCCATGGCGGCTTCCAACGTACGAAAGATCTCCCGGATCTTCTTCTCCTCCAGGCCTGTTTCCCTCATGTCAGGAGTTTACCCGATCTGTTGTACCCGCCAAACTTACGTAATCAGGGCCTTTGGTCATGACTCTTCGGGCTCTATCTGATTGACAATTAGTGTCAAGATGCTACTCTGCGAATATTGCTCCGGCAAAATGGCCTGCGCCTGGTTTTCTCGTGGGAGCAGCATTCCCGGAGGTAGGGCCGGGGTGCGCCGCCTGTGGTGAGGGGCAAAGGCGGGCACCAGCGCGACGTGGCTCAGCCCCTGCGGCTTAGAGCAATGAACTTGATATCCCCAAGGTGAGGCAAGATTTTGTCAACTCCACAGAAGGGCTCTCAAATCGCGGCGTTCGATCCTGCAAATTATGCGATCGACCCAAAGATCGTCAAACTAATCTCGATCGAGATTGCGCGAAAGTACAAGGTATTGCCACTCGGAAAGGCCGGCACGTCACTGCAGGTGGCCATGTTCGACCCGACCAACTATCGCGCTCTGGACGACCTGAAGTTCATCACCGGTTACAACATCGAGCCTCTCAAGGGCGACGAAGCCGCTATTCTGGAAGCCATTGAGTACGCCTACAATGCGCCGGAAGCTGGCGCCAGCGGTACCGAGGATCTGAACCAGGCGATGGCCGCCTTTGGCGACGATTTTGACGCCGAGGAAGGCGAAGAGGGCGAATCGGAAGAGACTTCGCTCGCCGATTTGGAATCGGCCGCCGAAGAACAGCCCATTATCCGGCTGGTCAATGTAGTGCTGGCCGAGGCTGTCAAAGCGGGCGCCAGCGACGTTCACATTGAGCCCTATGAAAAGGAACTTCGGGTGCGCCTCCGCGTGGACGGCGTTTTGCAGGAGTTGATGAAGCCTCCGCTGAAATTGCGCGACGCTATTATCTCCCGCATCAAGATTCTCGCCCGGCTCGATATCAGCGAGAAGCGTCTGCCGCAGGATGGCCGCATCATGATCAAAATGAGGATCAACGGACGCCGCCGCCAGCTTGACTGGCGAGTCAGCAGCCTGCCGACGCTGTGGGGCGAAAAGATCGTGATGCGCCTGCTGGATAAGGACCAACTCCGGCTGGACATGACCCAGCTCGGCTTCGAGCCCGAGTCGCTGGAAAAGTTCCAGAAGGCCATTCTGAAGCCGTTCGGCATGGTGCTTGTCACCGGACCCACCGGTTCGGGCAAGACCAATACCCTGTATTCGGCCATCTCATTGCTGAACAAGCCTGAAACCAACATCATGACCGCCGAGGACCCGGTGGAGTTTCAGTTGATGGGCGTCAACCAGGTTCAGATGAAGGAGCAGATTGGGCTGAATTTTGCCGCTGCCCTGCGCTCGTTCCTGCGGCAAGACCCAAACATCATTCTTGTCGGCGAGATCCGCGACTTTGAAACCGCGGAAATCGCCATCAAGGCGGCACTCACCGGGCACCTTGTGCTGAGCACGCTGCACACCAACGGAGCGCCGGAGACCGTCTCCCGCCTGATGAACATGGGCATCGAGCCCTTTCTGGTGGCGACCTCGATCCATCTGATCGTTGCTCAGCGCCTCATCCGCCGTATCTGCACCAGTTGCACCCAGCCAGTCGAGGTTCCTCACCAGGTGCTGCTGAAGGCCGGGTTCACGCAGGCGGAGGCGCGGAGCGTGAAGGTGATGAAGGGGCGCGGCTGCGAGAAGTGCAACAGCACCGGTTACAAAGGCCGCACCGCTCTGTATGAGGTGATGGAGGTGGATGACACTCTGCGCGAGTTGATCCTGGTCGGCGCCTCATCGCTCGAATTGAAGAAGAAGGCGGTGGAGAATGGCATGATTACCCTGCGCCGCAGCGGCCTGCGCAAGGTTATGCTGGGCCAGACCACTATGGAAGAAGTGATGCGCGAGACCGTGAATTAAGTGCGCCGACGGCAACGCAAACGCGTATCGCATTGAAAGGTCAGGAGATTGAATGGCAGTAACACTCAGCGATTTGTTGAAGAAGTTGCTTGAGCTGAGCGGCAGCGATCTTCATATCACCACCAATTCGCCGCCGCAAGTTCGCGTTCACGGACATCTGCAGCCGCTGGATATGCCTCCCCTTGGGCCGGCCGATACCAAGCAGTTGGCCTACTCGGTGATGACCGATGCTCAGAAGCACCGCTTTGAAGAGGATCTCGAACTGGACTTTTCCTTCGGGCTGAAGGGTCTGGCGCGTTTTCGCGCCAACATTTTCAACCAGCGCGGCGCCGTTGCCGCGGTCTTCCGCGTGATTCCGTTTGAGATCAAGAGCTTCGCCCAGCTCAATCTTCCGCCGGTGGTAGCGAAGCTGTGCGATCGTCCGCGCGGTTTGATTCTGGTCACCGGCCCGACCGGCTCGGGCAAATCAACGACCCTGGCGGCCATGCTCGATAAGATCAACAGCGAGCGTCACGAACATATCATCACCATCGAAGATCCTATCGAGTTCGTGCATCCGCATAAGAACTGCCTGGTCAACCAGCGTGAGATTCACCAGGACACCAAGAGCTTTGCGGGTGCGCTGCGGGCCGCGCTGCGCGAAGATCCCGACGTTGTGCTGATCGGTGAAATGCGCGACCTGGAGACAATCGAGTCGGCACTGCGTATCGCCGAAACCGGCCACTTAACCTTCGGAACTTTGCATACGAATTCGGCTTCCTCGACCATCAACCGCGTGATCGACGTCTTTCCCGCTCACCAACAGCCGCAGATTCGGGCTCAGCTCTCGCTGGTGCTGGAGGGTGTTCTCTGTCAGGCTCTATTGCCCAAGGCCGGTGGCCAGGGGCGGTGTATGGCGATGGAGGTTCTTGTCCCGAATCCGGCGATTCGCAACCTGATCCGCGAGGACAAAATCCATCAGATATATTCCTCGATGCAGTCGGGTCAGGATAAGTTTGGAATGCAGACCTTCAACCAGTCCTTGATGACGCTTTACTTGCAGAAGTCGATCACGATCGAGGCGGCGCTGTTGCGCTCCTCCAGTCCTGATGAGCTGCAGGAAATGATTAACCGCGCGATCAACAACGCCAAGTCGGCGTCCAATTTGGCAGTGCGCAAGTAACTCCAGAGTCAGGCGAGCAGAGAGGTTACAATGCCGGTTTTCACGTGGCAGGGAAACAACGCAGCAGGAGAAAAGGTGCAGGGAGAGCGGGCCGCTGAAAATAAGCAGGTGCTCCGCGCCGCACTGGCGCGCGAGCGTATTCAGGCCAGCACGATCAAGGAGAAGGGCGCCTCCCGCAGCTTTAACATCCAGATCGGCCGCGGCTCGGTGAAGGCCAAGGAGCAGGCCATCTTCTTTCGCCAGTTTTCGGTGATGATCGATGCCGGCCTTCCGCTGGTGCAGTGCCTGGAGATCCTCGCCAACAACCAGGAGAACGCGTTCTTTAAAAAGTCTCTGCTCGGCGTGCGCGCTTCGGTTGAGGGCGGCTCGACGCTGGCCAATGCCTTGCGCGCCTATCCCAGAATTTTCGATGAGCTGACCACCAACATGATCGAGGCCGGCGAAACCGGCGGTATTCTGGACCTGATTCTCCAGCGCATCTCCCAGTACGTGGAGAAGGCGGTGAAGATGAGGGCTGCGATCAAGTCCGCGCTGGTCTACCCGGTATCCGTCATTGTGATTGCCTTGCTGGTGGTCGGCTGCTTGCTCAAGTTCATCGTGCCTATCTTCGCCAATCTTTTTGTTGGCCTCGGTGTGGCTCTGCCTGCTTCCACCCAGTTTGTGATTAATCTTTCGGCTTTTATCGGCAGCTTCTGGTGGCTCATTTTTCTTGTCATCGCGGTTCTCGTTGTGGCCATCAAGTACATCCGCAAGACGCCGCAGGGCCTGTTCTATACCGACAAGTTTCTGCTCAATTTGCCTGTGTTCGGCCCGGTACTGCGCAAGATCGCGGTCGCGCGCTTCACCCGCACCCTGGGCACGCTGATTTCCTCGGGCGTGCCTATTCTGGACGGCCTCTCGATCACCGCGCGCACGGCCGGAAATGCGGTGATCGAGCGCGCCCTCATGCAAGTTCGCAAGTCGATCGAGGAAGGGCGTACGATCGTCGATCCTCTGCGCGAGAGCGGCGTGTTTCCCAACATGGTTACCCAGATGATCGGAGTCGGCGAAGCTACCGGCGCCATGGACAACATGCTCCAGAAGATCGCCGACTTCTATGAAGATGAGGTCGATGCCGCCACCAAGGACATGCTGGCCCTGATGGAGCCGATGCTGATCAGTTTCCTTGGCGTCGCGGTCGGCGGAATTGTCATCTCGCTCTACATGCCGTTGTTCTCCATGATCTCCAAGCTCGCGGGCTAGGGAGGAAAGCAGGCATGGCTGCGGGAATCAACGAGCGGACAGGGTTGGAGTGGCTGGTCAAGGTCCGCGTAATTATCATCACGATCCTACTCGCAATCGAACTTGCGATCGTCACTCTTACCACGACGAACGTGAACCGGCGGCTGTTCGTGCTGATCATGTTGGCCTGGTATGCGGTCGCCGGGCTTCATGTGTTTCTATTCACTTACCGTAAGGGCCATTGGCAAGTACAGTCGAAGCTGCAGGTATCGACCGACCTGTTTTTTGTCACAGCCGTCATTTACGTTACGGGCGGCATCGACACTTCATTTGCCTTTCTTTATCCGCTCATCATCATTGTCGCCAGCACCTTGCTCTCAGAAACCTGGGCGTATCTCACCGCCGGAATGTGCTTTGTGCTGCTTGGCGGAACCCTTGAGCTTTCGTATTTCGATCTGATTCACTCCTACTCCAACACTCGTCCTGATTTGAAATCGCTGCAGGCTGTCATCTTTATCAACCTGTTTGCCTACCTTGCCATCGCGTATCTCGCCACCAAGCTGGCCAATCGCACACGCCAGGCCGATGTTGCCCTGAAAGACAAGAGTTTTGAACTGCAAAGTCTTCAGTCCCTGCAGGAGATCATCGTGCATTCGATTTCCAGCGGCCTCATCACCACGTCTCTGGATGGCACGATCAGGCTGGTCAATCCTGCCGCCATGGGTTTACTGGGCCGCAGCGATGAGGATTTTTCCGACTGTAGCGTGCAGGAGCTCTTCTTCGACCGCCTGCCCATTCCCAACGCAGGGCGCAACGAGGTACGGTTACGTACTCCAGACGGTGCCGAAAAGCTGATCGGCGTTGGCTGCAGTGCGCTGCAGGGCACGAGCGGCGATACCAT
>JBEKOO010000016.1:0-95894 GCA_049521655.1 Candidatus Korobacteraceae bacterium
GAAAGAGGGCGATCAGATTGTGCAGATCGGCGATGTGCAGAACCCGATCTGGCAGGACGTTCAAAATAAAGTTCTGATCAGTCCCAACCAGCCGCTGGCATTGCGCGTAAGGCGCGGCAAGGAAGTGCTGCCGATTACCCTGGTGCCCAAGGCCGAGGGCAAGCAACAGAGCGGCGACGCCGGCTGGCTTCCGAGCAAGCCATTCCTGGTGACGGCGCTGGAAAAAGACATGCCGGGCACCCTAGCGGGGATGCAGATCGGCGACGAAATTGTGTCCGTGGATGGCAAGCCGATCCATGCGACCGGAGCGATGCAGGCTTATCTGCAATCGACAAAGGACAGGCCGGTACACCTGGAGATTCTGCGCCAGAACGCGCCGGTTGAGCTAACAGTGACTCCGAAGCTGGCCAAGGTGGAAGAAGGCCCCACGCAGAGCTATCGCATCGGCTTTGTCTCGGAGCCGATGCAGGTTGAAAAACTGTCCGTGTCGAGAGCCTTCGGACGTTCGGTGGAGGAGTGTAAGAAGCTCTCCGGCCTGATCTTCGAGCTGGTCGGGCGGATGGCCGAGCGCAAGGTTTCGATGAAGCAGATGTCGGGCCCGATCGAAATCGTCAGAGTCTCCGGCGAGATGGTGCATCACCGCAACGCCAATGACCTGATGGAGTTCATGGCGATGATCAGCCTGCAGCTTGGGCTCTTCAATCTGCTGCCGATTCCGATTCTGGATGGCGGATTGATTGCCATGCTGCTGGTGGAAGCCGTGATGCGCCGCGACATCAATGAGGCAATCAAGATCCGGCTCTACCAGGCGGCGTTCGTCTGCCTGGTTCTGTTTGCGGGGATGGTGATCTTCAACGATGTGGTGAAGATGCTGCCCGGCCAGTAGGGAAACTTCGAGAAGACTCTCCATGGCAATGATTCAACGCAGAAATAGCTACGCGGCAAAGATTGGAAGCGTGCGGGTGGGCGGCGACGCTCCGGTGATGGTGCAGTCGATGACCAACACGGATACGGCGGACGTAGCCTCAACGGTGCAGCAGGTGGCGGCGCTGGCTCGTGCCGGCTCCGAGGTGGTTCGGGTCACGGTGAACAACGATGCCGCAGCGGCCGCGGTGCGTCCCATTGTGGAGGAACTTGCGGGCATGGGCGTGCATGTGCCCATCGTTGGCGACTTCCACTACAACGGACATCTGCTGCTCAGGAATTTTCCGGACTGCGCGCGGGCGCTGGCCAAGTACCGCATCAACCCCGGCAACGTTTCCATTGGGCGCAAGAACGACGACAACTTCCGCACGATGATCGAGTGCGCGATTGAGAACGACAAGCCGGTGCGCATCGGGGTGAACTGGGGTTCGCTGGACCAGCAGTTGCTGGCGCGCATGATGGATGAAAATGCGAAGTCCGCCGCGCCGAAGGATGGCCGCGCGGTGATGATCGAGGCGATGATTGCCAGCGCGCTGCGTTCGGCGGAGCTGGCGGAGAGCTATGGCTTGCGGGGCGATCACATTCTGCTCTCCGCGAAGGTGAGCGGGGTGCAGGATCTGGTAGATGTTTACCGCGAGCTGGCGTCGCGCTGCCGGTATCCGCTGCACCTGGGGCTGACCGAAGCGGGGATGGGCGCCAAGGGCATTGTCAGCAGCACGGCGGGACTTGCAATCCTGCTGCAGGAAGGCATTGGCGATACGATCCGGGTCTCGCTGACTCCGGCACCGGGCGGCGACCGCACGGAAGAAGTTCAGGTTGCGCAGCAGGTTCTGCAGTCGCTGGGAATTCGCAGCTTTTTGCCGCAGGTTACGGCCTGCCCCGGATGCGGACGCACCACCTCGACGTACTTCCAGGAGCTGGCGCAGCAGATTCAACTGTATGTGCGCGAGCAGATGCCCGCGTGGCATAGAGAGTTCGAGGGCGTGGAAGAGATGAAGCTGGCGGTGATGGGCTGCATCGTGAATGGACCGGGCGAGAGCAAGCACGCCAACATCGGCATCTCACTGCCGGGAACGTTCGAGGATCCGAAGGCTCCGGTGTTCATCGATGGACACCTGGCGACCACGCTGAAAGGCGATCACATCGTCGAAGAGTTCAAGCAGATTCTGAGTAAATACGTGGAAAGTAAGTACACGAAGAGGGTCGAGGCGGCTAAGGTTTAGCTGACTGCTCTCCCAGGTTAGCGCCATCAGAAGACGCGAACCTGGGTTTAAGGCGGCTGACTTGAATGGCCATCGCGCTAGCCTTTGACGGCCAGCAGCATGAGGCTGAAGCCCGCGCCAAACCAGGCGGCAAATGCGATGACGTTGATGGCGATCCGAATGGGTGTGCTGTCGATGATCCAGTTGTATTTGGCTTCCATGGCTTTGACCTCCTGCGCGGTTTGTGCGAGCACCCCGTGTGTTCGTCAGCGCATGGAAACATATACGGCGGCCTGCCTGCGATAGTTCCGGAGCAATAAATAATTCGAGAGCTCAAAAGTAAGTAACGACGATGAACCAGAAGACCGGGTTCTCGTATGTTGCGCTGGCCTGATAGCAGGCTCCGACCGAGAAGGCGCTGGCGGAATGCGTCTTGAGCCGCTCCAGCGATTCGGGAACCTGCTTGAGATCGATTGCGGTGAAGGCGACCGAGTTGCTGACCCTGGGCAAAAGGCCGGAGTGGGGATCGAGCCTATTGTTGGCCGCCATCTCACAGGCCCGTCTGCGCAGTTGGAGCGCGGGCACGCGAGCAAGAACAGGCGCGCCTGCCATGCGCCGCAGGCGGTTCAGGTTGGAGGCAACTTGCTCTTCCGCTTCATCAACGCTCGCTTGGGGAAGGCGCCTGGCAAAATCCTGAGTGACGAAGATTCCCTCCTCGGTGCGGACCACGCCGACGCCGATGGAGTTGAAATCAGAATCGAGAATGTTGGAGCGATGGCCGGGCGAGTTCATGAGAGCCGTGTGAGCACGTGCCGCATTTGAAGTAAGAGCGATATTCTCTCCGCTTGCGTCAAAGCGCAGAGCCGTCTCACCGAGACGGAGCGCGAGCTTGGGCTCGCCCGCAAGTTCATGCTCGACCCTGCCGGCGGCGGCCATGCGCGCGCTGTGCTTGCGGGCAGCATCGCGCAAGCGACTATCGACGGCCAGCGTGGCCAGACCACGCGCGTTGCGCTCGCGGTTCACAAGGCGGACGATCTCTTCTTCATCCTGCGGGACGAAGGCTGACGCGGATTGAGCGAACGAGGCGGCGACAAGCAGCAGCACGGGCAGCAGGCAGCGCGCAGCGCATACCGATAAACTTCCCCGGCGGGAGTGGGTTACAATCCAAGAACTCGGAGCCTTCCTCATGTTCATGATTATCCTTACTGCTATTCTTGCATTCCTTTTCGGAGCTTGCATCATCGCCGTGATTCTTGGCGGACGTTCGAGCGCGTTGCGGTCGCGGCTGGCCACGGCGGAAGCGGAGCTGACTGCGAGCCGGAACAGCCTGGGCTTGCTGCAGGAGCAGCTGAACAACTCCGGAAGCGAATTCAAAATCAGCAGCGATGCGCGGTCCACTGCGGAAAAAGAAGTTGCGCGGCTGAACGAACAGCTCAAGCAGCAGGAACTCCAGTTTGTACAACAGCTCAGGCAGCAAGAGCAACAGCTCAACGAAAAACTTAAGTTGCTGACCGATGCGCGGGTCGAGCTTACAAACCAGTTCAAGACGCTTGCCAGCGACATTCTGGAAGAGAAGACGAAGCGCTTTACGGAGCAGAATCAGACGAACCTTTCGCAGTTGCTGACGCCGCTGGGCGAGAAGATCAAGAGCTTCGAGCAGAAGGTGCAAGAGGTGTACGTGCAGGAGGGTAAGGATCGCTCGGCGCTCTCCGAGCAGGTGAGGCTGCTGATGGGGCTGAACCAGCAGCTCTCCGCCGACACAAGCAACCTGACGCGCGCACTGACGACTTCTTCCAATGCGCAGGGCGATCTTGGCGAGATGATTCTGGAGAAGATTCTGGAGTCCTCAGGGCTGCGCAAGGATGAGGAATATTTTGTGCAGAACAGCTTCCGCGATGCGGACGCGCGGCAGGCACGGCCGGATGTGATCGTGAAGCTGCCGGAGAACAAGCACCTCATCATCGATTCCAAGGTTTCGCTGACGGCCTACAACGATTACGTCAACGCGGAGGACGACGACGCGCGCAAACTCGCGCTGGCACGGCACATGGAGTCCGTGCGGCGGCATATCAGGGAGCTGGCGGAGAAAAATTACCAGTCGCTGCACCAGTTGCAATCAATCGACTTTGTCTGCATGTTCGTTCCCATCGAGGGAGCGTTCATGGCGGCGATAAGCAGCGACAGCGCATTGTGGGAAAGCTCCTACGAACGCAACGTGCTGCTGGTGAGTCCGAGCACGCTGCTGTTTGTGGTGCGCACGGTTGCGCACCTGTGGAGACAGGAGCGGCAGAAGCAAAACGTGCAGGAGATTGTGGATCGCGGCGCGGCTCTCTATGACAAATTGAGGGGCTTCGTAGAGGATTTGCAGGGCGTTGGCAAGCGGCTGGAGGACGCGAAATCGAGCTATGACGCGGCGCTTGGAAAGCTTTACACGGGTCAGGGAAACGTCATCCGGCAGGCGGAGATGCTGAAAGCTTTGGGCGTGAAGCCGAAGAAGAATCTGCCGGTGGAGTTGGTGGATGCAAGCGCTGAAGATGAGCCGCTGCTGCCGGAGCAGGTGGACGCGGCGGGCACGACGTAGCGTGGCATGGCTGATATAGGTGTACGCTAAAGTCCCTTGCAACCCTTGGAGAGCTCCGTCGTGCGCAAGCAAAATATCATCATGGCGGGAACCGCTGTGGCAGTCTGCGCGGTGATTGCGCTCGCTGCCTTGGTAGGCGTCGCGTATGAGAGAACAAGGCCATGGGGCAGAATTGCGCCCGCGCGGATTGAGACGGATATTCGCAACCACCTGCCAATTGGGAGTTCAAGGGCGGAAATTGCTGCCTATCTCGACAAAAAAGGGATCGAACATTCTTATATAAGTGAAAACAACTACGCGAGAAATAGCAATTGTGAGGTTGCGATCATTCGCAATACGGCATTCAACTCGCCAGTCAGGACTGATATCCAGATCCACTTCAACTTCAATAGAGACCTGAGACTCGCCAGCTACTCGGTGAAGGAAATATACACCGGCCCCTAAAAGCGATGTCTCAGGCGCATGTCTACTGCCGCAGCGCACCGCCCAGTGCTTCCACAGCCTTCACGATCTGCTGCGACCAGCTTGCGACTTCATCGTCGCGTAGAGTGCGCTCGGCGGACTGGAAGCGGACGCGCAGGAGAAAAGAATAAGTTCCTGCGGCGAGCGAGCCGCCACGGAAGGTTTCCGCCGGAAGGATCGTGGTGAGTTCGGTGATCGCCAGCGCGGAGAGCTTGTGGCGAATGCTTTCAAACTCCAAGCCCTCAGGCAGGACAAAGGAAAAGTCGCGCTCGACCGCCGGGTACCGCGAGATGGGAGTATAGGCGGGTTGACGCAGCGCGAGTTCGTAGAGCGCTTCGACGGATATCTCGGTGATAAATACATCCTGCTTGAGCTTGCGCGCGGCGGCCGCTTCGGGATGAAGCTGGCCGAAGACGGCGACGGTCTTGCCCGCGAGTTGGGCGCGTGCGGCGCGGCCCGGATGCAGCCATGCGGGCACCAGGCGATCAAAGGCGATTCCGCCGACCGGCGGTTCCCCACATTTGCCAACTGCAGGCAGATGTGGGCCACCCTCTGCATTGCCACCCGGCACATCGAAGGCGGCGAGAAGCTGCTCGACGTCTCCCTTGATGTGGAAGAAGTTGAGCGGCTCCGGCTTGCCGTGAACGCCGTTCTCGCGCGCCCCCCCGGAGGAGACAAAGACAAGCGAGTTGTGCTCATCGACCACTTCGCCTTGCATGGCGTAGACGTGACCGGCCTCAAAAAGGCGGACATCGGTGTTGCCGCGATTCAGGTTGTAGGCGATCTGCAACAGCAATCCGGGAACCAGGGTGGTGCGCATGAACGAGGCTTCCTCGCTCAACGGATTGGCGATGCGAACGGGCTCGGAGGAAGCGAAAAAGCGCGCGTCCTCCTGCGGGATGAAGGTGGAGGAGAGCGACTCGTTATAGCCGAGGGCGAGCAGGCGGGTACGCAGTGCTGCCTGCTTGCTGGCGTTGGGCAGCTCGACGACTCCGCCGGCAAACGATGGCAGAGTGCCGGGAATCTTGAGGTAGGAGTAGATGCGCGCGACCTCTTCAATGAGATCGATTTCGCGCTCCACATCGAGACGCCAGGTGGGCACGGTGATGGTGAACTCCGCAGCGCCGTCTTTCGCAGCAAGGCCTTCGACGCGGAAGCCCAGGCGATGCAGGATGCGGGCAATTTCCGCCGGAGGAATCTCCACGCCGAGGATGCGCTTGACTTCGCTGGCGGCGAGCGTGAGGCGCGGCTGTGCAACAGCGCGCGCCACGGCGTCAATCTCGGCGGAGACCGCGCCTCCGGCGCTGGCAACGATCAGCTCCGCAACACGGGCACAGGCAACCGAGGTGATGCCGGGGTCGGCTCCGCGCTCGTAGCGGTGCGATGCGTCGGTGTGCATGCCGAGGCGGCGAGCGGTGCGGCGAATCGAGGCCGGATCGAACCAGGCGGACTCGATGAGCACGTTCCGGGTGGCGTAGGTAATCATGGTGGCTTCGCCGCCCATCACGCCCGCCAGCGCCACGGGCTTCACGGCGTCGGCGATGACGAGGTCTTCGGGAGAGAGCTTGCGCTCGACGCCGTCGAGGGTTGTGAGCGCCTCACCGGCGCGGGCGCGGCGCACGATGATCCTGCCGCCCGCAAGTTTGTCGAGATCGAAGGCATGCGTGGGCTGGCCGAGCTCGTTGAGCACGTAGTTCGTGGCATCGGCCACGTTGCTGATGCTGCGCTGCTCGATGAGTTCGAGGCGATGCGCGATCTTGGCAGGCGACGCTGCGATCTTAACTCCGCGCACGATGCGGGCGGTGTAACGCGCGCATCCTTCGGCATCGTCGATGGTGATGGAAAAATTCGCGGGGCCGCTTTCGGCGACCTTCGGCGCAAGGGGCGCGAGATCGAGATCGTAGATGGCCGAGACTTCGCGGGCGACGCCGTAATGGTTCATGGCATCGACGCGGTTGGTGGTGATCTCCGCCTCCCAGGTGGCGCCTTCGCCTGTTCCAAAGTAGCCTTCAATGGCGATGCCGCTGACGGTGAGCGCCTCGGCCACGTCGCGGTCGCCCGCGGTGGGAGAGACAAAATCGCGAATCCAATTCGGTGAAATTTTCATTACGCAAACTGCTCCAGGAAGCGCATGTCGCCGTAGAAGAACTGCTGGATGTCATCGACGTTGTAGGTCATCATCGCCAGCCGTTCGATGCCCATGCCGAAGGCGAAGCCGCTGAGCTTCTTCGGGTCGTAATCGACAAAGCCGAAGACGTTGGGATCGACCATGCCGGCGCCGAGCAATTCGATCCAGCCGCTCTGCTTGCACGGACGGCAGCCTGTGCCTCCGCAGAACGGGCAGGAGATGGAGACCTCGACGCTGGGCTCGGTGAAGGGGAAAAACGAGGGGCGGAAGCTGGTCTTGACCGCCGAGCCGAAGAGCGACTTCATGGCGTGGTCGAGGGTTCCCTTCAGGTCGCCGAAGGTGATGTTGGTATCGACGCAGAGGCCCTCAAGCTGGTGGAAGACCGGCGAGTGCGTGGCGTCCGGCGCATCGTTGCGGTGTACCTTGCCGGGGCAGATGACGCGCACCGGAGGCCGCAGCTTCTCCATGGTGCGAATCTGCACCGGCGAGGTGTGGGTGCGCAACAGCAGGCGGTCGCGCTGCGCGCGCCGCTCCTGGTTGGCGATGAAGAGCGTGTCCTGGGTGTCGCGCGCTGGATGGTTGGGCGGAAAATTCAAGGCCTCGAAGTTGTAGTAGTCGCTCTCGACCTCGGGCCCTTCGGCGATGGAGTAACCCATCTTGACGAAGACCGAAATCAGCTCGTCGAGGGTGCGCAGCACGGGATGGCGGACACCGAGCGGACGGCGTATGCCGGGCAGCGAGATGTCAAGGGTCTCGGACTTGAGCTTGGTTCCGAGCGCGTAGGCGGCGGCGCGCTGCTCGGCCTCGGAGACGAGAGTTTCGGCGCGCTGTTTGAGGGCGTTGACGCGCTGGCCTACCTCGCGCTTTGCTGCGCCGGGCGCGGCTTTAAGCCACAGGTCGTTGACCTGGGTAAGCAGGCCGTTCTTGCGGGCCATCCAGTGATTGCGGAACTCCTCAAAGGCCTTGGAATCGGCGGCGGCCTGGGACTCGGCGACCAGAGCCGCAAGAAGCTCTGCGGCGGCCGCATCGAGTGCGGCAGGAGAAAAATCTTCGAGTTTGGGGACGGTGTACATGCTTCCCTCTTTATCTGTCATCACTTCCACCAGCCATGTCATCCTGAGCGGAGCGAAGCGAAGTCGAAGGACCCCTATCGCTCGCGTACCACTCCCGGCTCAGGTCTTCCCACTTCGGGTTTTGCGTTTCAATGAGTGCGATTTTCTTCGCCCGCATCCAGCCCTTCAACTGCTTCTTGCGGTTAATCGCATCGCGAACATCATCGAATCTCTCGAAATACAGCAAGCGATCAACGCCGTACTTTGCGGTGAAGCCGGGGAACTCATGATGCTTGTGCTGCCATACTCGCTTCTCAAGGTTGTTCGTCATCCCAATGTACAGCGTGCCGGAGATGCTTCCGAGGGTATTAGGTGTAGAACCGATACCTCCGGCTTGCCATAGGGGTCCTTCGCTTCGCTCAGGATGACACCAATCAAAAGCAATGGGCGGCCCGAAGACCGCCCGTTGGTTGGAAGAAATCTATGCGCCTGAACTCTAGGCGGCAACGGCGGCCTTGGCCTGCACGACCAGGGCGGCAAAGCCCGCGGGATCATGCACGGCGATATCAGCCAGGATCTTACGATCGAGCTCGATTCCTGCAACCTTCAGACCGTGGATGAACTGCGAATAGCTGAGTCCGCTGAGCTTGGCGGCGGCGTTGATGCGCACGATCCAGAGCGAACGGTATTGGCGCTTTTTCTGCTTGCGGCCGGTAAACGCGAACTTGAGGCCGCGCTGTACGGCTTCCTGTGCCGCCTGATAGAGCTTGGACTTGGTGAGGAAGTATCCACTGGCGCGCTCTAAAATCTTCTTGCGCTTGTCACGGCGCTTGGTACCACGTTTTACGCGAGGCATTGCTGCTACCTTCCTTTTAGAAACATCCGCTGGAAGTAAATCCGCGGGATTTTGGCGGCTGGAGGCAGGAGGCTTTTGACCCTTGAACCTCTTCACACACCCGGGTTTGCACCCTTAGTTACACCAGACGAATCGATGCCGTCCGGTGGGAGATCGCCCGGTTAGTAGGGGATCATCCTCAGAATCTTAGGCAGATCGGCCTTGTCGACCATTCCGCCCATATCCATCTGGCGCTTACGCTTCGTGCCCTTGGAAGTCAGGATGTGGCGCTGGAAAGCGAAACCGCGCTTCACCTTGCCCGTACCCGTCTTCTTGAAGCGCTTGGAAGCGCCGCTGTGAGTCTTCATCTTCGGCATTGTTTGTTTCCTGAATACGACTACTGTTATTAAACACGAGAAGGGCCTCTCCGGGCAAACCGGCCCGGCGGGGAAGCCCGCAAAACCTATCGCTGAGGAACGACCGATAGCGGAGCGAAGAAGCGGCCTTCGTTCCTATCGCACACCGCGGATCGCGCCTATACGGCTACTTCTGAACCTTCGGCGGCGCCAGAATCAGGTGCAGGGTGTTGCCTTCCTGCCGCGGCATGTTCTCCACCACGGCCTTGTCCGCAATGTCCTTGATCAGCCGCTGCAGGATCTCACGACCGAGCATCTGGCGGGTCATTTCACGTCCACGGAAAAAGATGGTCGCCTTGACCTTGTCACCGTCACTGAGGAAGCGCAAAGCATGATTTTTCTTGGTCTGATAATCATGCTCGTCCACATTGATGCGGAACTTCACTTCCTTGATGGTGATGACCTTTTGATTCTTCTTGGCCGCGCGCTCCTTTTTCTCCTGCTCATACATGTACTTTCCAAAGTCCATGATGCGGCAGACAGGAGGCTGCGCGGTGGGTGAAACCTCCACCAGGTCGAGTCCTTTTTCCCTGGCAATTTTGAGCGCGTCAAGAGGTGCCATGATGCCAAGCTGCTCACTCTGATCGTCGATCACGCGAATTTCGCGGACACGGATGCGCTCATTCGTGCGGATAAAACGCTTATCGATACGGTCCTCCGATGGTATTGAAACCGCTCAAAGTATAGCACGGAAAGGAAGTTCGCCAGGAACTCCGCGCTCCGGGCTGAAGCCTATGCCGCAGACTGCTTCGCCTTCAACGCCCGGGCAACATCCGCGTCGAGCTTCTCAGGCGGTGTGACCGGAGCGTAGCGGCTCAGCACCTTGCCATCGCGCCCCACCAGAAACTTGGTGAAGTTCCACTTGATTGAGTCGCCTATCAGGCCTCCGGCTTCCGACTTCAGGTGCTTATAGAGCGGGTGCTCGTTCACGCCGTTGACATTGATCTTGGAGAAGAGCGGAAACGTGACGCCGTAGTTGAGTTCGCAGAAGCCTCGGATTTCCTCGTCGCTGCCCGGCTCCTGATGGCCGAACTGATCGCAGGGGAAGCCGAGAACCACCAATCCCTGTTTGGAATATTTTTTGTAGAGTTCCTCCAGTCCCTTGTACTGCGGGGTGAATCCGCACTTGCTGGCCGTATTCACAATCAGCAGGGCTTTGCCGCGATAGTCGGCGAGAGACTTCTCTTTCCCGTTATTGAGTTTGGCGGAAAAATCAAAGACGGTGGACATGGGATCCTTTCAGCTGTCGAGGTTTCATAGCTTTCAAAGCTTCACCGGTTAAGAGCGAAAATCTCAAAATTCTGCAGCTTGCAAGGGTGCAAGATTCTTCGACCTTGAAGCTGCGAAACCCTGAAACTCTGCTTTCTCTACTCCACTTCCCCAACCAGCGCTTCGCCCTCTATGCAATGGATGCGCGCGGTGAGCATTCGATTCGCGGGGAGCGAGCCGGCCAGCCACAGCTTCTGGTAATTTCCGGTGAGGGCCTCGGTGCGGCCATTGGAGACCTGGGTAAGGGTGAGTGCCGGCAATGTCTTGCCTATGAACTGCTTCTGAAAGCTGCGCTTTTTGCGGGCGGCAAGTTCACGGAGCAGGCGATTGCGCTCGCGGGCCTGATGAACCGGAAGCTGTCCGGGCATCTGCGCCGAAGGCGTGCCGGGACGCGACGAGTAGGTAAAGACGTGCAGGTAGGTGAAGGGCAGGCGCTCGATGAAGGCGCAGGTCTGCTCGAAGTCTTCCTCGCTCTCGCCGGGAAAGCCGACCATGACGTCGGCGCCGATGGCGGCCTGGGGCATGGCAACATGGATGCGCTGAATGCGATCCTCGTAGTGCCAGGGACGATAGCGGCGATGCATCCGGCGCAGGATGCGGTCGCTGGCGCTCTGCAACGGAACGTGCGCGTGCTTGGCGATGCGCGGCGATGCGGCGGCAAGGGCGATGAGTTCGTCGCTCCAGTCCATCGGCTCAACCGAGCTGATGCGCAGCAGAGGAACGCCGGTGCGTTCGAGAATGGCGCGGAGCAGATCGACGAAGCGCAGGTGCCCCACGGCGTTGTTCAACTCGGGGGCAGCCCACAGATCGCGGCCCCAGCGTCCCAGATTGATTCCGCTGAGAACCAGCTCCTGATAGCCGTTGGCCACCAACTGATCGACGTTGGCCAGCACCTCGCCCAGCGGAAGCGAGCGGCTGCGGCCGCGCACCGATGGGATGACGCAGAAAGAACAGCGATTGTTGCATCCATCCTGCACCTTGAGGTTGGGGCGGGTCTTCTCGTTATCGGAATCGAAGACGGGCGCGGCCAGCAGTTCGGCGTGAGCAACGATGTTCTCCACTACAACCGGCGCGTGATGGCCGCCGGATGCGCCAGCCGCAGCCGACGGCGTAGCCCCAGCAGCCGACGGCGTAACCAATGAAGCGAGCGGGACGAAGCCACTAGTGGCGGCGATCTCAGCGAGGCGATGTTTGTGCGAGTTGCCGACCACCAGCGAAACCCCTTCGAGGGCGGCGATTTCCTCGGGAGCGCGTTGCGCATAACATCCGGTCACAACGATGCGGGCGCCTGGATTGGCGCGATGGATGCGGCGGATGGTAGCACGCGCATCCTGGTCAGCCGACGAGGTTACGGTGCAGGTGTTCAAGACAACGAGTTCGGCTTCTGACGCCGTACCGGCTCGCGAGAGGCCGCGCCCGGTCAATTGTCGTTCGATGGCTGCGCCGTCGGCCTGAGTGGCGCGACAGCCGAAGTTTTCTACATAGAAACTGCCCACGGGAGTATTATATGGGCACTTGGGGTGATTGCGGTGCTGCTTTGGGCCGCCGCTGTTGTTCCCGCAGGCAAACTTGTTTGCGCAGTCTCTTCGGTCAACCCGTTGGGAATTGGGCGTGCAACAAAGAGGGACTGCTTGTCGATGGAAGCCGCCTGCCGGGAATTCTGGAGTTTCTAAATGACGCGACGCATTTTGCTGGTAGACGATGAGTTGGCGATTCTGCTGACCCTGAAAGCAATTCTGGAGATGAACGGATTCGAGGTGGAAACGGCCTCCTCGGCTCGCGAAGCGGCGCAGAAATTATCGGGCAGCACGTTTCAGATGGTGATAACCGATATGAGCATGGAGACGGAGTCCTCGGGATTCGAGGTGATTCGCGCGGCGCGTTCGCAAGCCTACAATCCGGCGACCGCGATTCTGACGGCATATCCGAAGCTGGGCGACGACTGGAAGGAGCGCGGTGCGGAGTCTTTGCTGGTAAAGCCGATGAACACTCACGACCTGCTCCGCCAGATTGAAGCGTTGCTGGTAACGCACCAGGACAGCAAGCGGGAACGGCTCACGCCGGAGACCGCAGGGAAGCCCTCAAGGCCCGGAATTGCCCGCGCCGCCGGGGCAGCAGAAAGCGCACGTAAACCCGGCTGATGCGCTCCAACACCGGGCTGGCAGAGGCCTTGCGGGACCGAAGCCGACGAAGGCCGCGGCAAATGGAAACGGACCTCTCAGGCGTGCGCGCCGGAGGTTTTTTTCTGCTTCCCGAAGCACTCCCGGCAGAACACCGGCCGACCCTGGGTGGGGCGGAACGGCAGCGTGGTTTCCTTGCCGCAGCCTGCGCAGACAGCAGCGGTTTCCTGCTTGGCGGAATGGTTGGGCGTTGCCTTGGGCGGAGAATGTTTCAGCTTGCAGGCCTTGCACCGTCTGGGCAGGTTCTTGAATTGCTTGTCGTGGAAGAAACTCTGTTCTCCGGCAGTGAAGACAAAATCCTGGCCGCAATCGCTGCACTTCAGCACTCTGTCCTGGAATTCCATGGGATCCCCTTTTAGCCCCAAAATCCACTGCTTTGTCACGGCGCGCGTCCCGGCTCCCGCCATGCGCAAGTGACACAACCGTTCACCAACGCTGGAAGGATCCAGCACGACCGTTAGCGCCCGGTGGCTGACCGGGCACACTTGACTGCCAATTTAAGAGTGCGAAAAGATCTCCAAATTAATTCCGGGGTAGCCGGTTCCCGATGATACTTCTCCCAATGAAAATAGTATGGCTCGACCAGCAATCACGAGCGGCCAAGATGTTACTACTGAATCCGCTTTGCTGCGAGGCTTTTTGCACGGCAAGCTTTCTCCCGGGCGGGCGGGAGCCCAGGCGTCTGCCTTCTGGCGGCGGCTGGGGCTCTCACCGGGGGGAAATTCGCGGCGGGACTGCCGGTTTATTCGCGTCACTGGTTCTGGTATGGTCAATACTTTGGGACCATTTGTGAACGTGGGCTGGCATCGCCCGTGGGACGCCGATCAAGGCCAGGGTCGAGCCGATGTTTCCACGCTGGAGGAGTTTGATGATTCGATCTTATAAGGGCGTGATGCCCACGATTCCCGCCACCTGCTACGTGGATCTTTCCGCGCAGGTCATCGGCGACGTGGTGCTGGGTGAGCACGCCAGCATATGGATGAACGTGGTGGCTCGCGGCGACGTACACTACATTCACATCGGCCGCAACACCAACATCCAGGACAACTCCGTGATGCACGGGATGCTCGACAAATGGCCGGTGGTGCTGGGCGATGACGTGACCGTGGGCCACTCCGCAACCCTGCACGGCTGCACGATTGAAGACCGCTGCCTGATCGGCATGGGAGTCATTATTTTGAACGGCGCGCGGATCGGGCATGATTCGATCATTGCCGCGGGGTCGCTGATTCCCGAGGGCACCGTGGTTGAGGCAGGCTCGATGTGGATGGGTGCGCCGGGAAAGTTCCGCCGCTATTTGACTGAAGAGGAGAAGGCTTCGATCTTGACTTATCGAACGAGCTATCTTGGTTACAAAGGGCAATACTTGAAGGAGCTGGGCCGGTGAGCAGCAACGGTGGGCCGCTGACCACGGAAGAGAAGACGGTCGGAATATTGATTTATCCGGGTGTGGAAGTGCTGGACTTCTGCGGCTCCTTCGAGGTTTTTGCCACCACCCGCCTGGATGAAGAGACGCGGCGCGAAAGCGAGTCGCCGATTCACCAGTTGCTGGTCTCGGAGAGTACGGAGCTGGTGCGCGCCACCGGCGGAATGAAGATCTTGCCTGACGTGGACTTTGCGACCTGCCCCAGGGTCGATATGCTGCTGGTTCCCGGAGGACATGGAATTCGCGCCCTGTTTCACGTGCCGGAGTACCTGGAGTGGCTGCAGCGGATGGCGCAGCAGGTGGATCGTCTGGCATCGGTTGGCACCGGCTCGCTGCTGCTGGGTGAGGCTGGACTGCTGGTGGGAAAGAACGCCACTACGCACTTCCGCTCGGTGGATTTCTTCCGTCAGCGCTATTCCCGCACCTCGCTGCGCCCCGAACTGCCGGTGGTGATCGACGGAAATATCACGACCGCCAACAGTATCCGCGCCGGCATCGACATGGCGCTCTACCTGGTGGCGCAGATTTACGGACAGACCATTGCGCGCACCGCCGCGCGGCAGATGGAATATCCATACCCGGATGAACCGCACTTCCGGTCAAGGAACGGAAAATGATCAAAGCTGTACGCGGAACCCGCGACCTGCTGCCTCCCGATACCGAACTATGGAACTTTGTGGAGCGCAAGGTGCGCGAGGTCTTCGCCCGCTATAACTACCATGAGATTCGCACCCCGGTCTTTGAATCCACCGAGCTGTTCAGCCGCGGCGTCGGCGAAGAGACCGACATCGTCTCCAAGGAGATGTTCACCTGGGAGGACAAGGCCCGTGCGGCGAGCGAGAAGACGCAGACCCTGACCCTTCGCCCGGAGAACACGGCGGGCGTGGTGCGCGCCTATATTGAGCACGAGCTGGGGCGCAGCGGACTGCTGCAAAAGCTCTACTACATCGGCCCGCAGTTCCGGCGCGAGCGCCCGCAGAAGGGACGCTACCGCCAGTTCTACCAGATCGGCGCGGAAGTCCTGGGGCCGCCGTCGGCAGGCAGCGAGTTGCCCATCCGCGACGCCGAGGTTCTGGACATGCTGACCGCGCTGCTCGACGCCGTGGGGCTCCAGGGCTGGACGCTGTATCTGAACTCGGTGGGCTGCCTCAACTGCCGTCCGGCTTATAACCAGGCGCTGCGCGAGGCCCTCGCGGGAGTGAAGGATCAGATGTGCGCCGACTGCCAGCGGCGGACGGAGACCAATCCATTGCGCGTGCTGGACTGTAAGGTTCCCGCCGACCAGCCCATCATCGAAAAGCTGCCCAAGATTGCCGACTATCTCGACGAAGGCTGCCGCGAACACTTTGCCCAGGTGCGGGCCATGCTCGATACGCTGGACGTTCCCTACCAGGTGAATGAGCGCATGGTGCGCGGGCTGGACTACTACACCCGCACCACCTTCGAGTTCACCCACGGCGAGTTGGGAGCGCAGAGCGCGGTGCTGGGCGGAGGACGCTACGACGGCCTGAGCGAGCAGCTCGGCGGCCCGAAGGCTCCGGGCATCGGCTTTGCCATCGGCGAAGACCGGCTGGTGCTGGCCCTGCAGGCACAGCAGCAATCGGCACTTGTTCCCGTGAAGGCGTTCGTAATCCCAGTCGGCAAAGGCATGAATAGGCACGCACTAAAGCTGGCAAAGGAGTTACGCATCGCGGGCGTTGCGACCGACGTGGGCGATGAGAGCTTCCGCCTGAAGAAGAGCTTCGAAACCGCTGAAAAGCTGGGTGCAATCTACGCCATCCTGGTAGGCGAGAACGAGCTGCAAGCGGATGCCTTCGCGGTAAAGAAGCTGAAGAGCGGCGAACAGACCACCGTTCCACGCGGGGAACTGCCGGAATATCTGGAACATTAAGCGGACGAATTTCAGCAACGCAATCGGCACACGCGGGAACGCCGCGCCAATTGTCGTACGATGAACTATGCGGGAATTGAATCCGCGACATGATCTGCAATACAGGAAGCAACTATGCAACTTGATTTCTTAGGCGATTTGAAGCGGACCCACCGCTGCGGCGAACTGCGCGCAAGCGATGCCGGAAGCACGATCACCCTGATGGGCTGGGTCAACCGGCGGCGCGATCACGGCAACCTCATCTTCATCGACCTGCGCGACCGCTCCGGTATCACCCAGATCGTATTCGACAATGAGCGCAATCCGGAGATGCACGAGCGCGTGGAATCCGTGCGCAACGAGTATGTGCTGGCCGTCACCGGCCTGGTGGAGCTGCGCTCGGAAAACACCGTCAATCCAAAGATGGAGACCGGCGCCATCGAGGTGATCGCCACCGAACTGAAGCTGCTCAACGAGAGCAAGGTTCCGCCCTTCTTCCCTGGTGACGCCAATGTGAACGTCAACGAAGAGGTGCGACTGAAATACCGCTACCTCGACCTGCGCCGTCCGGAGATGCACGCCAACATCGAGATGCGCCACAGGGTCACGCTGGCGATCCGAAACTATCTTTCGGGCGAGGGCTTCTATGAGATCGAAACGCCGTACATGACGCGCTCGACTCCAGAGGGCGCGCGCGATTACCTGGTTCCGAGCCGGGTGCATCCGGGCGAATTCTACGCGCTGCCGCAGTCGCCGCAGATCTTCAAACAGTTGCTGATGATCGGCGGACTCGACCGCTATTTCCAGATTGCGCGCTGCTTCCGCGACGAGGATCTGCGCGCCGACCGCCAGCCGGAGTTCACCCAGATCGATCTGGAGCTGAGCTTCCCTACCGAAGAGACGATCCACGCGGTGGTGGAAGGCTTTCTCGATGCGGCGTTCACCGCGGCAGGCCACAACATCGAGCGGCCTTTCCCGCAGATGCCCTACGACGAAGCCATTCGGCTCTACGGAATTGACAAGCCTGACCTGCGTCTTCCGGCGATGACCGATGTAAAAGCGTTGCTGCCACCTGACGCGCTGGAGACGCTGCTGGTCGATCCGGCGCTGCCAGTGGTGGTGATCCGCACGCCGGGAGTGGGCGAGCTTACACGCAAAGAGCGCGACGAGCACAAGGCGCTGCTGAGCGAAAAACAGTCCAAGGTCATCAAGTTCTTCGACGACTTCAAGCGCCTGGAAAAGAGCTGGCCGGAGGCGATCGCAGGGATTCGTCAACTGAGCGGCGCCGAAGCGGGCGACCTGCTGGTGCTGGTGGCGGCTCCAAAGAAGGCTGGCACCGAGGCAAGCTCTGCCGGCGCGGTCGCCGCACGACGGTTGCAGCGTGATTCCTATGCTGTTTACTCCGGTGCGGGACAGCTCCGGCTGGCGCTGGCGCAGCGCTATGCCGCACGCCACAAGGCCTTCGAGGGAAAAATCTTCAAGTTCCTCTGGGTCACGGATTTTCCCTCCTTCGAGTGGGACGAACCGGGCGAGACCTGGACCTTTGCCCATCATCCATTCACCTCACTGCACGAGGACCACATGGAGTTGCTGCACGAGGGTGTGGAGGCGCTGCACGATCCGAACTCGGCGCTCGGTGCGATTCGCGCCCGCGCCTACGACGTGGTGCTGAACGGAACCGAGCTTGGTTCCGGATCGATCCGTATTCACCAGCAGGAGGTGCAGGCCAAGATCTTCGAAGCGCTGGGAATGAGCGAGGAAGAGCAGAAGCTGCGCTTCGGATTTTTCCTTGAGGCGTTGCAATATGGAACGCCTCCCCATGGGGGAATTGCGCTGGGACTGGATCGCATCGTGATGATCCTGGCCGGAGCAACCAGCCTGCGCGAGGTCATCGCCTTTCCTAAAACAGCCGCCGCCACCGACCTGATGATGGACGCTCCGACTCCCGTAACCGACGCACAGTTAAAGGAACTTAGTATCGCCGTCAAGCGGTAGTACACGCGGTTGACCGAAGGGCGCGCCGGCGAGCGCGCCCTCATTTATTGATTTTGCCGCTGGGTGTTGCCCTGAATTCCGGTTTTCTGCTCACAGCGGTTCTGCAGTCGCTCCCGCCGGCTTGCATCGGCCTTTGCTTGGCCTCGCTTTGCGCTGACGTCACGTTTGTGTCCGGGCGCATGGTAAAGCGGACGAATCATGCGTAGAATTCTATTGAGAAGAGGGTTTTGCGCAGGCAAATCTTTCCGCAGCCATGTTCGCTGCGTGTACGCTGTTGCGTGTTTATTCCTGAAGGCGGTTGTCCCAGGCTGGTTTTGGTCTGGCCGGGGTGGGTGTTGCGCTACAGTCATTTCCATAGATTCCGGAAACTTATTACCCTATGTCAGTTTCAAATTTCGATCCCACGACCGCCATGGCGAGAGCACTGCGCGAAGGCATTGAGCGCCACGTGCGCTACACCCTGGTGCGGTCGATGGATCACCTGACTCCGGCCGAGTTGCTGGTCCCGGTTTCCCTGGCGGTGCGGGATTTGTTTGTGGACCAGATGCGGGCCACCAGCGAACGCTACCGGCAGTTTGATGCCAAGCACCTCTACTACCTCTCCATGGAATTTCTCATGGGACGGCTGCTGGGCGATACGATATGCAACTTGCGGCTGAATGAAGTTCTGGAAGGCGTGCTGGGTGATTTCGGAATCCGCCTGGAGCGCGTGCTGGAGAGTGAGCCCGACGCCGGTCTGGGCAACGGCGGCCTGGGCCGCCTCGCAGCCTGCTTTCTGGAATCCCTGGCAACCATGGACATGCCGGGCTACGGATACGGAATCGATTACGAATACGGTATGTTCCGCCAGGAGATTTCGCACGGCTTCCAGCGCGAGAAACCGGATCGATGGAAGACCAACGGAACCCCGCTCCAGATTCAGCGCCCTGCCGAGGCCATCGTCATTCCTCTTTACGGCCGGGTTGAGAATGCGCGCGACCGCGCCAACTATCGCCAGAGCTGGCTGGATTACCAGGTGGTGGTCGGCGTGCCGACTGACATGCCCGTGGTGGGCTATAACGGCCAGACCGTGAACTACCTCCGCCTCTTCCAGGCGCGCTCTTCGGAAGACTTCGACATCGACATCTTCAACCGCGGCGACTACATTCGCGCCGTCGAACAGAAGATCGCAAGCGAGAACATCTCCCGCGTGCTGTATCCGAGCGATTCGGTGATGGCCGGCAAGGAACTGCGGCTGGTGCAGGAGTACTTCCTTGTCGCTTGCGCGGTGCGCGACATTGCGCGCAACTTCCTTGCCGCACACAGCGATTTTGCGACCTTCCCGGACAAGGTCGCCATCCAGATGAATGACACGCATCCGGCACTGGCGGTTGCGGAGCTGATGCGCGTGCTGGTGGATGAAAACAACCTGGAGTGGGAAGACGCATGGGAGGTCACCCAGAAGACGGTGGCCTACACCAACCACACCCTGCTGCCGGAAGCTCTGGAAAGATGGAGCGTCGCTCTGATGGAGCGGGTGCTGCCGCGCCACACGCAGATCATCTATGGCATTAATCACAATTTCCTGCGCACGCTTACCGCCTACTCGTGGGTCGACGGCGAGAAGCTGCGGAAGATGTCGGTCATCGAGGAAGGACACGACAAGAATGTGCGCATGGCGCACCTTGCCATCGTCGCCTCGCACGCAGTCAACGGCGTTTCCGCACTGCACAGCGAACTGATCCGCACCTCGCTGGTTCCGGAATTTGCCCAGCTATGGCCTGCCAAGTTCAGCAATAAGACCAACGGTGTGGCGCCGAGGCGCTGGCTGCTGAAGGCCAATCCGTACCTCTCACGCCTGCTCTGCGAGAGCATCGGCGACGCATGGATCACCGACCTTACGGAGTTGCAGAAACTTGAGCCTTTTGCCGATGACAGATCCTTCCAGTCGCGCTTTGCCGAGGTCAAGGTTCAGAACAAGCTGAAACTGGCGCGAATCCTGCGCGATGAGACCGGGGTCAACACCGATCCGCGTTCCATGTTTGACGTGCAGATCAAGCGCATCCACGAGTACAAGCGGCAGTTGCTGAACGTGCTGCGGGTAATCTATGACTATCTTCGCATCGTGGAAGACGGCGATGCCCCGAAGACGGCGCGAACCGTGATCTTCGCCGGCAAGGCCGCTCCCGGATACTGGGCCGCCAAGCAGATCATTAAACTGATCCACAGCGTGGCCGCCGTGGTGAACAAGGACCCCAAGGTAAATCAACTGCTGCGAGTCGCCTTCCTCCCCGATTACCGCGTCTCGCTGGCCGAATCGATTATTCCGGCGGCAAACCTGAGCGAACAGATTTCAACCGCGGGCATGGAGGCCAGCGGCACCGGAAACATGAAGTTGATGATGAACGGCGCGGTGACCGTGGCAACCTGGGACGGAGCCAACATCGAAATCGCTCAGCAGGCCCAGGAGGACAACATTTATATCTTCGGGCTGCGCGCCGAACAGATCGAGCAGATGCAGCGCAATTCGCTCTATAACTCGCGCGAGTACTATGATCGCGATCCCCGCATCAAGCGGGTGCTGGATTGCTTCCTGAACGACCGTTTCTCACCCAGTGAGCCGGGACTCTTCCGCTGGATCTTCGACGAGTTGATCGATCGCGGAGACCGCTTCTTCCACGTGGCCGATCTGCCGCAATATATCGAAATTAACGAGAAGATCGATGCCGATTTTCAGGACGCTGCAAAGTGGCGACGCATGTCCATCCTGAATACCGCGCGTTCGCACCGGTTTTCCAGCGATCGCACAATCAAGGAATACAGCGACGATATCTGGAATCTGAAGCGTTACCCCAACCAGGTGCAGGAACTTTCCGCACCGGCTGCATCCAGCTCTCCAACTGGCTAGGGCTAGATTTCAGCAGGCTCTCCCTTTGCCCACGCCGGCACTGCCTCGGTTGGTGGCGCCGTAGGCTTTACGCCAGGGCGCTTACGTGCCGCAACATGGGTTGGTTATAATTTGTTTATATCTCTCACAGACGCGGGGTGAAAGCATGTCGAACGTGATCTCACACAAGGGAGTCATCGGCATTTTGACCGGTGGTGGCGATGTTCCGGGTCTGAATCCGGCGATTCGTGCGGTAACCGTCCGCGCCCTGCGCGAGGGTTATCAGGTGATTGGAATCCGCCGCGGGTGGGGCGGGTTGATCGATATTGTCCGCGAGAAGGACTACGACAACACCGAAAATTATTCGCTTCTGACCGATGAGATCGTGAATCGCTCGGGACGAACCGGCGGCACCTTTCTGCATACCTCCCGCACCAATCCGGGAAGGGTACCGAAATCCCTCGTCCCGCTTCACCTTCAGGACAAGTACACCGAAGAGCGCAATGATCTGACCAAGGAAGTTCTGGCCAACCTGTCGTGGCTTGGCATTGACTACCTGATTCCAATCGGCGGCGATGACACGCTGAGCTACGGCGTGCGCCTCTACGAAGAGGGCGCAAAAGTCATCGCAATTCCCAAGACGATGGACAACGACGTGCCCGGAACGGATTACTGCATCGGATTCAGCACCTGCGTCACGCGCACCATCCAGATGACGAATTCACTGCGCACTTCGGCCGGCTCGCACGAGCGCTTCCTCGTGCTCGAAGTTTTCGGACGCTACGCGGGTTACACTGCCATGTTGCCCACCATGGCCGGCGCGGCCAACCGCTGCGTTATTCCCGAACACAAATTCAATATCGACCACCTCACCGACCTGCTGAGTTATGACCGCCGCAAGAATCCCAGCAAGTACTCCGTGGTGCTGGTCAGCGAGGGCGCGATGTTCGAGGGCGGCGAGATGGTCTTCGAGCGCGAAAGCGTCGACGACTTCGGACACAAGAAGCTGGGCGGCATCGGCGACCTGGTCTCGGAAAAACTCAAGGAGCTTTCGCCCAACTACAACGGAGGCAAGTCCGTCAACGTAATCAACCAGAAGCTGGGCTACCTGGTGCGTGGCGGCGACCCGGACGCCATCGACTCGATCGTTCCCATGGCCTACGGCAACCTTGCCCTGGATCTGCTGCTGCGCCGTATTCACGGCAGGCTGGTGGTATTGAAGAACGGGCGCTATGACGATATGCCGATCGACTGCGTAACCGGTAGCAAGAAGCTGGTGAACGTCCACGATCATTACAACATCGAGCGCCTGCGTCCGTACTACAAGAGCTTCCACATGAAGCCGCTGTTCATCATGACCAGCGAGTAGCAAGCGCTGCGAGGGTCCGAGCTTCGCGCCGGCTCTTGGCGCTAACCGGGAGAACGTACGCGGAAAACGCGTTCATGCGTTCTGTCTGACGTGCTTGCGCACCTCGTCCAACAACTTGAGCGTCGCCTCAATCTTGTGCTCGCCCATCGGCTTCAACACTCCGTCGAGTTCGCGCAGCTTTGGCTCCATCTCGTCCAGCAACTTCAGACCGTCGGCGGTGATGCGCGTGACTACCACGCGCCGGTCCTGGCTGTCGCGCGTACGCTTGATCAGCCCAGCTTTGTCCATGCGCTCCAGCAGGCGGGTCACGTCGGGCTCGCGGGCAATCATCCGCTCGCCGATCTCGCCGCAGGTGCGCCCCGTCGGTTCGGCTCCGCGCAGAATGCGCAGCACGTTGTATTGCGTCATGGAGATGTTGAATGGACGGATGATCTGCTCGAAGCGCTCGTGCAGCACGTCGCCGGTGCGCAGAAGAGAGACCAGTAATTCTTCTTCAATGCTGGCAAAGGGCTTGGTCTGATGAATGTCATCGCCCACCGCGCCGTTGCATTTTCTGCTCATGGTCGTTACCTGTTCTGATACCAGCGCGCGGCACCCAGATGCAATGTATTTCGTTGCAACAAGTTTTTCCCGTGCGCCCGCGGTCGGAAAACCGCCACGCGAGTGCTTGCTAGTCGGCTACGCGGCAGAGGATGCCACATACCCGCCGCTGGCGTTTGGCTAAAGCCGATTGATCAGCGACGCGACGTAGGCTGCGCCGAAGCCGTTGTCGATATTTACCACCGACACATTGGAGGCGCAGGAGTTGATCATCCCCAGCAGCGCCGCAATTCCGCCAAAGGCCGCGCCATATCCGACGCTGGTCGGCACCGCGATCACCGGCACGCCCACCAGCCCGCCGACTACGCTCGGCAGCGCGCCCTCCATCCCCGCGCACACTACCAGCACGCGTGCCCGGCGCAGCTCTTCGCTGTGGGAGAGCAGGCGATGCAGCCCGGCCACGCCCACGTCGAAGAGGCGGGTAATGTCATTGCCCATCACGTCGGCGGTCACTGCGGCCTCTTCGGCCACGGGAATGTCGCTGGTTCCAGCCGAGATGATTCCGATCGTCCCCTTGCCTAGCTTTTCGCTCTCGCGCCGCAGCACCAGCGTCCGCGCCAGGCGGTTGTGCTCCACGGCCGGAAAGCGCGCAACCACTGCTGCGACCTGCTCTTCGCTGACCCGCGTGGCCAGCACGCTGTGCTCCCGTCCGGCGAGCCGGTCAAAGATCTCCACAAAGTGCTCGGGGCTCTTGCCCGGTCCGAAGATCACCTCAGGCACCCCGGTGCGCAGCGCGCGATGATGATCCACTTTGGCAAAACCGAGGTCTTCAAAGGGGAGAGACTTCATCTGATCAAGCGCGGCATCGGGAGTCACCTCTCCGGTGCGCACCTGCTCCAGCAGCGCCTTCAGTCGATTCGCGTCCACGCTACTAGCCTATCACCCGGCCGTTTTGCCCTGCGAATTTCGAATATTTGACATCCCAGCCGACGCGGGTCTAGGATGCCTTCACACTGGAGAGGAGGTGGTCCGATGGATAAAAGTTCAGGCGACTGTAGCAGACAAATCGTGATCAGTGAGGTGGCTGAGGCTTAGGGCGGCGTCGCTCTAACCACTCGCCAGACTTCTTGTTTTCCGGAGTTTGTCGCTGGGTTACGTTTTACGCTGCGTTTCACCCGTATTGCGCAGACGCAGTGGGAGCGAGCCCGCCTCAGGCCAATCCAACACAGCTAACCGGCGCCCCGCATGGCTACAGTGCGGGGCGTTCTTCGTTCCGGCCCATCCCTTCACCACTCTCTGCAATCCTCCTGTTACTTTTGGCAACGGTAACAGCCGCGCACCTCTTGACATTTCTTGCAGCAATAGTAGTCTTCGAGTGAAACATAATAACCAGTGAACGCAGACGTGCGCCAGCGGCCACTTCAGCATACCCGCCTCCCCCACGGCGCGCGACATGACTTCCGAGTGAAGGTGTTTGTTCCATGGGCCCAGGAACTCGACGAATAGCTCAGAGCATTGTTTTCCGTGCTGCCGTTCTTCTTAGCACGGCAAGCCTGGCGGCGCAGGAGATTCCCACACGAGGCGATGCGGAGCGGAGCTGGCCGCAAACACCGGCAGCAGTCAGCCGAATTGCGCCCGCCTCAACCGGCACGGGGCAGCGGCTGATCCGCTTCAGCGGCCGTGCGTTGGATGCGGAAGGCCGGCCGGTAACAACCGTGGCGGGCGTGACCTTCGCCATCTATGAAGAACAGAGCGGCGGAGCTCCGCTCTGGCAGGAGACGCAAAACCTGGCAACCGACGCCAGCGGGCGTTTCAACGCATTGCTGGGAGCTGCCAGCACGACAGGCGTTCCCTCCGAGCTGTTTTCGAGCGGCGATGCACGCTGGCTGGCCGTGCTGACCCACGCGCCAGGAGTCTCCGAACAGCCGCGCGTTCTACTGGTAAGCGTGCCCTACGCTATACAGGCGGCCAACGCCGATACCCTGAGCGGCCTGCCGGCCTCGGCTTTTGTGCGCACCAGCCCGGATGTGGCTGCGGGCACTTCGCCGCAGACCGCAGCGCCGGCAGTCGCACGGCCCCTGCTCTCGGCTACGGGAGCGGGAGCAAATTACCTGCCCCTCTTCACCGACGGCAGCGGCGACCTGACCAACTCGGCTCTCTTCCAGATAAACACGGGCACCACCACTTACCTCGGCTTCGGCACCGCCAATCCCAGCTTCAATCTGCACTTTGTCTCGACCGTCGATCCTGCGGCGGTCACCATCGACGGATACGGCGCGGTGGGCATCAACTTCATCGGACGTCGCGCCGAAGGAACGCTCTTGCATCCCACCAACCTGCTCGCCAATGACAACATCATGGCCATGCAGGGCCGCGGCTATGGAAAGACCGCATTCACGCCTTACAGCCGTGCCTACATGAAGTTCTTCGCCGCTGAAAACTGGAGCGACGCCGCTCAGGGCACGTACATCTCGATGGCGACCACCGCCATGGGCACTGCGCCCGCCGCTCCGGCCACCGAGCGCCTGCGCATCACCGACGCCGGTCTAATCGGCATAGGTACGCAGAGCCCGACCCACACCGTCGGCTTTGGCGCGGCAGCCACCTTGGCTGTGGAAGCCAACCCCACCGCCGGAGGCGCGGGAAACAGTTTGTCGATTTCGGCGGGCGCGGCTGCCGCAGGCGCAACCAACCAGGCGGGTGGAGACCTTGTTCTTGCGGCCGGCAATGGCGCCGGCGAGGGCGCGGGTGGAAATCTGCATCTGCAGTCGGCCGGTGATGCGGCCAGCGGCTCCGCTCCAGACACCGTCAGCGACCGGCTGTTGATTGTTGGAAAACCGAAGGCAATGAGCGGGGCGGTGCCGACCGCAAACCTGTTCTCACTGCAAATTGCAACCGGAGAAGCGGCAGGCGGGAGAGTGAAGTTCACCATCGTCGCCAGCGACGGAGTCAACTACGCGATGGAGACGGGGGAAATCGCCTACCTGGCGAACCCGCACCAGCTTGTCTGCGGAGTAGTGCTCTCGGAGTATTCCTCGACTCCGCCAAGCTACACCAATAATGTGCTGGCAGTGCCGGCCGTCGGGCAGCCCGGATGGCTGAACGCGCAGTGCAATCCCACCTATTTCGGCAGCAATCTGGGGCTGCAGATCTTTGACACCGAGCCCACCAGCTTCACGCCCACCACGCACAAGGTGTACTACACGATTGAGAATCAGTCCCAGGCGCTCATCACGCTGCAACCGTAATGATCCGGAGCGTTCGGAGCTTGCTAGAAACTCCCGGAGTCGATGGCGAGCCCCTTACGGATCACTTCGATGGTGACCTGCTTCATACCAAGGCCATCGAGTTCCTCCGCCCGCGCCCAGCGAGCTTCGCTGGCGTCGCTGGCCGCACCGAGCGTTCCCGAGCGCAGGTGGCAGAGATAGTCGATGAGAACGTAGTGGTACTGCGTGCGTCCTTCACTGTCCGGAAAGATTGAATCGAAGACATCCAGCACCGGACCGGCTTCCACCTCCAATCCGGTCTCCTCGCGAACCTCGCGGGCAACGCCGTCGCGCAGCTTTTCTCCCAGTTCGAGCGCGCCACCGGGAATCGACCACTCGCCCTGCAGCGGAGGATTGGCGCGACGAACGATCAGCACCTCTCCCTGGCGCACAATGACAGCGCCAACACCTACGACGGGAAGCGACGGATAAAGACGGGACATGGAGACATTGTACGGCGCGAAGTTTGCCTTTTACGAAAAGAAGCCTCTTGGATCGAAGTCCACAATCTTCCAGCCCTTTGTCCCGCGCTCCAGTTCAAAGCGAAGCTGCCCCTGGCGGCGCGAGATGCGGCCTCCACCGCGCGGTTCGTTCTCCAGTTGGAAGTCGGCGAGGATGACGCCGCGACTGTTTTCCTCCGAGGTTTGAACGATGCGCAGCGTGACGCGGAAGCTCTCGTAGCGGGTGAAGTAGGCCTCGATCTGATCCTCGAAGCTCAGAAAGCCATCCATCTTGTCGCCGTCAAAGGCAGAGAGCAGTAAGTGCTGAGAGTGCCCTTCCAGCCCGTCACGAATGGTGCCAAGAACCTCAGCGGCGGCGCGCTCGTCAAATACTGCGGCGTCAGCGGCGTCATCTTTCTTGTGCTTCTTGTTTTTCTGCGCGGCGCTGGAGCCTTGCGGAGCGGCGCTGGAGTCCTGCGGCGCACTGGCGGGCGCGGGTGACTGTTGCGCTGCAGGCGTTACGATGAGAGCGAGAAGCAGAAAAGGAACCACGGCAAGAGCGCGTCTGGTCACGTTGCGATCTCCTGAAAGAGACATTGCTCAACGAGGATAAAACACGAGTGACCGCACAAGCTACTATCACTTTCGCAGCGACCTCCCGGCCTCCGCGCTGCCGTAAGCCAAACCTCACCCCAGCGGGCGTCTCGGTGAACAGCCCTCCCGGATTCTCTGAAGATTGAATTGGTGACCAGTTGGACTCTAGTGTTCGCCCGCCGACTTTGTAGGCTGCTGCTTCACAAATTCGAAGGTGCAAGCGCGGCCTACGATGCCGAGGCCTTCGCCCTTGGTGCCTGTGCCCTCTGTTTCTTTGAATTGGGCTTTGATGCTGTAGCTATAATCATCGCCCTTGCCAGTAAAGACTCCGCGGGCATATTTCCTTGAGGCGACTATGCCTGAGGCAGATAGCTTGGAATGGCCATCCGGCGCGATCTTGCCTTCGATGAGCAGGTAGCCTGGTTCCCCCGCCGTGCCGCGCTCTCCGCGGAGATTGTTGTTCTGGATAATGCTGTCAAACTTCCAGGTATAGCCCTCCGTATTGCCTTTCGGCGGGCAGACGAGCTTCGTGTGCCAGGTTCCGTCGAAGCCTTCCCATGCACCCGAAATCCCTGGCAACAGTACCAGGGCACAAATCGCCATAAGTAAGATTGCTTTTCGCATTACTTTCCCTCCATGGCGCCGAATCCTAGCATAGCTTCGCACGACGGTCCACCGCTGAAGGCCCGTTTCTCAGAATCGAGACCTGGGGCTCACCCGGCTCACGGCTCAAAAACAATTGATCAGTAGCCGACCGTAAAGCGCTCGCCGTTGTGCTGTGGCCGCTCCAGTTCGTCCACAAAGGCGATGGCAAAATCTTCCATTGAGATGTGGCTCTTCCCATCCTCGGCAACCAGCAGCTTGTCCTTGCCAAGGCGGAACTTCCCGCTCCGCTCGCCCGGGGCGAAGATCGCCGAAGGCGAGAGAAAGGTCCATGTAAGAGCCTTCTCCGCACGTAGCATTTTTAGAAATTCAGCGCCTGCCAGCGCCTCGGGCCTGACCGCGGCTGGAAAGCTGGGAGTGTCAACCACAGCCAGACCAGGTGCAGCTTCCAGGCTGCCCGCACCGCCTACCACGAGCAGTCGTGGAACACCGGCTTGCTTTGTCGCGGCGATTACCTTGGCTGGGTTCGTATCCACGAACCTGACGGCGTGGATCACCGCATTGTGCCCGGCAAGTATTTTCGCCAATGCCTCCTCGCTGTGGACGTCTCCCTGCACTGCTTTCACCTGCTTGTGGCCTTCCACCTTCTCCGGGTGACGGCTGATTGCTGTGACTTCGTGTCCACGGCTTACCAACTCTTTGACGAGCCGTGAACCGGCTTTTCCAGTTGCTCCAAGCAATGCGACTTTCATCGTCTTCTCCTTGGTTACAATTATCTATACTTGTTGCGGTTACAAATCGAGTCAAAATAATTAGCCTCGGCGGTGGGCCAAAACCGAACCCAGCAGGGCCTTGATCGTGGTTCGTGAGAGCTCGTCATCCATAGCCCGTTCAGCTTTATCGTAAACCGTGCCGAGCTCACCCTGAATGCTTCCTCCCTCCAGAGTGGAGGATTAGGAAACTGACCCGCCGCTATTCTTGCCCCGCTATTGCAGCTTTTCCTCCAGCTCGGCCCATCGCGTGATGAGCTGGTCGAGCGCAGACGACGCTTGTTCGAGCTCCGACTGCACCGCGATCAGCGCGGGGGCGTCGCTTTGAATGGCGGGGTCGTTGAGCGCGGATTGCGCGGCGGTGAGACGGGCTTCGGCGGCGGCGATCTGTCGTTCGATGGCGGCGTACTCGCGGCCTTCCTTGTAGGAGAGCTTTTTCTTCACCGGCGCAGCAGAGGCGGTTGCGCTTGACCCGACTGCCGACTCGATCCCATCTTTGCCCACTGGCCGCGCGGATGCCGTCCACCGGGGCGCTCGGCGCTGCTGGTCGCGCCACTCCTCCCACTGCGGGTAGTCGGCAAAGGTAGCGGCATGGCCGCATCCGTCGAGACCCAGAACGATGGTCGAGATGCGGTCGAGCAGGTAGCGGTCATGGGTTACCAGCAGCAGCGCGCCGCGGAATTCCAGCAGCGTCTCTTCCAGCACCTCCAGCGTAGGAATGTCGAGGTCGTTGGTGGGCTCGTCAAGCAGCAGGATGTCGGCGGGCTGAAGCATCAGGCGCGCGATAAGCACACGGGCGCGCTCGCCGCCGCTGAGGCGGCTGACCGGCTGGTTAAGCTGCTCGCCGGTGAACAGAAAGCGGTCTGCCCAGGCGGCAACGTGAATCACGCGCTCCTGGAAGACGACGGAGTCGGAGTCCGGCGCCAAGGCGCGGCGAAGAGTAAGTGAAGGGTCGAGCTCGCGCTGCTGCTCAAAGTAGACGATCTTAAGATGCTCGGCGCAGCGGATGCTGCCGGAGTCCGGCTTGAGTTCTCCCTGCAACAGTCGCAGGAGGGTGGTTTTGCCGCTGCCGTTGGGGCCGACGAGGCCGACGCGCATTCCGTTGGTGATGACAAAATTCAGCTCCGTGAAGAGCGGACGCGCGTCGGGTACGCGGTAACCGCCGCCGCTCCGGTCGCTGGCGCTAGGCGGCTGCGCGCCGAAGCTATAGGCAAGCCCCTCGATTTCCACCAGCCGCTTGCTCTGCCGTCCGGTGCCGGAAAAATCAAGATCGGTGCTGGCCGTGCGGGTGCGTGAGCGCAAGTCTCCGAGTTCGCCGATCAGCTCGTGGGCGCGGTCAATGCGGGCTTTGGACTTGCCACGGCGGGCTCTCGGGCCGCGGCGCAGCCACTCGATCTCGGTGTGGACGCGGTTTTCGAGCGCCTCCTGATGGCGCGCCTGGGCGTGCATCCACTCCTCCTTGACTTCAAGAAAGTGCGAGTAGGCGCCGGAGACGCGGAAGATGCCGTCGGGATAGAGGCGCGCGAGCTCGGCGGTCTCACTGGCTACGTTTTCAAGAAAATATCTGTCGTGCGACACCACCACGCAGGCGAAGTTTCCCTGCTGAAGAAGCTGTTCCAGCCACTCGATCCCCGCAAGGTCGAGATGGTTGGTAGGCTCGTCGAGAAGAAGAATTTCCGGCGCGGTCACCAGCGCTTCGGCAATCGCCAGCCGCTTCCGCCAGCCTCCGGAGAGATCCTGTGCCGCAACGGAAAAGTCCTCGAAGCCGGCGCGGCCAAGCGTCTCATGCAGCCGCCCGTCGCGCTCCAGCCGTGGAACCTCGTAGTCGGCCAGCGCAGCCTCAATGACCTGCGTAATGGTGAGGCCGGGAGCAAAAACCGATTCCTGCGGTACGTAGGCCAGCGTTGCGCGTTTGCGCAGAGCGACTTCGCCGGAGTCCGGCGCGACCAACCCGGCAAGAATGCGCAGCAGCGTCGATTTGCCTGAACCATTAGGACCGATCAGGGCGATACGGTCGCGCTCGTTAACCGTGAATGAGACATTGCGGAAGAGCGGCTCAGCGCCGAAGGCTTTGGAGAGAGATTGGGCGTTGAGAATCGGAGGCATTGCATTCAGGATAACGCATTGCAGATAACGCATCGAGGTTCGTAGTTGCGGAAAGACAGCTCCTCTGCCTCTGCGCTCGCACCATCTTCATTTCTTCCGGCAGATCAAGTCTCCCGCGCCGATCGGAACCAGCACGGCATCGACGCGCTCATCGCTCAGGGCGCGCTCCACCATCGGACGCAACTCTTGCTCATGGCTGATCGTGTTGTCGGCGATGAGAATGCCTCCACTCACCATGCGCGGCACAGCCAGTTCATAGCATGGCAGGTAGAAATCTTTCTCGCCGTCGATAAAGCAGAAGCCGATGCCGTTGCACTCTGGCAGAGCTTTCACGGCGTCGCCATGCACAAGGTCGATGACATCGGCAACTCCTGCGGCGGCAAACGTCGCGCGAGCCAGCTCAACCTTCGCGCCGTCGAACTCATAGGTCGTAACCCGCCGCCCCGTAGCGCGAGCGGCCATCGCCAGCCACAGCGTCGAATATCCGGCGCTGGTGCCAATCTCAATACATGGCCCTGCCGGAGCCGACGCGGCAAGCATCGCTATCAGCTTGCCCACCTCGGGCGTAACCTGGCGCAGCCGCTTGCTGTGCGGAGTTCCGTCCGCGCGGTCGCGCACGTCGATCTCTTCCAGTTCGTGCATACGGGCGAGCATGGCGGGCGATATGGCTTCGAACATGGTGAGGATTTTACCGCATCCGCGCACGGTGTTGCGCATGGCCATGATTGCCGTAATCTCCTCGATTGAACTGCTAGCCAGAAGAGAGAAGCAGTCCAAGGCCCGCTTTCTTCGAGACGAGCTCTTCGGCTTTATTCCTCGCGCTCACCGGACCCGACGTCCTCTGCCACCCTGACCGTTTTGATCTGCTGGTGATACGATTTGAGCGCCATGAGAACCGTTCTGCTTCTAATTTGTTCCAACATCTTCATGACAATTGCGTGGTACGGTCACTTGAAGTACCGCAACTCTCCCCTGTTCGCCGTAATCGTCGTGAGTTGGCTGATTGCGTTTGCCGAATACTGCTTTCAAGTCCCCGCGAATCGCATCGGCTATGGTGAATTCACGGCCTTTCAACTAAAAATCATCCAGGAGGTAATCACCCTCTGCGTCTTTGTCGTCTTCGCGTGGTTTTATTTCGGCGAAGGCATCAAATGGAACCACGCGGTCTCATTCCTGTTTCTGATCGGCGCAGTGGCGTTCGCCTTCTGGAGATAGCTGTAGTTGAAGCCGAGCGAACGCCACACAGCCACGCGAACGCCCTACGCGCCCACCTCGTCTCCCCAATTCGGCCGCTTGTACTTGCCCGAGCCCACGCGCTGGATGCACTCCTCCAGCACATCGAGAGCGACGTCCGCCTGCTGTTTGGTGACAATCAGCGGCGGACTGAGGCGCAGCGTATTAGAGCCACAGCCGAGGAATAGAATTCCCTTCTCGAAGGCCAGCTCCACAATGTGATCGCGCTGCTCTCCTGCCGGAGACTTGCTCTGTTTGTCGGCGACAAACTCAATGCCGATCATCAGTCCTTTGCCGCGAACGTCGCCCACCAGAGGCAGTCGCTGCGGCCAGTCGCAGGTGCGGGCCAGGATATGCTCGCCGACCTCGCGCGCATTCTCCATGGCTTCGCGCTCGATGATATCGATGGTGGCCATAGCGGCGGCGATCGCCACCGGGTTTCCGCCGAAGGTCGAGGCGTGCGAGCCGGGAACCCAGTCCATGATCTCCGCCCGCGTGATCAGTGCCGAGAGCGGCAGGCCGCTGGCGATGCCCTTGGCCACGGCAATCATGTCCGGAGCGACGCCGGAGTGTTCGATGGCCCACCACTTGCCGGTTCTTCCCATGCCGGACTGCACTTCGTCGATGACCAGCAGGATGCCGTGCCTGTCGCAGATGCGGCGCAGCTCCTGCATGAACGCGGCTGGCGCGGGCAGGTATCCGCCCTCGCCCTGGAAGGCTTCCACCACGATGGCGGCGCACTCCTCGGGCGGTACTTCGGTGCGGAAGACCCAATCCTCGATGTAGCGCGCCGTCTCCCGTGCGTACTGCTCGGCATCGCTCCCCGCCGGACGGCGGTAGAGATTGGGATACGGAACGTGAATCACCCCCGGAACCAGCGGCGCAAAGCGGCGGCGCTGCTGAATCTTCGAGCAGGTCAGCGACAGCGCGCCCATGGTGCGTCCGTGGAAGGCTCCGTGGAAGGCGATAACGTACTGCCGCCCAGTATGATAGCGGGCGAGTTTGAGCGCGGCTTCCATGGCTTCCGCCCCGGAGTTGCCGTAATGCACCCGGTGCGGGCCCGGCATGGGCGCAATCTGCGAGAGCCGCTCGGCCAGCTCGGTAAGCTGCGGGTAGTAAAAGTCTGTGCCGGACATATGCAGCAGCTCGCCGGCCTGCTTCTGCACGGCGGCAACCACCTCCGGATGACAATGTCCGGTCGAGGTCACAGCGATTCCGGCGGAGAAGTCGAAAAACTCGTTGCCGTCCACGTCCTCAATCACAATGCCGCGTCCCCGCCGCGCCACCAGCGGGTAGGAGCGGGTGTAGGAGGGCGAGATCAGCCGGTTGTCGTCGGCGATAATGCGCCGGGCGATGGGGCCGGGGAGCTTGGTACGAAGAATGGGGCTGTCGGCGAGAGCGAGAGTCGAAGGCGGCATGGTTTCCTCCTGAAACAGATGGCTAAATTAGCGGACACAGACTCATGGCCTGCCATTCCGGCTTTGCCGATTCAACCTGAGATGCGGAATGCAGACCAGCAGAGGTGCTGAAGGAGGAGAAAAACTAGTCGCCGGCGAAGAGGCTGGGACGCGAGAGCGAGGGAGCACCGACCAGTTCGGCGCGCGGCGAGGCAAAGCGCGACCAGATGGCGCGAGCCGCCAGCCCCTGCACCAGCAGGGCGTCGTTGCGGTGCGAGCACGTTTTAGTAACGAAGCTCAGAGACAGCATACGGCGCTGCTCCTTCCACTAAGTGGCCCGATTATAGCCCAACTCCGCCAGCTCTGGGTGGAGATTCTCTGCCACGGCGTCTCCCTGCCAGCTAACTCGTGCATGCCAGCGGCGGCTCCGCCGCGCTCCGTGCAGCGAAACGCACTTGCGCCGATGTTAGGAATGATTCCCGGCCCGTAATGCAGCCCCCGGCAGGCCAATGTTATGCTGGCAACGGACGCTCCGGAGCGTGTTCCAAAGAGCGGCGGCTTGTGCGTGATGAAAGGGACAGACGTTCTCGCTCCAGCCTGCGGCCTAGGTCCGTTAATTCCCATCGCAAGCCCCAAGATCCTATCGATGGCTCTTCGCCCTACCGCATTAGTTGGGATTCACTCTCGAAGGAAGAATGAGGAAGCGCAATGAAATATCTATTCATCTTCAACGATTCGCCTTACGGAAACCAGCGAGCTTACAACGGTATGCGGCTGGCGGCCTCTTTGTCGCGCAAGGCCCAGATCCGCGTCTTTCTTCTGGGGGATGGAGTGACATGCGCCCTTGCAGGATTCACTCCCGCCCACGCTGACTACAATCCTCAGGAGATGTTGCGCGCGATTTCGGCTACCAGAGCCTCGGTTGCCGCGTGCGGAACCTGCATGGAAGCTCGTGGGATAAGCCCTGAATCCCTCATTTCAGAGGTGCATCGCAGCTCGCTCGACGAGCTGGTGGAGTGGACAGAAGAAGCTGAGAAGGTAATCAGCTTCTGAGCAGAAACGCCGGGTGCCCCATCTTAGCTTGCCTCTTTTGGCAAGTTAAAGTGGATTCTATTGAAGCCGCGCGAAGCGCCTTCCTGGCTCCTATCCGCGGCTGAATCCGATAGCTTGGATACAAGGTAATTATCCGACAGCAATCCAAATACGCATTACTAGTAGCTTCGATTCGTGAAGAGTTGACAAGTCGTTGGAACCACTTAGAATGATCGCAAAAAGGGAGCTGCTGTTGTTGTTATTGTTTTGCTGTAGGCGTATTCTCAGCCACCATCAGTTGAGACTTTGGGGTAGCGAATCCAACAAAGGAAGAGCGATATGCGCGCTTTCGGCCAGCGGATGTGGGCGCTAGCTATCCGGTCGCAGATCCTTGTGTCGCTCGCTATTGGGGCGGCGGCGACCTTCACCGTTCTGGGCGCCGGGCTCTCACTGATCAAATTCCACGGAGGGATCTGGCCGTGGTGGTTCCATGGTCTCGCCGTAGCCCTGATCACTGGCTTGATTACCACCCTGCTTACATATCTGCAGGTCCGCGAGGTGCGGCGCCGTGAATCCCGAATGTTGACGAGCAAACGCCTGAGCCAAGAAATGGGCACAGCCCTTCAGATTCTGACTCAGTGCAGATATTCAAAGGGTGAGCACGGCGAGTTGATTTTCGAACCCGGTCAGCGGTTGCAATGGGAAGGCGAAGCCATCGAACGTCTCCGCATCGCCGCGCGAGAACTACTCCCGAACCTTCTTGATATACCGATTGACACCGATGCCAACTCCACCCTTGTTCCTGACAAAAAGTGAAGGAAAGCGCAAGACTAAGGCGGCAGCGGCACCGGAGTGAGGTCGATACCCTCATCATTGGAACTTGGAACTGTGATAGTTGGAAATCCGACGAACCTTAGCCTTCCCCTCGAAACTAGCGACTATTGTTGACGGAAACAAGCCAAGCCCTTCCCCATCCCAAATTGGAATTTATCACGAAGCCGACCCGGCCGATCTTGTAGAACCGCTCCCGCCCCGCCCGCCTGTTATCCTAATGAAGTTCCATTACTCACCTTGGAAGCCCGGTCAGAATACCGCTTCCGAGCCTTGTCCTTGAGGTAATCATGGCCGCACTGATCGATGCCATCGACGTAAAGCGCAAGATGTTCTTCGAGCACGAAAACACCCCCTTCCTCTGCCTTGATGTCGAGGTAAACACTCCCACGGCCCGTGGCGGCCAGACCCTCGTCCGCCTCAAGATGCGCAACCTGCTCACCCGCGCCGTCTTTGACAAGACCTTCAAGGCCAGTGACAAGTTCAAGGATCCCGACCTGGAGAAGGTGCAGGCATCCTACCTCTACAGTGACGCCGATGGCTCCCACTTTCTCGACCAGGAGAGCTTTGAGACTCTCACTCTCTCCGGCGATATGGTCGGCGACGCCCTCGACTTCCTCGTCGAAGGCGCCATCATCGAGCTGCATAAGTTCAATGGCAATCCCATCGGACTGCAACTCCCGATCTACGTCGAACTGGCGGTCGCCTACACCGAGCCTGGCGCTCGCGGAGATACATCGAGCGGGAGTGTCACCAAGACCGCCAAACTCGAAACCGGCATCGAAGTCCGCGTCCCCCTCTTCATCAAGGAAGGTGAAAAAATCAAGGTCTCCACCGAGACCCGCGAGTTCGCCGGACGCGCCTGATTCAGAATCAGAGGGCCGCTTGCATATACACTGTTCTATTCTGAACTCCGCAGGAAGCATGTAAGGAAGAAAGAAGATAATGGCGCTCGATCTATTCAACACTTTTAGCGGCAGGATTGAAGAACTGGCACCGGAGGAAGACAACCTCATCCGCTTCTATGCCTGCGGCCCCACGGTTTACGATTACGGCCACATCGGCAATTTCCGCACCTTCATCGCCGTGGATGTCCTGCGTCGTTTCCTGCTCCAGAGCGGATTCAAACTCCTGCACGTCATGAACATTACCGACGTGGATGACAAGATCATTCGCAACGCCAACCAGCGCGGCGTGCCCATCGCCGAGTACACCAGGAAGTTCGAAAAGGCATTCCTCGAAGACCTCGATACCCTCGCCGTGCAGCCTCCGGAAAAAATCGCGCGTGCCACCGAACACATCGCCGAGATGGCGGCCTTTATCCGCAAGCTGGCGGATAAGGGAATCGCCTACCAGGGCGAAGACGGCTCCTGGTACTTCCACATCGCAAAGTTTCCCGCTTACGGCAAGCTGAGCAAGAAGGACTTTTCCGAGCTGATCGCCGACAGCAGCGGCCGCATGGATGCCGACGAGTACGAAAAAGACGATGCCCGCGACTTCGCCCTCTGGAAGGCTCCCAAAGAGGGCGAAGCAAGCTGGGAGACCGAGATCGGCCCCGGCCGTCCGGGCTGGCACATCGAGTGCTCTACCATGGCCATGGAGTTTCTGGGCGAAACCTTCGACCTGCACGCCGGCGGCGAGGATCTGATGTTTCCCCACCACGAAAACGAAATCGCGCAGAGCGAATCGCTCACCGGAAAAACCTTCGCCCGCCATTGGATGCATGTGCGCTTCCTGCTCGTCGAGGGCCAGAAGATGTCCAAATCGCTGGGCAACTTCTACACCCTCCGCGACCTGGTTTTAATGGGCCACAAACCTTCCTCGATCCGGCTGCTCCTGGCTTCGGTTCCCTACCGCAAGCAGCTCAACTTCACCTTCGACGGCTTGACCCAGGCGGCAAACTCCGTGGAACGGCTCAGGAACTTCAAGCTGCGTATGGAAACCTCCCACTGGGATGACGGCGCGAACCCGGAGATGTCGACGCTGGCGCAAAAGGCCATCGCCGCAATGAGCGCCAGCCTTGATGACGACCTGAACACCGCACAGGCGCTGGCCGCCATCTTCGACCTGGTACGAGATGTGAATGCCGCCGCCGACCATGGCAAGGTGAAGAAAGGTGACATCGCCGCTATCCTCGACGCGCTGCGCAACTTCGACGAGATCTTCGCCGTGCTGCATGACGAGGATGCGGCGCACGTCAAGGCCATTGTGGAGTGGGCCAGAGCCGAGGGATTGGAAGAGAAGATCAGTCCTGCAACGCTGGAGATGGCCACCAGCGCATCTCTGACGGATGATCAGGTCTCGGCCTTGGTGGAGAAACACTCGGCGGCGCGCAAGGCCCGCGACTTCAAAACCAGTGACGCGGTTCGCGATGAATTACTCGCCCAGGGCGTCATCCTGGAGAACACCAAGGACGGCGTGCGCTGGAAGCGCAAGTAATGCGGAGATGCTCCTTGTGGCGGAGAGCCTCCTCGGCGTTGTTCGCCCGATCGACCCGCCATAGGTTCAGGACCTCGGATTCATCCACGGCATTTGCATCCACTGCACGGCGACTGATGTCTCCGCCTCAGTCGCCGTTGGGTTCAAGTGGTTCCAGGTCGAGCGCTTCCTCTTGCATCGGCCGACCAGAGCCCGCTTCACGTTTGATCTTGGCTCCGGTGACGAGAATCACCGAGGGGATGACGACCACCGCGCCCGCCAGCATGTAGCCATCCATCTTTTCGCCGTGCAAGAGCCAGCCAAAAATCAGGGCAACCACCGGAATGACGTAGGCGTAGGTGGAGACCTTGGCAATCGGGACGTTCTTCAGCAGCCAAACATAAGCAGTGTAGCCGACCAGCGATCCGGCGATGACCAGATAGACGACGGCCCAGAGCGAGCTGCCAGCCCATGTGGTGCGATGCAGGTCTCCAAACAGGAGCGCAATCAAGCCGCTCACTACGCCGGCGATGAGCATATGCCAACCGCTCGCGGCAAAGGCATCGATGGGCATATGCCAGCGCCTGGCAAGGATGGAACCGATGGCCCAGCTGACACTCGATACGATGGCCAGAGCGGAGCCGAACAACTGCCAGCCGCCAATATTGGCGTGATTCGAGATCTCTGGCCAGAGAAGTATCGCAACTCCAATCACGCCAAGCGCGATCCCGCAGATACCGCGCCGGGAGAGTCGCTCGTTGCTGTTGCTAATGCGCTCCAGAATCAAGAACCAAAGCGGTATCGCCGCGGTGAAAAGCGCAGCCAGGCCGGTGGGGATATAGGTCTCCGCCCAGCCCAGCACCACGTTGGAGGTAATGAGCAGAAGAATTCCAACAATCCCCAGGCGGAGCAGATCGCGGCGCGCTACCCTGATGCGATGTCCGCACAGCGCACGGTAGCCAAGCATCAGCAGGCCCGCCGTGGTGAAGCGAAGCGCTCCCATCATCAGCGGCGTCAGGTGCTCAACCGCGACGCGGATCGCAAGATAAGTGGAGCCCCACAGAACGTAAACCAGCGCGAAGGCGATCACGACCTGCAACCTGCGGGGAGGATCGGCGGAAGTCATGCGATAGCTTCTACTTTATCAGGCTTCCGTCGGCACTCTGGGCAAGCCCACATGGAAAGTCTTTCAACCTGTAATTTCAGTACCTGGAACTCTAAGCAAAGCGGAGCTCTCGTACCCTGAGACCTCCGCTCAACCCACATCCCGGCTCAGTATCTTAGCTCGCCACTGCCGGCTCTCCGGCTGCTGTGGTGGCACCCCTCTTGCGCGGCGGGTAGCGATAAGCTCCCAGACGGGAAAACAGGATGATTCCGATCAGCAGCAGCACCTCGTAGCCGAGGAACGCAGGCGTGTAGGTATGCTTCAACTGGAACGTCCAGCCCAGAATGCTGGCCCCGATAGCATTGGCGAGCAGGGCAAAAGCAAACATCAGCCCGTGCAGTGAGCCGAAGGACTTCACCCCGAAGTAGACGGTAATGATGTATGACATCAAGTCAATCTCGGCTCCCACGCCGAGCCCCAGGCATATCGTGCCCAGCACCGGACCGGCTCCGCCCACGCCGCTGACCAGAATGGCCAATCCTGCCATCGGCATCAGCAGAAAGAACATGCCGATGTAGGGGGCGAACAGTTTATCCATCAGATAGCCTGCCAACAGCCGTCCGCCGATCAGCGCCATGCCTGCAGCCGAGAGCGCAGCAACCGCCGCGGTCACTGACATCCCGCGATCCGTGAGCAGTGGAACAATGTGTACGATCGAGCCATTCACGGCGATAGTGGCGAAGAAAAACGTGATCAGCAGTGCCCAATAGCGCCACATTCTCACCGCCTCGGAAAATGTATCCCCGGGCAAAAGGGCGGCGGCGGCGGCGGCCTGCTTCGCTGCGCCCGCTGAGCCTGTATCGCGCAAAATCACCAGCACCGGGATAAAGGCCAGGACCATGATCGCTACCGCTAACCCAAGGTACCCTGCCCGCCATCCGAAATTGCGGAGGAGGAAAGTTGCGAACTGTGGAATCAACACGGTTCCCAATCCGGTGCCAGCCAGGGCGATCCCCAATGCCAGGCCGCGCTGCGTATCGAAATGAGCAGAGATGATTTTGGAGTAGGCCGTAGGTCCCTGAACCGTGCCAAAGAAACCTTGCACGGCATACAGGGTCAGCAACATCGCATAAGAAGGCTGCAGCGTTGCGAAAGCCGCCGTCGCCAGCGCGTACAGCACGATCGTTGGCAGCAGCACGCCTCGTACGCCCCTGCGGTCATACAAGCGTCCTAGGAATGGCATGCAGATCGCCATCACCAGGTTGGCGAGACCAATCGCGGTTGAAATCTGTCCTCGCCCAAACCCGAATTCCTTGGCAATCGGTTTAATGAAGACGCCTGCGGCAAAAAGGTTGATCGGCCCCGATCCCACAATCAAGGCCAGCGTCGAAGCAACTACTATCCACCATTTGTTCTTGAACATAGATTGAATCCCTCAGTCTTGCGTCAGCACCGTATGCAATTCCTATAATTTCATTCCTCAGAACTTTACATGAAATCCGGCAGATTTATGAAAAACAAAACTCCGGAGCCAATTTTGACAAAGCCAGGGCTCCTGCAAATAGAACCAAAGTTACCGCTGCGCCGCACTTGTAAGTAAAGAGCGCAAGCGGCAGAATCAATGGATATGCAACGAAGCTTCGACAACGGCTCCCTGGTGCTGCTCACGCTGCACTCTCCGCGGCAAAAATTTTTTGGCCTGCTGCGGCGGCTGAACGTGGCGGGAGTGGAGTTGCGCGGCCTCCCGCTGGAATCGCTCGAGGACCTTGCACGGCAGATCCGGGCGGGCGAAGCGGCAACCGCCTCCACCCTCTTCTTCCCCATGCACCGGGTGGAGAAGATGGAACTCGACGCTGCTGCGGGCGAGTTGCCATCGCTGGCGGAGAGTTTCGCCTCCCAGGCCAGACGCACCGTGGAAGATGTCTTTGACGAGAGCGGCGGCGGGGAGAGACACGGGTGAAGAACGACTTCTGGAACACCCCCAACCAGTTGACGCTGATGCGCCTGTTCTTCATCCCGTTCATCAACATCTGCATTGTCGAGCGCCGCTACCACGCAGCGCTGATCCTGCTGGTGATTGCCGGCCTCAGCGATGGGCTCGACGGGCTGGCCGCTCGCCTGCTGCATCAGAAAACCAAGCTCGGCGAGTACTTGGACCCGATTGCCGACAAGCTGCTGCTCAGTTCCCTATTCCTCGTGATGTCGTCGAGTCGGCTCATTCCCTGGCCCTACACCGTGATCGTGTTTTCGCGCGATCTCGGAATCCTGGTTATCTCCGCGCTGCTGTACACCGTCGGCCTCCGGGACTTCCGGCCGGGGATCTTTGGTAAGATCAATACCGTCTGTCAGATTGCGGCTGTCTTTTTTGCCCTGCTGTCCAAGGTGTACTTGACCGAGTGGGTGTGGATGACCAAGCAGGTATTGCTCTATGGAGTCTTCGCCTTCACCATGGCCTCGGCGATTCACTACGTTTTCTTGACTGGGCAGCGGCTGAAAACATTGCAGGCGACAAGGTAAAGCGACAATCAAGAAATTACAGTAGCGCTATTTGTCGCTCCCTGTGTTGCCCTCGCCACATCTCAGGATATGCCTCGCGTTGGAAGGCACTCCGTAGCGCAAAATAGGATTTCTCGTCGCAATAGCGGTGATCCCGCCAAACCCTCCGACCGGTATCCTCTCCTGTAACTTTAAGCGAACGACTCATGCATAAGAAAAACATATGGATTGAAGCGCTGTCATTTCCAAGTATAATCATTGCGTTGTAATTAATAATTTATGAACAAAATTTATAAGACGCTTTTGGCTGAAAGGAACTTATATGAGCGCACTTGCAGAGCAAGTCGTAAGCAATGATTTGGCGGCGTTAATTGCCATTGCAAGAGATAGGTGGACGCATCAAGTGGTGGAGGAGCTTGGGGAAAAAGAGTTGGTAAAAGCGACTTGGGAGCGTGCAGAATCGTTTGCCATTGCAGAAGGTAAGTGGACGCACCAGGTGTTAGAGGAGCTTGAGGAAGAAGAGTTCGTCGAAGCGAGTTGGGAACATGAAGGAGCGCTGGTAGGGGCATAACTTGCACGCCCCTGCTCATCCAGCCATAACATAATCTGAGCCTCCGGGTTTGCTGCTCCGCCCCGGAAAGTCCTGCGCGAGGAATTGGGATAGTTCTGGGCCAGCCAATTCGCCGATTCAAAATCGTGGCTCATCAATCCATCTGACTGAAATGGCTTCATGCACGATGCGCTGCTGCGCCATGGCCGGCTGTCGCGCGCAGCCTACCAGGGCGCCGGGCCCGGCGAATGGCTGCCGTGGCCGTCAAGGACGTGGTGCTCGTCCTCGCTGGCAGCGTCAATGACCTTGTACGCGGCGGGAACCTCGAAGAGCGAGGCCGGTTGATCGCCACGTCTTATGCGGGTCACCGTGGTGGTGAATTCGCCGGCCCAGGGATCGCGGTGCATGCTGCGCATCACCACTTCAAGTTCCGGAGAAAACCACTGCTCGCTCACAATGTCGATGGGGCGCTCATTGCCGATCTGCCCTGCGGGCAGGGTGGTGAGGACCCGCGTTCCGTGGACATGGAAGCCGAGGATGCTCTGTTCGCCGAGATTCTCCGTCCGCATCGGATTGGGCGCGGCCAGGAATGGCTGGTCGATGCGCATCGTCGGTGCGCTGGGCAAATCCGAATTCTCCGAAAGAAAGCCTGAGCTAAGCTGCCCGACCGCACTTCCGCCCGAAGCACCGGGAGCGCCCGCGCCCTGCGCGGAGCCGGAAGCGGCCGTATTCTCCGCCGTAGCGCGGCTGCGGTGCAAGGGGAAAACGTGCATGTGCCAATGCGTGGTTGTGCTGGCGGCTTCGGAAGCCGCCGGGCTTGCACTGCTCGCGGCGGGCTGTTTCAGATTGCTCCCAAGCAGCGCGCTGCCCACGCTCTGGGTGCTGAGGCGCGCGACATAGGCCGGCACGGCGGCGTTCAACTCGTAACGATGGGCGATCATCTCCTGTGGATCGAGGACGTAGCCGTAACCAAGTTGCTGGTCCACTATGGTGATGAAAGTCGAGGCCGCGAAGCCCGCCGGAAATCCGGGAACGGAGAGCTGGGACTCGCGGCGGATGCGCCCTGCGGCATCGCGATAGATGTAGGAGGCCGTCGTGCGGGAGATGCGGTTGCCATCGGTAAAGCTCTGGTGATGTTCAGTGATGAATTCAGCAAACATTGGCTTGCCTGCCGCCGCCTGCGCGCCGAGCGGACTGGAAATACCCAGCATCGCCGAAGATATGGAAATTGGCGGAGGAGCGATCTGTACGATAATCGGAGGTGTGCTGTTATCTTCCGCCGGAGCAGCCACGGCCTGCGCCGAAACCTGCACCGGCCAGCCCAGCCAAACCAATGCCAGCGGAAGCAGGGCAGCGCTGATCCAGCGAAAGCTCATACCGTGTAACTCCTGACTCATTTGCAACCCAACTTCCAGTTGGCACATCCGCTCACGCCGGTAAAACTAAAACCGCGTGAGCGCCATCCATCGCATCAGTCACAACATCGGCCACGCAATCATCCACGCCCTAATTTGCCACCCGAATAGCGCGGGCCACGCCGTCCGGTCCAATGACAACCTCGGCATTGACAAACCCATTGTCCACGCTCTGGCCAAGGTCGGGCTTTACCTGCCCCACCGGAACCTTGATATGCACCACCTGCATCGGGCCGGAGCAAACCACCGGATCGCAGTACATAAGATTCGAATATCCCGGCCACGTCGAACTGGCTGGCTGACCCATGCTGCCGGAGGCTCCCGAAGCGGCAAGACGCACCACTGGCGCAACATTGGCCGGAAGCTGCGTCACCGGTGAGGAGTCGTACTTCGCCTCCTCGTATGCGGCAGCGGGGCGAGCCGCGGCATTATGGCCCGTGCGCACGGAATTGGTGAAAGGCTCCGGCCGGAAGCCCGCAGTCGCAATCTCAAGCAAAGAGAAGCCAGGATGGGATGCGCCCTGGGATTTGTCCAACGATGCGTTTAACGACGCGTTCCGGGATGTGTTCTGGGGTACGTTCCGGGATGCGTTTAACGACGCGTTCAATTGAGGCGTCGCCGTCCGCGCCGGCAAACCTCTCTCAACCGAACCAGCCGCCGCCGATTGGCGCGGAGCATCGGTCGAGCGCTGCTGCCAGGCCGCTGCCGGAGGCGCGTAGGCAGCGCTCGGAGAATGCACCGTCGGTACGCCGTTCCACAGATGAACTGCCGAGCCCAGAACGGCAACTACCATGGCCGCAGCGGCAGCGGCGCTCCACCACGTGCGCGACGACTCTGCAAGGCTGCGGCTTGGGAAGCTGAATAGACGCGCCGTGGCTTCGGCAGGCGCTGCACCAGCCCCAGCCGCGGAACCGGAAATCCCGGCGGAGGAGCGGCGCTGCTGAAGCCGCCGGTAGGATTCCATCACCGCGCGATCGGTAGCGCTCGACGGCCCTGCCAACGTGGCCGAAGCCAGTTGGCGAAGCCCATTCTGCACCGAAGCGCGTGCCCGGAAGTGCGATGTGCAGCGTTCGCACTGGCCCATGTGCTGGCTGGCGTCCGGATGAAGAACGCCGGAGAGCATCTCGTCAATGAAAGTATCGAAATCGTTACATCTCATAGCAAACACCCTTGAATGATTCCGCCAGCCGCTTTGCCCGAAGGCTGGACACGTGTTTCAAGCTTCTTCGCAAGTAACGCATGAGCCCGATTAAGCCGCGAACGAATGGTTCCCAGGTTGCATTCGAGTTGGGCACTGGCTTCGGCGTAGGACATCTCACACAGATCGCAGAGCACAACCACTTCGCGGTAGTGCGCAGGCAGCGAGTGGACGGCGTCGCGCACCAGATCGACGGTTTCGCCGCGAAGCACTTCGGCGACCGTGTCATGTCCACTCTCCAGTACAAGCTCCACCTCTTCGCCCTCTTCGTTCTCGCTTGCCAGCGGAGTGTCGCGGGCCTGCGAGCGATAGGCGCGGCGGACAAAGTTGCGGGCGATGCCGAGCAGAAATGAGAGCACTTGCCCCTTGCTCTCGTCGTACTTGCCACCCTCTTCCACCAGCGTGAGGAAGGCTTCCTGCGTGACGTCTTCGGCAAGCGTTGCCGAGCCGCTCATGTGCAAGGCAAAGCGGTACACATTGGACTTGTACCTCTCATAAAGCGCAGCGAAGGCGTCCTCGTCGCCGGAGACGGCTAGACGGAGGAGCTGCGGCTCCGAAAGAGTGTCGGTCAACGGCATCGAACTCACGGCATTACGGACAACCTGAAGTCCTACCAGTATTACCGACAACGGGCGGGTTAGTTCCACAAAAATTGAGATGCGGGTGGGAACAACTCAGTTTGGCGCGAAAGGAAGGCAATCCCAGACTCTCGAATACTCGCCCGGCAGCCCCATTCGAGCACCTCCCGGGTCGAGATACCAGCTTGGCATCTGAGCGCTTCGGAAAGCATGAATTGTTGAGAGTGTCATCCTGAGCGCCAAGCGCCAGCGGCGGGCAGCGGCCCGGCGTCAGCGACCGGAGGGCCATCCGTTGGCCCGTACCCGTCGCCAAGCCGAAGCCGCGTTACCCCGCTGCAAGCGTAGACGCCAAGGATCCCAGCGCTGCTCAAATCTCCCATGCAGCCTCAAGCCCTTCGGCCCGTGATCGATTCTTGTTTTGCTCTAGCCAAAAGACGCCCTGCGCGACCCTCTAGCGCGGCAGAGCGTCGCTGGATTCGCGATCGTTGTCGCGCGCGAGGAAGGCCGCAGCCAACAGGTAGACGTTCACCGAATTGACCAGCAACAGCAGCGCTCCCAACGCCGAAGCCTTCCAGCCCTCGGCGTTGTCATCGTCAAAGTCCTGATAAAAATCGCGAATCGTCTGGCCAAAGTACGACAGCAGCCCGGCAAAAATGACCACCTCCACCGAGCTTAGTGCCCAGGTAAAGCTCGATGTGTTCAGCCCAAAGTTAACGGCGGCAAGGATCACGCCTCCGGCCAGAATCATGAAAATGGGGGTGGCCGGACGCGCCAGATCGCTGCCCCGGATGTATCCCCAGAGCGCAGTAACCGCGTACATCAGCGCCGGGCAGAGAAGCGCGACTGCCAGCGTTGCGGGCGGCAGAAGCACCGAAAACTCCATCCCGCAAAACGCCGCATAGGCCAACAGCAGCACCGCCGCCGGAAGTATGGCAAGCTTCTCGACGTAGCGGCTTAAGAAGCTCATGAAGAGCACTTGAAGGAGGAAAACGAGCCGCACCACGATCTGCCCAGCTCCGAGGCCCTTTGGCAGAGGCGATCCGTGCATCGACGCGGCAATCAGAGAGGCCAGCAGCAAGGCGCAGGCCGCAAAGGCCAGCGCGCGCGCCAGCACCCGGCGGTACGTCTGCTCCATCGCGTCGTCCAAAACCGCTGGCACAGGCTCCATTCCCACCGCTGGCGGCGCATAGCCTTCCGGCACAACCTCAAGCAACTCCGGCTGAGACCCCCGCGCGATCCGGTTTTCGGCGATGGGTAGTATCCCGCAGCCATCGGGAATGGGAGGTAGCTGGCCGTGCTGCAGATTGGGATCGCTCATGATGATTTTGTCTTCAAAAGACCTTTGTGCAGCTAAAAACCGCTGTCGAGTATGGGAAGGTCACACAGGACCTTCCAGCCAGATCTGGAGATGCCGCGATCAACTCTCGAACCTGAGAGGCGACGCGCGCTTGTTTGTCCGATGGAAGAGCGGCGATGAAGCTCACCGACAGAGTACGGTCGACAATAACCTGCTCGGGAGCGCCGGTATGGCCGTGCGGGAAGCGCTGCTCGCGGAGCATGCTGAACCCCTCGGCGGGAAACAGGCTCCGCCATTTCTGCGTGCGATAGCGAGGAGTATCGCCTTCGAAAGGGCTAAGAATCTTTGTCAGTGCAGAAACCCACTCCACGCTCTCGTCGCGGACGTTCCAGATCAAGCCCCAAGTGCCGCCCGGCCTTAGAACGCGGTGAATCTCCGCAAGCGCTTCAGGAGTCGCAAACCAGTGAAACGACTGAGCGCAAACGACAGCATCAAAGAAACCGTCCGCGAACGGAATGTCTTCGGCAGATCCTAGCTTCGCCTCGATGCTGGGGTACTGCTGAAAAAGCTGCTCCAACATCGCCGGCACCGGGTCAAGCGCGAAAACGGCAGCTCCTGTAGCAAGAAGTTTCTTTGAGAACTTCCCTGTGCCTGCCCCGAGATCAAGAACCGTTTTGCCTCTGTTCAATCCAAGGTCGCGCAGCAGCCATTCATCCACTTCAGAGGGGTACTCCGGTCGACCCTTTACGTAGGTGTCCGCGCTTGCCGAAAAACCGACAGCCGCGGATTGGTGAACCTTCGGCACGCAGATTCCTTACCTTTGAATGCTGCTTTTATTATAACGACTGCTGCAAAGCAGATTGTCCGCCTCAAAACCCCTTTGGATTCTCCCCCGCAACTCCAAACCCTCGCTCCAGTGCAATCCCCGCTGTGCCCAGCAGCCCCTCCCCGAAGAGCGGCCCGATCAGGGTTACGCCGTGAGGAACTCTGCGCGGCGGGTTGAACTTCGGCAGCGGATGCGCCGGGTCGGGAGCCCAGTCGCTGCGCGCCTCCGCCACCTCTACAAATCCTGCGCGCAAGGTGAGTGACGGGTGTCCGGTGAAGTTGGCGATGTTCATCATCTCATCGCGCAGCGACGGCACCAGCAGCAGCTCCACCTGGGAGAAAATGCGCGCCATCTCCAGTGCCACCATGCGGCGAAATCGGTCCGTCTGCACAAAGTCCACGGCAGACAGGAATCGCGCCTGACGAAACGAATTAGGCCACGCATCCGGCTCCTGCGACCTGAGCTGATTGAGCCCGCCCGCCAGCGTCAGCTCCTCGAAGGCCGCCGCCGCCTCGGCAAACAGGATCAAGTCCAGCGAGTCGTAAGGCCAGTCCGGCAGCGACACCTCCACCAGCGTGAATCCTAGCTTTTCGGCCATCTTCAGCGCTGCGCGATCCACGTCGGTCGCCGGAGCCTCCTTCATCCATGCCGGGAAATAACCCAGGCGCAGCCCGCGCACCGGAGCATTCGCATCGAAATCCAGCTTGCTCGGAACGCTGTTCAGGTCGCCCGCGTCCGCGCCGGAGATGGCTTGCAGAACCAGCAGCGTGTCTTCCACCGAGCGCGCCATCGGCCCCAGCTTATCGAGCGACCAGCACAGCGTCATCGCTCCTGTTCGCGGCACCCGCCCATACGTAGGACGCAGTCCGGTCACCCCGCAGCGCATCGATGGGCTGATAATGCTGCCGTCGGTCTCGCTGCCGATAGCGAAGCCAACCAGCCCCGCTGCCGTAGCCGCTCCCGGTCCGGCGGAAGAACCCGATGAGCCTTCCTCCAGCAGCCAGGGATTCATCGTCTGCCCGCCAAACCAGATGTCATTGAGCGCCAGAGCCCCTAGCGAGAGCTTGGCCACCAGCACCGCGCCCGCCGCATGGAGACGCCATGTAACCGCCGCGTCCTCGGCCGGAATGCGGTTGCGGAAGGGCTCGGCCCCGTAGGTCGTCGCTATCCCTGCCGTGTCCAGCAGGTCTTTCGCTCCCCACGGAATGCCGTGCAGCGGGCCGCGATAATGCCCAGCGGCGATCTCCCGGTCAGCCGCGCGGGCTTGCGCCAGGGCAAGCTCGGGCGTCAGCGTGATTGCGCAGCGAAGTTGCCGGTCGAAGCGCCGCAGCCGCTCCATGTAAATGCCGGTCAGCCGCTCGGAGGTAAGCTCCCGTCGCTCAATCCAGCGCGCCAGCCGATGCACCGGCGAGAAAGCAATCGTCTCGTCCGAACTTGGCAGCGGCCCGGGCTCGCTGCGGCTGCGCACGAAGCGCTCCCGCTCCGGCCCCGCAGGATGACCGGGCAGCACCGGATTCCACTGTGACCAGGGTGCAACCGAGGGCTTGATCGCGACCTTGCGCGGGCCAACCCTGCGCTCGTAGTAGGGCGCCATCGAAATGCGCCAGTTGCTGGCAGCCTGGGCGCGTTCGCTCCCCGTCAGAGAGAAGTTGACAAGCTTCTCCGCCGCCTCGAAGTCGGAGGCCGAAACCTCGGGGCCAATCGGAGCTGCCGTGCCGAAGGCGGGCGGCGCGCCCGGCGGTGGCGCATCAGCAGACGGAGGATTTTGGCTGAAAGCGGCTGCGCCAAGCAGGCTCAGCGTGGACAAAGCAAGGAATTCACGGCGGGAAGCTGACATGACTCTCCGTGGGCGCAAGGGTATGCGCAACGATTGGACAGCAGCCAATCACTATAACTTCGCCGCCTGCCGCCAGCCGCCGGAGCGGTAGAGTTCACCGCATTCCCGGCGCTAAGCCTGCCCGCGGCAACCCTGACAGACTAGCTGGCGAGGCGCGGAATAATGTCGTCTCCGCGAATATGGAACTGCGCCGAGCATTGATCTGAGCCGCATATGACGGGAACCACTCCAGCCATCTGCTTGCGTGTAATCAGGCCCAGGGTGGCACAGGATGGGCAGGCGAGCACCGCCCAGAAGGGATCTCCCTCCTCGCCGCTCTCACCGGCGTTGTCGAGGACGAAAACGGTTCCGGGACTCATCTGTTCGGGAATCCACTGGGGGAGATAGTTGATCTCGACGATCATGTGTCGCCTCCACAGTCTTTGGCGAGACTGCCTGTTATGGCCGGACTGAGGCACGGGCGGCGCGAGCCGTTCGTGCCGGTTGAGAACGCACTTTGGGAGCCTGCGGCGGCAGCGCCGCTCCTGGAGCCAGCACGCGCTCCAGAACCGGGCCAATGCAGACCGCAAGCAAGGGTTGCTGAGTGTTGCGCAAAAGATCGATCACTCCGCGCTCGGAATCGCAGAGAAAGACGCTCTCACCGTCGGTGAGCAGGTGAAGACCGGGGCCGCGGGAGAGAAGATCGCCCAGCCGGTGACCGAATTCGCGGCGCAGCAGCAGGATCATCCTGCGAATCCGCTGCAAGCTGAAGCCACGGCGGCGCAGATCGCACAATATCGCCAGCTCCGCCAGATCCTTGGCCGAGTAAATCCGGCGATGACCCTGCCGGGCCGCCACAACGATTCCCTGCTCATCCCACCACTGGAGCTGGCGCGCAGTAAGGCCGGTGCGCTCGGAAACCTGGCTGGATGTGAAGCTCTGCTTCATGCCTGCACCAAACCGGACCGCTCGGAAATCAATTGCAAAGGAACAAGGCAGTGCAATTTGTTTGAAACAAAATTGCACGAAAATGTTGCCCCTATCTTAAGCTCGCTTTTCCGGATGTCAAGGGTACAGTGGACGGGGAATATGAATATCCACCCCTGGGATCGGCCGCCCGATCTGCTATTTTGTCTATATGCGTCTGGTCATCAATGGAGAAGATCGCAATTTCACGGCGTCCACGCTGGAAGCGCTGATCGAAGAAATGGGCATGAAGAGCGACCGCGTCGCCGTGGAGCTGAATCGCCAGATCGTGCCTCGCGCTAGCTGGAGCGCAACCGCCTTGAACGATGACGACCGGCTGGAGATCGTCCACTTCGTCGGCGGCGGATAAGCGTAGCCGCGATAAGACTTCGGATTGAAATGCGAAGGCCGCTCCGGGGGATGAGCGGCCTTTTTGTGCTGCGCGTTTACAGCTCGCGCGCGACAAGCTTCGGTTTGCGGCTCAGCGCTGCGGATTCGCCGTGGCCGCAGGCGTCTGTGCGGGCTCGCTTTCGGCAGCCGGATCGCGCTCGGCGTTTTGCGCCTCCAGGCTGTTGCTCATCAGGCGAACGTCGACCCGGCGATTTTCCGCGCGGCCCCGTGCGGTCTTGTTCGCTTCCACCGGAGCGTCCTTGCCCAAGCCGATGACGAAGATCTTGTGTGCGGGCACGTTGTACATGGAGGCCAGGTACTGGGTGACGGCCGCGGCCCGGCGCTGGCTGAGTCCGTAGTTGTAATCGGGATTGCCAACCGAGTCGGTGCGTCCCTCGATCTGCACGATGTAGCCCCTGACGTTGGGAATCTCTGCGCCGATCTGATCGAGTTGCCGCTTGTCTTTGGCGGAGAGATCGGCCTTGTCGAAGCCAAAGTGTACGGCGGCTTCCGTGACCGCATGATAATTATCGAGATTGATCACCTGGTTGGTGAGATCGTTCACGCCGTTGTTGGCGTTGGCGGCGAGTTGCTGCGCCTCGTCGGCCCGCTGGCGGGCGGCCTGCGCCTTCTGGTCAGCGGTGACGGCCTTGGCGTCCACTCCCTGTATTCCCTGCTGGCTGCGCTGATCCAGATCGTGGATGCCGCGAGTCGTCTGTCCAGTCTGAACATCCAATTCATCAACCTTGTTGACGATCGGCGCGGTCTGCTGCTTGACGTAAGTCTTGCTGGCGCAGCCGGCGGCAAGGGCCAGTACGCCTGCGGCAAGCATGGGTAGAAGAATGCGTTTCATCGAGAAGCTCCTTGGACCCGTGGTAGCTGAGTCCTGGTCTAGTGAGGAGATAGAAAGCACGCGCAATGCCAAGCGATTTCCGATGCAGATTCAGCAAGTTACCGGCGCCGTCAGCGCCCTGGCCGGGAGATTCCTTCCCGTGCGCGTAGAATTTTCATAGGCGCGCCGTGTCCCTGGTGCTAAAGCAGGCTTCAGGCGCATGCTGTGTTTCAAGCTGTGTTACGAGTTGTTTTGCGAGCCGTACTGCGCGTTGTGTCGCTGAGCTGAGACCATGGATCTGCATCAGAAGATCAAAACCGTTCCCACCAATCCCGGCGTCTATCTCTACAAGAACGCCGAAGGCGAGGTCATTTACGTCGGCAAGGCCAAGAATCTGCGCGCGCGCGTACGCTCCTACTTTGTCGAAGGGGCAAGCGAGGACGCCAAGACCGGAAGCCTGCTGCGCGAAGCCGTCGACATCGAATACATCGTGGTGGACAACGAAGGCGAAGCCCTCGCGCTTGAAAACAATCTCATCAAGCAGAAGCAGCCGCGCTACAACGTTCTGCTTCGCGACAGCAAAACCTACCCGTACGTCAAGCTCACCGCCGAGCGCTATCCGCGGGTGTATGTGACGCGCAAGGTGCGCAAGGATGGCGCAACTTATTTCGGCCCGTACTTCCCTTCCAGCCTTGCCTACCGGGTCGTCGATCTGATTCACCGCAGCTTTCTGATTCCCTCCTGCAAGATCGACCTGACGCGCGATCATCCGCGTCCCTGCCTGCAGTTCTACATCAAGCGCTGCATGGGACCGTGCGTAAAAGACCTGGTAACCCCGGAGACCTATTCCGAAGCCGTGAAGGATGTTCGCCTGCTCCTCGGCGGAAAGCCGAGCGAACTTTCCGGCTCGCTGCGCAAACGCATGGAGCGCGCCGCCGAAGAGACGCAGTTTGAGATGGCGGCAAAGTATCGCGACCTGATTGTTACCGTCGAGCAACTGGGCGAAAAGCAGCGCGTCGATCTTGCCGAAGGCGATGACATCGACGTCATCGGCTACCACTATGAAAACCATCTGATGGCCGTCAATCTCTTCCACATGCGCGGCGGCAAGGTGCTGGACCGGCGCGAATTCTTCTGGGAAGACCTCGGCGAGCTGGAGTCGGCGGTGGGCCTGGATGTAGGCGAGTTCATCAGCTCCCTGCTGAAACAGCTTTACCTGGATGTGCCCTACATTCCGCGCACCATCTATGTTCCGGTGGATTTTGAAGACCGCGAACCGCTCGGAGAGTTGCTCAGCGAAAAGCGCGGCTCGCGAGTCCATATCGAAGTGCCGCAGCGCGGCGACAAACGCTCGCTCATCGACCTCGCGGGCAACAACGCAAAGCAATCCTATGACCAGCGCTTCCGCGTTCTCAAACCGCGCACCGATCTGTTGCAAAGTGCGTTGCAGGATGTCTTCCTGCTGCCGGAGTTGCCGCTGCGGATTGACTGCTTTGACATCTCCCACATCCAGGGTGCGGAGACCGTGGCCTCGATGGTGGTGTGGCAAGCGGGCAAGATGAACCGCGCGGAATACCGCAAGTTCATCATCCGCACCGTCGAAGGCATCGATGACTTCAAGTCCATGCATGAGGTGGTGACCCGCCGCTACAAGCGCGTGCTTGAAGAGAAGCGGGAAAAGCAGCCGATGCCTTCGCTGGTGCTCGTCGATGGCGGCCTCGGACAGTTGCACGCCGCGGCCCATGCCCTGGAGGAGTTGGGATTGGCCGCGCAACCCCTTGCTTCCATCGCCAAGCGGGAGGAAATTCTTTACCTCTACGGTCAGGAGGACGAGCCGATCGCCCTCGACCGCCACTCACCGGTGCTGTTATTGATTCAGCAGATTCGCGATGAAGCTCACCGCTTCGCCATCACCTTCCACCGCAAGCGCAGGCAGATGAGGGATCGCGCCACCGAACTGCGTGATGTGCCGGGAGTCGGCGAACTGACAACGCAACGTCTGTTGCAACACTTCGGATCCTTGCGCGCAGTGAAGCAGGCGAACTACGCCGCACTGACCTCGGTGGTAACCGGCAAGCAGGCCGAGGCTATCCTCGAGTTCTTCCGGCAAAGCGAGCAGTGAGAATGGATCAGTCGGCAGCGCTGCCGGCTAGAGCATGTTGCGCCAGGTATAGAGCGCCCTCGAAGGCCTGCCGTTCGCTGAGTTGAACGTGAACCTCCGGACGGTCGCTGCGGATCACGTTGCCGAAGGCTTGAAGAACGCGGTCGGAGTTGAGGAAGACACCGCCGGTAAGCATGACTTCCACGCGCCCGCGGCTGACCCAGAGCCGGCGCAACACAACCTGCGCAATGCGGGCAAGTTCGGTTCCGGCGGCAGTAAGAATTTCCGTTGCCAGCGGATCGCCACTCTCGGCCGCGCTGAGCACAACGGGGAACAGGTCGGCGAAATCGGGAATCGGCGCGCGATGGCATCGCTGCACCAGGTGCTCGCGGGTCACCACGCGCCAGTGCTCCATGATGCCGGCGATGAGACGGCTGCTGCGGCCCATGTCCAGCGCGCGCAGGCACTGCGAAACCGCACGCTGGCCGATCCAATGTCCCGATCCTTCATCCGAGACCATCCGGCCCCATCCGCCGGCTCGCGCACATTCGCCGCGCGCATTGCGGCCAAAGGCCACAGAGCCTGTACCACTGATGCAGACCACTCCAGGCCCGCCCGGAAAGGCGGCTTCGAGGGTAATGGTCGCATCTGGAACCACCTGAATGGCGGCGCACGGAAGAAGCTCGGCAAGGAAACCCGTGATCCTTGCGGCAACCTCGGGTGCGGCGGCTCCGGCAACTCCGGCACAGACGCTGGTGACCGAGGTTGCGGAGATTCCGGTGGAGGAGAGCGCACCACCGACGGCTTCAGCGAGAGCCGTCCGGGCACTTTCACTGGAGACAGCGTTGAGATTGCATCCGCCCGCGGTGTGGCTCCCAAGCAGCGTCCGTCCATCTGCCACAGCGGCGGTACATTTGCTTCCGCCTCCGTCAATTCCCAATACAAAAGACATCGCACTTTCATTCTGGCACAACCGGGAAGGATTAGCCTTGTAGTTAATCGTTGCACGGGGGGAGGGTATTGAAAGAGGCAATGGTTTCGGTTTTGCGAAAGGATTATCCAACAGGTAAACCACGGTCGGGAAACGATTGCCCTGAAGGTTAATCCTTTCCAAGTCTCTATGCCAGCACCGCATGGCGCGTGGCGCGTACCTTTTCATAAATCTTGAGATATTCGCGAGCCGAGACCGTCCATGAGAAATCGCGCGCCATGCCGCTGAGCATGAGTTTGCGCCACTCTTTAGGCTTGGCCCAAAGTTGGAGCGCAGCTTGCATGGTCGTAAGCAGGGCTTCCGGAGTGTACTCGCGGAACTTGAAGCCGGTGCCCTTGCCGCTTCGCAGATCATAGGATTCGATGGTGTCGTCGAGTCCTCCGGTGGCCCGCACAACGGGAACCGTGCCGTACTTGAGCGAATAGATCTGGTTGAGGCCGCAGGGCTCGTAGCGTGAGGGCATGAGGAAGATGTCGGCGCCAGCCTCGATGCGGTGCGCCATCTCATTATCGTAGCCAACCTTGACGGCAAAGCGGCCAGGGTATTGGCGGACGAGGCGGCGGAAGAGATCCTCGTAGTCCTTGTCTCCGGAGCCGAGAACGCAGAAAGTAATATCCTCATGCGCGAGGCGGTCGGCGGCGAGGGCGATGAGATCGAAGCCCTTCTGGGCGGCAAAGCGGGAGACGATGCCGACGACGGGCGCAGTGGATTCCGGATCGAGCGCGAAGCGGAGCAGCAGATCGCGACGGCACTCCTGCTTGCCTTCCAGCGACTGCGGCGAAAAACGGGCGGCAATGAACGGATCGATGGCCGGATTCCATTCGTCGTAGTCAACGCCGTTGAGTATGCCGGCGACATTCGGGTGACGGCTGCGCAAAACACCTTCGAGACCGAAGCCGTACTCCACGGTCTGAATCTCCTGGGCATACTTGCGGCTGACCGTGGTAATGAAATCCGCGTAAGTCAGAGCGCCCTTGAGGAAGTTCACCTTGCCGAAGAACTCGAGCTTGGTGATGGTGAAAAGATCCCATGGCAACATGAGAAGCGGCAGTGTGTCCGGCGAAAAAATTCCCTGATAGCCGATATTGTGGATAGAAAAGACCGTGGGGATTGCGTGAAGCACGGGGTCTTCGTCGTAAAGGGTTCGCAGGAGAACGGGAATCAGCGCAGTCTGCCAGTCGTGACAATGGAAGACATCCGGCACGCCGAGAATCTTGGCGGCCTCAAGAACGGCGCGGCAATAAAGCGCGAAACGCTCGGGATTATCGCTGTAATCTCCGAGCGGAGTGCCGTAAAGAGCATCCCGATCGTAGAAGGGAGGATAATCGATAAAGTAGAACTGGACTCCGTGCTGCAAGCCGCCGTCAACGACGGAGCAGAAGCGGTAAGTGTCGTCAAAGGGAACGGTGATGCTGGCGATCACGGTATGCGGATCTTGCAGATGGGTCTGCCGGTAGAGAGGCAGGTAGACTGTGACCTGATGACCAAGCGCGGCGATGGCACGGGGCAAAGCTCCGACAATATCGGCAAGGCCTCCGGTTTTAGAATAGGGAACACACTCGGATGCAGCAAAGAGGACGTGCACGGCGCCTCCGCGAGAACGCGTACAGAAGTTTGGATGCGCGAGAGCTGAAAATGGAATACGCGCAAAGTTGAAGTCTATCGGGCGGGACGAAAGGCGGTCAAACTTGGCAAAGGTTTTGCCGAATCGAGTGGTGAGCAGCAGGAAGCCAAAGCTAGGCCAGAACTTTCTGGTGGATCTGGACGCGATGCAGCGCATTGTGGACGCGCTGGGCGAAATCTCAGACAAGACAGTGGTGGAGATCGGTCCGGGCGAGGCGGCACTGACCGAGTTGCTGGCCAAACACGCAGGCAGGTTGATCGCAGTGGAACTGGATCGCGTGCTGGCGGCGCAACTGCGCATGCGCTTTGCGCCACTCAGTAATGTGGAGATACTGGAGGCCGACATTCTGCAGGTGGAGCTGGGAACGGTGCTGGGGGCAACTCCAGGACCGCTGCGCGATCTGCGTCCGACGGGACTGTTCCGGGCGCAGGTGGTGGGAAACCTGCCGTACTACATCACGACCGATATTCTGCTGAAGCTGTTTTCGGCCGGCGACAGGATCGAACAACTGGTGCTGATGGTGCAGAAGGAAGTGGCCGACCGGGTGGTGGCCGCTCCAGGAAGCCGGGACTACGGACTGCTCTCAGCCACGGCGCAGATGTACGGCACGTCGCAGAAACTCTTTGAATTGGGGCCGGAATCGTTCGACCCTCCACCGAAGGTTCGCTCGGCTGTCTTCCGGATGAAAATGCACCCGCGCTTTGTCGAACTGCAGGTGGATGAGGCGGGGTTCATTGGATTCTTGAAGGTGATGTTCGCGCAAAAGCGAAAAACCGTGAGCAACAACCTGAAACTGGCCTACGATGGAGCGGTCGCCAAAGCTGCGCTGGCGCGTGCGGGAATTGCGCCGACAACGCGAGCCGAGGCGATCCCGCTGGAGGACATGGCGCGGTTGTACCGAGAGCTGAAAAAGTAAGAAGGGTGGTGAAGATGATGCCGGCGATGAGCGAGGTGCGGGAAGCAGCGGTGGCCGGGCAGTTCTATCCGCGATCAAAGGCGGAGCTGCTGCGCGAAATAAGGGGATTCCTGGGGCGCGAGAGCAAGCGAGTGCGCGCGCTGGGAGTGGTTGCGCCGCACGCGGGCTATGTGTATTCGGGAGCAGTTGCAGGATCGGTGTATGCGCACATCGCGGTTCCGCGAAAGGTGATTGTGCTTTGCCCCAATCACACGGGATTGGGCGCGCCACTGGCGATCACGAGCGCGGGCAGTTTCCGCACTCCGCTGGGCGATGCACTGATCGACCAGGAGCTGGCCGAGGCGCTGAAGAACGGGTTTGCGCTGCTGCGCGAAGATGCAACGGCACAGATACGGGAGCACGCGGTAGAGGTTCAACTGCCCTTTCTGCAGGCGGTGCGGGAGGATCTGGCATTTGTGCCGATCACGGTGGGAACCTCGCAGTTCGAGGTGCTGACGGCGCTGGGCGTGGTGATGTCCAAGGTGATTGCGGAGTGCGGCGAGCCGGTGCTGATGGTCGCCTCCAGCGACATGAACCACTACGAGGACGACGCGGAAACGCGTGTGAAGGATGCGCTGGCGATTGAGCAAGTGCTGGGATTGCAGCCCAAGGGACTTTTCCAGACCGTGCGGGGGCAGAAGATTTCGATGTGCGGAGTTGGTCCGGCGGTGGCGATGCTGACGGCGGCAGTACGGCTGGGCGCGAGTTCGGCAGAGCTGGTAAAGTACGCGACGTCGGGAGACGTCTCCGGCGACCGGGAGCATGTTGTGGGCTACGCGGGGATCGTGGTGATGTAAAAACCAAGATTCAGGGCTTCAACGCGAAGAGCAAAAGCGATGCAGTGCAGTGCAAAAGAAAAGGCGGCTCTCAGAGGAGGCCGCCTTCTTCATGCTTGAGACTGAGGCTCAGCGATGGCCGCCTCCGCCATGCGAGCCACCACCACCTCCACCGCCTCCACCGTGGAAGCCGCCGCCTCCGCCATGGAAGCCGCCGCCTCCGAACTCGCCGCCTCCGCTGTGGACGGAGCTACCTTCGCCACTGCTGACATGGGGAGAGGAGCTGACGGGAGAAGCGGCGGGCGCGTGCTCGATTGGAGCTACGGGGACATTGTAGACGCGCGGAGCCGCGCCGGTGTAGGCGTAGCTGCGCGGTGCCGCGGTACTGCCGGGGGCGCGATGGAGTTCATAGCCATTGCGGCCCGCGCCGGGGCCGCTGAGCGTGTAGGAGCCCTTGCGTCCGGTGATGGAAACAGCGCCAGAGTTCGATGAGGCGGGCACCTGATGGACGGAAGTTGCACCGGCTCGCGAAATGCCACTTCGTGGTGTGGCGGAAGCATGGGCTCCGCTGCCGCTGGCAAATCCGTTGGCCGCTGCAGAGGCGTGGGTGACGCCGATGGGTCCGGCCAGAAGATGCGAGCCTGCGACGGCTACCGTGCCATGGGCCGAGCCGGCGGGAGGATGAGGCGCGCTGAATCCATGGGCGGGAGCTCCAGCCAGCACCGGCTGCGGATGCCAGCCTAAACCACCGTGTATCGGGCCGGGATGCCACCACCAGCCGTGTCCGCCGGCATAGAACCAGTTGCCATAAAAGAAGGGCGTCCAGCCCCAGGGATAGCCGGAGACAAAGGTCCAGCCCCAGCCGGGATAGTAACTCCAGGCTCCGTAGCCGAACGGATCCCAGTCCGGACCGGCGTCGTTGGGCTGCCAGCACTCGCCGCAGCCGGGGACATCGGAATAGTTGCCGTAGTTGCCAAGATCGGCGACGCCGGGCGCGTTGGCATCGTCCGTACCGGAGTACTGCACTCCAGCGGGGGCATTCTGATTGTTATAGCTGTCGCGCTGCTGATCCCAGGAGTCTTCCGGCTGCGGGGAAACCGCCTCCAGACGAGCCGCGCTGGCGGGCTGGCCGAGAATGTAATTGTAGGTTTCGCCGCTACGGATGGTGGAGTTGGAGCTGGCATTCTGGGCTACCACCTCGCCATCGGTGACAGCCAACGACGCGGTCTGCTCATTCACGGCAAAGCGCAGGTGCGAGGGCTTAGTGATGGCAAAGGACTCGCCACTATAGGCGGAGATGCGAAAGTCATCGTGATGGCGAAGCCGGGCATTGACGTAAACCTCTCCGGAATCTACCTGGATCGCGTTCACAGGCGAGCCATCGGGGGTTGAGGAAAGTTCGATCAGCGAAAGTTGCGCCGGGCCCACCAGACGGATACTGCTGCCATCCTCGAACTCCAGCTCAGCTTTGGAATTTTCAGCGGCATAGATGCGGGCTCCGGCAATGACCGGCATGTTGACGATGGCCTGCTCCCAACCATCGCCGGAGTTGCGGTCGATCTGCACGTCTCCCTGGGCAAGGCTGAGACGGAGGATGCGGACACCGGAGGCAGAGGCCGGTAAGGCCGAAAGGATGAAGAGCACGACGGTGAAGCAGGCGAGCCGAACTCTATCGGTAAGCATGGCGGTACTCCTACTGCTGACAGTATGAACTCCATTGCTGGAGGGAAGATGCTGGAAATTTGTAAAGAATTATTTCTGCTTTGCTTATGGAGAGATGAGAGGTGGATCCTCGTTGTTCTATTTCAGCGATGCGGTCTGGCGCAACAGGGTGGCGGCGGTGTGAATGTGGCAGATGGCGATGGCAAGGGCGTCGGCGGCATCGGCGGAGTGGGGCGGGTTGTCAAGATGAAGCAGACGGGCCACCATGACCTGCACCTGCGACTTCTCCGCCCGGCCATAGCCGACTACGGCAGACTTGATGGCAAGCGGTGCATAAGCGACAACGGAAAGACCGCTCTGCGCGGCGGCCATCATGGCGACTCCGCGCACGTGGCCAAGTTTGAGGGCACTCTTGGCATTCACGGAATAGAAGACATCCTCGATGGCAACGACCTCGGGCTGGTATTGCGCGATTAAGGCCGAGAGTTCGTCGAAGACCTTTTTCAGCCGGAGTTCCATAGCTTCGCGCGGATTGAGCCGGATGGCTCCGGCGGTGAGGCAGACGAGCGAACGACCCTCGCCCTCGACCACGCCGAAGCCGGTGTACTCGCCCCCGCAATCGACGCCCAGCACTCGCATGCGAAGAAGTTTAGCTGAAAGCATGGCGCAAGGGGAGCGGTTTCGCAGCTTTCAAGGATTCAAGGTCGAGAGCAATCGCGAAAGAAGAGGCAAAACGAGGATGGCTGAAACTTCCGCATCGCAATTCTCGCAGAAAACTCCATCGGCGCAAGAACGGGAAGATGAAACAAGCAACAAAGCTCCTGGCAACGTCATCCTTACCTTAGAAATTGATATGCTGGGTAGCGGTTCTAAATGATACTCCCGAAACACTCATGTAGCATTTTCTTGAAGAAGCGCGTTGAAGGCTTCGCAATCCAGGAGAACTGATGGAAATTCGTTGCTGGCGCATATGCCTGATGGCAGTCGCGGCTTTGCTCACGGCCAGTGGCGCTGCCCAGAGCACGCCCCTGAGCGACCGCGTGGTGGCCTACCAGATAGAGGGAGCTTACAACGCCAAGACGCATACGCTGGACGCCACCGAACTACTGACCTACACCAATCACACCGGCACCACGCTGGAGAAGTTTCCCTTCCATCTGTATCTGAATGCATTTCAGCCGAAATCCACCTGGATGACAGAGGCGGAGCGAATGGGGAACCGCGACTTCTCCAAGGGCGAAGGCTGGGAGGAAAAGCACTTCGGCTCGAATGAGGTGAAGTCGCTGGAAGTTGTCGGAGAGGGCGACCTGACCAAGCAGATGAAGTTTGTCTCGCCCGACGACGGCAATGCGAGCGACCGCACGGTGTTTGAGGTGGCACTGCCCAAGCCGCTGCCGCCGGGCCAGAGTGTGCAGTTCCGGATTCACTTTGTGGCGAAGTTCCCGGAGGTAGTGGCGCGCACGGGCTACAAACGCGATTTCCTGATGGCCGGGCAATGGTTCCCAAAGGTTGGGGTGTGGTGGAACGGCGCGTGGAACTGTCACCAGTTTCACGCCGATACCGAGTTTTTTGCGGACTTTGGCACCTTCGACGTGAAGCTGATCTTGCCGGCAAAGTGGAACGTGGGCAGCAGCGGCGTGCAGACCGGAGCCAAGGAGAACGGCGACGGCACGCAGACGTTGAGCTTCCATGCCGAGGATGTGCATGACTTTGCCTGGACGGCCGATTCAGGAACGATTGTTGTGGAAGACTCGATCAAATTGAGCACCCGCACCGTGAAGATCCGGATGCTGATGCAGCCGGGACACATGGCCACGGCGCCGCGCTACATGCAAGCGCTGAAGGGGACGATGCGGAAGTTCGACGAGTGGATTGGCCCGTACCCGTATCCGCAGATCACGGTGGTCGATCCACCACACGGCGGAGGCGCAGCGGGCGGGATGGAATATCCGACGCTGATTACGGCGGACACGTCGTGGTGGATGCCGAAATCGCTGGAGGAGCCGGAGTTGGTGGTGGAGCATGAGTTCGGCCACCAGTACTGGTACGGCATGGTGGCCACCAACGAATTCGAAAATGCCTGGATGGATGAGGGCATCAACTCTTACACCGAAGCCAAAATTATGGACGCGCTCTATGGTCAGACGACGTCGGTGCTGAATTCGCGGCTAGCCACACTGGGCGAGCGCGGCGAGTACCGCATGAGCTACGAACCGGTGGCGGATCGCGATCCGATTTCGCGTCCGGCGTGGCTGTTTGAGGACAACAGTTCGTACGGCGGCATTACTTACTCCAAGACGGCGCTGATGATGCTGACGCTGGAGAACTTGATCGGGGAAAAGACGGTGCTGCACGGACTGCACGAATACTTTGAACAGTATAAGTTCAAGCATCCCAGGCCAGAGGATTTCACCGCCGCCATGAACCAGGCGGTGGGACAGAATCTGGATTGGTACTGGAAGCAGACGATCTATGGAACTCAGACGCTCGACGACCACATTCTGACGGCGGGTTCCGAGCGGGTGGACTGGTACAACAAGGCGGAGGAGAAGAAGGGTGTCACGGTTTATCACAGCGAAGTGGTCGTACACCGGCGCGGCGACTTCGACCTGCCGGTGGTGCTGGAGGCAAAGTTCGACGATGGCTCGGCGATACGCGAGCACTGGGACGGCAAGGATCGCTGGCATCGCTTTGCGTGGGATCGCAAAGCGAAGCTGGCTTCGGCGGAGATCGATCCGGATCACGGCTACTTGCTGGATCGTGATCCCTTCAACAATAGCTGGACCGAGAAAGCGGATCGCAAGGCAAGCGGCAAACTCGCCGGATACTGGACGCTGCTGACGCAATGGCTGGAACAAGCGCTGAGCTGGCTGGCTTAGGAGAGAGACAATGAACGGAAGCGTTCGCAGTTCGGCAGGATTGGTCTGGCGCCATCAGCGCCTGGTGTGGTGGATCTTTGTGGTGAACCTGGTAATTGCTTGGTTCAGTTCGCTGCCCGCGCGCGCAACATTCAGCGCGGTGCTGGACCGCAGTCTGGAATCAGCCAAGCTGGTCACAGGATTTGACGTTGGCACGCTGGCGCTGCTGCTGGAGCGTCCCGATGTTTCGATGCGGACGCTGGCGTCGGGCGCGGCGGAAGCGGGGCTGGTCTTTTTGATTTATCTGCTGTTCATCGACGGTGGGTTGTTTACGGTGTTTCTGGAGGACCGAAAGCTGAACCGCGCGGAGTTCTTCGAAAACGCCGGGCTGTTCTTCTGGCGGATGGTGAGGCTGGCGCTGTACTCGGTGATACCCTTCGGCCTGTTGATCGCAGCTAACTTTGGAATCGCCGGCTATGCAGGAAAGCTGTCCAACAACGCGGCGCTGGAGCGGCTGGGATTCTTCGTCAATATCGGCGGCAAACTGGTGATCGTCATAGTGGCGCTGTTCGTGCGCTTGTGGTTCGACCTGGCACAGGCCCGGGTGGTGCGCGACGACGAGCGAAAACTGTGCCGGACTTTGTGGCGCAGCCTCAAGCTGGCATTTGGCTCCGGCCGGTTGTTTGCGAGCTACATCGGAATCGGATTGTTCGCGGCGGTTACGTTTGGCATCGGCATTGGAGTGTGGGTGTATTTGCCGCATGCGGCAACCGGGACAAGCTTTGTGGTACTGGAACTCGTGACGATCACGCAGATTGCCTCGCGCCTCTGGCTGAAGGCAGCCAGCGCACGCCGGATTGCACTGCTGCCGGTGGAGGTAGAATTGCCTCCGCCAGCGATGGATGAGACTCTGGTGCCCGCCATCGAGGTAACTGACTTGCAATCGCCGCCGATGGAATAGGAAAAGGCGAGGCGCGAGCAACGGCGGGAACACAGGCAACTGCGCTATCCTCGTGGTTCTTCGCTCGCCCTAAAGGTGTTCAGTGCTGGCAAACTGCGCTAGATCCCGATGGCTTCCTGCAATGCGGCGGCGACGGCGTTGAGGTGTTCGTTCATCAGGGCTTCGCTCTCGGCCTCGATCATGACGCGAGCGAGTTTTTCGGTGCCGGAGTAGCGGACAACGACACGGCCATTGCCGTCCAGCGCCTGCTCCGCGGCATGGATGGCAGCGGCGACGGTGGGCAACTGGTGCATGGGAACTTTCTCGCTCACCTTGACGTTGCGAATCTTCTGCGGGAAGACCTTGAGATCGGCGGTCAGCTCGTGCAGGGATTTTCCGGAACGGGCGACGATATCAAGGACACGCAGTGCGGTGAGCAAACCGTCGCCGGTGGTCGAGTCGCCGTCCATGAAGAGAATGTGGCCGGATTGTTCGCCGCCGAGAGTGGCGCCGGTCTTGAGCATCTCTTCGAGAACATATTTGTCACCGACGTCGGTACGCAGCATCTTGATGCCGCTGGAGAGCAGAGCTTTTTCCAGGCCCATGTTGCTCATGGTTGTGGCGACCGCGGTGTCATGCGTGAGGACACCGCGGGCTTTCATATCGCGAGCTGCAATGAGGAGAACGGCGTCGCCATTGACGACGTTGCCGTGGGCGTCGCTGAACAGGGCTCGGTCGGCGTCACCGTCGAGGGTGATGCCGAGATCGAAATGACCGGGACGGCGTTGCAATTCGGCGGCGACATGCTCCGGGTGTAGTGCTCCGCAAGCTTCGTTGATGTTGCAACCGGTGGGCGAGGTGTGCAGAGCTTCAGCGTGAATACCGATGCGGGCAAAGAGTTCGGGTGCGATGACGCTGGCGGCACCATTGGCGCAGTCGATGAGGACGCGGAGGTTCTTGATTTTGGCGCAGCTTTCTGCCGGGTACGGGCCAGCAGACGGCCCTCCGGTCGCTGACGCCTCTGGGTCCACGCTGGCGGCAAGCCAGGCTTCATAGTCGGCACGCAGGTCGGCAACGCCGGGAAGGATGCCGGCCATCAGGCTGCCTTCGTCGTGCTGGTGATCGACAAGCTGGTCGATATGCTCGAAGATTTCGGTTTCGATCTCATGCTCGATTTCATCGGCGAGCTTCATGCCATCGTGTCCGAAGAGCTTGATGCCATTGTCCTGCCAGGGATTGTGCGAGGCGGAGATGACGATGCCGGCGGCAAAGCGGTGGGTACGGGTAAGATAGGCGACGCCGGGAGTGGTGAGCACTCCGGCACTGACGAAGCCGCATCCAGCATCGCGGAGGCCGCGGGCGATGGCTTCGGCGATCCAGCCGCTGGATTTGCGAGTGTCTTGCCCGAGCACGACCTTTGCGCCGGCCGAGCGGCGCACGAGGCGCGCACCGCAGGCTCGTCCGATGGCGTAGACGGTGGGAAGATCGAGGGGATAAACGCCTGCGATGCCGCGAATTCCGTCGGTTCCAAACAACTGCCGGTTGATTGCCCGTGGGGGAGTGGCCAAGTTAGGGGACTCCAGCTTTCGAAGATATCTTGCGGGTTATGACGACGACATGAATCGGGTCGGAGCCGCTAAGGTGAACCAGGGGATCGGGGAGATAGGCCATGGTTTCAAAGCTGGCCTGTCCGGCGACTCCGGTTGCATCCACGGCATCGGTCAAAGCGTATTCAACAGCGCTCACATGACGCGCAGGGCCAGAGATGGTAAGCATGGAAGGGTTGGCGGTCACGGATTCAAGACGATATCCGGGCGGCAGCGCGCCGACGACGCGCGGCTTGACCGCAACCTGACGGGTCTGATGCTCATCGAAGACCAGGCGCAGGCGCGAGGGAGTGACCTGCATAATCTCGACGTCGTGCGGAACCTTGATCTCATCGGTGGTGATGTCATAGGTATGCTCGCCGGGCACCGCGCCCTGAAGATCGATGACGACGCGGACGTTCCCCTGCGGGAGGTCGCGCAGCAGACGGGCAGGGCCGCGGAGGCGAATCTGCGCCTGCGGAATCATATCCGATATGTAATCGAGTTCCTTGGGTGGCCGGATGAACTCGACCGGGATCTGCAAAGAAATCTCGGCGACCGGATCGCGCGCCACTCCGTACCACATGAGGAGGGCGATGACGAGCGACGCCAGTTTGAGGCTGAGGTTATCAAAGAGGAAATGGCGGATGCGCACGATCATTGCTGGTCTCCGCGTTCACCGCGCTCAGAGGAGCGAACGGCGCGCTCTTCGCCCTGGAGGCGGAAGATATCGGCGGTGCTGGAGACAGGATAGGAATGCGAGGGTTGAGGCGCGGAATGCGTAAGTAACTCGGCCAGCCGTTGGCGCAGCCGCTCGGGCGTGATATCACGTTCGACGTGGCCACCGACGGCAACGCTGATGCTTCCGGTCTCCTCCGAGACGATGACCGAGACCGCGTCGGTCTCTTCGGTGATTCCGATGCCGGCGCGATGGCGGGTACCAAGTTGAGTGGAGAGCAGCGGATTCATGGAGAGCGGCAGGAAGCAGGCGGCAGCGGCGATCCGGTCCTTCTGCAAAATCACGGCGCCATCGTGCAAGGGCGCGCTGGGACGGAAGAGAGTGGCCAGCAGATCGTAGGAGAGATGGGCATCGAGGGCGACACCGCTCTCGATGTAGGTGCGCAACCCGATTTCGCGCTCGACGACCACCAGGGCTCCGGTCTGGTCCTGGGAAAACGTGGTGGCCGCCATGACAATATCGTCGTAAGCGTCAGCGGCGCCGTTTTGCGAGCCGCGGGAGAAAGTGAGATTGCGGCCAAGGCGCGCCAGAGTGTGACGGATCTCTGTCTGAAAAATCACGATGAGGGCAAAGATGCTGTAGGGCAGGATGGTGCCGACAAGCCAGTCCAGAGTGCGCAAATTGGTGAAATGCGCGACGTAGAAGGCAATGGCCAAGGCGCCTACTCCGGTGAGCATGGGAACGGCACGGGTGCCACGGACCAAAAGCAAAAACTGATAGACGAGAAACGCGACGAGCAAAATGTCCAGAACAGATCCGGTGGTCAGGTGCGGCGTGTATCCGGAGAAGTTCGGGAACTTCGGCATGGTCTCCTTTCGAGAGCGTTACATCTGGATCGTCGCCTGCTGGGAGCGACCGGCACTCCTTCATTGTAAAGCACGAAGCCGGTAAATCAGCGCAAGGCTGTTGCCACAGCAGCTTCCGTCACTCCGGCCTGGACTTGGGTTCACCTTTGCGCAAGGATTCGACGCGGGCATCGAACTGGCCCCGAGCCAGTCGCGCTTGGATCACGTCTCCGGGTTGGAGATGCGAGACATCCTTCACGAGAGCGCCATGGGCGTCAAAGATCAGAGAAAAGCCGCGCTCCAGAATTGCCGACGGAGAGAGCGACTCGATCTTTCCCGATGCCTGTTCAAGACGGGAGCGACGGCCCATCAGGTATCGCCGGAAGGCTGCGGACAGCGCCTCAAAGCGAGAGAGCAACTCGCGGTCACGCATTCTGAGCTGCTGCCGAAGATCGCGCTGGCGAAGGCGCGAGAGGCCGAGATCAAGGCGGCGCGAGGCATCGCCAAGGCGAGCGCGCATCAGGCTCTCAAGGCGGAAGCATAACTCATCCACGCGCTGCTGGCGGCGGGCAATGGCGTCCTCCATGCGGGCAAAAACGCTGCGGCTTTCAAGCGAGGCAAGACTCTGGCGGTGAAAGAGCAACTTGTATTGAACCGCGCGGCGAAGGCGCTCGCGCAGAGCGGAGACGCTCTGCTGCAACTCCTGTTGGGAGCGGATGACGATTTCCGCCGCCGCCGAAGGGGTGGGAGCGCGGAGGTCGGCGACAAAATCACAGATGGTGAAATCGGTCTCATGGCCAACGGCGGAGATGACCGGAATTCGGCTGGCGGCGATGGTGCGCGCCAGGGACTCATCGTTGAAGGCGGCAAGGTCTTCGACGCTGCCTCCACCGCGGGCAAGGATGATGACATCGACGGCGAAGGCCGAGAGCTCGGCCTGCTGATTGAAGAAGTGAACTCCAGCGGAGAGTTCGACGGCAGCGCTCGCGCCTTGCACCTGCGCGGGGTAGATGAGCACGTTGAGCGACTGGTGACGGCGCTGCAGGACATTGAGTATGTCCTGGATGACGGCGCCACGCGGCGAGGTGACGACGCCGATGCGGCGGGGCAGCAGGGGCAAGGGCTTCTTGCGTTCAGGAGCGAAGAGTCCTTCGGCGGCGAGCTTTGCCTTGAGCTGCTCGAAGGCGACCTGCAAGGCTCCGGCACCCATCGGTTCCATGAATTCGGCGAGCAACTGCATCTCACCGCGGGCTTCGTACATGGTAATGCGTCCGCGTGCGATGACCTGCATCCCGTTCTGCGGACGAAAGCGCAGCAGGCGCGCCTGAGCGCGAAAGAGCACAACACGAAGCTGGGAGTCGCCATCCTTGAGAGTGAGATAGATGTGGCCGCTTTCGGCCGGGCGATAGTTGGAGATTTCGCCTTCGACCCAGACATCCGGAAAAGCCTTCTCCAGATGGGTGCGGACGGCGGTGACCAGTTCGCGCACCGCATAGATCCGGCGCAATGGCGGTTCGGCGGAAAACTCGAAGGTGAACTGAGAATCGCTCACTTAGGAAGTTTAGCAGGGGAGCATAGCGTGAGCGTAGGTGCAGACTCCCATCTTGGCGGCAAAAGCAGCGGCGATGGCGGGGCACACACGAGAGATACATTCCGTGAGGGCGCTTCTATTTCCGGAAACTGTGGAGCAGCCATAGGATCAGCGAAAAGAAGATGCTGAGGAGGATGCAGGTCGCGAGAGGAAAATAGAGCTGAGTGTTGCCGCTGCGGCTGCGCCAGTGCAGGTCTCCAGGCAGGCGTCCGAAGGGGAGACCGAAGCGCGAGGCCAGCAGCATCGCCGCGCCAAGCGCGACGAGGATGAAGCCAATACCGAGGAGTGTTTTGCCTAGCTCCGCCATGGAGCGATTCTAGCAAAGGAAGCGGCGCAAGGCCCCACATCTGCTGAGTGCGGCAGATGTGGGGCATCGTCGACTGGGCAGGAAGCTAGAAGTGATAGACGATCTGAATTGAAGGTTCCGGCACGTGCGCCTTCACCCCGGTTCCAAAGGCATTGTTCACATTATTGAGGAGCTTGAAGTCAGGATCGGTACGGAGCAGGCCGCGATACTGCAGGCGCAGACCCCAGTGATCGCTGATCTTGAAGTCGCTTCCAAATCCGTAGGCAAAGGCGATCTTCGTATCCGTCGAAGGTATGCCTGTGTTGTAGGAGTTGTTGTTCGGAGAGAAGCGAACCAAGCCGCCGCCAAGCAGAAAATAGGGCTTTACGCGCTCTTTTGCAGGAAGACGGAAAATGTAGCTTCCAATCATCTCTCCGTTGTTGGACTGAATACGGCTGACATTTCCGCTTTCGGAATAATAGAAGAGCTCGGTACTGCGGTTGACCGTAAGGGCGATGTCAAAGGCGCTGTGGTGGCCAAAGTCATACCGCACATCAGCGACGGCACCAACCGAAGTTGTGGTTGCCTGGGTGTTCGGGTAATCGTTAGTTTCCGCCAAAGACTTGGTAAAGGTTGACGCCGGGAAGATTCCTTCGAAACCTGCACCGACTGATAGATGAGATACGAAGCCTTGCGCGTGAGCCATGCTGCCAAAGGCCAGTATGGCAATGAGAATCAGCTTAAGTTTCAAAAGTCTCTCCTTTTACTTGGGGACAACCGCGACGAAGCTGGGAACAAGTGTAACGGTGACCGAAGCGTCCTCGGTTAGCGTGCCCGGCGAGCCCGTGCCCGTTGATAGATCGATGCGATGCAGTGCAGCAGTCCCGGCCGCGATGTCCGATGTTCCGAAGTACAGCTTGCGGCCATCATTCAGGACGCCGCCGCTAAGCGGAATCACCGGATTTGTGGTGGTAAGACCTAACGCCGACTGTGGCGTTGATATAACCGCATGGCTGGCTAGGTCGTAGCCGTGAATGACGGAATCAGTGGTAGTGCAGTTAGGATCCACTCCTGTAATAAATTCCTGTTGGAGGATAGGGGAAAAAGTGATCTGTGTCGCGGCGCAAGGTAACGAAACCGCCGCGGTGTTGGGCGGGTTGACCGTCACCGTTGACTTACAGACAAATCCCGTTCCGACGGACTTCAGTGTGTTGAGCGCACCCGACTCCGTTTGGCTGTCGACGACCTGCGAGGTGGAAGTCACGGGATAGTCAAACCACTGGCTGCCATCCAGACCCAGCACGTAAGGCACACCGCTCAGAAAAGTTGCTGACAGGCCGCCCACGACGGATGTCGGCAGATTAGTGGAGGGCGATTGCGGGTTCTGGCTGTAACAGGTGGAATAGTTGACCAACTGATCTCCGCTGGCAAAATAAGACTGGCCGTCGGGCGTCCATGCCAACGCCTTGACGTTGGTGCTCAGGCCAGCATCAGTGGGAGTCGTGGCACCGATCGGGATGAAGGTATCCGCAGTGTAAACGTACACGCCAGAGCTGCCCCCGATCCAGAAATGGGAGTCATCGGCGGCGAAGGTTACCGAGTTGACGCCGGGGATCGTGTAGCGAGTGGCAACCTTGGTTCCGGTGGTATCGATGAGGAAGACGTAGCTGTTGGCCTGGTCGGAGAGCAGAACGAAGCGGCTGTCCGGCGAGACTCCGAGCACCTGGCCGGTCACCACGTCGGTGTTGAGGCCGCCGACTATGGGGTAGGTCTGTAACGCTGGTGTAAAGGTGGACAAGTTCACCACAACCAGGCCGGCGCTGCTGCCGACATAGGCTGTGGCACCGTTTGGAGCAACCACCAGAGAGTTCGGCAGATTGGCCAATTCGACGGTGCGGGTGTTGGCCAGCGACTCGCTGTCGTAGGCCTCGAGGCGATGCGCCAGCGTGACGCCGTCGGCAAGGGTGGTTCCGGTAACCAGCACCGTGCTGCCAGAGGTTCCAAGCACGCTGACGCCGATTACGTTGCTGTAAACCGGATAGCCGAAGCCGGCTGCCTCACCGGTCACTACGCATGACTCCGGAGCCGTCAACGCTGAGCATGTAGATGGGTTGAGAGGCAAGGTGAAGTTGGGCACCGCATTGTTGCAGGTGGCGGGATCGCAGGAGACCATCACGGTCAAGCGCCCGGAAGTGTTCGCCGTCAGCTTTGCAGTCAGCGGCAACACCGAACCGAAACTGCCGGTCAGCGGATTCGAGGTGATGAAGTTCAGCGGCACCGCGGCCAGGGAAGCGCCATTGAGATTCAGCGGCGGCAGCGGATTGCCATTGGCATCCAACAGCGATGCCGTGAAGTACTCCTGAGTGCCCTTGCTGAGAGTGTCCAGATCGGCCGCCGAGTATGGTGCCAGAGGCAGGCCACCCGCGAAGGCCGAGGAGGCCAGCACGATTGAACTGGGCGGACAGGTGGCAAAGGCGGCAGGCGCGCTGATGGTCCCGTTCAGCTTTGCGTAAACGCTGGTCACGCCGGGATTGCGCGCAACCACGTATCCGTAGGTGCTGACCTCGGCGACATTGGAATCGGCGACAGACCAGGTGTAGTCGTTGTTGTTCACGCAGCCGGCGGTCACGGAAAGGGAGCAACTGCTGATTGGGTTGCCGCCGGCGTCGATGGGCTGTGCAACATACTGCACCTGATTGTTCTGCGAAACACAGTTGGAAGGTCCGGTGACGGTGGATGGCCAAGGTTCAACGCTTCCCGGCCAGAATGCTGAGTTCGAACTGCTGGAGTCAGCGCTCAGGGCAATAGTGGCGGCGCGCGGATGAACCGAGAGCAACGCCGTGGCACTGACGTTGCGCGTGGCGTCATAAGCCGTGATGGTGACATAGCCGGTGGGAAGCGTACTGGTCTGCGCGCAGGTCTCGTATATGTTGTCCCATAGTCCGGCGCAGACTTCTCCTGCGGGAGAGATCGTCACCCGTGAATCCGAGGAGTAGAACTTGGTGGTCGGTTGCGGCGCAAGCGGCTTGGGAGTCTGGTTCTCAAAAGACACTTCAACCGTTGCCGAGAGCGGCGCCCAGTCACCGGAATTCACGGTAAACAGGGTCGGCGACACCACCATCGAATAGGTGTAGTTGGCGTCGGTGGGCTGCGAACTGCTGCTGACCGTACTGCCGCAGCTGGCCAGCAATCCGGCAAGCCCAATCAGAATTAGGGTTAACAACCGATTCATGTACCGCACCTATCGGATCGTGATCCAGGCCGGATGGCTGGTGGCAGTTTCAGCGCCAACCGAGGCCGGACTTAACGCTCTGATCTGACCGGTGTTCTCGTTGACCGCGAACTGGAATATCCTGCCTGCGTTTATATCGAGCAGGTAGAGCGCATTGTTCGCCTTTGCAACGGCAGCAAACGAAGGCGTGCTGCAACCCGAGCCGCAATCAAAAGGAGACGCCGAAGAAACCGAAATACCGTTGACCGTGCTCAGGGAACCGAGAACTTCGGTCGGTTGGCCCGAAGTGGCATTGAGCTTGAAGACCGAAACGTTATGCGAGCCCTGGTTGGCGACGAAGAGGAAATGGGTGTCATTCGTGGTCACGCCGGCAACTGGATTTGAGGGGAATATGCCGGTAATCAAATCCGCGTTTTCGTTGAAGACATTGCCGCCGCCAACGCTGGTGCCAGCCATCGGCGACAGGGGGGTTGTGGAACTTGTGCTTACATTGTAGCCGTAGATGTTTGGGCTGTAACAGCCTGTATAGGCGGCGCTCGTAGAACTCAGAGTCGCGCAGCTTACCGATTGGCCGTTGACGATGGTGGTTGCATTGATCAGGGTCGTTGCCGTGTTGTCCAGCACATACATGTAAGAGCCGTTGGCGGACAAAACCATGTAGTTGGGGCTGACGCCGACCGGGGTTGCGATCGGTCCGGTCAACAGGCCGGAGGAAGAGTTCACGGTCCAGAACAATACGGCCTGCTTACCGGTTATCGTCTGGCCGCCCGAGGTCTTGAAATTGGAGGCGGGCGAGAGACCAAAGATAGCGCCGCCGCTCGTCGTCATCACGAGTTGCGAAATCGGATAGTCGAGCTGGATGTTGCTGCCGACCTGGGTAAGAATGCCGGTGGATTGGTCGATCGAATAGATGGCGATTGCGCCGCCCAGATAATTCGGCAGCGAGGCATAGAGAAACATGTTGTTGGGATGGATCACCAGCGCACTGGCACCGTAGCCGGACGTGCCGCCGGATACCGACCAGGTGCCGATCTGAGCCGTCAACGTGCCGTTGCCATCGCGGTAATAGCCGTAGATTGTGTTGCCGGCATTGTCCAGATAGTAGGCCCACTTACCGTTGGCGGCGATCTGCATCACTTTGGGTCCATCACCAGCCGGAGTAGGAGCACTCTGTGGTGAAATGCTGGAGGTGGTCAGGGTTCCATCCGTATTCACGGTGTACACAGTGAAGCCGGTGCCCGTGGAATTGCTGATGTATGCCAGCGTGCCGGTGCTGGTAACTCCACCACATCCGACCGTGAATGCCAAAAGGCAAAGTGCGGCCGTATAGCCGATCAAGCGCTTCATGCAAGCTCCCAGAGCGGAGAGAGTGTACCCGCCCATTCGTTGTCGAGAATCAATCTTATCCGATCATAAATCGGGCAGACCAGAATTACCCTCAAGTTCAGTAGCGATTAGGATAAATCTTCCTATCTCGGATTGAGAGATTCTACTCCACTCACCCCGTTTTCGCCTATCGGGTGGCAGCGAAAGCCTGTTTTGGGTTGACCGGCGAAGCTTTTTGAACGGAAACATTCCGCCGCTTTTCACTGCGAATGACTTGCCCAGCCAGAACGAGGAGCGCAAAATACATCGACTGAGGGGGAAGGCTTTGGAGCTGCATCTGGACGCGGTTGAGAGGCGAGTATTAGGCTCGCTGATGGAAAAAGACATCACCACCCCGGAGTACTATCCGCTGACGCTCAATGCGCTGCTGGCTGCGTGCAATCAGAAATCCAGCCGCGAACCGGTCATGGAACTGGAGGAGGCTGCGGTGCGCGAGGCGCTGCGCTTACTCGAAGAGAAGGGGCTGGCGGGAGTGGCGCGGGCCGAGGCACGAGTGGCCCGCTTTGAGCATCGCATGGGCGAGGTCTTGAATCTTGGCCGACGCGAGAGCGCCCTGCTCTGCACACTGCTGTTGCGTGGCGCGCAGACGCCGGGCGAGCTGCGAGGACGCAGCGAGCGCATGCATCATCTGGAAGACCTCGACGAGGTGAATCTGGTTCTGCAGAAGTTGATCGGGCACGACCCGCCGCTGGCGAGGCTGCTGCCGCGGCAGACAGGCACCAAGGAAGCGCGCTATGCTGATCTGTTCGGCGGGGACGACGGGTTAGCCGATGGCGCGCAAAGCATCGACCGTGCCAGTACGGACTCGCGCGAGGAGCGCATCGCGGCGCTGGAAGGTGAAGTTGCCCAGCTGCGTGCCGAAATTGAAGCCTTGCGGAGGGAATTTTCGGATTTCCGCGGACAATTCAACTCCTGATACTTTCACATCGGCGCGCAGGGGCGTAGCATTTTAGGTTTGGGAAAGGTACCTATGAGCACAATTAGCGAAAATTCAATAAACTGTTTGAAAATTTCGATTCATCCGCCCAAGCGCCTGCTGTACGGTCCTGGGCCCAGCCAGGTTTATCCACGCATTTATCAGGCGATGGCGCAGCCTATCGTAGGCCATCTGGATCCGTACTTCTTCCAGGTGTCGCAGGAAGTGCAGAAGGGTCTTCGCACGGTTTTCGGCACGGAGAACGAACTGACGATTCCTATCTCGGGCACCGGCTCGGGCGGAATGGAAGCGGCAGTCTCCAACTTCATTGAGCCGGGCACCAAGCTGGCGCTGTTAGTTAACGGATATTTTGGTGAACGCATCGGCGAGATGGCCAAGCGGCATGGCGCGAAAATCGTGCGTCTGGAAAAGCAGTGGGGCGAGCCATTCGGCGACGACGAGGCCGCAGAGTTCATCCGGCGCGAGCGTCCGCAGGTGGTTGCTTTCGTGCAGGCGGAAACCTCGACCGGCGTCTTTCAGCAGAGCAAGGCAATAAGCAGCGCGGCGCATGAGGTAGACGCCATCGTGATCGCAGATTGCGTTACCTCGCTGGGCGCAATGCCGGTGGATGTGGACGCCAACGGACTCGACGTTGCCTATAGCTGCACGCAGAAGGGGCTGAGCGCGCCTCCGGGATTGAGCCCGATTACGATTTCGCCGCGCGCGCAGGAACGGCTCCGCCAGCGCAAGCAGCCGAACGAGAGCTGGTACTTCGACCTGACGCTGATTCAGGATTACCTGACCGTCTCGCACCGCTATCATCACACCGCTTCGGCAACGCTTTTCTATGCGCTGCATGAGGCACTGGCGATCATCGAGGAAGAGGGACTGGCACAGCGCCAGCAACGCCACCAGAATGCGCACGAGCGCTTTGTCGAAGGGGTCGAGCGGCTCGGCCTGACCATGCACGTGGCTGAGGGGCACCGCATCTGGAATCTCAACACGCCGCGCGTTCCCGAGGGCGTGAACGAGGCCAAGGTGCGCGCCTACCTGCTGGAAAAACACGGCATTGAGATCATGGGAGGCTTCGGTCCGCTGGCGGGAAAGATCTTCCGCATCGGCATCATGGGACCGCTGGCGACCGACGAAGGCGTGGACCGTTTCCTGGCAAAGTTCGACGAGGCAATGAAGGAAACGGCGTAAGGGAAGGTTGCGAGGTTTCAAAGTTTCAAAGTTTCAAGGTTTCAAGGTTTCAAGGTTAAGTCAAAGGCACGGGGTGCCTGCACGTTTGAACATTCAAAGAAAGGGTGCCGAATATTGGCACCCTTTCGTATTTCTGAACTCCTTGCGGCTGAGAGGTTTTCAACTTTGAAACCTGCGAAACCTTGAAGACTATTCGCCTTGCATGTGGCCGTCGATGGGGCGGCGTCCCGCGTAGCCCTCTTCGGTGCCGTGCCAATGGGTGATGGTGGGTTCGCCCATTCTCCAGCAGAGCAGAACGATCTCACCGTCCACCTTGCAGGGGAAGTCGAGCAGCCCGATATCGAGATCCTTTACCTGGACGCCGATGGCATTGATCTCGGAGAGCGTGTCCTTGGCAACCTGGATGGCCTTTTCGCGCTGCGCCTTGCGGGCGGCGCAGGCGCGCACATCCACCAGGGTTCCACCGTTGAGGAAGATGCGCTCGGCCAGTTCATTGAACTCCTGCTCGATTTCCTCGATCAGCGATTTTGATTCGATCGATTTGCGCAGCAGGGTTTCCAGAATCGGCAGCATGGATTGCGCTTCGCGCACGGTGAAGGTTCGCATAGTCTGCCTCCATTCTAATCGATCGCCTATGTGGTGGCAGCCACAAGCTACATCCAAAACAATTGCAGCCTTGCATTCTTCTCTGTCACCTCAGCCGCAACAACCACGGCGCAGGTGAGGCACCCTCAAAGTTGTCTTCAAGCCAAACTCAGCCCTTGATCTGTAACATCCGGTCGAGGGCGACTTTGGCCCAGTGCTTCACCGACGGACGCACCTTGATCTGATTGACGACGTTGCCCTCGACGAGGTTTTCCAGCGACCAGGCCAAATGTTGCGGCGAGATGCGGTACATCGTGGTGCAGAGGCAGCCGGAATCGTTCAGGCTCACGACCGTCTTGTCAGGATGCTGCTTGGCGAGGCGGTTGACGAGATGAATCTCGGTGCCGATGGCAAACTTGGCGCCCGCCGGAGCCTGGGCTACGAGACGGCGCAGTTTGTCGGTAGAACCGCTGTCGTCGGCTTTCTGGCAGACCTCCCAGCGACACTCAGGATGCACGATGACCTGGATTCCCTGGTAACGTTCGCGGATGCGGTCGACGTCCTCGGGCACAAAGCGCAGATGCACCGAGCAATGCCCCTTCCACAGGATCACCTTGGCTTTGCGCAGCTTTTCCGCCGAAAGGCCACCCTGCAGTTGGTAGGGATCCCACACAACCATTTCGTCGAGCGGAATGCCCATGGCATAGCCGGTGTTGCGTCCCAGATGCTGATCGGGCAGGAAGAAGATCTTCTCGTTGTGCTCGAAGGCCCAATCCATAGCCGCGCGGGCGTTGCTGCTGGTGCAGACCGCTCCGCCACGCTCGCCCACAAAGGCCTTGATCGCCGCGGCGGAGTTCATGTAGGTCAGGGGTGTAATGCCGCGTCCGTGTTCGGTGGTGAGGCCAAGGCGCACGAACTGCTCCCAGGCGTCTTCCACCTGCGAGATCTCGGCCATATCGGACATCGAGCAGCCGGCGTTAAGGTCCGGCAGAATCACCTGCTGGTCAGGGCGGGCCAGAATATCAGCCGACTCGGCCATGAAGTGTACGCCGCAGAAGACGATATAGCGTCCCTTGGCTTGCGAGGCCATTTCGGAGAGGTGCCAGCTATCGCCCTGAAAGTCGGAAAACTGGATTACTTCATCGCGCTGGTAGTGGTGCCCCAGTACGACACACTGCTCGCCGAGAAACTCGCGAGCGGCACGAATGCGAGCGTCCATCGAGTGGTCCGGCAGGACGAGATAATTGTCCAGGGAACACGTAGAGTTCGTACTAACTGCAGTAGCCACGTTTTGTCTGCCTTCAGTTTTCGCTGCCATGGGCACGAAAACGGGGATGTTGAAAGCGCTATCTCCGGCTCCAGCGGATGCACATACCAAATGGCCCCATCCGCGGGGATGTTGAAGCCGTAGTCCGTACTGTTGTTAATGATGCATGAATATGGGGCCGGGAAGCAAGTTTTTATGAAATATGAAAACAGGGGGAGAATCTCACACGCCGAAATAAATGGGGATCAGCCGCCCACATGCATTATGGTGCGGGCGGCCGCAGGGATTGGGGAAACTTAAAATGCTACATTCCGTCGTAATTCGGCCCGCCTCCGCCCTCGGGTGGCACCCAGTTGATGATCTGGTAGGGGTCCATGATGTCGCAGGTCTTGCAATGCACACAGTTGGATGGGTTGAGGTGAATGCGCTTGCCGCCGGGCGCGTCGGGCGCGTCCTCCATCTCGTAGACGTTGGCGGGACAGAAGAACTGGCAAGGGTTCCCGAACTCCTTTGTGCAGCGGCTACTGCAGAGATCGGTATCCTCGATGACGAGGTGCGCGGGTTGATCCTCTTCGTGCCGCGTGCCGGAGTAATACAGGTCGGTAAGCTTGTCGAAGGTGAGCTTGCCGTCGCCCTTGGAGGGGCCGAGGAGCTGATCGCGGCCTCCGGGATGGCCCATGATGTCCCATAACGGCAACATGCGTTCGTATCCGGGGTGCGCGGGATAGCGGTCGCGCAGGCCGTATCCGCCAGTAGCCATCAGCAGGCCGGTGTTCAACATTCCGCTCAGGAAGCCGTGCTCGAAGCCCTGGTGGAAGTTGCGCACGGGATAGAGTTCCTGTTTGATCCAGCTCGCTTCCACCTTTGCCTGGAGTTTTCCAAGCTGTTTGGCGCTGCTGTCGCCCGCGATCCATGCCTCGAAAGCGGTTTCGGCAGCGAGCATTCCGCTCTTGATGGCAAGGTGAATTCCCTTGAGCCGCTGTGAGTTCAGAAAGCCTGCCGAATCGCCCACGATCATCCAGCCATGGCCGCCCAGGGGCGGCATTGACCACCAGCCGCCATAGGGCATGGTCTTGGCGCCATAGCGCACCATCTTGCCACCTTCGAGAAGCTTGGCAACGAATGGATGCTGCTTGAACGACTGCAGCACGTGCTGCGGATCGGTGCGCGGATCGGGATAATCGAGTCCGGTGACAAAGCCGAGCGAGACTGTATTGTCTTTGCCGCCGTAAATCCACGCCCCGCCGTATTCCTTGGTTGTCAGCGGGTAGCCCATGGTGTAGATCACCTCGCCGGGCTGGATGCGTCCGGCGGGCAGCTCCCAGAGCTCTTTCACTCCCACACCGTAGGTCATGGGATTGCGGTCTTTCGACAACCCCAGCCGTTCGGTGAGCTGCTTGGTGAGCGAGCCGCGCGATCCCTCGGCCAGAATGGTCACCTTCGACTTGAGGTCGTATCCGGGCTCGAAGTTGGCCTTGGGCTGGTTGCTCTTGTCTACACCTTTGTCATCGGTTCGCACGCCCACTACGCGCTCGCCATCGTAGAGCAGCTCGCTTCCGGCAAAGCCGCTGAAGATGGTGATTCCTGTCTCCTCCACCTTTGCGCCCAGCCACTTGGCGAAGCGATTGATGCTGATGACATAGTTGCCGTGATCCTGCATCGGAGGCGGGGTGATGGGAGCTTTGAAGGCGCCCGTGCGGGTCAGATAGTAGAGGCTGTCGCTGGAGACTTCGGCTTCGATGGGGGCTTCGCTGCGCCACTCCGGCAGCAGTTCATTCATCGAGCGCGGGTCGAGCAGGGCTCCGGAGAGGCAGTGCTGGCCGATCTCGCGTCCCTTCTCCAGAACGTAGATGTTTTCCTTGGAGAGCTGCGCGTCGGGATGGGCGGTGTTGTGCTCGTCGATGAGCTGCGAAAGCCGCAGTGCGCAGGCCATGCCCGCGGGGCCCCCACCGACGATGACAACGTCGGCTTCCATCTCAGGATGATCAATACCTTTGAGCGGTGTGCGGAAGATCATGGGAACCTCAGGTTTCAAAGTTTCAAGGTTTCAAAGTTTCAAGGTTGAAAACCCTATACTCCAGCCTTTGTCTCGATTGCCATGGCTCCGGTCAGGGCGGTTTCATCGATAGAGGTTTTCTTGTTCCAGAGGTCGCGCCGCATCGCTGTCACAGTGCGGATATAGGCTGGATAACCGGCGCTTTCGACGAACTTTGTCATCGCCGCAATCACGTCATCACTGGCGAAGAGCATGGCGTAGAAAAGCTCCGCGCGAATCTCTTGATCGAGATCATCGATGTCTTTTATATCGGGATGTTCCAACTTGAGTTTGGGTAAGCCGGTCGTCGGCTCGAACTTGGTGAGCATAAGAAGCAAAATGTTCTTATAACGCCTGAGCTTCATCTCGCGTTCTTGTTCATTCACTTGCTTCTGCTGCTCGAAGCGCGACTGAAAGAAAGCCCCCAAGAAAGCTCCAAGGAGCACACCCAACGTAGTAATCAGAGAAACAACCGTGCTCAGCATCTACTTGGCCTCCGCGCCAGCAGGTCTCTATATGTGTTAGCCAAGACGCCTCCGCGCTCGCAACTTTGAAACCGCGAAACCTGTTCCTACACTCTCGCCTTCGTCTCCATTGCGTTCAGGAGGCGATTGAAAAGGCCGAGAGTCTTGTAGCAATCCTCACTGAGCTTGCGGAGTTCGTCTGCATTGCCCATTCCTAATTCCACTGCGATCTCGAGTTGGGTTTCCAGTTCCAGCAACGAACCGCGCGCTATGCAGAGAAACTTCGCGAAATCCGGTTTGGTGCCGCGTCCCTGACCCTCAGCAATGTTGGAAGCCACCGAGACCGCAGCCCTTCGCATCTGGCTCGTTAAGCCAAATATTTCATGCTTTGGAAACCGATCTGTCGCACGGTAGACATCAACGGCAAGAGCTTTTGCCTTCCGCCACACCAACAAGTCCTTATAAGTGTTAGCCAAGAAGTCTCCTTGCGCGCGCTTTTGACTTTAACCTTGAAACTTTGAAGCCTTGAAACGTTGAAACCTCTCCCTACGCCTTCGCCTTCTTCACCTCTTCAGTCAGCGCGGGAACAATATCGAAAAGATTTCCCACCACGGCGACGTCGGCGATTTCAAAGATCGGCGCTTCGGCGTCTTTGTTGACGGCGATGATGTTTTTTGAACCTTTCATGCCAACGAGGTGCTGGATCGCGCCGCTAATGCCAAGGGCGAGGTAGAGCTTGGGGCTCACGGTCTGGCCGCTGGACCCGACCTGGCGTTCCATCGGCAGCCAACCTGCGTCGCAGATGGGGCGCGATGCGGCAATCTCTCCGCCGAGGGCATCGGCCAGAGCCTGGGCGATGGCGATGTTCTTCTGCTCTTTAATGCCACGGCCCACGGAGACGATGATCTCGGCCTGGGTAAGGTCTACCGCCTGCTTTGCCTCGCGGAAGGGAGCTTCGGGATGGGTGCGGATCTCGCCGGTTGTGGCGCTGACGGACTCGACGCCGGCGGCAGCCGCGCCGGCTTCGACCTGGTCGCCGCGATAGGCGCCAGTCTGGAAGCTGGCAAACCACGGGCCGTCGCCTGCCAGGGAGATGTCGACAGCGAATTTTCCCTGGAACATCTGGCGCGTGAAGAGCAGCTTTCCGCCCTCGAACTTGCAGCCCACGGCATCGCTCACCAGCGCCGCTCCGAACGAGGCGGCGAGTTGGGGCGCGAAGTCGCGCACCTGATAGGTGTGCGGCAGAAGAATCAGCTTGGGTTTGTTGACTTCGAGGAATTTTTTCAGAGCGGTCACAAAGCCATCCGGAGTGTAGTTCTCCAGCGCCGCACCTTCAATGGCGTACACCTTGGCGACAGCGGTCTTTGCGACCTCGGCGGCCACGGATGCGATGTTGCTGCCGACGACGGCGGCCTCGACCGTCCAGCCAGTCTGTTTGGCCAGCGCCTGTGCGCCCGCCAGCGTCTCAAAGGAGACGCGGTTCAATTTGCCTTCGCGCTGCTCTGTTATCACCAGAATCGTCTCAGCCATCTCGTCTTTCCTCGGTTGCGCGCCTTTGCGGCACGGTTTGTACAGTGCGGCGCGCCGCACCGGTTGCACACTGAACTGTTAGCGCAGCGCCCGCAGCCTGCGCCATCCTACCCACAGAAGCACCGCGCCCGCGACTGCAAACACCGCGGCCAGCACGCCCAGCGCGGAGCGCCCCATCGGAGCCTCGGCGAGGTGGAAGAAGTAGAGCAGCAGCGCCACAATCAGGAGAAGTCCTCCGATGATGCGCAGCGTGTTGACCTTCTCGCGTCTTTGCTCGCGATCTTCCTGCCTGGTCGTTGCCATGGTCATCGTCGCTCCTTAAAGTACTCGCATTTCGTCGCGGAGCTTGGCCACCAGCTTCTTCGCCACTTCCTGAGGCGGGCCTTGGATGACCTCGGTCTGCTTCGTCTTCTGCGGAATGTAGAGCCGCTCGATGGTCAACTGGTTTGGCTTCAAGGCCGCCGAGACTTCGTCGAAGCTCACCTTGCGCAGCGGTTTGTTCTTGGCCTGTTTGATGCCGATCAGGGTGGCATAGCGCAGTTTGTTGATGCCCGACTGGATGGTAAGCACCGAGGGCAGCGGCATTTCAACGTACTGGAAGAAGCCGCTCTCGAGCTCGCGCTTGACGCGGATGCCGCCTTCTTTTGTTTCAAGATGCATGATGATGGTGGCGTGCGCCCAGCCCAGCAACTCGGCCAGCAGCACGCCCGTCTGCGCGTAGCCGAAGTCGTCCGACTGCAGGCCGGTCAGGATCAGGTCGAAGGACTCGTCCTTAATTGCCTCGGCAAATGCGCGCGCAATGTTAAAGGCATCGAGGGCAACAAAGCGTTCGTCTTCCAAGTGGATAGCGCGGTCGGCTCCCTTGGCCAGCGCTTCGCGCAGAACCTGCTGCGAGCGCGCCGGACCGGCGGTGATCGCCACGACCTCGCCGCCGTTCTTTTCCTTCTGCCGCAACGCCTCCTCGAGCGCATATGCGTCGGGCTCATTCACTTCGTAGCCGACATCCTCACGAACCCAGGTTGCGCTCTCATTCAGCTTGAGAGGCGCGTCCTTCTGCGGTACCTGCTTGATGCACACCAGGATTTTCACCCTGCACCTCGATTGGAGTTTTATTGGACACAGGGAGACGGAAAAAGTCCGTTCCCGGAAACGTACAAAAAAAAGAAAAGCGGAAAGCCACCCCGGCTTCCTCTATGGTTCAGGTCAGCGGCCGCGATGCGGCGGCAGGACGGGCAAGTATATCCCGCCCAGCAGAAAAACTGAATGGGTATTCAATCCTGAACTTGCCGGAGGGCTTGCGATGGCGCCTGAGGCCAACGATAAAAGAGACGCAGAGAGCGTCTCCCTAAATCCAATCCCCGACGCGGCACGACTAGAGAAAGGCCACGGTCTGAATGCCGGCAATCTCAAAGCGCTTGCGGCAGCGCATATTCTTACAGGCCAGCAGATCATCCTTGCGCACCATGTAGCTCTGCGCTTTGGCAAACTTTGCGCGATCCCGCTCGTCGGCCCGGGGCGGCAGTGACTTTTTCTTCATGCGCACAATCCAGCCGACCTCGTATTCGCCCTCCTGACGGCAGTGCGGGCAGACCAGGAGGTGCTTCTTGACCTCTTGCCGTTCGTCGTAATATTCCCGTTCTTCCATAATGACCAATTATAGGCTCGTCTGTGCAGCTCTACCCTTTTTTGCCGGGGATAATTCGCTTTCTTCAACCCACTTTCTTAAAGCTGCAATTACCGGCCAGCTCGCATAGCGGTCTGTTCAAGCGGCTGGAGCTGTCCACGCTCTGCTCTCCCCCAATGCCCCCCGGGAACATCGACAACGAGAATTATCCATCCTAAGCTCGCATCCAAGTTGAAATTACGCGGCGGAGGCCGTATCGTATTGGCTGTCCGGGAGACGCGAGCTTCCCCCCAACCGGACAGGGTTTGACCCGCCTCGGAGAATCGCGGTGGTGCTTCTGGATTTCTGGCTGTTCTATTTGAAGGAGAAAGTGACCGATGGAAAGCAAACCGGCACAGAACATACAAGACTCGTTCCTCAACACCGCGAGGAAAGATAAGTCTGTCATCACTATCTACCTGCTTAGCGGCGTCAAATTATCAGGCCGCATCCGGTCCTTCGATAAGTATTCCGTTGTGCTCGAGACTAACAACCAGGAGCAATTGATTTTCAAGCATGCGATCTCCACGGTTGTCATGGCTCGTGCGCCGCACCTGGAGCGCCCTGTCCAAGCGGGTGCGCCAACGGCGGCTTCCCCGGTGATGCCTGCCGCTCCCATCGCATCCTCGCAGCAGGGGTGAGCCATCGCTGAACGTCGCTTGCCCGGAGCCATGGAAACTGCCGCTGCCGCTGCTGCCGAAAGGCCCAGTTTGCCGGGAGGGCGCGAACGCGCCTTTCTGGTCGGAGTGGAATTCCGCAGTCGTCCTCACAGCCGTCCCGAGGGCGGCGCTGCCGTAGCGGAAGACTCCGCGCATCAGGCCGCCCATATTCCTCCCCAGGCGCGTCAAGCTAAGTCAGCCTCGAAGACCCTGCGCCTGGAGACTGAGGACCACGCCGTGCCCTTCAGTGCCGAAGAGTCGCTTGCGGAGTTGCGCGAGCTGACTTTGAGCGCGGGTGCAATGGTGGTGGGAGAAGTGCTCCAGCGGCGCGATCGCCCCGATGCGGCGACCCTGATCGGGCGCGGCAAGGTGGAAGAGATCGCGGCAGCGGCCAAGATGGCCGAGGCCGGCGTGCTCATCTTCGACCATGAGCTATCGTCGTCGCAGCTTCGCAATCTCGAGCGCGAATTTCACTGCCGCGTAGTCGACCGCACGCAGTTGATTCTTGACATCTTTGCCCGGCACGCGCGTACGCGTGAAGGCCAGCTCCAGGTGGAACTGGCGCAGCTTGAGTACATGCTTCCGCGGCTGGCCGGGCGGGGGGCGGAGATGTCGCAACTCGGCGGCGGCATCGGCACCCGCGGACCGGGTGAAACCCAGCTTGAAACCGACCGCCGAAAGATTCATCGCCGCATCAAGCATGTGAAGGAACAGATTGAGGACGTGCGCCGGATTCGTTCGCAGCAAAGGCAGCGACGGGAAAGCGTCCCGGTGCCGGTGGTAGCACTGGTGGGCTACACCAACGCGGGCAAATCAACGCTGTTTAACGCGTTGACCCGCGCCGGAGTGGTTGAAAGCTCACGCATGTTTGCCACCCTGGACCCCACGCTGCGCACCGTTACCCTGCCATCGCGGCGCGACGTACTTCTTTCCGACACGGTGGGATTCATCCGCAACCTGCCGACGACGCTGATCTCCGCCTTCCGGGCCACTCTGGAGGAGGTGCAAAGAGCGGCGATTCTGCTCCAGGTCACCGACGCTACCAGCCCAACCGCTGCCGAGCAGATGGCCCAGGTGGAGTCGGTTCTGCGCGAGTTGGAAGCTCTCGACAAACCGCAGATTCACGTCCTGAACAAGATTGACCTCTTTGATGAGCACACTCGCAGCCGACTGAAGGACAGCCTTGGAAGCGTGCATATCTCAGCCTCCCAGGGTCTTCATCTGGACCGGCTTCTCGCCGCCATCGATGCGCATCTGGACCAGGACCGGGTGGAGCGGGCCTGGCTGAGGGTTCCCCAATCGGAGGGCAAGGCTCTGGCGCAGCTTGAATCACGCAGCGTCATTCTCTCGCGCCAATATGGAGAGAACGAGACGGTTGAGCTTGAAGTGGATGCGCCGGATTCATTGTTGCGCCGGCTCAGTCGGTTTGTGGTGGCCCCGGTAAAGCAACCGGGCGCTCGCCGCAAGGCTGTCCGAAAAAAGCAGCCGCCGACAGGGCGATAAAGGTGATTTCGTGCAGGCCGGACCCTAATAGGCCGCAGCAATCAAGCGTATGTTGAGCCTGAAAAGATTTTCCTTGCATTTGAGCACACGAAAAAATTAAATGGGCCTGTGGGTGAGGAGCGGTGACACTTCCTCAGCCACAGGCCCACTTCGATCCGGATTTGGATCGGAGGCGATGGTTGCATGGTAACGCTATCGCGCCGTTAGTCAAGCAAGATCGAGAGCAGCATCCGGTTTCCCGCCCATTTCTTGACCAAAATGGGTCTATCTTATGGATCGAATAGGCAGACATTGACAGTGCTTGCCCGGGCGTGTTAGCTTGGATTTTCCTTTAGATACCTACACTTCTGGGCCGTTGCACGTACACTACTGAAAATGGAACAAACCCTTCGGCAACTAGGTGAATTACTTCTTGGCGCCATCCCCACCATGGTGCTGCTACTGGCGCTCTATGGCTTGTATCACGTAATCCTGCATAAGCCGCTGGAAGCCACTTTAGCAGAGCGCCGCAAACGGACCCAGGGAGCGGTCGAGCAGGCGCGCGCAGATATCGCGGTCGCCGCCCAGCGCGCCAAGGATTATGAGAGCCAACTGCGCGAAGCACGGCTAACCATTTTCAAGGCCACGGACAACCGCCGCAAGCAGGCAACCGAGACTCGTGCCGCTGCCGTCTCCCATGCCCGCGAACGCGCGCAGCAGCAGATTGCGCAAGCCAAAGCCGAGGTGGAGAAGGAATCGGCCGCCGCCCGCGTCACTCTTCAAACGGAGAGCGACCGCATCGCAAACCAGATCATCGCAACAATTCTTCAATCTGCCGGTGCCGGCCCGGCAGCCGTCGTGGGCGGGCAATGATGTCAAAACACTTCCGCATCTTTCTTCTTGCCCTGGGCCTGCTGTTGACATCCGGCCTGGTGTTTGCGCAGTCCAGTTCGCAGTCGCAGCCCTCGGCCACCACCACATCGCAATCCCCGGAGCTCCTCAATAAAGAGGCGGCGAGCGATCTTCGCACGGCCTCCATGCAGGCTGGGGAAGGTCACCCTGCCCCGAGCGCCGAGGAAGAGGAAGAAAACGCACAGTTCAAATACCACGCGCTTTGGCGGATATTTGACGAAGGTGCCGTAGCCGCCAAAACAGGGCTCTCGAAGGAGGCCGTGTACTGGATCTACGTGGTCATCAATTTCGTGATCCTCGCCGCCGTCCTTCGTTGGGTTGCGCTTTGGCTCATGGGGATCATGCTGCCCGGCGGCTTTGCTTCCCGCAATGCTGAAATTCAGAAGGGGATTGCAGAGGCTCGCAAGGCCAGCGCCGAAGCTAACGCGCGGCTGAGTGAGATTGAAGGCTGTCTGGCCAGGCTTGACGCCGAGATCGCAGAGATTCGCACCGCCGCCGAGGCCGATTTCAGTCATGAGGAGCAGCGCATTAAGGCTGCCGCCGAGCAGGATGCGAAGAACGTCATCGCCGCTGCGGAGCAGGAGATTGCAGCGGCCACGCGGGTCGCACAGCGCGAGTTGAAATCTTTTGTGGCCGGCCTTGCGGTTGACTTGGCGGAAAAGAAAATCAAGGTGGACGATGCTACCGATCAGGCTCTGGTTCATGCCTTTGCCGCTAAAATCGGAAAGGATGGTCAATAGTGGCAGCCGTATCCATCCGTTACGCCCGCGCTCTGGCCGATGTCATTGCCGACACGAAGCTGGACCCCGCGAAGGCCGTCGAGCAGTTGCGCTCACTGGTCGCAGCCTTCCAGGAGAGCCGCGAATTGCGCGAGGTGTGGGAGTCGCCCGCAATCCTGGTTGAGCAGAAACAAAAGGTTCTGGATGCACTGGCCGCCAAGATTGGCGTCACGGATCGTCCGCTGCGCAACTTTATCGCCGTGCTGATCGAGAAGGACCGCATCGCGTTGCTGGCTGAGATTGCCGGACAGTTGGAGACCGAACTGAACAGCCGCAACGGACGCCTTGACGCTGAAATCGTCAGTGCCCGCGAGCTTGGCGCCGAGCAACGCTCGTCGCTGGTGGCTGAACTTTCCCGCCTCACCGGCAAGACCGTCCTGCCGCGCTATGCAACCGATGCGAAGTTGATCGGCGGCGTCACGGTTCGGGTTGGAAGCACAATTTATGATGGTTCCGTGCGCGGCCAGTTGCAGCGCATTCGTCAGCAGTTGAGCGAGAACTAGATTTCAAGTGGTAACACCGGGCGTCACGTGCGACGCAGCCAATGACGATGCGAGTCTCCGTTCAGGTTCGGAATTGCTGATTGGTGACGCTCCGCTGGAAGTGTTTTTTTATTATTTAAGTGCCCTGCCGGCGGATAGCCGGTAGCTGAGAGCAGACATGGCCCAGATTAGAGCAGACGAGATTACACAGCTCATTCGTGAGCAGATTGAAAACTACGAAAACAAGATCACCGTCGATGAGGTTGGAACCGTGATCTCCGTTGGCGACGGAATCGCCCGCATTCATGGCCTGGACAAGGTCATGGCCGGCGAACTGCTCTCTTTCCCCCACGGCATCGCGGGCCTTGCCATGAACCTCGAAGAGGATCAGGTCGGCAGCGTACTTCTGGGTGAAGCCACCGAGATCAAGGAAGGCGACGAGGTCAAGCGTACGGGCAGGATCATGAGCGTGCCGGTCGGCGACGCTCTCATCGGCCGCGTGGTCAACGCTCTGGGGCAGCCCATTGACGACAAGGGTCCCATCGCATCCAGCGAATTCCTTCCAGTGGAACGCATCGCCCCCGGCGTGATTGACCGCCAGCCGGTGCGCGAGCCCATGGCCACCGGCATCAAGTGTATTGACGCCATGATCCCCATCGGCCGCGGCCAGCGCGAATTGATCATTGGCGACCGCCAGACCGGCAAAACCGCCATCTGCCTTGACACGATTATCAACAACAAGGGCGGCGACCTGATCTGCGTTTACGTCGCCATCGGGCAGAAGCGCTCCACGGTTGCCCAGGTGGTAAAAACGCTGGAAGAAGCCGGCGCCATGGCTTACACCGTCGTGGTTGTGGCTTCCGCCTCCGACCCCGCGCCGCTGCAGTACATTGCGCCTTATTCGGGCACCGCCATCGCCGAGTACTTCCGCGACAGCAAGCGTCACGCGCTGGTGATCTACGACGATCTATCCAAACACGCCGCAGCCTATCGCGAAATTTCCCTGCTGCTCCGCCGTCCTCCGGGGCGCGAAGCCTATCCTGGTGACGTCTTCTACCTTCACTCCCGCTTGCTGGAGCGTTCCAGCAAGCTCAATGACAAGCTCGGCGGCGGATCGATCACCGCGCTGCCCATCATCGAGACCCAGGCAGGCGACGTTTCGGCTTACATTCCGACCAACGTCATCTCCATCACCGACGGCCAGATCTTTTTGGAAGCGGATCTGTTCAACTCCGGTGTGCGTCCAGCCGTCAATGTCGGCATCTCGGTTTCCCGTGTTGGATTCTCGGCGGCCATCAAGGCGATGAAGCAGGTCGGTTCCAGCCTCAAGCTGGAGCTGGCGCAGTACCGTGAACTGGCTGCCTTCTCGCAGTTCGGCTCCGATCTTGACAAGGCCACGCAGGCGCAGTTGAATCGCGGGGCGCGCCTGGTTGAATTGCTCAAGCAAGGACAGTTCGAGCCGCTTCCGTTCACTCACCAGGTTCTGGCGATCTATGCCGGCACCAACGGCTTTCTCGATGACCTTGCGATTGAGGATGTGCGAGCCTTCGAGAAGTCTCTGTATGCCTACGTCGACACGGCGAATCCCGCGCTCTTTAAGAACATTGCGGAGAAAAAGGCTCTCACCGACGAGATCAAGGCCGATATTACCAAGACCGTCACGGAAGCAAAGGAACGCTTCCTTGCCGAGCGCAACGCAGCTAGCAAACCAGTCGTCGCGGCTGCTCACTAAGGACAACTGCAGAGTGAACGAATATGCCTAACGTTCTGGACATCCGGCGCCGTATCCGCAGCGTGAAGAGCACGCGGCAGATTACCAAGGCGATGAAGATGGTCTCTGCCGCCAAACTCCGCCGCGCGCAGGAGCGCGCCCTGGCCGCCCGTCCCTATGCGCAGATGCTGACCAACGTGCTGCGCTCGCTGGTCAAGCGCGCCGACGTCATCGATCCCGAGACCGGCGAAGCCAAGCATCCCCTGCTGGAGACCCGGCCGGAGCGAAACATTGTGGTCGTGGTCATTACCGGCGATCGCGGCCTGGCTGGCGGCTTCAACTCCAACCTTCTCAAAGCAGCGCAGCGCTTTCTTGACACCAAGTCCGGCATCAACGTGGACATTGAGTGCGTGGGCCGCAAAGGTCGCGACTACTTCCGCCGCCGCTATCCCGCACAGGCCGCCAATGAGGCGCGCAGCGCGACGGTGCGCGTTACGGGCGAGCACCTGGGAATCCTCAAGGTTCCGCAGTTCAGCCACGTTGCGCCCATCGCCGAAGACATTATCCAGCGCTATCAGAATAGCGAAATCGACGCCGTATACGTGGTCTTCAACGAGTTCAAATCGGTAATTGCGCAACGCCTTGTGGTGGAGCAGGTTCTTCCGGTTGGCTTGATCGGAGAGCGCGACATCGAGCAGGCCATCGAACTCTCCGCCGAAGAGCGCGAGCGCGCCGGTGAAGCCGCAACCACGGCCGGTATTGGCCTGAACGCGCAGGATACAAGCGAAATCGACCGTCTCGCCGCCAGCTTTGCTACCGCGCCCGTGGACTACATCTACGAGCAGCCCGCCGCCCAGTTGTTCCGCGAGTTGCTTCCTAAATACGTCATCGCGCAGATTTACCGCTCCATGTTGGAATCGGTGGCCGCCGAACACGCCGCACGCATGACCGCGATGGATTCGGCTACCAATAACGCTGGTGAACTGATCGACTCACTCACGCTCACGATGAACCGCGCCCGTCAGGCCGCCATCACCAAGGAAATCATCGAGATCGTCAGCGGAGCCGCTGCGCTGTAAAACAGCTCTCGCGCAAGCGAGGGCAAACGAATTCAGCTCCACGGGTTTCTGCTTCGAGGCTCGCCTTGAATCTTTGAAACCTTGAAACTTTGAAACCAGGTTTGCACATATGCCCGAAAACATTGGACACGTTATTCAGATTTCCGGACCCGCCGTGGACGTGCAGTTCACCGAGGCGGCGATTCCGCTGATCTACACCGCCCTTCGCGTTGTCAGCGACGGCTTCAAGGTTCCCCAGCCGGTTGACGTAATCCTCGAAGTGCAGCAGCACCTCGGCGAGGGCCGCGTGCGCTGCGTAGCCATGCAACCCACCGAGGGCATGGTCCGCGGCATGAATGCCATCGATCTTGGCGGTCCCATCAGCGTTCCCGTCGGTCGCCAGACGCTGGGCCGCGTGATGAACGTGATCGGCGAGCCGGTCGACAACCTCGGGCCTATCGGCTCAGAGACGCGTATGCCGATTCATCGCCTGGCTCCGGCCTTTGACGAACAATCCACCAGCGCCGAGATGTTCGAGACCGGCATCAAGGTCATCGACCTGATCCAGCCATTCCTCAAGGGCGGCAAAATCGGGCTCTTCGGCGGCGCCGGCGTCGGCAAAACGGTGGTGATTCAGGAACTCATTAACAACGTGGCCAAGCAGCATGGCGGCTATTCGGTCTTCGCCGGAGTCGGCGAACGCACCCGCGAAGGCAATGACCTGTGGCTTGAATTCCAGGAGTCGGGCGTCATCGTCGCCGGCGATCCCTCCAAATCCAAGGCTGCGCTGATTTACGGCCAGATGACCGAGCCTCCCGGGGCGCGTCTGCGCGTCGCTCTCACTGGCCTTACCGTCGCCGAGTACTTCCGCGACGCCGAAGGCGCCGACACGCTTCTGTTCATCGACAACATCTTCCGCTTCACGCAGGCTGGCTCGGAGGTTTCCACCCTCCTTGGCCGCATGCCTTCGGCGGTGGGCTACCAGCCCAACCTGGCCAGTGAAATGGGCGAGTTGCAGGAGCGCATCACCTCGACCAAGAAGGGCTCTGTCACCTCGGTGCAGGCCATCTACGTGCCCGCCGATGACTTGACCGATCCGGCTCCGGCCACCACCTTCGCTCACCTTGATGCCACCACGGTGCTCAACCGCGCGTTGACCGAAATAGGCATCTATCCGGCGGTCGATCCTTTGGCCTCCACCTCGCGCATTCTCGATCCGCGCATCGTCGGCCAGGATCACTACGACGTGGCGCAGAGCGTCAAGCGCACTCTGCAGACCTACAAGGATCTGCAGGACATCATCGCCATCCTCGGCATCGACGAACTCTCGGAAGAGCAGAAGCTGACCGTGTCCCGCGCGCGCAAGGTGCAGCGCTTCCTCTCGCAACCCTTCCACGTTGCCGAGCAGTTCACCGGCTTTGCGGGCAAATACGTCAAGGTCGAAGACACCGTCCGCAGCTTCAAGGAGATCATCGACGGCAAGCATGACGCCATCCCGGAGCAGGCCTTCTATATGAAGGGATCGATCGATGAAGTTCTGGAAGCCGCCGAACAGATGAAGGCGAAGGCGTAACCGAAACGGCTCTCCGCGCGGCGCACGATTCAGGCTCGCGCGGTAAGCCCGGACATTACCAGGGGACGTCACAATGGCAGAGACTATCGAACTGGAAATCGTTACCCCGGAGCGCCTGGTCGTAAAGGACCGCGCTGAGTCAATTCAGATTCCGGGCCGCAATGGCTATCTCGGAGTTCTTCCCGGCCACGCACCGTTGATCACCGAGCTTGCGGTCGGCGAAATCGTGTACGTCAACGCGGGCGTCTCGACCCGTCTTTCCGTGGCCTGGGGCTTTGCCGAAGTTCTTCCCGATAAGGTCACGATCATCGCCGAAGCCGCGGAACTCGCCGGAGACATCGATGTGCCGCGCGCCGAAGCCGCGCGCGACCGCGCCCAGCAACACATCAAGCAGGCGGAGGATGCCGCCGCCTATGAAGATGCCGCCCACGCCCTGGCGCGCGCCGAAGCCCGCCTCTCCGTCGCCCAGCAGAAATAGCCTTCCGGCTTGTAACCCTCCAATGCCCCGGAGCTCTCCGGGGCATTCTGTTACACTCATCGCTTCGTTTCATCGGCAGTTCGGTGCATTCGTACGAGGAGGCCGCATTCTATGAGTATCGAAACCATCGGCGTCGTCGGCGCTGGAACCATGGGCAACGGAATCGCTCATGTCTGCGCCAAGGCGGGGTTCAACGTCATTCTGGTGGAAGTGGAACAGCGCTTTCTGGATCGCGGCCTCGCCGCCATCAACAAGAATCTGGGGCGCGAAGTGGAGAAGGCCAAGCTCACGGCTGCCGAGCGCGATGCCGCGCTGGCCCGCATTCATCCCACGCTCTCGCGCGATGAGCTGGCCGCCTGCCAGTTGGTCATTGAAGCCGCCAGCGAGCGCTTTGAGATCAAGCAACAGCTCTTTCAGCAGCTCGATCAGCTCTGCCCGGCCGAGACCATTCTCGCCTCCAACACTTCGTCGATCTCCATCACCAAGCTGGCCGGGCAGACCAAGCGCCCAGATCGCGTCATCGGAATGCACTTCTTCAATCCCGTCCCGGTGATGAAGCTGGTAGAAGTAATACGCGGCCTCGCCACCAGCGATGAAAGCTACTCCGCCGTCCACGCCACCGCGCTGCGCCTCGGCAAAACCCCGGTCGAGGTCAACGACGCCCCCGGCTTCGTCAGCAATCGCGTTCTAATGCCGATGATCAATGAGGCGATCTATGCCGTGATGGAAGGCGTGGCCACGCCCGAGGCAGTCGATGAGGTCTTCAAACTCGGCATGGCCCACCCCATGGGGCCGCTCACCCTCGCCGACTTCATCGGCCTCGACGTCTGCCTGGACATTCTGCGCGTGATGCAGAGCGGACTGGGCGATCCGAAATATCGCCCCTGCCCGCTGCTGATCAAGATGGTCGATGCCGGATGGCTAGGCCGCAAGTCCGGGCGCGGCTTTTATAAGTACGAGTAGCGCAGAACCCTGCCAACACAAAATGCGCGGGCGCTAGTCCCCGCGCTCACCACTCAACGGCAGCCAGTCCGTTCTCTGCGCTTAGACCTTGGCCGCCAGGTCAGACTGCGAAGGCCCATACACGCCCGGAACCTTGAGCCCGGCCTGACGCATCAGCACCGTCATCTGCGCGCGATGGTGGGCCTGGTGTGAGATCAGCATCGCCAGCACCACGCCTTTGCGAAGAGTGCGGCCAAAGATTGGGATCTCATCCCCGAGTTGGGCGTCGCTCCACTTTTCCGTGACTGCCTCGGCAACCTGGGTTGCGTTATGCTCGTAGGCCGCAACGATTGCCCCTACGCTGGCCAGCTCCGGGAATGCCGCAGGCATGGGCAGCAGCCCCGCATGTGCCGGAATCTTGGCGATACTGCCGATGATGTGTCCCGCCAGCGAGCCGATGGTGTATGCGCCCGGCCCGACGCTCTGTGAGAGCGAGCCATCACTGAGGGCTCCAAAGACCCGCAGCGTTGACTGGCTCTCGGCTTTCCATGTCTGAAGAAAATCCTGCACGTTTCTGAACATGCTTCCAACAATAGTCCCAGCTTGCGGCTCAGGCAAGTGGCACTCCGGCGACGGCTATTCCGGTTGTCTGAGGCAGCCCCAGTGGATAGAATCGCTCGGCGAGGACAAAGTCCGTCCATGACCACATCAAAGCCTGAACGCTTTCCACTTTTGTTCCTGCTCTTCGCGCTCCTGCTCGGTGCAGGCTGTGGCACGCTGCACGTGCTGGTGGAAACCATGGAGGAGCCCGACCCTTTGCTTTCCGCTCTGGCAGTCACCGTTTGTACCATGCTGCTGGCTCTGCTGCGCCCGGCGCGCCCGTGGCGATGGGTGTTGTGCGTCGGCGTTCCCGTACCGCTGGCGCTTCTGATTGCAGGCTATGTCATCCCGACAGCGCACTTCACGCGCGCCAGCATCGCCGGCTCCGTTCTCGTTTCCCTTCCCGGATGCGCGGGGGCCTTTGGCGGATCGGTGCTGCGCCGCAAAATTTCCCAAATTTTCTTCGAAGACAAAGCGTAAGACTTGCTCGACCATCAACCGCCGGAACTGCAAAGACCCAAGTGACCGCCCATTAAGGCGGCCACCTGTGTTTACGTTCTACCTTGGGGTGATCTCTGCTTCAGCTTACAAAGTTCCGCAGCACGAGTCAGTTCTCCATGGCTGGCTGTTCCATCTCGCCGCGCTCTAGCCTCTCCTGGCAGCCAATGCAATGCCGGGCCCAGGGAACGGCCTCCAGGCGCCGCTCGTTGATCTCCTTGCCGCACTGCTCACATTCACCGTAGATTCCCTCTGCGATGTTGGAGAGAGCGTGTTCCACCATCTGCAGAAACACCCTGTCATTGTTGCTGCGCGCAAACAGAAACTCTTTCTGATAGGAGCCTGACGCGCGATCGGCGATGTCCTGGGCAGAATCCGTGACCTGCGCGGCGCGTCCGTCTTCCTCGGTTCGGGCAACGCTCTCGCGTAAATTGAGCCGCCTGGTTTCCAGTAACTTCTTGTAGTGTTCGAGTTTTGGTCTTTCCATAAAATTAGCCCACTCCGCAAAAAAATCTTCGCATGACGCAGCCTGCCACGAATCGAAGATGATATTCCCTGTTGGCGCGGCGGTCAATCCTTTGCTGCGCTACAGAATTCCGCTACATGCAAATCCAAGGTGGTTCTCATCATGCTGTGGTTTCCCGACGCAAGCCAGGCGCTCGCTGTCTCCAACCCTGGAAAGCCGGATCGAATCTATCCAATAGCTTAGAGAGCATCGGCCTCGGCAGTTTCGGGGTGAAAAAAATCATCCGTCCAACCGTATTTTCATCTTGTCTGACAAGCTGACGCATAGTAATGTGTTCTGCACTCAATGCCAACGAGTACACGCCGCCACTGCGGCGGGTGGGAAAAGGGGCCGGATCTGAGCGGCCCGATCCCGATAGCCTGCGACGGAGGTTCCACTTGAGCTCCTCATCTAATCCTGCATCGACTGCGCAGAAAGCCCCCACGCCCTCTCAGCCTAGTCCGAACTATTTCGCAACGGCTCTGATCATTGTCGTCTGTGTGATCGCCGCGACCCTCATACTCAGGCTGACGCCTCTGTCTAAAGCCTGGCAACAGGGTTACGACCCAACGGGACATTGGTTTCTGTCGACGCTGGTTGCCGCAATTCCCGTGGTTGTTCTGCTCGGCACTTTGGCTTTCGGTCACGTCAAAGCGCACTATGCCGCACTGGCTGGACTGGCCGCCGCTTTGTTGACCGCAATTTTCGGCTTTCACATGCCGGCACGTCTGGCAGGCTCTGCCGCAATTTTTGGTATTGGCTATGGCCTGTTTCCGATTGGCTGGATCATTCTCAACGTCATCTTCATGTACCAGTTGACGGTGGCGTCAGGGCGTTTCACCGTTCTGCAGCACAGCCTGACCGGCATCACCAAGGATCGCCGGCTTCAGTTGTTGCTCATTGCCTTCTGCTTTGGCGCATTCTTTGAAGGTGCGGCTGGCTTTGGCACTCCCGTGGCCGTTACCGCCGCGTTACTGATTGGACTTGGCTTCAAGCCGCTGCAAGCTTCGGGCCTCTCGCTGATCGCCAACACCGCACCCGTGGCCTTCGGTGGGTTGGGTATACCGATCGTCGCGCTGGCCAAGGTTACCGGCATTAGCGAGATGGCGCTCGGCGCGATGGCTGGCCGAATCCTGGCCCCATTCTGCGTTCTGGTTCCGTTCTGGCTGATCTGGGCCTTTGCGGGCTTTGGCGGCATGATTGAAGTCTGGCCCGCGATACTCGTCGCTGGCATTTCCTTCGTGATTCCGCAAGTTCTGATTTCCAATTTTATGGGCCCCTGGCTGGTCAACGTGATCGCAGCCGTCGTCTCCATGATTTGCCTGACCCTCTTTCTCATGGTCTGGCATCCGAAGAAGACTTGGAAGTTCAAGGGACAAGAGGAAGAAGAACAAGCGGAAGTCGCCAGCGGACGGGTGCAGCAGACTTACTCTCGCGGTGAGATTGCCCGGGCCTGGATTCCGTGGGTCGTCCTCAGCGTGCTCGTCTTCGCCTGGGGCACGCAGATGTGCAAGGATGCGATGAACTCGCCGGAAACAGTATTCCGCTCTACCGCAAGCTGGTCCACCAAGCCCAGCCAGATCACCAATCCGCAGTTTCCGGTTACCACTCTGCACAACCTTGTCGAGCGCGTCCAACCCGTGGTGACAAAAGCAACCAAGGAACCCGCGGTGTACGGCCTCAACTGGTTGAGTGCCACCGGAACCTCGATTTTGATTGCTGCGATTATTTCCGGATTCATCATGGGGCAGGGCTTCGGAACGATC
>JBEKOO010000017.1:0-72535 GCA_049521655.1 Candidatus Korobacteraceae bacterium
CCTTCGACGGCGGCCTTGCTGAGCAGGACGGCGTCGGCAACCATGGAATTGACCGCATCGATGCACTGGTTCAGATTGTTCTTGATCAGGTTGAAATCGCCGTTGTAGCTGTCGGTGATCTTTTCCGGAATGTCGCCCTTGGAGATGCGGTCGACATAACCCGCGGCGACATTCAGCGGTCGAATCACCGCGTCCAGCGTGTCGTTGACGCCTTGCACTATCTTGCGATAGTCGCCCTGGTGCTTGCTGGCGTCGGCGCGGGTCTCGAGCTTGCCTTCGACGGCGGCCTTGCTGAGCAGGACGGCGTCGGCAACCATGGAATTGACGAAATCGCCGTTGTAGCTGTCGGTGATCTTGGGCGGAATGTCGCCCTTTGAGATGCGGTCGACATAACCCGCGGAGAAGTTCAGCGGACCGATCACCGCGTCCAGGGTGTCATTGACGCCTTGTACGATCTTGCGGAAATCGCCTTCGTGCTGGCTGGCATCGGCGCGGGTGTCGAGTTTGCCGGCGGCTCCGGCGGCAGCCAGCATTGTCGAGTCAGCGATCAGCCTGTCGATACTGCTGAAGACCTTATTCAAGGCATCCCTCTGGCGAAGCATCTCTCCTTTGGCCTCGGTCGTAATCTGTTTGCCAACGTCGCCGTGGCTAAGTTTTTCGAGATACATAATGGCCCGCGTGAAGGGCGCAGCTATGGTGTCGAACGATTTGTTGAGTCCTTCAATGATTCTGCGGAAATCACCTTGATGCCTGGCCGCGTCCGCGCGCACGTCAAGTCTTCCCTGCTCACTGGCCGCCTCGACCAGCAGGTCCGTGTCAACGATCAGCGCCTTTAGGTTGGAGCGCACTTGCTCGATGGTTTCGTTGATGAAGGCCTTTTTGCCGGGGAATTTTTCCAGCTCGGCTTCGAAGTTGCCTTCGCCAAACTGTTTGACGCACGCCATCGCCTTTTTCTTGACGCTGATGTGTCCCATGACCATGTCATTGACGCCTTTGGCCATGGCGCGATAGGAGCCTTCAAATTTCTCTTCAGGGATCACCGCATCGATGTCGCCCGCCTCGTGTGCCTCGGACATTTTCTTTATCTCGTCGATGAAGCTTTTGACGTTGGCGCGCAGGCGTTCGACGTTCTCACTGATGACTGCCTTCTTACCGTCCGCGTCCTTCGGTTCGACATCGTAGTTGCCTTTGCCGAGCTCGACGAGAGCGAACATATCGTTTTTCTTTGTGGATTCGTCCAGCATGACCTGGATTACTCCAATAAGCTTGTTGTGTTCGTCATATCGGGGAGTCGCATGGGTGCGGATCAGCAGCTCTTGTCCCTTGACGATGCATTCAGCTTCTCCGACCTTGACATTTCCTTCACGCATGGCCTGCGAAGCAACGCACGAGCCATTGCGACAGGCTTCCATGTCAAAGATATCCCACAGCTTCCGTCCGACGCTGGCTTCCTGCGCAACGCCTGCCATCAGCGCCGCCGCGGGATTGAGGTACTCGATGTTGTGTTCACGGTCCATGACGATGACTGGCACCGGGGTGTCATCAACGTAGTTGGCTTTGTTCATGGAACGATCAAATTCGGAGGCGACACCATGCGATAGTCCACCGCCCGCCGCGTGTGAAGCTCCGATCCCGTTCCCGTGTGTGCGACCCACTGTCAATCCTTTTGCTGCCATGGCGAATTCCCCTTTAGTCGTTGGACTTTTATTTCAGTGCGTGCCCGGCACGGTCTGGCCTGCCGATGCGCTGATGTTCACGGAGCGCTGCGTGTCAAGGACCAGCAGCAGCTCATTGTTAAGCTTGTAAACGCCTCGGATAAGTTCGCGGCTGGCGCTGGCCAGCGTATCTGGAACCTCTTCAAAATCCTTCTCTTCCACTTCCACTACATCGCCGATTTCATCCACCAGCAGGCTGACCGCGCCGTCGCTGGTGCGTACCACTACGTTCGTCGGCAAATCGCCCTCCCGGCGCTCGGCGACTCCGAGGCGGCGGCGGAGGTCGATCGCGGTGACGATCTGGCCGCGCAGATTGATCAGACCGGCGACCACATCGGGCGCCAGCGGAACGCCGGTCATCTCCTGGTGCCGAATCACCTCCTGCACGGTTTCCACCTCCACTCCATACATAAGACCCTGAATGAGAAAGGTGCAGAACTGCTGCTGCGTAGCGCTCATGCGATTCTCCCTTCGCCCGCCATGGACATCACCAGTTCCGGTACATTGAGGAGGTCCGTGACGTGCTGCTGGATCACGGCAGAGCCAAGCAGCCAGGCGTCGCCGGAGCCCTTGGTGACCGTGACGTTCTGATCGATGATGTCGAGGATCTCGTCCACCACCAGTCCGACGCTGCGGCCGCCTTCGGAATGCACGACCACCTGCATCGAGCCTTCCCGAGCGGCCTGCGCCGGAAAGTGCAAGGCCTCCGCGATGCAGACGAGCGGCATGATTTGTCCGCGGTACTGCACCACCTGGCGATTTCCGGAGAACTCGATGGCGCTGGCATCAAACTCCTCAAGGCGCGACACCATCGAGAGCGGAACCGCAATTTTTCCGCGTGCGCCAACCCGGAAGAGCAGCCATGACTCGGCTTTTCCGGCGGCTTGGCCGGGGTCGTCTCCGGCCGCAGCGGTCGAGTGCTCATGAGACTCGCGCCCCAGGGATGCAAGTTGTGAAAGGCCGAGGATGTCCAGAATCAAAGCGACCTTGCCATCGCCCATGATGGTGGCTCCGGCAAAGCAGGCCACGCCTTTCAGTTGCTTGCTGAGCGGCTTGACCACGATCTCCTCGGTGTCATTGATCTCATCCACGATCAATCCAAATTGCCGGCCGTCCGCCTGCAGAACTACGATGTTGATCGCTTCTTCGCCGGTTTTGACGGTGTTGGCCGGAAGTTTCAGCTCCCGGTTCAAGTAGACGATGGGCAACAGGCTTCCGCGAAGGCGATAGACGGCAGCTTCCTGAATCTTCTCGATGCCTGTTTCCGCCGCTTTGCCCTCAAGCCGGACCAGTTCCACCAGGCTTACCTGAGGTATTGCGAAGCGTTCGCGCCCGCTGGTGACGATCAGGGCGGGGATAATCGCCAGGGTGAGAGGGATCTTGATCTTCAGCGTGGTGCCGTGACCGCGTGCGCTGGAGATATCCACCGTGCCACCGATCTTCTCGATGTTGGTCTTAACCACGTCCATGCCGACGCCGCGGCCGGAGATATTGGTAACTTTCTTTGCCGTGGAAAAGCCCGCCGTGAAGATGAGGTTTGCGATTTCGCGGTCAGTCATTTTGGCGCCGTTCTGCGCGGTCAGGATTCCAACTTCCACGGCCTTCGCCCGAATCGCATCCAAATCGAGTCCGGCGCCATCGTCGGAAATCTCAATGTTGACTTTGCCGCCTTCGTGAAAGGCGCGCAGGAAGAGCAATCCCTGGCGGCGCTTTCCCGCCGATTCTCGAGTGTCCGGAGTCTCAATCCCGTGATCGAGCGAGTTGCGAATAATGTGCGTGAGCGGATCCTTAATGGCTTCGATGATGGTTTTGTCGAGCTCGGTCTGCGCACCCTCCATCTCCAGCCGCACCAGTTTTCCGGATGAGTTTGCGAGGTCACGCACGATTCGCGGAAATTTGTTCCAGACGTTTCCAATCGGCTGCATGCGCGTCTTCATCACGCCCTCCTGCAGTTCGGTGGTAATCAGGTTCAAACGCTGGGCGGTGTTCAGAAACGTGGGATCCTTCTGGTGGGAGGTGAATTGGAGAATCTGATTGCGGGCCAGCACCAGTTCGCCGACCAGGTTCATCACCTTGTCGAGAAGATTCACGTCCACCCGGATGCTGCTGTTGACCAGGTCTTCGCGCGATTCCGACTGTGCCTGAAGCGCGTCCTGAACCGCTGCCGGCTGAACATCTCCGTTCTGCACCAGAATCTCGCCGATGAGGCGCTGATCGCCGTTCGCCTGAAGTTCGACGGCGTCGGTCACAGCGCTTTTGGCCGCTACGCCATTTTTCAGCAGGATATCTCCAAGCAGCGGAGCCGGCGCTTCAGTCGCCTGTTTTGGGTTCTCCCGCTCAGCCATGATCGCGTTGAGCGCCTGCACTACTCCGCTGCAATCCAGATCGCCTTCCTGCCCGGTGCTTTCCAGCGACGCAAGCAATTGGCGATCAACGTCAACCATCGAAAGCAGGACGGAGATGATTTCGGCATTCAGCTCGAGCTTGCCTTCCCGTACCCGGGAGAGAATGCTTTCTCCGGCATGGTTGACCCACTCAAACTTTTTCAGTCCGATGGTTCCGCTGGTTCCTTTCAGCGTATGAATGGCGCGAAAGATTCGCGCCACCAGTTCTTTTGAGCTCGGGTTCTTTTCAAATTCGACGAAGTCACGATCAAGCTGGTCCAACAGTTCGCCGCCTTCGATCAAGAATTCCTGAATGAACTCGTCCATTGCGTTCGCTCCCAGTTACTTCGTCAGTGACGCTTAGGACTCGGAACAGGGTCCGTAATCCCGGATGCTTGCCATCGCCGCTTGAGTGACCGTCAGGCAGTCTCACGCGCAATCGTCTTTCACCACATCGGCCAAGGGCCGAGCTAGCTGAGGCAATAGCGGATGGTTACTTCGGATACCTGCGAGAAACGTGTCAATTTGGGCGCAAGAGGGGAGCGTGCCAATTCGGGCGCGAGAGCGAGAAAAGTTGTCTGCTTCGCCAGCCGCAAGCGAAGCCGCTGCTACTTTTGGAAGGTGAATATATTTGCAAGTGACCGCAGCATGTCCGCTTGCAATGGTCGGCAGAGTTTGTTGGAAAAAGTCATGTGGTGCTGACCAGGCGAAGCGGATGTTGGGATGAGAGGCAGGTGATTCGTTTGTGAAGCAAGGAGGTCGCCCTGCCCCGGCGGCCGTGCCTGCTCCATTGCATAGAACTATGTTGGAGCGCGAGGTGTGTCGAAGCTCGGCACCCGAGCCTCAAATATATGAGCCCTGCAATTCCCTAAGCCCCGAGCCGGTCAAACCGGAGTGGCACAAGGCCCGACCTGGCAACTGAGTACTTCCGATCCGGCATTGCCTCTGGTTCTTTGTGCGTCTCTTACTTCGCTACGGCGTGCCCAGTAACCACTGCTCCGGCTTTCGGATCGAGACGAATAGCATCGTAAAGCGAACCCATCGAGACGATCGCAATCATGATGAAAGCGAGGTGAAAATCGCTGACCGTCAAGGTGCTGTGCCCACCATGAATTAGAGAGGACATTTGCAGCGTCACTGCCCCGAGTGCGATACCCATGCCCACGGTCATCTGCCACACCATGCTGAACAGCGTGTTCGCGGCTGACATCTGTGCCGCGGGAACATCCGCAAATGCCAACGTATTGATCGACGTGAATTGCATGGAGCGGCACAACCCACCCCAGAAAAGAACCGCGAGAACGATGAAGCGAGGCGTGCCTGGACTCAGGAAGGCGCAGGCCAGCACCGCGGCTGAAAGCACTGTTCCGTTCACAATCAAGACCCGGCGGAAACCATAGCGACGGAGAACAGGCGTGGTCAGCGGCTTCATGGCGACATTGCCGAGAAAAATGGCAAGGACCATCAGCCCGGAGTTGAAGGCATTGAGACCGAAGCCGATCTGGAACATGAGTGGAGTTAGAAACGGAATGCTGTATATGGACATGCGGAACAACGACCCGCCCCAGATGGTTGCAGCAAAAGTCTTTATCTTCAGGGAAGAGAACTCCAGCAACGGACTCGGACAGTGAGTGGAATGTCTTATGGTCAGGAATCCGAAAAGCACCCCAACACAGATCACAAGAGAGATCAGCGGCCAAGGCGCATTGCGTCTGCCAATCAAATCCATGCCGTACATCAAGGCGACGCACGTCACACCACTAAACAGAAAACCGACCACGTCAAGGCGAGGCTTTTTATCGGAATGTTTATTCGGAATCAGTATCAGGGCAAAAATAATTCCGGCCACGCCCAAGGGGACGTTCAGGTAAAAAATCCAGCGCCACGAAGCATAGGTTGTGATGAATCCGCCAAGAGGAGGTCCGATCACGGGTGCCAGCAGCCCCGGCCATGTGAGATAGGCAATGGCCCGGATCATATCTTTCTTTTCGGTATTGTGCAGCACGACGAGACGTCCAACGGGCACCATCATGGCTCCGCCAATACCTTGCAAAACCCGTGCCGAGATGAACTGAAAAGAAGAATTGCTGAATCCGCAGAGGATCGACGCGACCGTAAAAACTCCGACCGCAACTGTGAACACGCTGCGGCTGCCGAAGCGGTCCGCCACCCAGCCACTGATAGGGATAAACACCGCGAGAGCGAGCATGTACACGCTCATTCCGGCACTCAGATTGATCGGACTCGTGCGGAATGCTTGCGCCATCTGCGGCAACGCAGTGGCAATCACTGTCGCATCGAGATTCTCCATGTAAAAGGCGCCCGCAACAAGCACGGCAATGAGAATCGGACGCTTGCTTTCAAAGTTCATCGCTGTCAACCACTACCTCGCGCCTGCGGATATTCACGCGCTTCCGTTCCACAGCATCACGCTTCCGATCAGCCTGGAAAAAAGTCATGTTGGTAGAGTAAATTGCCGTTGGACTCGGAGCAACCAAGCAAAGTAGTTGGGAGACAGGAAGCGCTCGGCGCAAACTACGAAGAGACTCACGTCCGCCCTGGACTGAACCATCGACCAGTTCGCTGCGGCCCTATTAGTCTCCGCCATGGAGCTTCATTGCCGGTCAACCAAGTGCGAGACCCGCCACATCAGCGGCGATCAGAGCAGAGCCAATCACGCGGCGCACAATGCAAGTGAATTTAACGCGATGGCCGCCTATCGCTACAATGGGTTTGAACGATCGTCTGGAGGAGTTCGTCATGCTACAACGAATGCCAGCCATCTTCTTCGGACACGGCAACCCGATGAACGCCCTGCTCTCGAATCAATACACCCAGGCATGGGCGGCAATGGGAGCAAGTTTCCCGCGGCCAAAGGCAGTTCTTTGCATCTCGGCGCACTGGTACGTGATGGATACTGCCGTGACGAGCAGTACAAAGCCGAAGACGATTCACGACTTCGGCGGATTTCCACGCGAACTCTACGAGATTCAGTACCCGGCAGCGGGGGATCCGGAGCTTGCCGTCCGCGTTCGGAAATTGCTGGCTCCGTTGCCGGTAACATTTGATGAAAATTGGGGGCTTGACCACGGAACTTGGTCGGTATTGCGCCACGTGTACCCTAATGCGGATGTACCCGTCGTGCAACTCAGTATCGACGCGAGGCAACCCGCGTCGTTCCACTACGCACTCGGGAAACGCCTCGCGCCTCTCAGGGACGAGGGTATTCTCGTTGTCGGCAGCGGAAACCTGGTGCATAACTTGCACACGTATGCATGGGGAGAGCAGATGACGAAGCCGTATGCGTGGGCGGTGTCATTTGAGCGGCGAGTACGTGAACTGTTGCTGGCCGACGAACCGGAACCCCTGATCGATTACGAAAGTAAACTCGGAAAAGAATCCATGCTGGCCGTGCCCACGCCCGACCATTACTTGCCGTTGCTATACGTCGTCGCCACACGGTTGACCTCTGAAGCTGTCACATTCCCTGTTGAAGGAGTGGACGGCGGCTCAATTTCAATGCTCGCAGTGCGCCTGGGCTGATGAAGTTGCCGAATACCGACGTTACAAGAAGGCTCGGAGGAGAGAAAGTCACTTACACAAATACCGGGCGCCTCATCCTCAATACCCGATTACTTCCCGCGCGCGATCTCCTCAATTACCTGGAGGGCAATCTTAATCTCACTCATTTTCGTAAACGGTCCCGGACTCAGCCGCACCGTTCCGGTTTTCTGTGTGCCCAGAGTTTGATGCGCCAACCCGGCGCAGTGCCAGCCCGGACGGCATGCTATCTCCGCACGAATCTCCAACTTATCGGCAATGAACCCCGGATCTAAGCCACGAATATTAAATGACACCACCGACGCACGCGGCGATCCCAGAGCAGCGCCATAAATAGTCACCTCGTCAATTTTCTCCAACCCCGCCAGAAGCCGCTGAGTCAGTTCCTCTTCGCGCTCCGCAATTCGTGCGACGCCGATCTTGAAAAGGTAGCGCAGTGCTGCGTTGAGTCCGGCTATGCCCGGAATGTTGAGGGTGCCACTTTCCAGACGATCCGGATAAATTGACGGTTGACGCGGACTTTTGGACTCACTGCCCGTGCCCCCTTGTTTCAACGGCCGCAGTTCCACGCCTTCGCGCACATAAAGTCCGCCTGTGCCTTGAGGTCCGAGCAGACCTTTGTGGCCGGGAAAGGCCAGCAGATCAATACACATCGCCTCCACATCGATCGGCAGTGAGCCTGCGCTCTGGGCCGCGTCCACCAGCATCGGAACGCCACTCGCACGCGCAATGCGTCCGATTTCGGCTACCGGCTGAATCGCTCCGTTCACGTTGGAAGCATGAATAATTGCGACGAGCCTGGTGTTGTACCGCAGCAACCGCCTTACGCTCTCCGCATTGACTACACCGCACGTATCCGCTTCGGCGATGGAGAGTTCCACTCCGCGTTCCTGCAGCGCGACCAGCGGACGCCAGACGGAATTGTGTTCCATGCTGGTGCAGATGACGTGATCGCCCGGCGAAAGCATGCCTTGAATCGCCAGGTTGAGCGCATCCGTGGTATTCAAGGTAAAGCAGACGCGCAGAGGATTTGCTATGCCAAACAGTTGCGCCAGATTTTCGCGGCACTCATCGACGTTATCCGCAACATCCATTGCCGAGCGGTGACTGGTGCGTCCCGGATTTCCCACGGAACCGGTCAGGGCCTGCCGCATCGCGCGAACCACTCCCGGCGGCTTAGGCCAGGACGTAGCGGCATTGTCGAGGTAAATCATCGCTCCAGCTCATCCTCACTGAACACACGGCGCTGCGTTTTCAAAGTCTCATCCGTTTCATCGAAGACGCCTCCTGGTTTGATCAACCGTTTTTCGCAGCTCTGCAGAATAAGCGCCACATCTGCAAGCTGGCAGCGCACGGCAAAGCTGCAGCCCGTGAATGACAGACTCAGCGGCGTGCGTAGCATCTCCACGTACACGCCGGAGCGATACAGATCCCGCTTCAGCAGCGCGACCTGATTCAGCGACGAAAAAACGACCAGGCGACTTGCCACAAATCACCCTCTTGCGGCAACGGCCGAATTGGCTACGGAAGCAAACAGATCCTCATCCTTGAGCGAGAGCACTTCGTCGGCCCCGGCATAAAGATGATCCTTCACACGAATCTCAACGCTCCGCCCATCGGCTTCGAGAAGAACAAACCAGTCGGTCATCGACTTCGCCTTCTCCACAAAGTTCATTGTGCCGTGCAAGACGCTGCACCCGGTGACCGCCTCCACTCCTTGCCCGAAGAAGTCGCCGCCATGCACCACAGCCCGCTTGGTCGCGCCACGCGACACGCCGAGCTCATGCAGAGCGCGTTGCCCGGCTCGCATTCCCAGCGTCAGGGAGACATTCATTGTGTCCCAATGCAGCAGACGGGAGGTTGTGAGCATCTCCGTTTTCTGGCACCAATGCAGCGGCGCATCGGCCCATGGAAAACAATCATACCGCGGAATGTAAATCTTGATGTCGAGGATTGGAGTTCCATCCACAGCGTCCAGGCCGCGCACATGCAACTTGTTTTCTTCCCGTCTAATCAACTCAACGATGCACGAGCCCATGCCAGAAGGGCGAGCAGGAGAGCGGCTGGTGTAGATGCCTTTGCAGGAGGGCTCTCCCATCAGCGGCATGGTAAGGATCTCCTCGCCTTCCTTTATGTTGGCGCGCTTCTTCCACTCCTCGCGGCGATGCTGCCAGTAGATGACGTGCAAGTGGGAAAAATGCTCCAGCCCGATCAGTCCCTCTGTTAGATCTTCGCGGATGGAAAGGTGACTCTCTTCGCGATAGGTCGGAAGCTGATCGAAATTCTTCAGGTCGGAGACAACAACTCCAATCGGGCGGATGGTTACTGGTTGCTGCCAATCATTGTTCATAAGGTTCCTTTGATCTGCTAAACGTAACTTCATATGTGGGTAAGGTAAGTGCCCTCTCAATTTCTATTTTGTTTTTCCGGCAGGCTTCCGAAGCGCGGTAGCCAGTATTTCATCCAACTGCGTATCGGTCAGCTCCAACTGATAAAACACCTTGTATAGTCGCCTGGTTTCATCGCGTATGTCGTAGTGGAAGAGCTCAGGATAAAACAACTTTGCCAGCCACTTGATGCCGACTATGCGGTTTACCGAAGGCGGTCGATCAATCCAGCAGAACGGATACTGCGGAGTCTCATAGACTTCGTGATTGCGAACCGCAGCTACATTCTTCCAACGCGGATCGCTCCAGACCTTCGTGTAGAACTCTCCCGGCGAGGTCACATGGTCGTAGCCGGTAATGATCACATCGGGATTCCAGCGCAGAACTTGCTCCATGGAGACCGGGGAATGCCCATATCCCTTTTGCTCTTCCACTCCTGCCGCCACGTTCACTCCTCCGGCAAAGTTCATCGATTCCGCGTGCGACGAACCGGCCGGCTCGGTCTCCTGCCCTTTCGGACCCTCTGCGTAGTAGTATCGGCGGCGCTTTTCAGGAGGAATGCTGCTGACCTTGCGCTTGATCTCATCGACTGTTTGACGGCATTCATCCGCTAATAGGGACGCGCGTGGCACGCTCCCCAATAGCTCACCCGCTTTTTCATAAGCAGCGGGCAAATTCTCTAGTCCACCCTTAATGACGAAGACTGGAATGTGACTTTGCTCCTGCACACGTTCGGCCTGCGCTGCTCCCAGTGGATCACCCATCGAGATCATCACGTCCGGACGCGCCTGCATAATCTTCTCCAGACTACCGGTTGTATCCTTTCCGAACCATCCGCCAAGCGCCGGCAAATTTCGATATGGCTCCAGCAGCATAGCTTTTTCCCCTGGATCAGGCTGGTAGTTCCAGCCGACCAGCAACGATGGATCAAGCGTGTAAACCAGAATCGTGCCCATGGGGCTCATTCCGTACACCCTGTGAATATGGAGCGGCACGCGTACCTGGCGACCCACCATATCGGTGACCAGACGCGTTCCCGCATCGGTTCCCGATAGCGAAGGGCGGCGGCAACCGCCGCTACAGAGCAACACGACCAGCAGTGCAAGCAGCAACCATTTCTTGGACATTCTTTGTAAACCCGCTTACTTTCTTACGAAAGATCTGGCAAAACCATTTTCATTCCTGGATGATCCGGGCTCTCCACGACGTGCAGCGGAACCCCATAGGCCTGCTGCAACGATAGCCGCGTCAAGGCCTTGGCCGGATCGTCCAGCGCTATGATTCTTCCGCAACTCATCAGTGCCACGCGAGAGGCGTACTGAAACGCGTGGCCGGGATCGTGCGTCGTCATCAGCACGCCAAGTCCAGTCTTTGAGAGTTCTCTAATCGCCCTCAAGACCTTGAGCTGGTTTCCCAGGTCAAGGCTTGCCGCTGGCTCGTCGAGAATCAACCATTGTGCTTTCTGCGCCAGGGCGCGAGCGATCAGGACCAACTGGCGCTCCCCGCCACTGATTTCCGTATAGCGCTCCGATGCCAGTCGTAAGATTCCGAGCGAGTCCAGAGCTTCGCCGGCGATCCGAATGTCAAACTTCCCTGGGGAGGCAAATGGGCGCAGATGCGCCGCGCGGGCCATCAGCACGATGTCGCGCACCAGAAAGGCAAAGGGTGGCGTGTGCATCTGGGGCACATAGCCAAAGGAGCGTGCCAGTCGCTGCTCGTTCCAGCCCGCAATGTTCTCTCCGCCTAAACGCACGCAACCGCTCTTCGGCCGCAGTAATCGCAAAATCATCTTGAAGAGGGTTGTTTTTCCGCAGCCATTGGCGCCCAGCAGGCACACCACCTCACCCGGTTGCAGAGAGAAGTTCACCTCATGCAGCACAATTCTGGAACCGTACCCGCCCGTCACATTCTCTACGGTTAGATTCATCAATGGTCCCTACGCTCCCGCATCAGCAGGAAGAGAAAGAACGGCGCGCCGATCAGCGCCGTAAGAATGCCAACCGGAATCTCCAACGCGGCAATTGTGCGTGCCACGTCATCCACCAGCAGTAGGAAGCAGGCCCCCATCAGCGCTGCGGTCGGCACCAACACCTTGTAATTTGGACCTACAACCATTCTCGCGAGGTGCGGTACCACAAGACCAATCCAGCCAACCATGCCGCAAATGGACACCGAGGCAGCCGTGATCAGCGTGGCCGAAATGATTACAATCAGGCGCAGCCACCTCGTATTCAGCCCAAGCGTTCGTGCTTCTTCTTCGCCAAGGCAAAGCACGTTCAACCGCCAACGCAAAAGAAAGAGCGGAACGCAGCCCGCAAGAATTGGTATGGCTGACAGCCTTATATCTTTGAGATTGATCGCGGCGAAGCTGCCCATCAACCAGTAGGTGATTGCAGGCAGCCTGTCATATGGATCGGCCAGATATTTAGTAAACGAGATCAGAGCGGTGAATACCGAAGCGATGAGGATTCCCACCAGGACGAGCATCAGTACCGGATCTCCGCGCCGGCAAAACCCCGAACCTATCGCCCAGGCTAACCCCACAGCCAGCAATCCCATCGCAAATGAAAGCCCTTGTATGGCAACTACGTGGAAGCCGCACAGAATTCCGAGCGCTGCCCCGAAACCCGCTCCGGCCGACGCGCCCAGAATGTCTGGAGACACCATAGGATTGTTAAACAGCCCCTGGTAAGCGGTACCGGCCAACGCCAATCCCCCGCCGACCAGCATCGCCGCCAGCAATCGCGGAAAGCGCACCTGCAACAGTACAATTTCCGCTGTGCCGCTCTGGGCCGAAGGCGTCAGCACACTCCACCAATCGTGCAGGGTGAGCCGGTAACTGCCAATCATCAGTGAGACAACTGCTATTCCGATCAGCAGTATCGCCAGAATCGCAAGTGTGCGGCTACCGGCATCGGTCTGCCGCGCCATGCGGCGCTCGTCCTTAATTTCCTGAACCGTACTGCCCACGGCTGCCATTGCTCTAGTGCTTTCCGCAAAGCAGCGGCTTGCTTGACACCTTCACCATGCGTCCGCCTTGCTCGAACAACGCCTCGCGTCCGCCTTCCGCAACAGCTCTCCACACCGCTGGCTCACGGTCCACGATCAATCCGCCTAGTAGATCGACGCCGTGATCGAACATCAAGGGGTGCAGCGGCGTGCTTGGCCCTGCTACCACCACGCATGCATTCCGACTCAGTTCCAGTAATCGCGGCATTGTCTTATTAATCAGCGTCGTCGCCGTCATGATCACAAAGTCCTGTTCATCCAGAATGTATTCGCACGCCGGATCCGGCAGATCGCCTTGCATCGGCTTGCGCTCCAGAATACTCAACTCACAAATGCCTGAGAGGCGCTCAAGATTGTGGAAGTGGCCTACGACGGCCACCCGCTTGCCGCGCAACTCATCGAGCAAACAGGTAAAGACATCCTCAGTTTTCGTCTCGTCCAGCCACGTCCCACAGTTTTGCAACACTGCATGCTGGGCATTCAAGGCTGAATTGATCGCTGCCAGCCCCATCGCAGCCTCGTAGAAGTCCCACGATTTAATCCAGGAGGCAAGTTCCCTCACCTTCATGCCGGCAATTTTCCCGGCATTGCGCATGGGCCCGTCCATCTCCCGCGGACGCATCGCCACTCCGGTGCCGATGGAGCGCACCAGAAACCAGCTCAGCCCGGCAAGACAGTCCGAAACAACAGCGTCCTCCGGAACAGCGGCAATCAGCTCATCGTAAATCTTCCACATTTTCTGGGCCTCCGCTCATCTCAGGCATTGCAATCGCTGAACAATCCTGAAAATGTCGTGTATAAACTACTTATAGTTTGGCAAAACTTCTTGTAATTTACATGAACAATGCGCTAAAGTCACTTGCATTCCATTCGTCAAGGACAGATTACTATGTCGTGTAAACGGACTATCTTGTTGTTTGTTTTCTGTGCATGCCTTTCACTGAGCGCTATTCCGGCTCTCTCCCAGTCAGCGCACCCCCAGACATGGGCGGAGGATCTGGCATTGTTGGATCGCCTTACACCCACGGAAGCAGCCGCTCAGCAGAGCACAATCCTTCAGATTCGCGCCGAGGTCGACCTTTGGCTCAAGGCTCATACGGAGAGGAATCTCCAGCTCGCCCAACTTCCGCCGCTTCCTCTGAAAGCGGACCAGGCTGTGGCTCAACTTAAGGAATTGCACCGCGTTGTTGCTGAGATTGTTCAGAAGGACCCATCCCACCCCTTCCACCTTGGCGTGACGGAAGTGGAGGTATCGGCTGCGCTTTCGCCCCTTTCGCCTATGGCGGAGAGTATTACCCAGGAAGATATGCAGCTTCATGACGCCGTAAACGCCACCAAGGCCTTGGATTTGCTGCCTGGGGTCGAGATTCAGCATATTTCAAGCAATCGTAATGAGGCAGCCTTCATGATTCGCGGCTTCAGCAGCAACGGCCAGGTGCCGCTCTATCTCGATGGAATTCCGATTTACGTCCCCTATGACGGCTACATTGACATGAACCGCTTCTTGACCAGCGATATCGCGGAGGTTCAGGTTGCTCGGGGCTTCTCGTCTCCCTTGCTGGGTCCCAACGCTTTGGGTGGTACCGTTAATCTTGTAAGCCGCGAGCCGCTGAAAAAGTATGAAGGCGATTTGGCCATTGGAACCTATTCTGGCAACGGCCTGCTCTCCTCGCTGCGCTTGGGTTCAAGAGGTTCACACTATCTTGCACAGGGCACTCTCGACTGGCTGCAGAATGACTACATCCCGCTTTCGGGGAACTTCCAGTATCCGGCGGGTGGTTATCTGGCGTTGACGCCGGGCAACTCGTTGAACACTGCTTCCGGTTGCAGCGCCGGAACTCACTGCAATGTCCCTTACCCGCTGACCGACCACGAAAACCTATCCTATTCGCGCGATGAAAAGTGGGGCGGCCGCATTGGCTGGTTACCGCGTGGAGACGATGAGTACGTATTCAGCTACATCAATCAGAAGGGCCAGAAGGGCGTTCCTCTCTACCAGGGCGCTAACGCCAGCGCGAGCTTCAAGAACTTCTGGAAGTGGCCTTATTGGAATAAGGACAGTTACTACTTTCTCTCCAACACCGGCATCGGTGAACAGAGCTCGATCAAGTTCCGTGCCTTCTACGACCAGTTCCGCAACTCGATCGACATGTATGACAACTCGCAGTACAACAGCATGAACACCTACAAAACATCGGGCAGCGGCGCGGAAATCAGCAGCTACGACGACCATACCGACGGCGCATCTACCGAGTTCACCACCCGGCTGTTGAAGCACAACGTCATCGGCGCATCCTTCTTCTTCAAAGATGACACCCACGATGAATATGGAATTTACCCCGGCGCCGCAACGGTCGTCCCCGGCAATACCTTAGCTGAGTTTATTCCGGTCAAACATTTGCGCGATCAGCAAACCTCGTTTGGATTGCAGGACCAGATCACCTTCACCTCCCGGCTGCACGCCACCGTCGGCTTCAGCGGCGATCACCTCAAAGGACTGCGAGAGGAAACCTACAACGCACTCAACCAGCCCGCGAAGGGAGACGTAGCTGACACTCTTCTGCTTGCCTATGAGTGCGCCAGCGATCCGACAAACACCTCATTCTCCGGTTGCACCGCGCACTTCTGGACCTTCAACCCGCAGGCCTCGGCAACCTATACCCTGAGCCCTTCGGACCTGGTCTTTGTGACCTTTGAGGATCGCGGCCGCTTCCCAACCCTGAAGCAGCGCTACTCTTCCGGCATGGGTTCCGCGCTGCCGAATCCAGAGTTGCAAACTGAGCACAGCCGCAACTGGAATTTCGGATATACCCACACGATCAACACCAAACTTACTCTCAGCACGCAGCTCTTCCGCAGCGATTTGCGCAACGCAATTGAATCCGCGCTGGTTCCTGATCCGGGTTTCACTACCGCTGGAACCGGTCTCTGCCCGAACAACACCAGCGGCGGGGTTGCAGGCACGGATTGCAGCCAGAACGTAAATATCGGCAAGGAGACACACGAGGGAGTCGAGATCGAAGTCCGCAGCCACCCCATCTCCTGGATGGTGCTGGATGCGAGCTACACCTACCTCAACCGCGACATTGGAACGGCTGTGCTTCCCACTGGAACCACACTCAGTTCGCCGCTTGTGCTGCCTACGGGACTCCCCAAGAACAAGGCAATAGGAACCGCCAGCTTCCAGCTTCCTTACCACGTTCTTGCCTTGGTCAGTGCCCGCTATGAAGGTGGCGTTACGCTGCAAGATACGTCGTACGCTTCTTCCTCACCGCTCTACGCTCCGCACGGCGAGGCGCTTGCAACCGCGGACATGGGCTTGACCGTGCCGTACCGCACCTTAAAGGTGCAGGCCGGGGTCAAGAATGTCTTTGACCGCAACTACTTCTACACGGCCGGATACCCGGAGGAAGGCCGCAACTGGTTCCTCAATTTGCGCTACCAGTTCTAGACCTGAGCAGTCTTCAATTGGTGGTTGCTTGTGGGCTGCAATGGCATACTCGGATGGTGCCATTGCAGCCCACAGTTTCTACTCAAAGACACAGCCAGCGGCAAAAAAGAGAATTACGCCGAGCCCGTAGAGTCCACGCCGTAGGAATCCAGCACATCACGCAGCGTTACGATCCCTTCAAGCTTGTGAATATCCGCCCGGTTGACCACCGGCAGAACGTCAAAACGAGCTCTGCTCATGCGCTCCAACGCCAGATGAAGAGGATGATCCGGGTGAACATGGGGAAAGTCCAGCGTTTCGAATAGGCTCGTCAGCTTCTCCTCGGTTCTTCCCTCTTCAAGAGCGTTCTCAACGGTGGCCTGGTTCAAAACACCCAGGAGATTCCCTTCGTCTTCCACCAGCCACGTGCGGAATTCACACAACCGCATTTGCTCAACCGCCTCAGAGACGCTCATTCTTGCCAAAGTTATCTGCGTCGCACTCCGCATCATCTGAAGCGAGTTGCGCCCACGGAACTCCTCACGCGTTTTTAAGCTGGGTGAATGAATGCCGTCCTGCCGCGCGAGTGCCTCATAAATTGGTCCTTCTGAAAGTGAATGAGCGAGTTGAAACAGAGCAGCAGACCGGTGCGTGATTGTGTCTCTGAATGATTCTCGCGGCCGAACCTCAATGCCATGCGGTTTAGCTTACCTGAAAGCTCCTGCGGCTTCACCTTGCCGGCTCGGCTCGGCTACAATGCCACAAATCTATTGGAGGCTTCCGTGCGTAAACTGGTGTCCGTCGCTCTGCTCTTCACTTCGGTGCTTCTGCTCTCCGCCGCGGGCTTGGCGCAGGCTCCGCCCGCCCCTGATCCCGATAAACCTTACGTAATGGAGTACTACTACAAAACTCATTGGGGCCATCAGGAGGAGTTTCTCGAACTCTTCAAGAAGAATCACTACCCTGTGCTACAGAAGGAGATGGCGCAGGGCCGCATTCTATCCGTGCGCGTCGACACTCCCGCCTTCCACATGCCTGAGCAGGAGCGCTGGGATTACCGCGTCACTATTGTCTTCAAGAACGCGCAGGCGGCCTATACCCCGGCCGATGAGCACTCCATCCAGCTTGAGCTCTTTCCAGACCAAGCGGCATTCAGGCGTGAGGAGCAGCGACGCTTTGAGATCCTGGAAGCTCACTGGGATCTTGCAATCTCGCAGATTGCGCTCGTAAAGAAATGACTTGACCTCCGCTGGTCCGCTCGCGATTCAGTCAAACGCCCCTCCGTAAGAGGGGCGTTTTGCTTTCCGTCAACTGAGCAGTTGCAGTTATGCCGCTACTTGCGATGCCTTGGAGGTTACCAGTTCGCGAATCCGCAGCCGCGCCTGGTGCAGTCCCCGGCGCGAGTCGTCTTCGCTGATGCCCAGCGTACGCGCAATGCGGGCGTGATCGTAGGCGTCCCCGTCGTGCATGCAGAAGATCATCCGTTCGGTGTGCGGAAGTTGCACGATCGCGCGCTCCAGATCCACGCGCTTGGTGTTGCGGCGGATACTGCTCACCTCATGCACCGTGGCGCACTGCAGTTGCAGCGAATCCATCGACACCGATTCTTCATTCTGCAATTCGCGGACCAGCGCTCGATCAATCATCTCCTCACCCGGCCGGTCGCTTAGGGAAAACGCTCTCAGGAAGGTGCGCTCACACAGCTTCTCCGCCCCCATCTCGCTATCCGTCATCCAGAACGCAAAAGAGTAGACGCGGTTCCGGTTCGCTTCGTAGATTGCCCGAAGGTGCTTCATGCGCTTGCTCTTGGCGCTGGGAAGGAAGCGCACGATAGCGGTTGGTAATGTTCGCTCGTATGAACTTGACACGGTACACCCCCGGAGTGCTGAACTTGCTGACGAGCTCGCTAAATGTTTGTGGTAGTTAATTTTGGCTCACGCCGTTTGGAATATTCCTTAGCTGGATTCCGGCATCAGCAAAAAACCACGACACGTTGCTCTCATCTAAAGCAATCACCTTGCCTAATTTGTACCGAGCACGTTCTCTGCTTGTGGAAAATCTTACAACTCATACTTAATCAATCACTTTTGGCATTAAGATATTTTTCCGTGAGGCTTGGCCCGGAGTAGTTTATTCACCTTACGCAATACTATTCATGGATACTCGCGTGGCATTTGCGGATTGGATAGTGGAAGTTATGTGCTCATATTGAGTCGAGCTCGGGGTGACTAAGTGGACTAAGGTCATAAGACAGGCAGATGCGGAAAAACGGAAAATGGGTGCTTCGCTCCCCGCAATTCTGCGGTGTCACAACCTTGGTTCACTCTGGACGACGGGATAATCCGGTTCCGCATCGCTGGAGACTTTCTGATGCCCTGCAAGCGGGAGCTTGATTTGGAAAACAGCTCCTCCTTGCTCGTGGTTGAAGGCGTTGATATCTCCGCCGTGCTCCTTCACAATGCCGTAGCAGATGGAGAGTCCAAGCCCGCTGCCCTTGCCGATCTTCTTCGTGGTATAGAACGGATCGTAGACTTTCTTGGGGTCTTTGATCCCCGCGCCCGAGTCCCTGAATTCGATACAGGCTTGGCCTTCCTTTGGATAGGCTCGCACCTTTAAGCTGCCGCTCTGCGCAGAATCCATAATCGCGTCCACGGCGTTGTTGATAATGTTGCGAAAAACCTGCTCCAGTTGATGTGCGTCGCCAATTATGAATGGAAGCTCCGGGTCGTATTCCCGTTCCACAGTGACATTGTTCAGTTTCAAATCAAAATCACGTTGTGCCAGCGTGTCCTCGAGCACGTGCCGCAAGTCCACGCTCGACTGCATCGGCTTACGCTGGCGTGAAAACGTAAGCAGGTTCTGCACCACGCGATGGGTGCGCTGCGTCTGCCGGTAGAGTTTGCGTACAAAATCCTGCGCGCGCTCCCCGATCGGTTCTGTTTCCAGCAGCTGAACGTAGCCAAGGATGGCTGTGAGCGGATTGTTCAACTCGTGCGCGACTCCGGAAATAAGCTGACCGACAGCAGACATTTTTTCGCTCTGCAGCAGCTGTTCCTGGGCATTGCGAAGGTTCTCGTAGGCCCGCGCAGTCTCTTCATAAAGCAGCGCCTTTTCCAACAAACTCCCCAGTTGGCGCGCGATGGCCATGGCAAGGTTGTGGCCGGTTCCGGTGAACTGATTCTTGGTCTGGCTGGTGATGAGCAGAATTCCCAATACATTGCGCTGCGAGTACATTACGACGGCAAGAAAGGATTCATAGCCGCGCTTCACAATCCATGACCGCACAGCCTGTGGGAAACTTGGCAAATCCTGCTCCGTGATGAGCTCGCTGCGCGCCCGGACTATGTATTCCGAGAGTTCACCTTCCGCCAGATTCCGCAGTTCCGCGCACTCCTCTTCCCTGTTCTGGCGGCTGGTTTCACTTCGTATCACGTGCCCGGATTCTTGATCGAAGAGCAGAATGTCACATTGCTGAGCGTAGAGTTCGGTGGTCCAATGCAGCGTGTTCTGCAGAATTTCGTCAAGGTTGAGGCTCCGGGCAGCAACCATCGCCATGGCATTGAGAGCACTTAGTTCCTGGTTACGCCGCCGAATGTCATCGTCCGCGTTCCTCTTCTCGGTAAGGTCCGCCAAATCCTGCAGCCGTACAATCCGGTAGCGCTTGCAAAACCCGAAATAGACCGTCAGCCCTGCAATCAGCAGGCCCAGCACAATTGCCCATTGCCCGAAGGACAATGGGGCTGCCGCCGCAAGCGTACCAAGCCGTCTCAGGTATGCGTCGTGAATCAATTCTTCTCCTGCTTTGCTGTATATCACATCAAAGTTCATGTTGCCTTCAGCTTTTATCTGGATGTATGCCGCTAAATTTCTCGATACAATGAATGTTCGCCCAAGCTTTGGCGGCTGCTATGAGAATTATCGCGATTTCCATGAGGCAAACTCCTAATGGCGGTTGAACGAATCCTTGTTGTCGATGACGAAGAAGCGATCCGGGAAATCGTGTGTTCCATGCTGCAGCATGCTTCCTACAACTGCCAGCAGGCTTCTTCGGGTGTAGAGGCCCTGGAAATTCTCCGTAGTGACAGCGATTTCCAGCTCGTGCTGACCGATTTGATGATGCCAGAGTTGGATGGCGTAGGGCTGCTGGAAATCGTCAAGCGGAAGCACGAGGATCTACCGGTCGTGATGGTCACCGCAGTACACGATATCTCTGTGGCTCTTGCGGCGATCCGCAACGGGGCCTACGACTACCTGCTCAAACCGTTTGAGCGCGAGCAATTGCTCGCCGTCGTGCGGCGTGCTTTGGAAGCCAACCACCTTCGGGTCCAGAATCGTACTTATCAGTCGAATCTGGAAGCCTTGGTAGACCAGCGCACCAAGGAACTTCGCGAGACTATCGCCGAGTTGGAACGCTCCTACGACGTAACCCTGGAAGCATTGGGGGATGCTCTCGATCTGAAAGACGCTGAAACCGAGGGCCACTCCAGGCGCGTAACTGCCTTCGCAATCCAAATTGCTCACACCATGGGACTTCAGCCTAAAGCCATGCACATCCTGGCCCGTGGCGCTTTCCTGCACGACATAGGGAAGATGGCGATTCCCGACGCCATCCTGCGCAAACCGGATACGCTGACGGAAGAAGAGACAAGTATCACGCGGGAGCACAGCTATCTCGGTTATCGAATGCTGAAGAAAATTCCATTTCTCGCTGAATCCGCAGAAATCGTATACGCACACCAGGAACACTGGGACGGAGGTGGATATCCGCGCGGGCTGAAAGGTGAGGAGATTCCGTTGGGGGCACGAATCTTCGCCGTAGCCGACACCCTCGACGCCATAACCTCCGACCGTCCGTATCGCCCCGCGCGCAGCGTGGATGCGGCGCGCAGCGAGATTATTCTCTGGTCAGGGCGGCAGTTTGATCCCGCTGTCGTCGACGTTTTCCTCTCGATTCCCGCTTCGGTTTGGGAAAGCCTACACGACGAAATCAATTCTCAGAGCGACCGCTTCTGCTATAGTGAGCATCTTTCCAAGATGTCCAAGTAGGCCGGAAGGAGCCCATCGATGGCAGTCAAACTGGAAAGACAACAGGTGGCCGAAGGGTTGCAGAAACTCACTCAGTGGACCCTGCGAGGTGACCAGATCGAGCGCCTTTTCACATTTGAGAATTTCGTCGACGCCATGATTTTCGTGAACAAGGTGGCCGAAATCGCTGAAGAGGAAGGGCATCACCCGGATATTCGAATCGTTTACAACCAGGTCACGCTCACACTCACGACCCACGACGCGGGCGGGCTGACGCAGAAGGATTTGCAGATGGCGCGCCGAATCGACTCCCTGCCCGGCGAGGTGTGATGTTCCTATAGGTGGCGCATTCGATCAAGACCATAGAAGCTGAGTGCGACGGGCAGTCGAGAGCATTTAGCCAGAGACGTTCTGCACAAATGAAACGTGTTGAAGGCGGCTGCAGCCGCCTCCAACCTGAGTCCGAATCAGAATTTCGGGTAATCGACCAATTTCCAGGTGCCGTTCTCGACCTTAACCATCACTATGCCCCTTTTATCGATTCCGCTATGGTCAGCGGGAGTCATGTTGTAGCGGGCTTGAACACCATGCACATGCTTTACATTTTCGATCGCGTCGCGCAGAGCCTCCCTGAACTGCAGCGTTCCCGGTTTGCCCTTCTTTAAGGCGACGGGGATGGCGACCTCGAGCACCTTGATGGCATCCCAACTGTGGCCGGCATATTGCGACCTTGATCCTGGACCGTACTTGGCCTCGTAGATCTTGAGGAATTCAAGCCCCGCCTTTTTGGTGGCATAGCCGTCGGGCAACTGTTCCGTGACCACCAGAGGAGGAGTTGGGGTGTAGATGCCTTCCACGGCCTTTCCCCCAACGCGCAGAAAGTCGCCATTCACCATGCCGCCGCAATGAAAAATCTTTCCTTTGTAACCGCGCTCAATCAAGTCCCGGCTCGGGGTGACCGCTGGCGTTCCCACTGCGGCAATCACGATTGCATCCGGATGGCCACTCATCGCCCGCAAGGCTGGGCCGGTAGCGCTGGTGTCATCACGGTTGAATTTTTCCACGTTAAGAATTTTGATTCCTTTGGCGGCGGCGAGCTGGGTAATGATTTCGGTCCAGCTCTCCCCGTAGGGATCGTTAACCGCGATCATGCCCATGGTCTTGACACCTTGCTTGGCCATCAGATCGACGAGCGCCCCAGCGAAGATATCGTCGTTGGGGACCGTCTTGAATACCCACTTCTTTTTTTCGTCCATGGGAAGGATGAGACGGCTGGTCGAACCCAGGGCGATCATGGGAACCTTGGCTGCGGCAATCGTTTCGATGACCGCAAGCGTAGTCGGGGTGATGCTCGGACCGATCAGGACATCGATGTTGTCCTGAGAAATCAGGCGTTTCACATTCTGCAACGCGAGCGTGGGATCGGAAGTGTCGTCCAGGAAAATGTAGCGGACTTTCTGGCCCCCGATTACGTGAGGGGCTAGAAGCAGAGCGTTCTGATTAGGAATTCCGAGAGATGCCGCGGGGCCGGTGGTGGAAAAATTGACGCCGATGGTAATTTCTTGCGCTTCTGACCAAGTGCATGCGGCAAATAACAGGAACATGCAAATCACGACGGCCGATCGTTTCATTCTATTTCCTCCAGTGTGGTGGTAGATCCTTCAATAAAATGCCGTTCTTTTCTTCCGTTGATATAAAGTGCATCTTTCCTGGAACCCAAAGCCATGTTTCGGCATGATGAAGACGATAACGAGCTCGTCGTACACTCCTCTGCCATCGCAGCGCGTCCGTCTCTTGTCATTTGCTCCAAGCGACAGCGGGCTGTCTGCTCTGTGTCTAAAGAGAATGCTGACTTGATACCCGGTGTTTTCGTTTCGGAACCCAGATCGCGAGTATCCCCACGTGCGCTCGCGGACGGCGCGTCTCCCCAAAGACGCACCGTACTTTCTTTACATGGGCTGGAATACTGTCACAGTAACTCTGGTCAAGCAAGCAAATTCTTGACTACTCAACGCTCATCATAAAATGGATTATCGTGAACAAAGAGCTGGTTCGTCAGATCTCGAGAGAAGGCGCTTTCTTCAGCGATGCTCGCGCATTGTGTCACGGAAAAAACGAACCGGCACAGGTGCGCCGGTTCGTTTGCTTACGATGCCATGCCCCTAATGAGCTGTATGAGTTCCTAATGATTGTTCAAGTTCTATCACCGCATGCTGGATATGATCAAGTTCCTCTTGTGCGGCGTTGTTCCAGGCTGCTAGCCGTCCTGGCGCTGCGCCAAAGCGCTCCGCCGCGGATCGGATCAGCTTGCGGCCTCGTTCCGAGAGCAGCATCGCTCCCAGTCCACCCAAGCCCAGAACCGTCATTCGAATGGTCCATTTGCGAACTTTCATCTACGACTCCTGTGTCTCTCATTCTTCCGCAATTCTCTCCCGGTAGCAATACGAAATCCTGGCCAGCATCAAACATATTACAATCGCGTTCCAGCACTTGTGGCCTGTTCCTGTTTCGACCGCAGCCGTGCAAGGAGAACTATGAATCACTTAAGAATCGCCTCGAATGTACCGCTTTTGTTCATCGCCGCTATCGCGTTGGCACAACAAACTCCCGTCACGGCCAACACTCTATGGGCAGGCGGGGATGGGAAGTTCGAGAGCGCGCCAGACACCGCCCTCGTGCAGTTCTCAATCTCCGTGCAGCAGCCGGTGTTGAAAGCCGCATACGCCCAGGCGCAGGAATCCTCCGAAAAGATACGCCAGACTCTGCGCGATAACGGCCTTGATCCCAAGGACGCAGAAATTGGTTTTTTTTCCATGATGCCGGTATACAACTGGAATCCCAAGCGCAGGCTGACCGGTTTCCAGGTCAACAGCCACGTCACTATAAAGGTTCGAGATTTCAGCAAGCTCGGCCCGCTCATCGACAGCTTCTCGCAGGTGGACACCACCGACAGCCTCAGCATCGGCTACACCCTTGAAAGCATCGATTCAGCGAAGGCCAAAGCGGTTGAGAACGCCTACCTTGCAGCGCACCGCAATGCGGAAGCCCTCGCCCGCGCCGGGGGCCGGACGCTGGGTGCAATGAGCTACGCCTCGGTGGATGCCAGCGAATTCATTCCGCAGCCACGCCCCATGATGATGAAGGCGCACGCCGCCGGCGATGTCTCAGCGCCCTCTCCGGTGCAGGATTTTGCTCCGGCGAAGATCACCATGACTGCCCACGTAAACGTGCTATTTCAGGTGAAGTGATAGTTTTTGTCTTAATCGTAACGTGCTGGTATATAGTAAGTTATCTTCCGTAATTTATCGCGTTTTAATTTCTGGCCACGCGTTCATGCTCCACTGATGATCGGGCGCAGCTACATCGGGCGTAGGAGCCTGCTGAGCTGCAACTAAAGTTGAAAACAGCAGCAGTGCCAGAAATGCACGCATCGTACTCACCTCAAGGGCCAATGCAGTAATTTTGCTCCATTGATCAGAATAGAGCTCGATGAGTTGTACGGCGAAGCTGGCGGAATCGCAAGCTGGACCACGTCCTGGCCCCAAAGTCACGCAGATTTGCGACTTATGAACAATTTCTCTACGACACCACTCTTCCCGCCTGCATCCTACACAAGAAGTACGGCAATAGTTTTAGACTTTGCGAACTGGAGAATTCGATTCGATGGCCGAATTTGATGGCGGAAGCGAACTACCAGGACCGGAGGAGACTACGGACAGCAGGACCAAACAGCAGTCGGCCCTCGCGGAATTGAGCCAGCTCGCACTCCAAAGGGGTGAATTGCCTGGTTTGATGGAGAACGCCGTAGGCTTCATCGCTGAGGCACTCCACATTCGTTTCTGTGAGGTACTGGAGTTCCGGCCTTCAAAAAACGAATTTATCTTGCGTGCCGGACTTGGCTGGAAGGCTGGCAGCGTGGGAGTGACCACAATTCCGGTGACCCGAGAGTTCCAGGCGGGATACACCTTTCTGAACCAGCGCCGGGTCGTGATCGAAGACTATACCTCGGATACGCCTTTCATTCCCTCGCCGCTGTTGGATGAGCACAAGGTCCGTAGCGGAGTCACGGTTCACATTCCCGGGCCGGAGCAGCCTTTCGGAGTGCTCGGTGCCTATAGTTCGTCATCGCGCAGCTTCAATCTTGACGACATCAATTTTCTTCGCTCCATTGCCAACATCATTGCGACGGCCATGCAACGCGGCCATGACGAGGAAGCGGTGCGGCGTAGTGAAGTCTATTTCCGCGGTCTTCTGGAATCGGCGCCCGATGGAATGACAATCGCCGATAGTCAGGGCCGCATCCTGCTTGTAAACAAGGAGACCGAGCGCCTCTTCGGTTATGAGCGCTCTGAACTGCTTGGCAAGAGAATCGAAGTCCTTGTTCCCGAGCGCTATCGCCAGTATCACTCCGGGCACAGGGATGATTTCTTCGGAGCTCCGCGCGTCCGCCCAATGGGAGTGGGCCTTGAGTTGTTCGGCTTGCGCAAGGATGGCTCGGAGTTTCCGGTGGAGATTAGCCTGAGCCCGATGCGAACACCGGAGGGCATGGTTGTCACCGCAGCCATTCGCGACGTCTCTGAGCGCAAGAAGGCCGAGGCGCAAATCAAGAAATTGAACTCCCAGCTGGAGGAAGCTCTACACCGCTCCGAACGGCTGGCCGCAACCGGTCGCCTATCCGCCAGTCTTGCGCACGAGATCAACAATCCACTGTCGTCACTGACCGATATTCTCTTCGTGCTCAATTCGCAGGCGGGGTTGACGGACGACTCCAGGCTGCTGCTCCAGACGGCGAAAAAAGAAGTGGACAGGCTGGCCACCATAGCCAGGGAGACGTTGGCGCCGCATCGCAGTTCGGGCGAACGGGTAAGGATCAGAGCCACCGAATTAGTGGATACGTCAATCGAATCTTTTCATCGACAGATCGAAGAGAGGCACGTTAGGGTCGAACGGCACTTCGATACCGACGCGATGATTGACGTTGCTCCCGGAGAATTGCGCCAGGTCTTCACCAACCTCATCTCAAACGCAATCGATGCCATGCCCGAGGGCGGCTCTCTCGAACTGCAGGTTTTTCTGGACGGCCAGGAGGTAAAACTGATCTTTTCCGATACCGGCTCCGGCATCAACCCAGAAAAGCTGGACGAGATCTTTGAACCTTTCGTTACCACCAAGGGCGAAAACGGGCTGGGAATCGGCCTCTGGATCTCGCGCAATATCGTGGAAAAGCTGGGCGGTACAATTCACGTTCGCAGCAGCGTCGCGAAAAACGGCCACGGAACGCACTTCACCATCTGTCTTCCCGCAGCTCAGTCACTGCGAAACGCAAATCAGAACAACATTCGCATGATCTCTTGAGGCGGCGAGCGGCAAGCACTGCGCTCTGTCCAATACGGCAGGCATAAAAAGAGCGCGGGCATGCAGCCCGCGCCCATTTCGTCTCTGGGTGTTTATCACACGTCATCGCCGCCATCTTCGTCCGATTCGGGAGAATCGGGCAATTCAGGCGCGGCTTCGGAACCTTTTTTGTTCTTCAATCGAACCACGATCACCTTGGCAAAGCCCTCGTCGAAGCTCGGTGGCCGCAGCTTCTGCGCCATGCGCAGCATCACCTCGTCCGGAACGTTGCGAGCGCGCTTGCGGTTACGTTCCATGCAGACTTCGGTAGGCACATCAAAGAAAACGGCATGAGACTCATAGCCGAAATCGTGCGCCATCTTGATCCAGCTATGGCGCTCCTTCGGCGAGAGATTGGTAGCGTCGATGTAACTCATCGGCCGGCCCGCGATCAGACGGGCCCTCAAGAGCGATCGCAGCGACGAAAATACCAGATCCTGAAAGCGCTGCTCGGTGGCGTCATCGAAGAGCAGTCCGCGCACCAGATCGCTTGATAACGGAATGATGTCATGGCGCTTGAACCACGAACTCTTGCCGGAGCCCGGCAGGCCGATAGCCAGAACCACCGCGCCCTTCTTGCCCTTGGGTGCAGCGGTCTTGCGAGGCGCGGCATCGGCGGCATCCAGTTCCGGACTCTCGACCGCGTCTGGTTCATCGATCTCGGCAGCCTCGCCGGTGGCTTGGCCGGGAGCAATCGGCAGCCCCGCTACACTGGAGGATGCCTGCGCGGCCTTCTCCTGCTGCTCGGTGCGGTTGCGCCCACGTCCGCCGCGGCCTCTGCGGCGCGAACGGTCGCGACGGCCCATTGAACTATCGGCGGGCGTGCTCTCCGCATCCGCGTCAAAGGGATCTTTTTCTGGCTGAGCCTCGAACACTGGCTGGGGTGAACTCTCTGCCGGTGCGTCCGGATGCCCTGCACCGGATTCCGTCCAGGTGCCTGCACGGTCAAGAAATGTAGGCTGCAGGGGCGCTGGCCCCTGTTCTGTTTCGCCGGACTGCTGCGGATTCTTGTTCTTCTGATTGCGACGCTTCACGCGATCGCGCATCCATCTGCGCATAAGGGACTTATACCACGTCCGGCGAATTCGGGCGAGTCCCGCTAGTGAAATTAATAGGGCGGTTTCCGTTATTGGTAAGCTTACCCCGGCGCGTGCTCGTTATGATCCGCGTCCACCTCCCGAAGGCAGTGCTCTCGTTTCATTCGGCGCTACTGCGTACCGGTTCGGAAATCCCTCGCCTCGCAGGAAGTAATAATCACGATCTCCGCTCGCCGTTTGCTCCGCGAAGAAGGCGGTGCTAGCATTTCTTTCGGCGGCAAAGAGCGCGGGCGTAGCAGCGCCATCGATTCGCGCGCATGCGTCTGCTAATGTCTGGAGGCAAGAATGGCGATTAAAGTTGGCATCAATGGTTTTGGCCGTATTGGCCGAAACGTGTTCCGCGCATCTCTGAACGATTCAAACATCGACATCGTCGCAGTAAACGACCTGACCAGCCCTAAGACCCTGGCCCACCTTCTCAAGTACGACTCTATCCTCGGCAATCTTAAGTCCGATATTCAAGCCGACGGCGACTTTATCGTTATTGACGGCAAGAAGGTCAAGGTCTTCGCGCAGAAAGACCCCTCGTTGCTGGAGTGGGAGTCGCTGGGAGTTCAAGTGGTGGTGGAATCGACGGGCCGCTTCACGAACGCAGAGGACGCAAAGAAGCACCTGCGCGGCACCGTAAAGAAGGTCATTATTTCCGCGCCCGCAAAAAATGAAGATATCACCATCGTTCTTGGCGTCAACGATGACAAGTACGATCCGGCCAAGCACCACATCATCTCGAACGCATCCTGCACCACCAACTGCCTGGCGCCCGTGGCCAAGGTCTTGCAGGACAGCTTTGGCATCATCAGCGGCTCCATGACCACCATTCACAGCTACACGAATGATCAGGTGATCCTGGATTTCCCGCACTCCGATCTGCGCCGCGCCCGCGCTGCCGCGCTCTCGATGATTCCGACCTCAACCGGTGCGGCCAAAGCGATTTACCTGGCGATTCCCGAACTGAAGGGCAAGTTGGACGGCTTTGCAGTGCGCGTCCCGACTCCGAATGTCTCGGCCGTTGACCTGGTCACCGTGGTAGGCCGCAACGTAACCGTGGAAGAGGTCAATGCCGCCCTGAAAAAGGCTAGCCAGACCGCGCCCCTGAAGGGCTATTTGCAATATACCGACGAAGAGCTTGTCTCCTGTGACTTCAAGGGCAACCCGGCCTCCTCGACTCTGGATGCAAAGCTCACCCGTGTAATCGGCGGCAACCTGGTGAAGACCTTCGCCTGGTATGACAACGAATGGGGTTACAGCAACCGGGTCAAAGACCTGATCAACTTCTTTGGTGCAAAGGGACTATAGCAAACCGGAACGGGTCAGAGGCAATTGCCTCTGACCCGTCTTTACTTCCGTTTCAGAGCACGATGCAAGTCGTCGGCAGTAACGAATTCAGCAGGTAAGCACGCCATGGCCAAGCTTTCGATTCGCGATCTGCAATTGAACAATCGCAGAGTCCTGATGAGAGTGGATTTTAACGTCCCTCTTGAGAATGGACGCGTCACAGATGACACACGCATCCGTGAGACGCTGCCCACCATTGAGTACGCACTGCGCCACGGAGCCAAGCTGATTCTTGTTTCGCATCTTGGCCGCCCCAAGGGAAAGCCCGATCCAAAGTACAGTCTGAAGCCAGTGGCCGAGCGCCTGCGCATTCTATTGGATGAGCGCATGGGCCGTGGCCAGAATGTCGGCTTCTCGCCTGACTGTGTCGGCCTGCAAGCCTCTGAGATGGCCAGCCAGTTGGAGCGCGGACAGACCCTGCTGCTTGAAAATGTCCGCTTTCATGAGGAAGAAGAGAAGAACGATCCGGCGTTTGCCAAGCAATTGGCAAGCCTTGCCGAACTCTACGTCAATGACGCTTTCGGCACGGCTCACCGAGCCCACGCCAGCACGGAGGGCGTAACCCACTTCATCGCCAAGAGCGCTGCCGGCCTGCTGATGGAGCGCGAGTTGGAGTATCTCGGCAAGGCGACGGAGAATCCCGCAAAGCCCTTCCTGGCAATCCTGGGCGGCGCCAAGGTCAGCGATAAGATCGGCGTTATTCGCAATCTGCTGCCCAAGGTGGATGCACTCATTATCGGCGGCGGCATGGCATACACCTTCATGAAGGCACAGGGCCAGGAGATCGGCAAGTCCATGCTGGAAACCGACAAGATTCAACTGGCAACCGAACTACTCGCCGAAGCCAAGGCGAAACACGTTCGCCTGCTGCTCCCTGTGGATCATGTGGTGGCCGACAAACTTGATGCTGCCGCCGTGGGCACCGTCATTCCAGTAGGCCAGCCGATACCCGCCGACAAGATGGCGCTCGACATCGGTCCGGCGACCATAGAGCTTTTCTCCGAGGAGATCTCACGCGCCCGCACCATCGTCTGGAATGGCCCCATGGGCGTCTTTGAATTTGCCCAGTTCAGCAAGGGCACCACCAAGGTTGCCGAAGCCGTGGCTGATAATCCGGGAGCCATCTCAATCGTGGGCGGCGGAGACAGCGTAGCGGCGGTCCATAAAGCCGGTGTAGCCGATAAGATCACGCACATCTCTACTGGCGGTGGCGCTTCGCTTGAATTCCTCGAAGGCAAAAAGTTGCCTGGCGTGGAAGCGCTGACTAACAAATAGACCGTGAAAAACATCATTCGGCTGGAGCTCGGGGAAGGTGCGCAAGTCTTTTTCGAGGCCGGCGACATTACGAAGCAAACCACTGACGCCATCGTCAACGCGGCAAATTCCAGCCTGATGGGCGGAGGCGGAGTCGATGGTGCGATCCATCGCGCCGGTGGTCCCGCCATCCTCGAAGAGTGCCGCAAGATCGTCGCCCGCGATGGCCACTTGCCACCCGGTGAAGCGGTCCAGACCACGGGCGGCAGATTGTCCTCGGCCTTTGTAATTCATACCGTCGGCCCCATCTGGCGAGACGGATTGCAGGGCGAAAGTGGCATCCTGGCCAATGCCTACCGCAACTCACTGCGACTGGCCGACCGGCTGGGCCTGCACTCCGTGGCTTTTCCGGCAATCTCCACGGGCGTCTATGGATACCCAGCCGAGTCCGCGGCCGCCGTAGCGGTTTGCACCGTCATCGATGAGCTTGCCAACGCACGCAACCTTCACCAGGTTCACTTTGTGTTGTACAGTCCTGACATGCTCTCCGTTTTTGTAAAGGCTGCAAAGGACGAACAGCGGCGGCGCAATGCCTCTCGCTGGAGCTTTGTAACCCTGCCATTCGATGAAACCATTCCTTCAACCAACACATGAGGTAACTATGAGCCGCAAGAAGATCATTGCAGCCAACTGGAAGATGTACAAAACCCCTGAGCAGGCGCGCCAGTTCATGGAAGAGTTCGTGCCCCTGGTAGCCGGACACAGCCGCGACGAAATCGTAATCTGCCCGCCCTTCGTTGACATTGCTGCCGTGGCCGAAAAGGCCGAGGGCACCAATATCCAAGTAGGCGCACAAAATATGTATTGGGAAAAAGAAGGCGCGTTCACCGCCGAGATCAGCGGCGAAATGCTGGTGGGCGCCCGCTGCAAGTGGGTCATCCTCGGCCACTCCGAACGCCGGGAGTACTTTGGCGAAACCGACGATACGGTCAACCGCCGATTGAAAGTGGCGCTCGAAGCCACGCTTGCCCCCATTGTGTGCGTCGGCGAGGTGAAGGAGGAGCGTGAAGCCGGCATTACCGGAGACGTGCTGCGCCGTCAGTGCTCGCGTGCCTTCTCCGGCGTATCCGCCCGCAAGGCCGCCAAAATGGCCATTGCCTACGAGCCTGTCTGGGCCATCGGCACCGGACTGACGGCGACCCCCGAGATGGCAAACGAAGCCCACCAGCTCATCCGCCAGGAGGCGGCTAACGTCTTCGGCGAAGAATTTGCCCAACAGCTTCGCATTCTTTACGGCGGCAGCGTCAAGCCGGAAAACGCCCATCAGATGCTTTCGCAGGAGGAGATCGACGGCGCGCTGGTCGGCGGCGCCAGCCTCAAGCCTGACGCGTTCTCGAAGATCGTGAAGTGGTAGCGTGAGTTCAGGAATTCCAGCCGCATCAGCCTGATGCGGCTGGATTTCACAGTTATGTGCCATCCCCGGCGCGTCGAGGCTTCCCAACTGCGCCGAGTTTGTTATACTCGATTTGTCCCTGTATACGTTCTTTGGAAGCTTATGAATCGTTGTGGCCCGGGTGCGAAGCCCGGCGCGCAGCGATGGCAGTGCGGAAGTGGTGGAATTGGCAGACACACCATCTTGAGGGGGTGGCGCCGAGAGGCATGCGGGTTCAAGTCCCGCCTTCCGCACCATACGTCCTCCCCGGCTTATTCAAGCTGGAGTAGTACGTTCCAAACTGACTCAAGCAGGTAGAGTTTAGAAATATCCGGCGTGTGTACCCGCCGGGAAGGATAAGCATGATTCTCGTTCTAGTCACCATCGTTCACATTATCGTGTGCCTGTTCCTGATTGCGGTAGTTCTGCTGCAGAGCGGCGCCAGCGCCGACCTCGCGGGTGCCTTCGGCGGAGGCCTGGGCAGCCAGACGGCCTTCGGACCGCGTGCAGGAGCCAACCTCCTCACTAAGCTCACCACCTGGGCTGCGATCATTTTCATGCTTACCTCATTCACTCTGGCCATCAGTTCAACCCGCCGCAGTGGCAGCGGCTCCGTGCTTGACAACACCAAGTCCGCTCCAGTGAAGACGGCCCCGGCAAAATAGGCTTCATCGCCGAATAATCTCTGATTTTGCAGACAACGATGGCGCGTCTTTGATGACGCGCCATCGCATTGTCTGCGAGCCTGCAAAAACTGGGAACAAACTCTCGGACCGGCTTGTCCAGCCTATGACCTTGCGATTCAGCTCAGCCGGTTCAGTCCGTCCACATAAGCCTTTGCGCTGGCCTCAATGATGTCGGTGGAAGCACCGCGCCCCATGACCCGCCGCTTGCCGACCTCCAGATGTACTGTGACCTCTCCCATGGCTTCAGTCCCTGCGGTCACGGCTCGAATGTCATAGCGCAGAAGTTTCGCCTTGGTGCCGGTGACCTTTGCAATCGCCTTGTACACGGCATCGACCGGCCCATCGCCAATCGAAGCACCTTCCTTCATCTTTCCCTTCACCAGCAGACGCACGGTAGCCGTCGGAATCGCCGCCGTTCCACTGTAACTGTGCAGGTATTCCAACTTCAGGTTCTGCTGCATCGGAGGCAGTTCATCGTGAACCAGTGCAACCAGGTCTTCGTCCAGCACCTCCTGCTTCTTATCCGCCACGGTAAGAAAGCGCTGGTACAGTGTGTCAAGCTCCTGTTTGGAAAGCTCGTATCCGAGCTTTTCCAGCCGTGAGCGAAGTCCGGCCCGGCCAGTGCGCGCCGTAAGAACGACCCGGCTTGCGATCAGTCCAACGTCTTCGGGACGCATGATCTCATACGTCTGCCGTTCTTTCAGAAAGCCGTCCACGTGGATGCCCGAGCTATGCGAAAACGCATTTGTGCCGATCACGGCTTTGTTGGCGGGCACCGGCATTCCGAGCATGTCGGCAACCATGCGGCTGGTGCGAAACAGTTCGCGCGGCTCGATTCCGGTGCTCAGCCCGTAGTAGTCGGCGCGGGTGCGGAGGCCCATGATGACCTCTTCCAGCGCGGCGTTGCCGGCGCGCTCGCCGATCCCATTGATCGTCCCCTCCACCTGGCGCGCACCATTGCGAATACCGGCAAGGGAGTTGGCCACTGCAAGACCAAGATCGTCGTGGCAATGCACGCTGATGATTGCGCGCGCAATGTTTGGAACATTGTCGCGGATGCCGCGAATCAACTCGCCGTACTGTTCGGGAACGGTGTAACCCGTGGTGTCTGGGATGTTGACGACCGTCGCACCCGCATCGATGACCGCTTCCAGCATTTCAAACAGGTACAACGGCTCGGCCCGCCCAGCATCCTCGGCGTAAAACTGCACGTCATCCACGCAGTTGCGCGCGCGCTTAACGGCGTCCACCGCCAGCCCCACCAGCTTCGCCTTCTTTCCGCCCAGCGTCTTGCCATACCGGTCGTCGCGGAACTTGCCCATGATGTGAATGTCGGAGACGCCGATTCCGGTGTGAATGCGCGGCCGCGCGGCCTTGGCCAGCGCCTTGCCGCAAGCTTCGATGTCGGCGGCAACCGCTCGCGAGAGCGCGCAAATCGTAGGCCCCTCGATCTCCTGCGCAATCTTCCGCACGGCTTCAAAATCTTCTGGAGACGAGGACGGGAAGCCCGCCTCGATGATATCCACCTTCAGCCGGGCAAGCTGGCGCGCAATCGTGATCTTCTCACGGCTCCCCAAGCGAGTGCCTGCAGCCTGTTCCCCATCTCTTAAAGTGGTATCAAACACCGCGATCTTTGGCGTAGCCTTCATCTCTCTTGTCCTCAATCTTGTATCGGTGTGGCTCATGCCAGCCCTCATTCGGCTTGAGTAAGGCAGTCCTCGTTTGCGCGCTTCCCTGCTTGCGAGATGCTTCCCGGACTACTTCTGAAGAAACGGATTCTCCTCGCGCTCTTCGCCAATCGTTGTCAGCGGCCCATGCCCCGGGACCACGATTACATCGTCGGGCAGCTCGAGCACCTTGGTGTGCAGCGAGCGCAGAATCTTTTCATAGCTCCCGCCCGGCAGATCGGTGCGCCCAATCGATCCGGCAAAGAGCGTGTCGCCGGCAATCAGTTTTTTCTCCGGCTCAAAGTACAGGCACAGCGAGCCCTCGGTATGCCCCGGCGTCAGCAGGATCTCCCCGCTCAGCGCCCCGGCAGAGACCTTGTCCCCGCCCTTCGGGCTGCCGTCGATCTCAATCTTGCCGGGATCGCGCATCCCCAGCCATCCCGCCTGTTTGGGCAACATCGCCACCAGCGCCGCGTCATTTTCATTCAGCAGAATGGGTGCGCCGGTTGCCTTCTTCAGCTCCATCGCCCCGCCTATGTGATCTATGTGCGCGTGCGTTACGACGATCTGCTTCACATGCAAATGGTGCCGCGCCACAATGGCCAGTATCTCAGTAACATCCGCGCCGGGATCGATCACCATCGCCTCATGCGACACCTCGTCGCCAACGATGGAGCAATTGCACTGCAAAGGACCAACCGCAAGAATCTCGTGAATCATATTGTGATGATAGATGCAGGAAGAACAGGTTTCAAGGTTTCAAGGTTGAAAAACCAAACCCGTCGGGCGCCCCGTCTTCGCCGCGTTTTTTTTGCGTGATGTACCTACTATTGCCCTCCGCCGCAAAGCAGAGGCGCGGGCCAGCAGACGCTCAGCCGAGTCGGTCGGTTCTGATCTTCCCAATGAAAAGCGGGATATGACAAGGCATTCTGACAGTCCCGACAACTCGACGTTCAGCGATTAAAATTGGGCCAATGATGTCACCACTGTGAAGCAGCAGGTCATCGTCCTGTCCGCCATTCCTAGATTGGAGAAGGCGAAGAAAGAAGTTCAGCGCGCCTGCATTGGCTCGGAGCTTGGCATCGACTGTGGCCGTCATCCGAAACTCGTGGACGACGAAGACCGCGGCGGTCGCCCTTCCCAGTTGCGCTTCCAGAAGCGTGCCCCCCACCTGCGGAGAAAAGCTGATATGGTATCCCGGAGATAACATCGGAGAGCGCGAGACGTTTGTCATCCTCAAAGGCAGAAATTCCCAATAACGACCGGGTAAGCCAATCGAGTCGCTCCGGGAACTTTGTTACGGGCCGCTGTCTAGCTTTTCTGAGCTCTTCTGCAACGGTGCCACCGAATGGCTCGTCGGCTTTGGCTTCGATACAAATTGTCACCGCACAACCGTCTCGCACAGCTCGTAATGCGAGGTCATGACATCGGGCTCCCCGAATGCTGAATGGCAGAATCGTCTCACGCTCTGTGATCCCACTCTCAATTACAGTGCGCCTCGTTTCTTCGCGCGAATCAAGCAACTGAGATAACCCAGGCGGTACGCTGGGTTCACCGTTGGCCGTCCAAACCCGCGCAAGTTCGAAAGCACTGCGACCCTCTTTCCAATGCCCCTTGCGGTTGGGAGGCAGCGCATGCTTCTCCCAATCGCCAAATGATCGGATTTGTTCCTCCGCATAACCCTTGATCTCAACCATTATTTGTTCGCGAGTGGCGAAGTACGCTGCCAGACGGCCTCACGGATTAAATCACAGTCCATCCCCGGCTGGTAGACGAATTCCGGACAGAAGGCCATGAAACGGAATGAAAGCGCCACTCCGGCGTTACGCTCCTGGGCGAACGCTGCAACCTGACGACTCAGCTGCCCCTCAAGACAGCGCAAGTAGCCAATATCTGTCGGAGCATAGTAGCGATGGGGGGCCAAAACCTCCAGCACGATTCGTTTTGCACAGAACATAGAATGTCCTTTAAACCGTCGTGCAAGCTCGGCCTCCAAGCGGTACAGCATATAGATCGCACCGTACCGCAGAATCTGAAGCGCTGCGTCGTACGGTGTATCCGACTTGATTTTCAGTTCAATCAATTCGAAGCCGTCGGCAACCTGGTGCGCAAGGTCAACATTCATCTGGCGAGAAAAAGAATCCACAAGGCCAGATGCCGTGGGCACGTCATTGCCCCACCCTTCGCTTTCGAGGGAGATCGCGATCTGTTTCTGAAGCTGCTTTTCGAAATGCTGGGTAGGGCGCTCCGTGTATTTAGGTGCCACCCGCAATACCCAGTTTTTGTCGAGCGTTGGCCAGCGATCCGGCCTTCGATTGCCCCAGTTTGAACGGATTTGTTCGTATAACAATTCGAAAAGCCCATCGCACTCCGGAAGGCCGCGATAGCGACAGCATATAATGTCGATTCCTTTGACCAGCGGGTGATCGTTGACCATGACTACGAATCCTATCACGCGTAGCTCAGATACTGGCGATTTACCTAGGCATCAAGCCTCCACATCCAACGCCCTCACCACCCGCCCCATCCCTTCGCGGAACTCCTCTTCCGGCGGGATCAGGCTGGCGACCAGATATCCCGCGCCGGGAAAGTCAAAGAAGTGTCCAGGATGGATGAGCACCGACTCCTTCTCCAGTAGCGCGATGGCCGTCTCCTCATCGCTGCGTGTTGCCGGAGTGCGCAGCACAACGTACCATCCGGCGTCGAGCGCCAGCCGTGTTGTCATCTTCGCCCGTGCAAGCTGCCCGTCGAGTTCGCCCAGGTTGTGCCGAGTGCGCTCGCACAACTGCCGCTGGATTTCTTCGCGCGTGCCGAGCAACTCGGCAATCGCCCACTGCACCGGAGCGTTCGGTGACAGGTACGTATCGGCGATCACTTCGAGGCGTTCGAGAGCCGTGCGCACCAGCGCCTGCGGACCGCTGGCGGCAATCCACGCCACCTTGATCTGCGGCAGCGCGCAGATCTTCGACAACCCGCTCAAGGTAAACGTCAGATCGCCATCGTTAGCGGCAAAGCTCAGCGGCGGCTCATTGGTCAATCCCCCGCCGGCCGAGCCATAGTCGAGAAAGACCTCGTCGGCCACCAGCGCCAACTCATGTTCACGGCAGAGCGCGTTCAGCCGCTCCAGCTCCCACGCGCGCGTAAAGTGCCCGGTGGGATTGTTTGGATGCACCACCATGATCGCCCGCGAGCGCGCGCTGATCGCCCGGCGCAGAGACTCGAACTCAATCTGCCAGCCGTGGTCATACACCAGCTCATACGGCACCAGCTTAACGTCTTGAATGTCAGCCAGAAATTCAAAGAGTGGATAGCTCGGCGAAGGAACCAGAACCTCATCTCCGGGATCGCAGAGCAGCCGGAAGCAGTACGAGTACGCCTCGCTCGTGCTGACCGTGAGAATGATGCGCTCCGGCGAAACCTCAATGCCGCGCCCAGCATAATAGCCTGCCACGGCCTCGCGAGCCGCCAGAATTCCCTTGCATGCCGGCTCATACTCCAGCGCCCGCGGATGCTGCAACGCGCGCAAAATGCGCTCGCCCTCGTAGCGCAGGCCAACGGTAGTGGGATTTGAGGCAGTCAGGTCAAGTAACGCGCGCCCGCTACGCCTCGCCTGCTCCACGGCGAGCGAGTAACGGTTCGCGGAAAGATTCCAGTTTGTTCTGCGCGCAAACATCTTCTCTCACGTTATCGCGCAACCCGGTAATGGGCAAGAAGTAGAAAACGGCGGGCAGCTCGCTATTCTGTCTCTTCCAGCGCCTCGCTCAACTCCGCCCACTCGCCTTCCAGAGCCTCCAGTGCGCGCCGCGTTGCTTCCAGCAGATCTGACACTCTCTGCGTCTCCTCGGCGCTCACGTAGCGGCCGAGCGACTCTTCGGAGTCGGCGATGATGGCTTCCGTGCGGCTCACCTCGGCCTCGACCTTTGCCAGCCGCTCGGCCATCTGCTTGCGCTTCATCGGATTCACGCGCTTCCTTGGCTCGACAACCGGCTCAATCGCCTGCTCTGCGAGCGCCGCGGCAACCGGCGCGGCGCTCACCTGGGCGCGGAGAGATTCCTCCAAAGCCTGTGCGCCGTTCTGCTTGCGCCACAAATAATCCTCGTAGTTTCCCGGATAGATATTCACCGCGCCATCGGCCACCTCAAAGACGCGTGTCGCCAGCCGGTCAATAAAATAGCGGTCGTGCGAGACAAAGACGCAGGTTCCGCTGAATTTTTGCAGCGACTCCAGCAGCACATCCTTGGCTCGCAGGTCGAGGTGGTTCGTCGGCTCATCGAGCAGCAGAAAGTTCGAAGGATGCAGCAACATCCGCGCCAGCGCATAGCGATTGCGCTCGCCGCCGCTGAGCACGCCGATCTTCTTGAAGACGTCGTCCGCGCTGAACAGGAAGCTGCCCAGCAGGCTGCGCAGCTCGGTCTGCGAGCGCGGCGCAATCATGTTCAGATCGTCCAACATGCGAGCTTCCGTGTCGAGTTCCTTGTACTGGTCCTGCGCAAAGTAATCGACCCCGACGTTGTGTCCCAGCGCGTATTCGCCTCCGGTCGCGGCCTCGATCTGCGCCAGCATCTTGATCATCGTGGATTTTCCCGCGCCATTGACGCCCACCAGCGCAATCCGCTCGCCGCGCTCGATGGTGAAGTTTACGTTGCGCAGTACATGGTTTTCGCCATAGCTTTTACTGACGTTCTTGAACTCGGCAACGATGCGGCCGCTCGGCTTGGGTTGCGGAAAAGTGAAGTGAATCGTCTTCTCGTCTTCCGGCACTTCGATGCGCTCGATCTTCTCTAGCTCTTTGATCCGGCTCTGCACCTGCTTGGCCTTGGTCGCCTGGTAGCGGAAGCGGCTGATGAATGCCTCCAACTGCTCGATGCGTTCGCGCTGATTGCGGTAGGCCGACTCCAGCGACTCCCGCCGCTGCTGCTTGTCGCGCAGATACTTGTCATAGTTTCCGCTGTAGAAGTGAACGCTCTTGTTCCATATTTCCACAATCTTCTTCACCGTCACGTCGAGGAAGTAGCGGTCGTGCGAGATGAGAACGTAGGCGTAAGGATAGTTGTTCAGATAGTCTTCAAGCCAGTTGCGCGTCTCAAGGTCGAGGTGGTTCGTGGGCTCGTCGAGCAGCAGCATGTTTGGCTTTGCCAGCAGCAGCTTGGCCAGGGAAATGCGCATCTGCCAGCCGCCGCTGAATTCTTCGGTCTGGCGCAGCCAATCTTGTTTGCCGAATCCCAGGCCGGTCAGCACCGTACCCACCTGCGATTCCAGGCTGTAACCGTCGCGGTGGAGAAACTCGCTCTGCACACGGTGGAAGCGGTCGCTCACCTGTTCATATTCAACGCTCGCCGGATCAACCTCGCTCATTCGCCGCGTCAGCTCTTCCAGCTCCCGCTCCATGGCATGTACGTCGTCGAAGACCGAGAGACACTCGGCAAATACCGAACGCCCGCTCAGACTCAGTCCGTCCTGCGGCAGATAGCCTGCACTGATCCCTTTGCCGCGCGTGATGTTGCCGTAGTCGAGCGATTCGATCTCGGCCAGTACCTTGAGCAGGGTGGTTTTCCCCGTGCCGTTGGCGCCCACCAGTCCGACCCGGTCCTGCGGGGTAATCAGCCAGTTCAGGTTTTCGAAAAGTAATTTGTGGCCGTAGCGTTTACCGGCGTCTGTAAGCTGAATCATTCAGAAGTAAACCGCACCGTCAGTTGTCTTCTCATTCTCTCACGGATGACGAGTTTGATTGCCCGCCTGCTGCGCCATTCGCAGGCGCATTTCCAGAGCACCTTCAGCGGCGGCTTCCTCTTTCCTGCCCTCGCCACGCAGGCACGCTGCAAGCACGCTGTGATATCCGGCGCCGTTGAAGTTCAGGCTCAGGGCGCTTCGTGCGTAAGCCTCAGCTTCAACAAAGTTCTTCGCCTTCAGATCCATCAGGGACAGTTGATGCGCGGCATTGGCGCGCAAACGCGTAGAGGCGCCGGCCTGGACCGGTTGCCCCGCTGCCGGCTCGGTCACATGCATTACCTTGAGATACGCCGCCCGGGCAAGGTCGAGTTGTCCATCATCGTTAAGAATACTGGCACGCGCCAGCCAGATGTTCGGAGAATTCGGACGATAGCGCAATCCCTCATCCAGCATGGCCAGAGCCTTGGGAGTATCTCCCTCATCCCTGTAGAGGAAGGCCAGTTGCAATTGCGCCTTCGGCTCCGAAGGTGCAATCTCGTGCGCCCGGCTCCACAGCGTCCTCTCGCAATCCCAGTAGCCCATCTCATGCCACGTCAGCCCTGACCAGAGAGCTACAACGCAGACTGCCACAGCCAGGCGCGCTGCCGCCGGCAGCCTTCCCAGATATAAAATGGCCCATGCAATCATCGCGCAGAATGCATATGCGGAAATGTAGAGGTAACGGTCGTGCTGCAGCACCATGGGAGCCACAATCACCGCCGGCGACAGCGTCAGCACAAACCAAAAGATCAAAAAAGCCGCAATCTTCGAGCGCCGCAGACTCCACAGCCACACGGCTGCCGCCAGCAAAATAATCAGGCCCAGCGCAGGGAGAACGAATCCGTATAGAGTAGGGCGCTCCAGAATCGTCGCCTTATACTCCACGCTCAATCCCCAGGGCAATACCAGATGCCGGATGTACCACCAGATCGCATAGGGCGCAGTCCAAAGATTGGCAAGCGTGAAAGTTGGATGAATATATTCGACACTGGGGCCTGTCGGCTTAATCACTTCGTGCCGGATCGCCATATACACAATCCACACAATCCCATACGGCAACAACGTTTTCGATATCCGCCAAACACGTCCTGCTCCGGGCAGTGTCAACCAGAGATAAACCGCGATCAGGATGGGAACGAACACCATCGTCTCTTTGGTGAACATCGCACATGTAAACAGGAGTACGGAAGCGATCAGCCAGCGCGCCGTCGCGCTCTCACGCCACTTCAAAAATGCAATCAGCGAGCCGAAAAAGAAGACCGCGCCCAGTCCGTCCACGCAACTGCAGCCGATCCAGGCAACGCTCTCCACCTTGGAAGGATGCAGTCCGAACAACAAGGCCGTCAGCATCGCAAGCCGTTCGTCGCCAAACAGGCGGCGCCCGAAGACATAGGCCAGCACCATTACCGCTACGTGCAACAGAATCGCGCTCAGGTGCAGCCAGCCGGGCGTGCCCCCGGTGACCAGGTATATCAACAGGGCATAGGTCGAAGCCAGGGGGCGGTAATAAACCGAGTGGGCGCTTCCATCAAAACCAAAAATGTCGTGCGTGAAAAACTTGGGTATATCGCTTAACGAATTCCAAGGGGATATTACATTGTCGTCATAGACCGGCGCGAATCCAATCGCACGCACATAAATTCCGAAGACCAGAAGAATTGCAACCCGGCTCAGCCAGCGCTCGCTGAGCAGCGCCGCGGCGATCGCCTGCCAGCGCGAAATCGCAGCGGGGATGGCGCCGGAAACATTGTCGCTCCGCTCCGCCGCACTCGCTGCTCCGCCGGCCTCCGTCGGCCTTGCTGGAAGATTTTCAATGGCCATGATTTCAGATGAAGTTTAGCTCATGCCACGCCGAATCCCGAAGCAGATTCGTTGCCTTGTCGTTACCAAAGCTGCGGCAAGTGGCGCTTCGCGATATAATGAATACAGTGTTCCTGAGTTGTCGTTCCCTCGCTTCGTAACCGAATCGTGCAACGGACTCGCGGCAGAATTCCCTGCCTCACTCGCGCGCCGCCAGCGCAGCGCCGTCACGCCACCAGCTTGCTAAATAAGGATGAAACAGTTTGACCACCCAGATTCGCAACATCGCTATTATTGCCCACGTCGATCACGGAAAGACCACCCTGGTTGACTCCATGCTGCGCCAGAGCGGCGTATTTCGCGCCAACCAGGAGTTGGTGGATCGCGTAATGGATTCTAACGATCTCGAACGTGAGCGCGGCATCACCATTCTCGCCAAGAACACCGCCGTCTTTTATCACGACCTTAAGATCAACATCGTGGACACTCCCGGCCACAGCGACTTCGGCGGAGAGGTCGAGCGCGCGCTGAAGATGGTCGATGGTGTCATGCTTCTCGTTGATGCCAGCGAAGGCCCGCTGCCCCAGACGCGCTACGTGCTCTCCAAGGCTCTGGAAGCCCACCTGCAGCCGATCGTCGTCATCAACAAGATCGACCGCTCCGATGCGCGCACCCAGGAAGTGCTCAACGAGGTCTATGACCTGTTCATCGATCTCGACGCCGAAGAGTCGCAGCTTGAGTTTCCCGTGCTCTTCACCAACGGAAAGCTCGGCACCGCGACCACCGATCTTGCTGTTCCCGGCACTAATCTTCAGCCGCTCTTTGAAGCGATCGTCAAGACCATTCCCGCCCCCGCCGGAGATGCAACCGCGCCTCTGCAGATCCTGGTCGCCAATCTCGACTACAGCGATTATCTCGGGCGCCTCGCCATCGCGCGTGTCTTCAACGGCACTCTGCATACCGGAGACGAGGTTGGCATCGCCAAGCTCAGCGGCGAGATCGAGAAGGTCAAGATCACCAAGCTCTTCAGCTTCAGCGGACTCAAGCGTACCGATATCACCGAGACCGAGTTGGGCGATATCGTCGCCGTCGCCGGCGTCACCGGCATTACCATCGGCGAAACCATCACCAGCTACGAGACTCCCGATCCCCTGCCTCACATCCTTATCGACGAGCCCACCATCGCCATGCAGTTCGTCGTCAACACCTCGCCATTCTGCGGACGCGAAGGAACTTATGTCACCTCGCGCAACCTCGGCGAGCGTCTTGAAAAGGAGCTCCTGACCAACGTCTCCATACGCGTCGAGCAGACTGCGCCGGATAATTTCACAGTCATGGGCCGCGGTGAACTGCAACTCGCCATCCTCATCGAAATGATGCGCCGCGAAGGTTTCGAACTCGCCGTCGGTAAGCCTGAGATTGTCACTCGCACCATCGGCGGCAAACTCATGGAGCCGGTCGAGATGCTCACCGTTGACATTCCAGAGGAATTCATCGGCGTGGTCATCGAAAAACTCGGAGCCCGCAAGGCTGAAATGCGCAAGATGCACAATCATGGCTACGGCCGCGTGCGCATCGAGTTCCGTGTCCCCAGCCGCGGCCTCATAGGACTGCGCAGCGAGATGCTCACCGAAACTCGCGGAACCATCGTCATGAATTCGCTCTTTGACGGCTACACCGAATGGCTGGGAACCATCCCTCATCGCGCGGCTGGCGTTCTCACCTCGGATCGCAACGGCGCTACCACGGCTTATGCCCTCAGTGGGCTGCAGGAGCGCGGCGAACTCTTCGTCGGCACCGGCGTGGAAGTCTACGAAGGCATGATCATCGGCCAGCATTCGCGCGAGAACGATCTCGATGTAAATGCCGTCCGCGAAAAGAAGCTCACCAACATGCGAGCCTCCACCTCCGATGACGCGGTCCGCCTGATTCCCTTCCGCACCCTAAGTCTCGAACAGAGTCTGGAATTTATCGCCGACGACGAACTGGTGGAAGTCACTCCCAAGTCGCTCCGCTTACGAAAGAAGATTCTCCAGGCTGGCCGTCGCCCCCGCAAGGGTAGCGAGCCAGTCGCCGCCGAAGCCTGAACCGCTCCAATACCAGAAGCCCCCAGTCGTGGGGCTTCTTTTCTTTTCTAAAGAGTGCTAAGGTTTCTGGCTGACTTGAACAGTTGGCATTTCTTGCCGATTGAAGGGGGGCTTCATCCATGAAGACACACCGCGGCGGATTTTACGCCATAGCCTTCGCCATGCTTCTACTGGCTTCAGTTGCCGGAGCACGAGCCCAGCAGCTCTCGCCGGCTCTTCAGGCCGCCGTTGGGCATTGGCAGGTGATCACCAATGACGGCAAACCTAACGGGCAGGTCGAGACCTATCTGGTGGACGGAAAGTTGTTTGGTAAGGTCACGCAGCTTCGCCCTGGCCGCCATCCTGGCGATCTCTGCGATTTATGTTCGGGAGAGCTGAAGAACCAGCTCATTCTAGGCATGGTCATTCTCCGCAACTTCAACCCGGACGGCGACAACTGGGCGGGAGGAACCGTAGTAGATCCGGAGAGCGGGAAGGTATACAAGGGCAAAGTCTGGGCCGTCGGTCAAGACAAGCTCGGCATGCGCGGCTTTATCGGCTTCTCGCTGCTGGGACGCACCGAAACCTGGACTCGCCTGCCCTAGTCGGCTCTCTCCGCCACAGCCCCGCGGCCTCCAGTGCTCGCGGAGCTTCAGCAGCCATCTCTGCCTATGCTCGCGCACTCTGCAATCTCGCCGCGCCCGCGCCGGTTTTCGATCAGAATCCGCAGGATGTACAGCACAACCAGGATATTGCCCAGCAGCACGGCAACCCTGATCCAGTGGGGATGCGCAATCACCGCGAACAACTCCAGAGGTACATAGACAGCGCCTGAAATCACGGCAAACCACTCCGCCCATCGCCGCTCATTCCACAGTCCATAGCCCTCCACAAAGCGGCAACAAGAATACAACAGCCCCACCGATACAGCCGTCCAGATTCCGCGTCCCGTTGTGCGATCCGCCAGCTCATAGAACCAGTCCGCAATCCGCGAGTCTGGATTCAGCCGCAACCAATCCGTCAGGTGATCCACCACCGTATTCAAATCCTTGTGCAGCAATGACAACAGCACAAGACAGAGTGCGATCACCGCCGCACCCTTCAATGCTTCCAGGACCGCCACCGTCCGCAGGCCGTACTTGTGGCTCAACTTCCCCATTCGCCGCACTTCAACGCAATTTGGATACCGAGTCCAATGTACACGAGCGCGCCGCACTCGGCACGCAAGAAACGGCAATACTCAGTCTTGCGTCTTTCTTTCCGCGTAACCGCGACTCCGCCTGATGCAACATCGGCTCTGGGGCAATCATCTTAGAAACATCGGAATTGACTCTGCCTGAAGCGTCTCAGGGGGATTTTCTCTTCTCTGGGATGGAGTAGGGCTCTCCGGCTTCGCTACCAATATGGGGGTTGAGTTCCAAATTCAGTGGCGCATCCCCGGTTGTTCGTTCTTGCCCAGCCCTCGAAGGCGCCTTTCAGGCTAAGATAAATAGATGAAGGTTCTTACCAAGTTTCTGCTCTCGGCCTACGCGCCTGAACAATTCCCTCTTGCCGAGCTGCCGGAGATCGCCTTTCTTGGCCGCTCCAATGTCGGCAAGTCCAGCCTGATCAACTCGCTGGTGAGCGCCAAGATCGCCAAGACCAGCAACACCCCCGGACGCACCCAGGCAATTAATTTTTTTGAGATTCGCTGGCCTGGCCGGCCGCGTCCCGAACTCATCTTTGCCGATCTTCCCGGCTACGGCTATGCGCGCGTTCCACGCGAGATCTCCCGCACCTGGCCGGAGTTTATCGAACCCTACCTTGCTGAGCGCCCAACGCTCAGCCTATGCCTCTGCCTTGTGGACGCCAACATTCCCCCTCAACCATCGGACACGCATATGATCAGTTACCTGCGCCGGATCCATCGGCCACTCCTCGTGGTTGCCACCAAAGCCGACCGCGTCGGCAGCCGCGTCCAGGCCTCGCTCAATGCTCTCAAGCAGGCCCATGGGAGTGAATTCGTGCTCCCTTATTCGGCAAAAAGCGGCCTCGGACGGGACGAGCTCTGGAAGCGATTGCGCTCTATCGGCTCCGCCGCCACCGCCAGCGGCGAAATCGCCTGAAGCTGAATTTCAGACCGCCGCAAATAGGTTTATGAATGAGGTCCGGGAGAAGATCTCTCTGCCCGTCGCGATCCCGTCTTCGGTAACTCGCTTCAAGTATTGCAGATTATTGGCTGGCACGGCGCAATTGCTTGTAAATTAAAGAAAATAAAACTGTTACTGCGTTCCTGTCGAAAATCGCCAGGGCTACGCTCAATCGCGGACTGGATATTCACCCCAAAATTGTAGTATTATGAGTCGATTTTCTGTCGCACGGGACTCGTTAGTCTGGGTGGCTTTAACGCAGGGCGTACGGAGTGCGGATGATCTCGCAGGCTTTTATCGGGCCGGCGCCGCATTCGCCCATATGATAGTGAAACAGGCGGATGGTTTTAGCACAACGTACGAACTTAATTTCCCACTCGGATGATTCAATTTCATCGCAGAGATGCTAGAGATAAGGACAATTCCCATGGCCAAGAGACGTGGTAATCCCAATTGGGGCAAGCCGGAACCAATCGGCCCCGTAACTCCCACTATCACTGAGTTTGAACAGGTAGTCCGTGAATTCAAGCTGACTCCGGACCAATACCTTCGTTCCACCCGTCTGCGTGAGTGGGCTCGCCGGAACAAGAACTCGAAGTACATTCCTGAGCCGCTTCTTGAAGCCTGGGGATTTGAAATCGAATCCACGCTGTAGCTGTGAATGCTAAGCCCGGAATTCAGCCCTGACGAGGCCGCCTTTATGGCGGCCTTTTTCTTGACCTGCCCCAGCATCCTGCACCCCCACTTTCACCGTGATCTCATTGACGGCCATGGACTCCGGATGCGATATTCAATTGTTACAATTTCATGAACCGAAGGTTACAATTCCGGGCGTAACACCTGACCTGCCCGCCCAACAGGAGATTTTCCCGCCCTTATATGCGCTTCATTCCACGTGAAACAAAGTTCTTCGACCTCTTTGCAGACATGGTGAACAACCTCACTACGGGGGCCCGCCAACTGCGTGATCTTCTGAGTGATTACCAGGATGTTACCGCCAATGTTCTGAAGATCAAGGGCACCGAACACCGGGGCGACGAGATTGCCCACGCCCTGTTCGTCAAGCTGAATTCGTCCTTCATCACGCCCTTTGATCGTGAGGACATTCACAGCCTGGCCAGTTCCCTGGACGACGTGCTCGACTACATCAATGCCGCCGCCGATCGCCTGAGAACCTACAAGATCGTCAACCCTCCTGCCGCCGCTGTCGAATTGGCGACCATCATCCTGCGTCAGGCGGAGGAGTTGGCCAAGGCCGTCGCCCTGATCGAGAAGGGTGACGTCCTCATCAAGCATTGCGTCGAGGTTAACCGGCTCGAGAACGAAGCGGATGGAATCAGTCGTGCCGCGATTGGTCGTCTTTTCGAAATTGAAACCGATCCCATTCAGCTCATCAAGCACAAAGAGCTGCTCGAAGTTCTGGAAATGGCCACCGACAAGGCCGAGGATGCAGCCAACGTGCTGGAAACCGTGGTACTCAAGAGCGCCTGAGTAACGGCCCACATTGCGGATGCGTAACGCCTCCGCTAGAGGTACGCCTTGAACACTGGATTTTTTCTGGTCATTCTCACCTGCGTGGTGGCTTTGGCCTTCGACTTCATCAATGGCTTTCACGATGCCGCCAACAGCATCGCAACCGTGGTTTCCACACGCGTCCTTTCGCCAAAGCTGGCCGTGGTCTGGGCAGCATTTTTTAACTTCGTCGCTGCCTTTCTACTCGGCACCGCCGTCGCCAAAACCATTGGCAAGGGCATGGTCGATCTCAGCATCGTCACCCAATACGTCGTCCTGGCCGGTTTGTTGGGCGCGATTGCCTGGGATCTGCTCACCTGGTGGTGGGGTTTACCCACTTCGTCCTCCCATGCCCTCATTGGAGGCTACGGCGGAGCTGCCGTTGCCCGTGCCGCCATCCTGCATGGCTGGAGTAACTGCCTCAGCGTGATCATTCCCGGCGGCTGGACCTTGACCCTCATCTTCATCATCATTGCTCCGGTGATGGGAATCGTGCTCGGCTTCGGCTTCATGGTTGCCATCTCCTGGATCTTCCGCCGCAAATCGCCTCGCCAGGTCGATAAATGGTTTCGCAAGCTGCAACTGCTCTCAGCCGCCGCCTATTCCCTCGGCCACGGCGGCAACGATGCACAAAAGACCATGGGCATCGTCGCCGGAGCTCTCTTCACCGGCCACATCATCTCCCAGTACGACATCACTCATGACTGGGGCCGCTTCCACTGGCCAATCATCGTCGCCGCCAATGCCGCCATCGCCGCTGGAACCTACTTCGGCGGCTGGAAGATCGTTCACACCATGGGCAGCAAGATCACCAAGCTCAAGCCAGTCGGAGGATTCTGCGCGGAAACCGCCGGAGCCATTACCCTCTTCGGTACCGCCCTGGCGGGCATTCCCGTCTCCACCACGCATACCATCACCGGAGCCATCATCGGCGTCGGCACCACGCAGCGCCTCTCCGCCGTCCGCTGGGGAGTTGCCACACGCATTGTCTGGGCCTGGGTGCTCACCATTCCCGCTTCAGCCGCGGTTGCCGCTGCCATTTTTTATCTGGTGTACTGCGTCAACCCCTCCGCATAGCTTGCCGCATCCAATAAATCTGGGGAGCCTGTCGGCTCCCCGCTTTGTTGTGCCGCTCTGCTATCCCGCCTACCAGACCCTGCAAGCCGACGCTCGCACCATCGGCTGCCCTGCCTTACAGCCAAAAGCCTTGGCAAAGTCCGCCTGGTTGCTCAACGGGATATTCACGCGATAGCGTGACAGCGAATGCGGGTTGGTCGTAATTTGCATCCGCTCAACATCCGGACGCGAGTTCTCGCACCAGCTAAACGCGAAGCTTGCATAGAAGCGCTGCCGTGCCGTCAATCCATCATCCTCCTTCTCATCCAGAGACTTGCCACGCGCCCTGTAAAGGTTCTCCAGCGCCATCATCGCCAGATGGATGCCACCGTTGTCGGCCGTGTCCTCGCCCTGGGTCAGCTTGCCGTTGGTCTTCACCCCTGGTCCCAGCTCCGGAACGTCGTGCGTATATTCGGCGGAGAGACAATTGCCGCGTTCGTCGTAAGCTTTGGCGTCAGCCGCGCTCCACCAGTCGCGCAAATTGCCCTTGGCATCGAACTTGCGCCCCTGGTCGTCAAAGCCGTGGGTAATCTCATGGCCGATCACCATGCCGATCGCACCATAGTTCGCCGCGTCCGTCTGCTGCGCGTTAAAGAACGGAAGCTGCAGAATCCCTGCCGGAAAGTTGATGGTATTGTTCTGCGGGTCGTTGTAGGCGTTGATGGTTGGCGGCGTCATCTGCCATTCCATCTTGTCTACGGGCTTATTGATCTTATTCAACTGGCGGCGCACCTCGAAGGCATTGGCCGCTTCTGCGTTTGCCAGAAAGTTATCCGGCACAATCTTCACCGAAGAGTAGTCGCGCCAGGTATCCGGATACCCAATCTTCTGAATCATCGCGTCCAGCTTTTCGACGGCCTGCTTCTTCGTCGCCTCCGCCATCCAGTCCACCTCGCCGATGTCCTGCTTCAGTGCCGCACGGATGCCGTTCATCAGCTCCACCGCCTTGGCCTTGCTCTCCGGCGGGAAGGCTATCTTTACATACTCCTTACCCAGTGCCTCACCCAGGCGCGCGTCTGCCGAGGCCACGCAGCGGCGCCACTGCGGCAGCATCTTCGGCGTTCCCTGCAGCGTAGTGCCGAAGAAATCAAAGTTCGCCTGCTCCAGCTCTGGAGTGGTTTTGTTGGCCGCAGCCTCGATTGTCCACCAGCGCAGATACGACCTCAGTTCATCAAGCGATCTCGTCTTGATCTGCTCGTTCAGCGCCGGAAGAAACTCCAGCGTGCTCACAATATAGAATGGAGGTACCGGCGCATCCGTCGCCTTCAGGTATTCGTCCACCTCGAAGGAAGGCAGCGCAGCCTTGATCTGCGCCAGGGACTGCTTGTGATAGATCTTCAACGGATCGCGACGATCGACCACACTCATTTGCGCCTTGGCCAGCGCGCTCTCGATTTCAAACGCGGCTGTCGCTTCTCTGGCCGCCTGCGCTGGGGTGTCTCCCGCCAGCCCGAACATCCGCGCCAGGTGCCTCTTGAACTCCTCGCGAATCTTCTTCGAGCTTGCATCTTCGTCCAGGTAGTAATTGCGCGAGGGCAGCGACAAGCCTGCCTGATCGAAGCCCGCAACCATCTTCGAGGAATCCTCAAGATCCTGCACCCATCCAAAACCGATCAGCGGCGTGTTTGTCTGGTTGTCGTCGCCCTCCCAGCCCGGTGTCAATCCCTTCTGCAGATGCGCCAGCACCTTGGCCAGCTCTCGCTTGTTCTTTAGCGCATCCACCGGCTTCAGCGCCTCGGCCAGCCATTCCTTGCCCTTGGCGGCGCGCTCGTCCAGCTTCATGCAGCTCTTCCAGTAGTCGCCCACCTGCTGCTCGCTCCCTTTTGCCGAGGGATCCGCGGCAGCCTTTTCCATCGTCTCGCGCAGGATCGTCTGGTTCCACAGATAAAGCGGTGTCCACGGCCCCACCGACGGCTGATCCGCAGGTATTGGATTTGCCGCCTGCCATTTCGAGCAACTGTATGCGTAGAAATCAACGCAGGGGTCTTTCGATTTGTCCAGCAGCGACGCATCGAAGCGCTCCAACTGCGGCGCTTTCTGTGCGGATGCCTGTGGGGCCGTCGTCTGCCCAACACAAACGCTGGCGGCCAACAGCACCAGCCATCCTATCCGGCCAAAATTGTTCTGCATGAGTGCTCCAGTTCGTGCAAGGTTTGTGACGCAAACACTCGATTTTACCCCGAGCGGCAGCCTGCCTGACTAGATACGATCTTCTGCGACAAACAGTTCCCTAATCCCCGCAAACCAGCCCCTCCGCCGCAGGTGCTAGAATCCGGAGTGTATGAGTCCCAATCCGCCATTCTGTGATGTCCCCGCCGCGCTGGAAGAGATGCGCGCCGGACGCATGGTTATCATCGTCGACGACGAAGACCGTGAGAACGAGGGCGACCTGACCATGGCCGCCGAAAAAGTCACTCCCGAAGCCATCAATTTCATGGCCCGCTTCGGCCGCGGACTCATCTGCCTCTCGCTCACCGAAGAGCGTTGCGACTTCCTCCGCCTCGGCCCCATGACCAGCGCCAACGAATCGGCCTTCGGCACCGCCTTTACCGAATCCATTGAAGCTCGCGAGGGCGTTACCACCGGCATCAGCGCCGCCGACCGTGCCCGCACCATCCGGGTCGCCGTCGATCCCGCCTCGCGTTCCTCCGACCTGGTGCGTCCCGGCCATATATTTCCGTTGCGCGCCCGCAAAGGCGGCGTCCTTGTCCGCGCCGGACAGACCGAAGCCTCTGTCGACCTCGCCCGCATGGCCTCGCTCGATCCCTCCGGCGTCATCTGCGAAATCATGAGCGATGACGGAAGCATGGCGCGCGTACCGGAGCTCTCCGGTTTCTGCCGCCACCACAATCTCAAGATGATCACCACCGCCGAGATCATTCGTTATCGCATGGCCAACGAGCGCCTCGTCGAGCGTCAGGGAGAGGCCATCATCCCCACCCGCTACGGCGACTTCCGTATGATTGCCTACCGCTCGGCCCTGGACGGCCAGTCCCACGTCGCCCTCGTGCGTGGCGAACTCCACGCTCCCGGCGCGCCGCCGCCGCTCGTCCGCATGCACACTCATTGCCTGCCCGGAGACGTCTTCGGCGCAACCTGGTGCGAATGCGGCGCCGTTCTCGACCAGTCCCTCCGCCGCATCGCCGAAGAGAACCGCGGCGCCATCATCTACCTGCACCAGACCTCGCTCGGCTTTACCGTCGAGCAATTCCAGGGCAAGCCCACCTTGCAGTTCCACAGGGACCGTGCTCTACCCACGCTTCCCGAAAACCAGCGCACCCGCCAGCGTGATGTCGGAATCGGCGCCCAGATCCTCGCCGATCTCAACCTCCGCCGCATCCGTCTGCTCACCAATCATCCGCGCCGCGTCGCCGCCCTGGAGGGCTTCGATATCGAGATCGCCGAACACATACCGATTCGGACCGCTCTCACAAGGTAATCTCCTGTTGGTTTCAATCGGAAAAAACCAAAGCCGATGATTCCCGCTCCTCTTTTTTCTTTTCGATCCGAACGGCTATCTGGGATTGAGCATCTTTTAAGTAGGCTGAGAAGTGCGCTGCACAGCCGGGACTGCAATGTCGCGAACTGCCGGGATGGGTTTACACTGATTGAGTTCGGGATTGGCAGAGTAGTTTCGGATGATCCAGGGAGGCTGGCCATGTTTCAACTCTTCGCATTCCAACTCCGCGATCTTCGTTTGCGTGCTGACCGGCTGAAGGTTCTCCTGATTCCGGCCACAGTGTGCATGCTCTGCTGCGGATCGGCTTGGTCTCAGGATCAGCCTGCCAACCTGCAACTGGCGAGCGAGGCTCCCTCGATTCGCGTCGTCTTCGATGGTCAGGCCCCGGCTGCTGGATGGTACCGTGCTTCATTGCGAAATGAGTCATCGCATGTTGTAACCGACACCTGCATTGGCTACGCTCCGGAGTCGAGTAATGCTGTGAATAGCTTCAAGATTCCGCCGGGCGGCACATTTCCTCTTATGGTGGCGGCTCAGAACACCGTCTTGCTCCAGGCAGTCCTCTACGATGACGGAAGCTACGAAGGTGAGCCGAAGCAGGCAGCCATGATGGCTGCCATGAGAGTGGGAAAATTATTACTGTGGAATCAAGTCAAGCCGCGCATCGATGAGATCGCTGCCCGCGACGCTTCCGATGAATCCAAGCTCGAACTGATCCAGGCTGAAGTCTCCTCCCTGCCGGAGAATCCCGAACCGTCGGCGATGGACATGCTCAAGGCAGCTTATCCGAAAGTGCCTCTGGTCGAACCGGTCGCGCTCGGTTGGTTGAGCTCTGGATTCACGGGAATGAAGGCTGCCTGGACCAACGCCGTCAGCGCCTATGGGAATCTTCTCGCGCAAAATCCGCGCGCCCATGAGCCGCTCGCCGAGTGGTGGTCCCGAATCGAAAAGGAATACGACCCATCCGCTCCCGCGGCCGAGTAGCTCGCAGGCTATTGTTTCTTCACCCGAAGATCGCGGCCCGTCATCTCCGCCGGCTGCTGCACGCCGAGAATTCCCAGCACGGTCGGCGATATATCCTGCAGTGCGCCGTCCGGGCGCAGCGTGAACTGGTTGGCCGCCTCCGCAACGTAAATGAACGGCACCGGATTCGTGGTGTGTGCCGTCAATGGCCCGCCCGTCACCGGATCGATCATCTCTTCGGCGTTGCCGTGGTCAGCCGTCACCAGCATTACGCCGCCGCGCCGTTTCACCGCCGCATAAATCTCGCCCAGCCCTGCGTCCACCGCTTCCACGGCCCTCACCGTCGGTTCAATCTTGCCCGAGTGCCCAACCATGTCCGCGTTGGCAAAGTTCACCACCATCACGTCGAAGGTGTTGTCCTCGATGTTCTTCACCACTTGCCGGGCAACCTCCGCCGCGCTCATCTCCGGCATCAGGTCGTACGTGGCGACCTTCGGTGACTGCACCAGCACCCGGTCTTCGCCCGGGAAAGGCTTCTCCACGCCGCCGTTGAAGAAGAACGTGACATGCGCGTACTTTTCCGTCTCCGCCACGCGCAGGTTGCGCATCTTCTGCGCCGCCATCACATTCGCCAGAATGTTGTTCAGCCGCTCCGGAGGAATCACCACTGGCAGCTTGTAGCGGACATCGTACTCGGTCATGCAAACGTAGTGCAGATTCTTCGGCAACTCCCGCGCCGGAATCTCGGCCTCAAGCTTCTCGGCATCCGGCAGGTCGCAGCCCGCCTGCGCCGTGATACCGCTCTCCCGCGTCAGCACTTGCGTAATCTGCCGGGCGCGATCGGCCCGGAAGTTGAAGTTGATGATCACGTCCTCGTCGCGAATTGATCCCACCGGAGCGCTCTTATCGTCCACGCATACAAACGGAATCACAAACTCGTCATTCACTCCGCGGTTGTAGGACTCCTTGACCATCTTCACCGGATCAACCGCCGTTCCACCCTCGGCCTTGCCAAGGACCATTGCGTCGAATGCCTTGCGCTCGCGCTCCCATTTCTTGTCGCGATCCATCGCATAGTATCGTCCGCTCACCGTGGCTATTTTGCCGATACCGTACTCACGCATCTTCTGCTGTAGCTTTTCCAGGTAGTCCGCGCCGGAGTCCGGCGGCGTATCGCGCCCGTCCAGGAAGGCGTGAACGAAAGCTCGCTCCACCCCGTTCCGCTTCGCCATCTGCAGCAGCGCATACAGGTGATTTTCATGTGAGTGTACGCCGCCATCGCTCAGCAGTCCGAGGAAGTGCAGCCGCCGCCCGTTCTTCTGCGCCTGCTTCATCGCTTCCAGCAGCAGCGGATGCTTGAACAATTCGCCGTTCTCGATCATCAGGTCCAGCCGCGTGATGTCCATGTACACCACGCGTCCGGCGCCAATGTTCAGGTGTCCCACTTCGCTGTTGCCCATCTGCCCTGTCGGCAGTCCCACAAAGCGGCCGCTGGTATGTACCAGCGTGTTGGGAAACTCACGCAGCAGTTTGTCATACGTCGGCTTGCGCGCCAGCGAAATTGCGTTCGACTTTGAGGGTGGAGCATAGCCCCATCCATCCATGATAATGAGCACCAGCGGCTTTGGCCGAGCCATGATTGTCCGATAACTCCCAGGAAAACTGCGCCATCCGGCGCGCTACTTGGACTTCTCGTCCGTTGTCTTGGATTCCTCGCCCGCGGCCTTCGGCTTCGCCGCCGCTGGTTTCTGCTTATCCATCTCCGCCTGGAAGGTCTCCAGCTTGCGCGTAAGCTGCTCGCTATACGAAGCCAGCTTCTGCTGTACAAGTTGTCCGCTGCTTTCGTTGGCCTCGCGGATAATCACCGATAGCTTTCCCAGCAGCCGTTTTCCAGCCTCCGAAGTGTAGAAGTCGATTGCGGCCTGCACATCCGAGGCGCTTAGGTTCTTTTGGTACGCCGGAATCACCGACTCGGAAATGTCTTCAAAGCTGAACAGCGGCGTGCTGTCAAAAACCCCGTCGAGCTTCTTCAATGTGGCGGCATCTGCATCGGGGTTCTTTTTCACGAATGCGTTCCGCGCCGCTGCCTTCATCTTGTTCTGCGTGTTACGCAGCGCGCCGTCGATGTTCTGCTGAATTCCCATCGAAGACATCAACGCCAGCACCTGTGCCCGCGAAGGGGGTGTATTGTCCAACACGAGTTCCTGCCCCATCCCCATTCCGCATATCGAAAACAACAGCAGAACCAATGGCCCTAAACGGCGAATCATCCACCTTCTCCTCAAAACATTCCCCTCTCCGCGTAACTCCCGGAGCCGGAGAGAAACTCAGCTTCCTCCGTGAATCTCCGGACTCTCCGCCTGTTCAGCCGAGCGAAGCGTCTGGAGGCTCGCAGATTAGTCGTCGCCTGCCGTCTCCAGCAGTTCGCCGTCGTAGTTGAGCGCGCCAAGTCCCAGGAAATTCGCGCCCGAACCCAGCTCTTCTTCAATCCTTAGCAACTGGTTGTACTTTGCAATCCGGTCGGTGCGGCTGGCCGAGCCGCTCTTGATCTGGGCCACTCCGGTCGCCACCGCCAGGTCCGCAATGAACGTATCCTCGGTCTCGCCCGAGCGGTGCGAAATCACGGCCGTGTAGCCGTTGCGCCGCGCCATCTCAATCGCTTCCAGCGTCTCCGTGACCGTGCCAATCTGGTTCAACTTGATCAGGATCGAGTTCGCTACGCCGCTATCGATGCCCCGTGCCAGCAACGCCGTGTTGGTCACAAAGATGTCGTCGCCTACCAGTTGAATCTTTCCACCCAACTCGTCGGTCAAAAGCTTCCAGCCATCCCAGTCGTTCTCGGCCAGTCCGTCTTCCAGCGAAACGATCGGATACTGCCGTGCCCAGTTGGCGTAAAACTTCACCATCTCCTCTGAACTCTTCACCGATTTGTCGCTCTTCTTGAAAACATACTTCCCGTTCTCAAAGAATTCGCTCGCCGCCGGGTCCAGTGCGATGGCAATATCCTGCCCTGGCCTGTATCCGGCCTGCGTAATCGCTTCCAGGATGACTTCGATGGCTTCGTCGTTGGATTTCAGCGAGGGCGCAAACCCTCCCTCATCGCCCACTGACGTGCTGTAGCCTCTCTTTTTCAGCACGGTCTTCAACGTATGGAAGGTCTCCGCAACCCAGCGCAGCGCCTCGGAGAAAGACGGCGCGCCCACTGGCATCGCCATGAACTCCTGGAAGTCCACACTCGAGTCCGCATGTGCGCCACCGTTAATGATGTTCATCATCGGCACCGGCAGAATCGTCGCGTTCACTCCGCCCAGATAGCGGTAGAGAGGAATGTCATAATGCTCGGCCACCGCGCGAGCCGCCGCCATGCTCACCGCCAGGATCGCGTTCGCGCCCAGCTTCTCCTTGTTTTCGGTGCCGTCCAGTTCAATCATCTCGGCATCCAGTTCGGCCTGGCGCGAAGCATCCAGCCCCTCCAGATGCGGGCCGATTACGTTGTTCACGTTCTCAACCGCTTTCAGTACGCCCTTGCCCTGGTAGCGTGTCTTGTCGCCGTCGCGCAACTCCACCGCTTCGTGTTCGCCCGTCGAAGCGCCGCTCGGAACTATCGCACGCCCCTTGGCGCCGCTGCCCAGTGTGACCTCGGCTTCCACCGTAGGATTACCCCGTGAATCAAGAACTTCGCGTGCGTGTACCAGGTCGATATCGGTCATAGATTCCTCTTCATCCTTATCGTTGGGGAGTCAAGTAAGTTTCAGAAAATAAGTGCGGTTGCACACCGGACAGCGTACCTCCGGCAGCATCGGTGAATCGCCGCGATAAAGAGAGTTCGCCAAGCCTAGAGAATTATATGCTAATCACCCGCCGTTCATGCTTCCATCCCTTCGGCGATAGTGCATCTCCGCCTCGCGTTTGCGCATTCCCGCGGTCGCCACCCGCCTTAACTGGCTTGGTTCTGCCGCGTATGCCATCAAAAAGGTCCGCATCGTGATCCTAGCCATCTTCCACGGCGCGCAACACTGGCCGGAGGCCCTTTAGTCCTAATAAAACCGCAGCTTCCGCTACTCCACCACTTTTCCCAGCGCCTCGAAAAACTCCGGGAACGACACCGCAACCGCCTGCGCATTCTTGATCGTGGTCTCCCCCTCGGCGCGCAGCGCGGCCACCGCAAACGCCATCGCAATGCGATGATCGTCGAAGCTTTCAACCTCGGCGCCGTGCAGCCTCTGTCCTCCCAAAATCCTCATCCCATCCGGAAACTCTTCCACCTCCGCGCCCATCGCGCGCAGGTTGCGAACCACGGCGTCGATGCGGTCGCTCTCCTTCACGCGCAACTCCGCGGCATCGCGAATCTCGACGCCCTTCAAACTGTACGGAGCGATGGCGGCAATCGCCGGCAACTCGTCGATCAGCGCCGCGCTCTGGGCGCCCCGAATCACTCCGCCCGTGAACACTCCGCCCTCGGCCTGCATCGTTCCAATCAACTCGCCGTATTGCTCCTCCACCTTGATGAAACTGATCTTCACTCCCATGCCGGAGAGAACGTCCAGCACCACCGAGCGCGTTGGATTCAGCAGCACGGAATCCACCACTAGGCTCGATCCCGGAAACAGCGCCGCCGCGCACAAAAAGAATGTGACCGAGGACAGATCCCCCGGCACGTAGCCCTTCACCGCGCGCAGCTTCTGTCCGCCGCGCACGCTCACGCGCTGGCCGTCGCGCGCAACCTCTCCGCCAAATGCCCGGATCGCCAGCTCCGTGTGATCGCGCGTGCGCACCGGCTCGATCACCGTTGTCTCGCCCTCGGCGAAGAGTCCGGCCAGCAGCACGCAGCTCTTTACCTGCGCGCTCGCCACCGAAGGTTGATACTCAATCGCCTTCAGCCTCGCGCCATGAATCGTCAGCGGCGCGCAGCCATCGTGCGACTCAATCCGCGCTCCCATCTTCTCCAGCGGCTCGATCACCCGGCGCATCGGACGCTTGCTCAGCGACGCATCGCCGCTCATCACGCTGCTAAAGGGCTGTGCCGCCACCATGCCGCTCAACATGCGCATCGTCGAACCGCTGTTGCCGCAGTCCAGCTCCCGCGCCGGGGCCTGCAAGGCGCCGCCAACTCCATCCACCTCCACTCGATTCCCGTTGCGCCGCACCCGTGCGCCCAGCGCTTCCATGCATCCCAGCGTGCTGGCGCAATCGGCCGAGCTGGAAAAATTTTCAAACTCCGACGTGCCTTCAGCAATCCCCGCCAGCATCGCATAGCGATGTGAAACAGACTTATCTCCCGCCGTCCGCACGCTGCCCCGGATCTGTTTTGCCGCGCTTACCTTTACATCCATCGATTCGTCCTCACCCTTGCCCGGCGGAGTTGATTGCGCCGCATCAAATTACTCTCATCAACGAACTATAAATCCCTCTGCCGCGTGCCATGAAACCAACTCCTTTCGGAGTCCCGCTCGTCAGCGTCTCCCTGCGGCGCAAAACATTCGTGGCAGCGCCATCGCAGCTTTAACTTTTCTGCCCTACTACCGTCCGCTGCGCTCCAGAAATTCGCGCACTATCCGTCCCACTTCGTCGGGCTGCTCGAAGGCGGCGAAGTGGCCGGCTCTACGCACAATCTTCAGCTCCGCCCCGCGAATTCCGCGCGCCAGCCGTTCCAGCTCGCTCACCGGAGCGGGTGTATCGTCTTCTCCGCCCAGCACCAGCGTTGGCACATCGATCCCGGCCAGCGTCGCTATGCTGTCGGAGCGCTCGGCCATCCCGCGTTGCATGGCGGCCATTCCTGCCGCACCTGCCCGTCGCATGGTTGCCTTCGCCTGCTCCACCACGTCCAGCCGCGAACTCATCGTCACCGGCGACAGCAGCTTCGGCATCATCTGCTCGATGGCCCACTCCGGCCCGTTCAGCAAAATCTCTTCCGCGTTCTTCAGCCGTCCGGCGCGAGCTTCCTCGCTGTCCAATCCGGCCTTGGTATCCATCAGCACCAGAGCCTTCACCCGCTCGCGGCAGCGCCGCCAAAACTCGAACAGGAGATAGCCTCCCACCGAGCATCCCACAAACGCGGCGCGTTCGATCTTCAACTCGTCGCACAGCCGCAGCAGATCCGCCGCCAGCTTGGCCATCGTGGTTGCGCCCGCGCCAACGCCGGAGCCTCCCAGCCCGCGCAGATCCGGCAGCACCAGCCGGAAGCGCGCCTCCAGATGCCGCGCCAGCGGCTGCCAGTATCGGTGATCGGAAGGATACGGATGCAGCATCACCACATCCGGCCCTTCGCCCTTTATCTCATAGAAGAGCTCCACTTCATCGCTTTGCAGAATCATGCGAACATTCTAACCGTCCGCGCAAATCTTCGCTCCTCCCCTATAATGAAACAGCAAAGGAGCGGGGATGCGCGTTCTCATCACGGGCGGGGCCGGATTCATCGGATCCCACCTTGCAGATTCCCTCCTCCGCCAGCGCCATCAGGTTGCGGTGCTCGACGACCTCTCCGCCGGCTCCACCGCCAACATCGGGCATCTCTTCGCTGACTCCGCCTTCACCTTTCACCACGATACGATCTTCAACCGCGAGCTGCTCTCTTCTCTCATCGCTGGCAGCGACATGGTCTACCACCTCGCCGCCGCTGTCGGCGTCAAGCGGATTTTTGAAGCGCCGGTCGAGACGATTGAAACCAATGTCGCCGGAACCGAACTTCTCCTTCGCCTGGCTGCCGAACGCTCGCGCCGCGTCGTGCTCGCCTCCACCTCCGAGGTTTACGGCAAGAGCGCGCAGTTGCCCTTCCGCGAGGATGGCGATCTTGTGCTCGGAGCTGCCAGCCAGTCGCGCTGGAGCTACGCCTGCTCCAAGGCCATCGACGAATTCCTTGCCCTGGCATGGCATGATCAGTGCCAACTGCCGGTCACCATCGCTCGCCTCTTCAACACCGTGGGCCCGCGCCAGAGCGGCCGTTACGGCATGGTGTTGCCCACCTTTGTCCGCCAGGCGCTCCTCGGCAAAGCCATCACCGTTTACGGCAGCGGCGAGCAATCGCGCTGCTTCACTCACGTCTTCGATATTGTGGAAGGACTTGCCGCGATTGCCCGCCATGACTCGACCATCGGCAAAATCTATAACCTCGGCAGCACCTCGGAGATCAGCATCAATCGGCTCGCACGGCTTGTATTAGAGGCCACCGGCTCCAGCAGTCCCATCGTTCACATCCCATACGCGCAAGCCTACGCTCCCGGCTTCGAGGATATGCAGCGCCGCCTGCCCGATATCGCCAAGGCCCAGGGCGCCTTCAACTTCCATCCGAGCCGCAGCCTGGAGCAGATTCTCGAAGATGTAATTTCCGACCAGCGCACCCGCCTCGGCGATTGCAGCCGCTCCGTCCTCGCGCCCGAAGCTTAAGAAAATTTTGCTCCCGTTCCCAAAGCGGAATCGTCGTTCAAAATGGCTTTCCGGGAACGCAGCCTCCCATCCATTACACGCGAATAGGCAAGCCACCGCCGGTAAGCGTGTTACATCTTGAACGTGAACGCACCTCCACAATCCGGTCCCGTGATGCTCAGCCCGCCACAGGCTGTTATCCATGCCGCAGCGCAGCCGTACTTTCGCTATATCGCACGCCAGCCAATCCTGAATCGTGAGCAGGAAACCTACGGTTACGAATTGCTCTTCCGCTCTGGCCCCGACAATTTTTTTCAATCCAACGACCCTGATCTTGCCACCTGCCACACCATCGATTTTTCCCTGCTCTTCGGTTCCGTGGCGCTCACCGGTCCGCAGCCCGCATTCATCAATTGCACCCGCAATGTTCTGCTGCGCGACGTCATTACCCTGCTGCCCCGCGACCGCGTCGTGATCGAGGTGCTGGAAAATGTGACTGCCGACGAGGAAGTCCTGGCCGCCTGTGACCGCCTCCGCCGCGCCGGATACAGCATCGTGCTCGACGACTACGTTCCCACTCCTGACAGCATGCGTCTGCTGCTCTTTGCAAACATGGTCAAGGTGGACTTTCTGGCAACCAACGCAGCGCGCCAGGCCGCCATCGCCGCCGACATGCGCCGCCGCGGTATCCGGCTGGTGGCAGAGAAGATTGAGACCCGTGAACAATTCCAGTTTGCGTTGCGCCTCGGTTATCACTACTTTCAGGGATACTTTTTCTGCAGGCCGCAATCGCTCAAGATGCAGGACATCCCCTCCTCCAAGCTCTCCTATGTCCAGGTGCTGAGCATTGCCAACCGCGACCCCTATGAGGTGGATGATCTGGAGCAGGCTATCCTGCGCGAGCCGTCGCTCTGCTATCGTCTGCTCCGCTATCTGAACTCTGCCGCATTCGGACTCTTTCCTGTCCGCTCCATCCGGCACGCGCTTTCGCTGCTGGGCCAGCGCGAAATCCGCAAGTGGGTTTCCATCGTGGTGGTCATCTCGGTCTCCTGCGACCGCCCCTGTGAATTGATCTCCAGCGCGCTCACCCGCGCCCGCGCCTGTGAAGCGTTCGCCACCTCCTCCGGGGAAGATTCCAGCGGAGCATTTATCGTCGGCATCATGTCGTTGATGGATGCCATCCTCGACCGCCCGATGGATGTCGTGATCGCACAGCTCCCGCTTACCCAGGAGTGCAAGGATGCGCTGCGCGGCGCAGACAACTCCCTCGGCAAACTGCTGCGGCTGGCCATCTGCTGCGAGCGCGGCACGTGGGAGGAGATCAGCGCCAACGCCGCTGAACGCGGGCTGCCGGAAGATGCCATCTGGGATTCTTACCGCGAGGCCTGCCACTGGAGCGGGAAGATTCTGCAGGAAAACAGCGGACCCAGATAGAAGCTACTGGCCGGGCTCGCGCTTTGCCCGCGGCTCTTTGCCGGGCAGCGCCGCCGGATTTTCATGAGTACGCTCGCGGAATTGCGCGCTCATTCCGCTCGCCAGCGAAACCGCCGACTCGCCGAAGCGGTCGCGCAGCGCATCGACGGCCTTCATCGCGTCTTTGAGCCGCCTCTCCTGCGCGCTGGCCAGCAACTCCATCTGTCCGCTGCCGGCTTCGAGCGAGCTTGTCTGCACCCCGAGCAGGCGCACGGCACGCCTCTTTTCCCAGTTTGTGCGGAATAACTCGCGCGCAATCTCCAACACCTCCGCGTCGAGCTGCGTGGCCCGCTCCAGCGTGTGTCCGCGGGTGTAGGTGGTGAAGTCCGAGTAGCGCAACTTGATCTGCACCTTGCGCGCGTGCAGTTGATGTTCGCGCAAGCGGCGGCACACCATCTCGGTCAGCCGCGCCAGCATTGACTCCAGCGCCGCAGAGTCACGTTCGTCGCGATTGAATGTGTGCTCATGGCTGATAGACTTCGGCTCGCCGTCGGCTCCGACCTCCTGGTCATACCATCCGCCCGCGTCGTGGCCCCGCGCCTTTTCAATCAGCGCCGCCAGGCCTTCGCCGATCTTTCTTCCCAGCGCGGCTTCGGTGAGCGCGGCCAGAGCGCCAATGGTGCGCACACCGCACTCGCGCAGGTGCTCCTCGGTAACTTTTCCAACGCCGGGCAAACGCCGCACATCGAGTGGCGCGAGGAAGCTGGCTTCCAGTCCCGGAAAAACCTGCAGCACGCCGTTGGGCTTGGCCTGATCGCTGGCGACTTTGGCGACCACGCGCGCGGCGGCGATGCCGACCGAGCAGTTCAGCCGCGTCTCGCGCTTCATCGTTTGGTGCAGTGAATCCGCGGCCTTCATCGCCGGTCCGTGCAGCCGCCCGGTGCCCGTCATGTCAAGATAGGCTTCATCGATGGAGGCCATCTCCACCAACGGAGTGAACTGGAGGAAGACGCGGCGCACCGCCGCCGAAGCTTCGCGGTAGCGCTCGGGATGGCCATCCAGAAATACCGCCTGCGGACAGAGCCGCGCGGCCTCGCGCAGCGGCATCGCCGAGTGTATGCCGAACTTGCGGGCCGCATAGGATGCGGCCGCCACCACTCCGCGCTGATCGGCGCGTCCGCCCACAACCACGGGCTTGCCTTTCAGCGAAGGATCGAAGAGCTCCTCCACAGAGACAAAAAACGCGTCCATGTCGACATGAAAGTAGGTGCGCAGCATCATTCGTGCCCCAAACCGGCTGACATCGATTGTAGACCTGAGCGGCGCGAACGATTGACTAAACCGATAATCGTTTCCGGTCGCGGGATAACCAGTTAGGCAATCGTTTCGCGGCGGCCAAACGCACGGCGAAACGATTGCTCAAAAAGTAACGGTCCGGTGGCAAACGATTGCCAAAAAGAGCAATCGTTGAATGTGGCCTGTCCCCACATTCGCCAACTACAAATACAGGCGGATGCGGGCATCATTCCCCACACCCGCCCGTGTTGGAGCGGAATTGCAAATCTACTTGGTGGCAGCGGAAGCCTTCGGCCGGTGACCACTGACCAGTTCATCGGCGAGCGGCGCGGCGTTATAAATTTTGCGCATCGCTTCCAAAATGGCGCGCGAGTCCACGGAGACGGCGCGGCCCACCTTGTCGTCGTAAGCGAAATCCCACGGCAGCGACTCGATGTTGCCGTCGAAGATGATTCCCACCACTTCGCCCTTCCTGTCGACCGTGGGCGAACCGGAGTTGCCGCCGATGATGTCCGAGGTGTGGACAAAATTCAGCGGGGTCTTCAGATCGAGCTTGCTCTTGACGCTGTCCCATGTTTTGGGCAGCTCGAAATCGCCCTTGTTGCCGTTGGCGGCAGCGTGTTCAAAGGCTCCGCCCATGTTGGTGTAAGGCTCTATGAAGTGGTGTTTCTCCTCGTAGCCCTTGATGGTGCCGTAGCTGAGGCGGAGGGTGAAGGTTGCGTCGGGATAGCTGCTGGTGCCCAGCACAGCGAAGCGCGCTTTAGCGAGCTTGGTGGAGTTGAGGCGAAGGACCGCCTCCACTTTGTCGTCCCACTGCTTGCGCAATTCGCGGGCGCGGGGATCGATGTCGCGCATCAGCACGATCAGCGGATCGGTGCTGGCCTCAACCGCGGCCCATCCGCCCTCGTAGAGTTGCTTGCGCAGCGTGGGGTCGTCCAGCTTGCTGCCGTCGATATAGACCTTGGCGGCTTCAGCGGGAGTCTTTCCCTGGAGCGCGCGCTGCACCGTGGGATCATCGGCGCCGAGTTTATCGCGCATCAGGGTGAGCGATTCGGTGAGGGTGGCAACATCCAGCGTGCGATAGACAGGCGCAGCGGAGAGGAGTCGCTGTTCCAGCGAAGGCAGACGCGCATCCGTGTACTCGCGGAGACGATCCGGATTGGGCTTCTGCTTGTCGGCGGTGACCCGCACAAGAGTGCGGGCGTATCCCGCCATCTGGGCGTTGAAGCCGCCATTGCGTTCAACGAATACGAACGGGAGGAAAAGATGATCGCGAACTTTTCCGGCTTTGGCGATCTCGTCCCATGCCGTGCCGTAGGCGGCCTTGAGCTTGGGATCGGCATCGACGGCGGCGCGCAGCTTCTGTTCGGCAGCAGCTTTCTTGCCCATCAGCTCTTTGTCGTCGAGTCCGCCCTTACGGCCTTTGTAGGCCTTGAGCGAGTTCTCGACGCCGAAGATGTCGTCGGCGGAGACGCGGGCATTTTCCGCCGATTGCGCGGCGTAGTTTTGCAACGCTTTATCGCGGCGGGTCAAAAGCTCGATGACGTATGGAGTTGTGAAATCCTTGAGGAAGTTCAGCTCGGACATGGTGAGCTGGCGCTCGGTGCCGCCGGGATTTCCAGAGACGAAGACCAGGTCGCCAGCCTTGGTTCCGGTGGCCGACCACTTGAGATAGTTGTCCAGATGCGCCGGCTGGCCGTTTTCATAGACGCGGAAGTAGGTGATGTCGAGGTCGTAGCGCGGATACTCGAAGTTGTCGCGATCACCGCCGAAGAAAGCCATCTGCGCCTCGGGGGCAAAGACCAGGCGCACGTCGGTGTACTTCTTGTACTTGTACAGGTTGTAAACTCCGCCGGCGTAGAGGGTCACGACGTCGCAGCGCAGTTTGCTTTTTTCGCTGCACTCCTTTTCAATGGCGGACATCTTCTGGCGCTGTGCCTGGGCGGCGTCGGCATCGCTCATGCCGACTTTGGCCGCGCCCTGCACATCGGCGGTGACATCCTGAATGTCTACCAACTGGTTGAGCTCGAGGTCGGGACACTTGCCTTCCTCGGCCTGGGTTTTGGCGTAGAAGCCGGTCTTGATGTAATCCACCTTTTCGGTGGAGAGCTGCTGCAGGCAGACGCGGCCGACGTGATGATTGGTGAAGGTGAGACCGTCTTGAGAGACAAAGGAGCCGGAGCCGCCATTGTTGAAACGCACCGAGCCGAGACGGAGATGATCGAGCCATGGCTCGGTGACGGTGAAGTTGTGATCCTTCTTGAGCTGATCCTGGGGTGGCTTGTTGAAGAGCCACATACCTTCATCGGCAGAGGCAAACGCGGCCAAACCGCATAGCAGCGCGATGAGGGAGAGAAAACGTCGATTCATAACGTACTCCTGGGGTGAATAAGCAAACGGATTATCATATCAGGAAGTGTAGCCCGGCAACCCCACGCAAGGAGCGAAGATGAAGATTGAAGCCGCAGTGGTCGATGAGCGAGGCAAGCTTACGTTTCAGGAATTGAGTCTGGATGAGCCGCGCGACAATGAAGTTCTGGTGCGTGTGGTGGCGACGGGCATCTGCCGTCTGGATGTCACGATGTGCGCTTCAACGCGCGTGGCCAAGCCGGTTGTGCTGGGACATGAAGGGGCGGGCATCGTGGAGCAGGTGGGGCAAAACGTGAGCTGCGTTCATCCCGGCGATTCCGTGGTGATGAGCTTCAACTCCTGCGGGCAATGCGCGAGCTGTCTCGGCAATATCCCGGCATATTGCCTGGAGGTGGATGCTTACAACTTCGGGGGTAAGCGGCCGGATGGCTCGACGGCATTGCGGCGGCAGAACGAGCGCGTTCACAGCCACTTCTTCGGTCAGTCGTCGTTCGCCACGCACGCGATCTGTACGGAACGAAATGTCGTCAGGGTGCCACGCGAAGCGCCACTGGAGTTACTTGGACCTCTGGCCTGCGGTGTTCAGACCGGTGCAGGCGCGGTGCTCAATTCGCTGGAGGTTACAGCCGGCAGCAGCGTAGTGGTGCTCGGGGCGGGATCGGTGGGGCTGGCGGCGGTGATGGGAGCCTGCATTGCGGGGGCAACGAGAATCATAGCTGTCGATGTGCAGCCCTCGCGCTTGCAGACGGCATGTGAGCTGGGTGCAACTCACACGATTCTCGCCGATAGAGGATGTGAGCTTACGGCTGAGATCATGAGAATCACCGGCAGCGGAGCTAACTTTGCGGTGGATACTTCCGGCGACATTGCGAACATTCTGCAGAGCGTTCGGGGGTTGGCTCCTCTGGGTAAAATGGGCCTGATCAGTGAATGCCATGGGGAGGTTATCCCGGTCAGGGCATTGGAGATGATGCTCAGCGGGCGCTCGCTGCGCGGCGTACACCAGGGAGACAGTGTGCCGCAGAAGTTCATTCCGCAACTGGCTGCCTATTATTTGGAGGGACGGCTTCCGCTGGAGAAGTTGGTCACCTTCTACGACTTCAAGCAGATTGAACAGGCGATGGCCGATATGAACTCCGGCAAGTGCATCAAGCCTGTGTTGCGTATGCCTTTGGCGTAGCTCGGCAAGAGCTGCATAGACCTGGCGCACAGAAATGAGTGGGGATTGCAGCCGCGCTTCCGGCTCACGCGGCTTTGCTGGCGCGAGTAGCTGTATTACATCCGAAGCGGAAGGCAACTCCAGCCGGGCGCGATGCCTCTGAAGAGCAAGCCTTGGCACGACCTCGCGTCTGCCAGGGCAGCGTTCCTGATTCGGCTGCTCCCATCCTGCGGCAAACGCATTGTGGATTGGCTGGCGCTAACGGCCAGCAGCTCCCCATCCGGCGCAGATCAGCGCCAGAGCCGCTCGCGAAGGACGTGAATCGGGACGAGGGCTGCGATTCCCGCAGCATCGCTTCATGGGCCGAAGCTCCTCCACAAGGGGAAAGAAACGGCCCCATGTACGCCCATCCGCTTCAACGGCACAAAGGAGGAACCATGCCGAACTTTACAGGCCACTTGAAGGGTCGAACTACGGTACAGACGATCGTTTGTTTGGATGACACTCCGGAGCACCAGCTGTTGGTAAGGGAGAGCATCGCTTCCCAAACGTGCAGCGACGATCGCTTTAACAACGCAATGCATACTTCCTGGGGCACTGCGGACCTGATCCGGGGCCATGGCCAGCAGTACGGTTACTTTATGAGCGAACACTCCAACGGCGACCGAGTCTGTGGGACGTTTGAATGCAGGGTTGCCACCGTCAGCGGGCAGATGGTGATGGAAGGGAGCTGGAAGTATACGCACGGCACAGGCCAGTTTGCAGGCATTACAGGCAATGGGACCTTTAAGGGACGGATGACTTCGCCCACGGAATCCGAGACATCCTTTGAGGGCAGGTATGAACTCAAGGCAGGAACAAAGGCAGCGTAAGCGGGAGTGCGAAGACCCACATCTGCCAGGGCTGTTCCTGTATTGGTGTGTCCTGCCCATCCCACCTTAGCCGCGCAAAAACAGCACGTCGAAGGTGGGGCCACCCGGCCATCTACAGCCACCTGGCGAGAGAAAGAAAAGGGCGGGCCCGTCTGGGCTCGCCTTAATTATTTGCCTGGTGGCAGTGTGGTTTTATAGGGAGTCGGCGCGGCGGCGGCGATTGTAACGCATGACGATGTTCATGAAGACACTGCCGACGGGAGAGGAAAAATCCATGACCAGGGCTTCCGAGTCCTCCGAGCCGCTGAAGCCCTGCCGACTGGGGTGATCGACGGGGGGATGGACCTTGAAGCGGAATCCCTGATCGTTGAGGGTGGTTACGGCGTTGCCGATGACGAGATTGGCCAGCTCGGCAACAGCTTCGCGGATGAGCTGTGGATCAGCGGCCAAGTCCGTTCCGGCGATGGAGGAGGCAACCTTCATGGCGGCGGTGTCCTCGACGTCGAAGATCACGCGTCCTTCGATGTCGCCGGAGATTTCCACGAGGGCAGCAGTGGCGTGGCGCTGGTAGGCATCTTCGGTCATGGCAATGTCGGCGACCGTGACCGGGCAGGCGAGCGACTCGGAGAGCACTGCGTCGGCTGCGTTAATGAAGGGCTGGATAAGCTCCATCTTCATGGAAACTACACTCCTGTCCCGATGCCGGAAGCGGTTACGGCGGCATCGCCCAGCACGTATCGGATGACTTCGTAGAGCAGCTCGGGCTTGACGGGCTTTTGGACAAAGTGGCGCGCGCCCTTCTGCAAGGCGGCGACGATGTTTTCCTGGTAGCCGACGCTGGAGACCATGATGACGCGGGCATCGGGATGCTGGCGCACGATGCGCTCGGCAGCTTCAATGCCTTCCATCTGCGGCATGGTGATGTCCATCAGGACAATGTCGGCGCGGGTGCGCTCATACTCGGCGATGGCGGTGCCTCCGTCGGCGGCCTCGGCGGCCAGCAGTCCACCATAGGAGTCGATGAGGCGGGCAAGGTTCTTGCGCGCGAAGATCGAGTCATCCACCACGAGGTAACTCACGGGCTGGAGATCAGTGGCACGCAGCAGAGCGGGAAATTGCTCCATAAAACTCCTCACATCTGTCCAGCAGTGCGGACAGGAGACGGTTCCTTGACCGGCACGGCGCGGAGAATGCCGCAATGCGCGATCAGAGTATTCGGTAAAGCTTCCAGAGAAACTACGCGATTGGCATAGCCACGCTCGATAGCGGCACGCGGCATGCCGAAAACAATCGATGACTCCTCGTCCTGGGCGATGGTGAGCGCTCCGGCTTCTTTCATAGCTCCGAGGCCCTCGGCGCCATCCTCACCCATTCCGGTCATGAGCAGGCCCACGGCATCGGCTCCGAACTCCTGGGCGACGGAGCGGAAGAGGACATCGACGGAAGGACGATGGCCATTGACCTTGGGATCATCGGAGAGCACCACGACATCACCCAGCGGCATACGCCGAACCCGCATATGGCGGCCTCCCGGACAGATCAGCACGCGTCCGGCGGCGAGCAGATCCCCGGATTGCGCCTCCTTGACCTCGAGGCTGCAGGCATCGTTCAAGCGGCTGGCGAAGGCTTCGGTGAATCCGGCGGGCATGTGCTGCACGACGAGAATGGCGGCGGGAAATTCGGCCGGGAGATGGCTGAGCATGTATTCCAGGGAATGAGGACCGCCGGTGGAGATGCCGATGGCAACCACTTTGGAGGCAGGACCGGGAGTGCCGCGGCGCTTGGGTTTGGGTCTTGCGATTACTCCGACGGAAGGCATGGTGCGGCGGCGGAATGGGCTATTGACCGCCGCCTTGATCTTGGCAATCATCTCAGCCGCGATTTCACTCATGCCCTCGGCAAGGATATTCTCCGGTTTGGCGACAAAGTCAAAAGCTCCCATGTGCAGCGCCTTGAAGGTTGCGCTGGCGCCGTCGCGGGTATGAGCGCTAACGACGACGACGGGAACCTGCTGCTGGCGCATGATCTGGCGCAGAGTCTCGATTCCGTCCATGCGCGGCATTTCGAGATCCAGGGTGATGCAATCGGGCTTGAGCTCCGCGATTTTAGTGAGAGCGAAAGCGCCATCCATGGCGGTGCCGACAACGTGAATGGAATTGTCACGCTCGAGCATCTGCGGGATGAGCTTGCGCATAAGCGCGGAGTCATCGACGACGAGGACGCGAATCATGCCCTGGTGCGGAGTCATGGGCGCGCCCTCAATGCTTCGGCTTCAACGATGTTGCGGGTATATCCGCCAGCCAGCTTCTCCACCACGTCGGAGACGCTGAGAATCAGTACGACCCGGCCATCGCCGAGAATGCTGGCGCCGCTGACCATGGCAGTGCTGACCAGGGATTCATCGAGAGCCTTGATGACGAGCTCCTGTTCTCCGACCAGGTGATCGACGACGAGGCCGACCTTACGGTCGCCGAGGCTGACGACGACCACGAATAACTTGAGCTTGCCGGCGGCGGGGGCATGAATGCGGCTGAGCCGAATGAGCGGCACGACCTCTTCACGAATCCGCAGGACCTCCTGGCCATCGACAAGGTGAACTTCGATCTCGTGGGAGCGTAGAATTTCCAGCACATTGGCCAGGGGCACGGCGTAAAGGCGCTCGGAAACACGGAAGAGCAGAGCCTTGATGATCGCCAGGGTGAGCGGCACCTTGAGGAAAATAGTGGTGCCGTTGCCGGCAATGCTGCGCACCACGATCGTGCCTTTGAGGCGGTCCATCACGGCCTTGACGACATCCATGCCGATCCCGCGGCCGCTGATCTCGGTAATCTCGCCGGAAGTGCTTAGGCCGGGGTGAAAGATGAGATCGAGGGCCTCGCTGTCACTGAGGCGCGAGGCCTGTTCGGCGGTGATGATTCCGCGGGAGACGGCGGCGACGACGACTTTTGCGCTATCGATACCCCTGCCGTCATCGCTGATCTCCATGACCACCTGATTGCCCTGGTGATAGGCATTGAGGTGAAGGGTTCCGGTGGGAGACTTGCCGGCGGCGGCACGCTCGAGCGGCGGCTCGATGCCGTGATCGACGGCGTTGCGCAGCAGGTGCATCATGGGCTCGGCGAGAGCATCCAGAATACTCTTGTCGAGGTCGGTGCTTTCGCCTTCGATGATGAGGTCAACCTCGCGTCCGAGCTGCTTGGCGGCATCACGCACGACGCGAGGAAGGCGGCGGAACATCTGGTCGGCCGGAACCATGCGGATCTTCATGACGGCGCGCTGGAGCTTTTTGAGAATCTGCGACTGGAGGACCATCAGGTCGGCGCTCTTGGCGCGCAGGTGGGGGCTGGCAAGCTGGAGCTTCTTAAGGATTTGCGCTTGGAATACCATCAGGTCGGCGCTCCGGGCATGTGGGGGCGGACTGGCAAGAGCGCGATTGATCTCGGTGAAGAGCTCCTGCATCATGCTTTTGGCGATGATGAGCTCACCGACGAGGTCGAGGACGGCATCGACGCGCTCGGTCTCGACGCGGAGTACATTCTCGGTGGCGGCGGGAAGGCGCTCTTCGCGGCCTTTGGGACGCTCGATGGCGAGGCGCACGGGCTGCGAGCTGTTGGCCTCGGTGGCGGCTTTGCCGCCCTCGTGCGGTGAGGCGGAAGGCGGAAGCTGCCGCGCCTCAGCGGGTGGCTCCGGCGGCGCATTGTAGGCACCACTTTGCGCGGAGATAGGGCCAACGGCGGTGCCGGAGACGGCTTCAGCGTATACCTTCGAGATCACGGTCGGGATCTTGCTCTTGCGCTGCACCCAGTCGAGGTCGCGATTGCTGGAAAGGGCGACCTCGATCACATCAGGAATCGCGGCGTCGTCTTCGCCGGGGCGCATTACCAGAATGACGCCGGCCTCCTTCAAGACATTGCGGACCAACTGAACGGCGGCGGCACGCATGGGGCATGCCGGATCGATGGCGAGCGCGAGGTTGTAGATCTGCTGGCCGGGCACGGCGCCGCGGGCAATCTGCAGTAGTTCGTATTCGGTCCAGTTGAACTGCGGCGAAAAGGCGGCCTGGTGCTGAGGATGGCGGAGCGATTCGATGAGCGCAAGCACGGGCGTGGTGTCAGGAGGCTGCACCTGGTTGCGGTAGGCGGAGAGCAGATCGTCAATCAAATCGGCGCAGACCATGACGAGCCCGGCGAGCGCTTCGCCGTCGCGTGCCGCCATCTCCGGGGTGAGCACGTCCTCGACAGCATGGGCGAGTTCGCTGAGTCCCTTGTACCCGCAGGCGGCGGAGTCTCCCTTGAGGGTGTGGACGCTGCGCCGCAGATCGCGGATGACTTCGGAATCACGCGGGGATCTTTCCATCAGCAAGGCGTCCTTATTGAGGGCCTGAAGAATCTCCTGCGAACTTTCGAAGAAGATGCTTCGAAGTTCATTCGCGCGATCGTCGGAAAAAATGCTCACGATTCTGCCTCGATCTTGCCGTATGCGGTGCCGTTATCCTGGTGAATCATGCGGAATTGATCCGTCAGTCCGAAGAGGCTTTCGGCGTGGCCTACGAAGAGATATCCATCGGAGTTCAGGCAGCGCCAGAATTTCCGAATGAGCCGCTTCTGCTCGGCTTCGTCAAAGTAGATCATGACGTTGCGGCAGAAGATGAAGTCGTTGTGCTGGGGCAAAAATTCGGCTTTCAGGTTGTGAAAGTCGAACTGGACGAGATCCTTGAGGGCGGGCTTGATGGCATAGCGCTCGGGACCGACCTTGTCGAAATAGCGGAGGCGGTAGGCGTAGTCGACGGTATCCATCTGACGCTCGAGGAAGATTCCCTCCTGTCCGGCGCGGAGCACAGAGTAGTTGATGTCGGAGGCGAGAATCTCGACCTTCCAGGGCGGAGGAATCATCGGCTTTGGCGAGGGTATTCCGTAGGGAAGCGGATTGCGC
>JBEKOO010000018.1:0-99412 GCA_049521655.1 Candidatus Korobacteraceae bacterium
CCGGGATGGAAATCACACCCTACAATAATCATGAAGGCTTCTCCTGACCCAGAAGGCTTGGTCCTCAACCAAAGCATACCGAGTCCGCTGAAGCCTTCGTTCTTATCCCATCAGTCCTGACTTTTTTTGGCTAGGGCGGGGTTTTTGATCTTGTCGTTGTTCTTGTCTTCGCGGGTGCCCCACCTTCGACGCGCTGTTTTTGCGCGGCTAAGGTGGGACGGGCGCTACCACGCCAGCAGCACCCGCACGTCGCGCACGTTGGTTCCGGTGTATCCGGTCATGATCGTATCGCCCAGCGCATCGAAGAACGGATAGGCGTCGAAGCCCGCAAGCGCCGCCTCCGCGCTCAATCCCTTGGCCAGTGCGCGGGCGATGGTGCTTCCATCCACCACACTTCCTGCGGCCGGGCTGTTGCCGTCGATGCCGTCGGTGCCGGCGCTCAGCACGCAGATGTTTTCTCCCTGGATGCGCTCGGCGCAATAGAGCGCGAACTGCTGGTTGCGTCCACCCGCTCCCGGTTTCTGGTCCACCGTAACCGTCACCTCGCCGCCTGAGATCAGGCAGACGCGGGAGACCCCCTTGCGCAGCTCGCGCACCCGTTCCAGCAGGTAGTCGGCGGCCTTGCGGTAATCCCAGTCATCGCAGCTATTGTCGATCTGAATCGCGAATCCCTTGAGTGCCGCGCGCTCCACGGCGGCCTTCTGCGCCGAAACATTGGAGAGCACCGCCCACCAGCGCGCCCGCTCAAAGATCGGATCGCCCGCCTTTGGCGTCTCCTCCAGGCCGCGCGTTTCGATTAGCTGGCTTACGCTCTTCGGCAATTTCGGCAGCAGATCGTACTGCTTCACGATGTCATAACATTGCCCGCAGGTGCTCGTATCCGGCATCGTCGGCCCGCTGGCCAGCGAGTCCATCGCGTTATCCGGTACATCGGAGATCATGATTGAAAGCTGGTGCGCCGGTGCGGCGGCCACCGCCATGCGTCCGCCTTTTACCGCGGAAATGTGCTTGCGCACGGCGTTGATCAGCGCGATCGGTGCGCCCGAATGCACCAGCACCCGGTAGGTCTGCACCAGGTCGTCGAATGAGATCTCGTCGCTGATCGGTTTTTCGACAATGGCCGAACCGCCGCCGCTGATCAGGTAAATGACGAGCGAGCGGGCGTTCATCGAATTCAATGCGCGAAGAATGGCCTCGGCGGCGCGCATCGATTCGTGATTCGGCATCGGATGCCCGCCCTCGAAATAGCGGAAACCGAAAACCTGCGCCGGCGGCAGGGTCGGTGCGCAAACGATCCCGGTTGCTCCCACTCCCGCGCCCAGTCGCGATATCAGCGCCTCCAGGCTGCTGTGCGCCGCTTTGCCGAAGGAGACCACGAAGACGCGTGAATAGCTGCTGAGATCGTAAAGGTCGTCGCCAACCTGCAGGACGGAACGTTCATAGTTGAGTTTGCGGCTGAAGCCGCGCTCGATGCTGCTCTCCTCCAGCGCGTGCTGAAAAATCTCTCGCGCGATGGCGCACATCTGCGGTGTCGCAAGCTCATTGTCTGGGGATTTCTCTGGCTCTTTCATGGCGCCAAGATTATACGGCAGGAACCGCCGTCGCTCCCAAGACTTCTCGCACCCAGCCGCTCAGCGCGGCGCGCATCTCCTCCAGGTGTCCGGTAAAAAAGTGGTCGGCTTCGGGAATCACCACTAGCCGCTTCGGTTCGGCAGCGCCGTCAAATACCTGTGCCAGTTGCGCCGGGGTTGCAAACTCATCTCGGCCGCCGCTCAGCAGGAGCTTGGCCTGCGCGCTCTTCCCCAGCAGCGCGTAGCTGTATTCGCGTCCATCGGCATTGACTGGTGTGCCCAGCGAAATCAGCGCTTTCACCCTCGGATGCGGCACCGCCGCCTGCACTCCGATCGCCGCGCCAAAAGAGAATCCGGCGAAGAGAATCGGCGCGGAGAATCGCCGCCCCAGGTAGTCGAGCGCCACTCTGACGTCGTCAACCTCTCCGCGTCCATGATCATGCTCGCCCGCGCTCGCCCCCACCCCCCGGAAGTTGAAGCGCAGCACCGGAAATCCGAAGCCGTTCAGCGCCTTCATGGCGTGGAATACCACCTTGTTGTGCATCGTTCCGCCGAAGAGCGGATGCGGATGGCAAACCACGCACGCATAATCCGCACTGGGCACGCCAAGGTTCAGCAGCGCTTCAAGCCTTCCGGCAGCACCCTCCAGAAAGAACGATTCAATGCTGCCGTGCTGCAAACTCACCCTCGCGCCTTCAGCTTGATCGAGTCCAGAACCGCCACTCCCGTCTTGCCGTCGCGCGAGGTCAGCGGACGATTCGAGTGGCAGGTCGCCAGCAACAAGGTCTGCCCATTGGAAATAAATCGCACAAACCAGTTGTCGCCCTCCTCGTCACGGAAGCGCGCGCTGGCCCGCTGCTTGCTGCTGTCGCCGGTCTGTAGCCGTCCGGCCACCGGAGCCGTATTGAGAAAGTGCTTCAGATAGTCGCGCGCGTCCAGCGCTTTCACGTCCGCATTCCGCTTGTAAGCCGTCACGATGACGGTTGTCTCGCTGGCCTCGGACTCCACCTGTAGATCGTCATTGGTCTGCCGCAAACTCCAGAAAGTCGGCACCGCGATGCTCACATGTCCGCGCGGCACAATGTAGGTTCCGGGATGAAAGCCGTTGCTCGTGGCCTTTGGTGCTACGGCTTTGGCTAAGGCCGGGATCGATTTTCTGGTTGAGTTTTTTTTCGCCGCTTTCTTCTTTGTCGTGCTCTTCTTCAGTTGTTTCGCTCTAGTGGGCATACTCTCACTTTAGCGCGAAGCTGCGTTGCCGGTCGAATTATTGTGAGCTGCCCTTCAGTTGAACCCACCTTGGGCAAGAGCGCATTTGCCTCGAAAGCTGTTTCGTCTGGTGGCCCACATCCGCCGTCTTTTGGCGAATGTGGGTTGCGCGAGCATGAGCTGGAAGCTGTTTCATAACGCGGTTTTGAAAGGGCATGGCTTCCGCCATGCCGCCAGAGAGCAAAAAGATCGCGGGCTTTAGCCCCTGAGGGAACGCGGCGCAGTTCTTCTCGCTACCCGCGCTCTGTAATGGCGCTCCGTAACGCGCTTCGCAACTCGCCCGGCGTGCTGATAGGCGGCTGGCAGGCAAAGCCGCTGCACAGCATGGCCAACCCGCCGCCCTCCTGCAATCCAGCAACGGCGGAGATGGTTTCCGCCAGCGCCTGCGGCAGGCTCGTCCGCAGCGTCGCGGCATCTTTCACTCTGAGCACAATCTTATTCAGCGCGAAGGGTGCAAGAGCTTCCGCGTATAACTCATCCGCTTCCGGCCCTTCTCCGATCACCACCACCTGCGTGTGTCCATGCGCCATCCACACCGATGCCAGCCCGTAAGCGCCTGCGTATATGCCGAACTGTCCCGCCACTCCGGCAAAGATCTCCAGCGTCTTCTTTGCGAGTTTGTACAGCCGCGCCTCGCCGTTGAGCGCATGCAGGCGCAGCAGCGCCAGCGCCGCCGACGGATCGCCCGCCGGCGTCGGAGAATCCTGAAACGGCTTGCGCCGCTCGGTCAGCGCTCCAGCCGCATCGGCCAAGGCCCTGCTGTCGAGATCGAAGAAGCCGCCGCCGCTCTCATCGCAAAAGCCGGAGATCATGCGCCCCGCGATCTCTTCCGCCTTGGCGAAGTAGCGCAGCTCGCCGCTTGCCTCGTAGGCGTCCAGGCAGGCCAGCACGGTGAAGGCATAGTCATCCAGCACTCCGGCTGGCCGCTGGCTTGCTCCGCCCTCGGCATAGCCGATGATGTGCAGCAGTCCGCGCTCGGGCTGCCATGCCTCAGCCAGCAGCCGGTCCAGCGAGCGCAGCGCGAATTCCTGCTCCGCGTCCTCTCCCAGCGCTCGCGCCGCCTGCAGCACGGCAGAGATGCACAGCGCGTTCCAGTTCGTATAAAGCGTGCGGTCGATGAATGGCATTGGCCGCAGCAAGCGCGCCGCATAGAGCTTCTGCTTCGCCGCCTCCAGCACCTCCGCCGTCGCTTCCAGCGTGCGCTTCTGGCTCGCGGCAATCTGCGCCACGGATGCTCTTACCCACAATACGTTTTTCGCCGTATCGTGCTGCATCTCGCCGCGTTCTCCAATATCGTAGTGCGCTGCGGCGACCGCCAGTTCATCCGCGCTCAAAACGGCGCCTGCTTCTTCCAGCGTCCAGGTAAAAAAATCGCCGTCATCGTCCAGATTGATGTCCGCGTCCTGCGAGCCGTAGTAGCCGCCGCGCTCGCGGTCGCTCAGCCACTCCCGCAGCCAGCGCAGAATGTCGCGCGCCACCTCGGCGAAGAACGGATTCCCCGTCGCCTGCCACGCGTGAACGTAGTTCTTCAGCAGCCCGGAGTTGTCATAGGCCATCTTCTCGAAGTGCGGCACGCACCAGCGTTCATCCACCGAGTAGCGATGGAAGCCTCCCGCCAACTGGTCATAGACGCCGCCGCGCGCCATCTTCTCCAGCGTGGTGCTCACCACCCGCTCCACCTGCGCTTCGCCGGTGCGTGCATGCCAGTCAAGCAGCAGATCGATCACCGGCGGATGAGGAAACTTCGGGGCCTTGCTGAAGCCGCCGTTTTCGCGGTCAAATGCGCCCAGCGCCGCCTGCACCATCTCCTCCACAATCCTCGGCGAAAACTCGCCGCCGTGCCCCTGCATTCCCTCGGAGTGAGCCAGCGCGTGCATCAGCCCCTCGCTTTCCTTCTCTATCTCATCGCGCCGCTCGCGGAAGGCCTGCGAAATCGCAAGCAGAATGCTCTTGAAGCTGGGACGCCCATAAGCGTCCTGCGGCGGAAAATAAGTTCCCCCGAAAAACGGCTTGCCCTCCGGCGTCAAAAAGACCGTAAGCGGCCAGCCGCCCTGTCCGCTGATGGCGGCAACCGCTGCCTGGTAACGCGCGTCCACGTCCGGCCTCTCGTCGCGGTCCACTTTCACCGGAATGAAATGCGCGTTGAGGATCGCCGCGATTTCGCCTGTTTCGTACGACTCGCGGTCCATCACATGGCACCAATGGCACCACACCGCGCCAATGTCGAGCAGGATTGGCTTGTCCTCCGCCTTGGCGCGCGCGAAGGCTTCCGCACCCCACTCCCGCCACTGTGTGGGCTGGTTCATCGCGGATCGCAAATAAGCGGAGGAGGCGTGGACAAGGGCGTTGGGCTGCTTCGTACTCATGCCGACAAGTGTACCCCGAAGCGGAAGTGTTCAGAGTTGCCGGGTGAGCTCGGGTGGCCCATTCAAGCCTTCTTTTGGCTTGAGTGGGGTAGTTTCAGCGCTGGACATATTCGCGCATCAGCCGGGTGCCCCACCTTCGGCGCGCTGCTTTTGCGCGGCTAAGGTGGGACGGGAAGGACACACCAACACAGGAGCTGCGCTAATGCCTGCCGTGCGCGTTTGTGAGGCATGTATTCACTTGAAAACTGTATAGATCTGAGAGTGTCATCCTGTTGCTCTTGCTCCTGAGGCTGTCATTCACAGCGAGGAATCCCCGCACCGCTCAAATATGCAGCGCCGCCCACAGGCACCTCAGCCGCCAATCGATTTTGCCTTTGCTGCGCCGGGTGGCCCAGAGTTGGCTCTTTTCCAACTCTGGGGCCTTTGCCGATATAACCCGCAAGATCCCCATTTCACCAGAAATATCGCTCCTGACGCGCGAAGACATTGACCCACTCGAGCCGCTCATTTACCCTCATCCTATTCACTCCAAACGGGACGGTTCAAAAACAATGCAGACTCGTTTCACATTGCCGCAGTCCTCTATTCCCACTCACTGGTACAACCTGCCTGCGGATTTCCCCGAGCCCATGGCCGCGCCCCTTCATCCCGGCACGCGCCAGCCCATCTCGCCGGCGGACATGTATGCGATTTTCCCCGAGAATCTGGTAGCCCAGGAGATGAGCGCGGAGCGCTATATTGAAATTCCGGAGGAAGTCCGCGATGTGTACGCGCTCTGGCGTCCCACGCCGCTGCTGCGCGCGGTTCGCCTGGAGAAGGCGCTGAACTCGCCTGCCCATATTTACTACAAGTACGAAGGCTCCAGCCCGGTCGGCAGCCACAAGCCGAACACCGCCGTGCCTCAGGCCTACTACAACAAACTCGCTGGAACCCACCGTCTCGCCACCGAGACCGGAGCGGGACAGTGGGGCACAGCGCTGGCCCTGGCCTGCCGGCTCTTTGGCCTTGAATGCGCCGTATGGATGGTCCGCGTCAGCCATGACCAGAAGCCCTATCGCCGCCTGCTGATGCAGACCTACGGCGCCACGGTCTATGCCAGCCCCAGTGACCAGACGGAGTTTGGGCGCAAGTGGCTGGCCGAAGATCCCGACTGTCCCGGCAGCCTTGGCATTGCCATCAGTGAGGCGATCGAAAACACGGTCACGCACCCAGGTACAAAGTATTCGCTGGGCAGCGTACTCAACCATGTATGCCTGCACCAGACCGTGATCGGCGAAGAAGCTATCAAACAGATGGAAGAGGCCGGCGAAGAGCCGGACATCGTCGTCGGTTGCGCGGGCGGCGGCAGCAACTTCGCCGGCATCAGCTTCCCGTTCCTCCGCAAGAAGATCACCGAAGGCAAGAAATTCCGCGTCATCGCCGTCGAGCCCTTATCCTGTCCATCGCTCACCCAGGGCGAACTGCGTTACGATTTCGGCGACACCGCCGGCATGACGCCCCTGATGAACATGTATACCCTGGGTCACGACTTCATGCCGCCATCGATCCACGCCGGCGGACTGCGCTATCACGGCATGTCGCCTGCGGTCAGCCACGCCTATAAGCTCGGACTCTTTGAAGCCGCCGCTTACCCGCAAACTTCAGTCTTCGAAGCGGCCGTGCTCTTTGCCCGCACCGAGGGGCTGGTGCCCGCGCCGGAATCGGCACACGCAATTCGCGCCGTGGTCGATGAGGCCATCAAGGCTCGCGAGGAAGGCCGCAAGAAGGTCATCCTCTTCAACCTCAGCGGACACGGACTGCTCGACCTCACCTCCTACGACGCCTATCTCAACGGCCAGCTGCGCGACGAATAAATGTGCTTAAGCGAATGCAGGATGCCTCACCGGCATCCTGCACGCGCCTTTCAGTCAGGTGGTTGTCCCGCATCCACCGCAATCCGGAATTCAACCATTTACCAAATAGTTATTGCACGCAAGAAATCAATAGCGGGGAAGGTAATCCTTTGAATTTCGCGTAACCATTAACCATTCAGTTACACCCACCCCCGAAACGATTATCATAATAGTCAATCGTGCGCACGGCGGCATCAGCGATGCAAAACGGCATTTCGGCGCGTCGGATGCCTCTCCGAAATTCCGCACATGCCCTTCTTCCCCGCGTATCTAGCTAGTCGGAGCCTCTCCGGCCAACTTCGATCAGCTCAGCAGGAACCTTCCGACCTGCACATACAGGTCAACCGCCCGCATCAGCTCCGCTTTGGCGATAAACTCCCGCTCCGTGTGCGCCACCAGAATCGAGCCCGGCCCCAGCAGCACGGGTTTACCCCATGCCGAGAGCTGCGGAATGTCCGTGGTAAAAGATGCGGTCATGGTTGGAATACCGGGAGCGGTGAAGAATCGCATGCAGGGAACATCAAGTACGAACTGCACCTCAGCCAACGCGCCCACGGCGGAGAGGATGCTTGCACGGAGTTCCTGCGACGGCGCTACTAGACGATAGAGCAACTGTGCCTTGGCAAAATCCGAGACGACGTTGGTGGCGCGTCCGCCTTCGATGATGCCGATGTTCAGCGTGCTGGGACCAATCTCCGGATTCTGCGGAAGCGGCATCGCGCGCAAGGCCTGGAGTGCGTCCAGCAGTTTGTCAATCGCCGACTCGCCCAGCTCCGGGTAAGCCGAGTGAGCCATGCGCCCATGCGCCGTTACCTCTACGCGCAACGCGCCCTTGGAGGCGAGCGCAATGCGGTTGTCGGTGGGTTCTCCATTGACCAGGAATCGCGAGCCGCGAGGGTTCTTGTTGGCCACCGCAGCGCCCAGCGAGTCGCGCTCCTCACCCACGACGAAGAGCAGACCGGCGGAGCTTCCGTTGGCGCATAGCCGCTCGCACGCGGCAACCTGCGCCGCAATGATCCCCTTGGCGTCACAGGCGCCGCGCCCGTAAATATTGTCCGCGTCCTCGCGGCAAGGCAGGAAAGGCGGGACCGTGTCAAGGTGAGTAGAGAAGACCAGCGCGGGCTGATCCACATGCGCGGGTTTTGCGAATAAGTTGAAACGCTCGCCCTCGACCGGCATGCGTTCGACGGCGTAACCGAGTCCTTCCAGAAAGCCCGCAAGAAACGTGGCCAACGCGCCTTCCTTGCCGGTGATGGATTCGATGTCGATGAGCTGACGGGTCAGCGCGACGGGGTCCATGGCAACAGCATAGCAGGAGCTGTCGCATGAAAACAGAAACGCCACCCCGAAGGGTGGCGCTCCTGAAGTTTCCGGTTACGGGTTAGTCGATTGCCTTCACGATGCGCATCTTGTAAAAGCTGCGCCAGACGAAGGTCACAGACACCAGGAAAAAGGCAAGTGCCAGCACATGGGTCAACAGTTCATTTCTCAAAGTCAGAGTTACTCCCAGCGGCACTGCCAGCAATCCGAACAATGTAGTGAACTTGATGACCGGGTTCATGGCCACCGAAGAGGTGTCCTTGAATGGGTCGCCCACGGTGTCGCCGACCACGCAGGCATCGTGCAGCGGAGTTCCCTTGGCCTTGAGTTCAGTCTCCACGATCTTCTTGGCGTTGTCCCATGCGCCGCCGGCATCGGCCATGAACATGGCCTGGTACAAGCCGAAGATCGCAATCGAGAACAGGTATCCGATGAAGAAGAACGGCTCGATGAAGGCGAAGGCCAGGGTTGCGAAAAAGACGGCGAGGAAGATGTTGAACATACCCTTCTGCGCATACTGGGTACAGATTTCAACGACCTTCTTGGAGTCTTCGACACTGGCCTTTTCCACGCCTTCCAACTTGATGTTGTCCTTGATGAACTCCACCGCGCGGTAGGCGCCGGTGGAAACCGCCTGCGTGGCTGCGCCGGTGAACCAGTAAATCATCGCGCCGCCGGTGATGAGCCCGAGCACAAAGGGTGCGTATAGCAAGGACAATTTGCCAACATCCTGTGTGAGACCGTGGGTAAGGCCCATGATGATGGAAAAGATCATGGTGGTTGCGCCGACGACTGCGGTACCAATCAGCACCGGCTTGGCGGTTGCCTTGAAGGTGTTTCCCGCACCGTCGTTTTCTTCCAGCAGATCCTTGGCGCGATCAAAGTTCACGTCGATACCAAAGTCCTTCTTGATCTCGGCCTTGACATTGGGAACCTGCTCGATGAGTGAAAGCTCATAGACAGACTGTGCGTTGTCGGTAACCGGGCCATAGGAATCGACCGCGATCGTCACCGGTCCCATGCCGAGGAAGCCGAAGGCCACCAGGCCGAAGGCGAACACGGCCGGAACCAGCATCAGCGCCGCGAGTCCATGCAGGCTTATGAAGTAGGCAACCGACATCAGGGCGACCATTGCCAGCCCCAGCCAGTAGGCTGAGAAATTGCCCGCCACAAAGCCGGAGAGGATGTTCAGCGAAGCTCCTCCCTCGCGTGAAGCGGTGACAACTTCCTGCACGTGCGCGCTGGAGGTGGAGGTGAACACTTTCACCAGCTCCGGAATGACCGCACCCGCCAGAGTTCCGCAACTGATAATCGAAGCCAGCTTCCACCAAAGCGTCGAATCGCCGGCGAGGGTGGGAATCATCAGGTAGCTGGCGATATAGGTCAACACGATGGAAACCACCGAGGTGAGCCACACCAGCGAGGTCAGAGGCGCTTCGAAGTTCATCGTGTCGCTATCGCCGTACTTGGCCTTGGCCAGGGCATGGTTCAGGAAGTAGGACCCGGCGCTGGCGACCAGCATCATGACGCGCATGACGAAGATCCAGACCAGCAATTGCACCTGCACCATCGGGTCATGCACGCCGAGCAGGATGAAGGTGATGAGCGCAACGCCAGTAACGCCGTAGGTCTCAAAGCCGTCCGCCGAAGGTCCAACCGAGTCACCTGCATTATCGCCCGTGCAGTCGGCAATCACGCCGGGGTTTCGTGCATCGTCTTCCTTGATCTTGAAGACGATCTTCATCAGGTCGGAGCCGATGTCGGCAATCTTGGTAAAGATGCCGCCGGCAATGCGGAGCGCGGCCGCGCCAAGGGATTCGCCAATGGCGAAGCCGATAAAGCACGGACCGGCGTAATCGCCGGGGATGAAGAGCAGAATGCAGAGCATGATGAGCAACTCGACGCTGATCAGCATCATGCCGATGCTCATCCCGGCCTTGAGCGGAATGTCGTAGACCGGGAAGGGCTTGCCGCGCAGTCCGGCGAATGCAGTGCGCGAGTTGGCAAAGGTGTTGACGCGAATACCGAACCAGGCCACGCCGTAGCTGCCAGCGATACCGACCAGGCTGAAGCCAAGGATAATCGGGAGGGTCACCGCAATCGGCTTATCCGGCACCGGGGCCAGCCAGCCAAAATACGCAGCAATGATCACGGCAATGAACGCCCACAGGATGAGGATGAATTTGCCCTGGGTGATCAGGTAGGTTTTACAGGTCTCGTAGATCAGTTCGGAGATCTCGAGCATGGCGCGATGGACCGGCAGGTTCTTCAGGTGGATGTAAATTGCCAGACCGAAGAGCAGTCCGAAGATGCAGAACAGAATGCCGATCAACAACAGGTTGTGACCATTGATGGCGCTATTGAAAAAGCTGACGCTGCTCAGGTCTGGAAGCTTGAGAGCTGCTTCACCGCCTACGGGCTCAGCCAGCGCTGCAATGGAGGTGAAAATGGTAAGGGCCATGAGTGAAAAACCGCGACGGAGCAGAGACATCCTGCTCACACGGCCCAGGTAGTTGAGGCTCTGCAAGAGCCACAGATTCATACGATTCCTCCGAGTTTAAACTCGTTGCGGGTTGTTACTGCCCATGCTAAATGGCTGCGCGCGAGAGAGGACGGTGTGGCGGAGCCACACGCATACGCTTTCGGGCAACAATAGAACCCGAAACGCGCTTCCACTTCAAGGAATGTTGAGGCTTGGCCGCGTTGGGTGTCACAGGAGCCGCTTGCGAGACGCTCCTCCCCGGCAGAACTCAAATCCAGCTGTTCTCCCAAGGCAAGAAATATTATCATGCGGGGAATTTCCAGATCAATTCACTTCTGCATTTTGCTGCTGGATTTCGAACCCGGATTACTCCCCGCAATCGGAAGCGAGCCATGGCATCCAGCCTCTGGGATGACGGAATTATAGGATGACTTTTCCGGGAGTTGCGGAACAATTCGGACAGAGCTACGGCGATAGCATCTTTCTCAGCGCTCTGGCGCATCCCAGATAGCTGTCATGTTGCAGTTCTCACTTTTCAGCATCACTCTCGCGATTTTGATTTTGGCTGGCTGGTACTGGTGGTTCTTGCGTTCCAACCGGCGTTGCGCAGTACGCATCCTGCACTGGTTGGAGGAAGCGATTGCCGCACATGGAGAGATCAGCGGCGTCGAATGGATCAGTCCATCGCATTTTCGAGCACGATTGCAGTTGCCAGGTTGCCCCTTCCATCAACCTTCTCTGGATGCGAGGTTGGCGCCGCGCCAGCTTCCTTTGAAGTGGGCGTTGTGGCGCTGGCGAGGGCGGCAGGAAACTCTGACGTTTGAAGCCAACCTCAGCTGCCCGCCGCACCTCAGCCTGGAAATCGGCCGCACCCGCTGTACCGGGGTCACACGGCGATGGATGCGCGGAACCGGCGCTTGGCCCACGCAGGCAGTCGCACCGCTTTTCATCTCCACCGAGCCGGACTGGGAGCGGGAGGTTTTCGTTCGTATGAGTGAAGTGGCGTCAATGCGCGCATTCGAGTGGCTAGGCCTATCGTTTCAAAGCCAGGAGCCGCACTTTTCGGTGATGCTTTCTTTGAATGAGACTCTGAAACGTCCAAGCGGCGACCTCTTATTTTTCGACACTCTTCGTGAATTGGCGGAAGGCTCTCCAACCTCAAGAATGTGAGTGGAGTGCTTCGCTGTGCAGGTAGTGCTTCAGTCTATGCAAACATGAAAGCCGATGCCCAGGGGGCATCGGCCAGTCTTGTCGTTGAGGCTGAGGTTATTTCAAGAAGCCGGCGATCGCCTTTGCCTGGTCCGGGGTCGCGTTGAAGGGCTTTGCGTGAGGGGCTTTCTTGCCGCCGTTGGTGAGCACGTTAACAATATTGGTTTTGCCCTTAATGGCCGGATTAGCGGCTTTGCCTTCGCCCGCCGCACCGTGGCAGGCAGCGCACTTCGCCTTGTACAAAGCCGCGCCGTCTTCAGCAGCAAATGCAGCCGTGGACATCATCATTGCCAGGGCGGCCAGAATAATAGTAAAACGCTTCATGAACAAATCTCCTGTGGGTATGAGTTGCACGAACATTCTGCCATCCCCTAAGAGGTTTTGCCAACTCGATCTGAGTTCGTAGAGCGTTTCGGCTTCCGAGGACGACAAAGCCGATGCCATAAGGCACCGGCTGGTCTCGCATGAACCTGAAAACTACTTCAGGGTGGCGACGAAACCGGCTATCGCCTTCGCCTGGTCCGCGGTCACGTTGAAAGGCTTTGTATGGGGAGCCTTGGTTTTGCCGCCATTGGCCAGCACAGCCGCAACATCGGTCTTGCCCTTCAGAGCCGGACCCATCTTGCCTTCGCCGGCAACGCCGTGGCATGCCGCACACTTTGCCTTATACAGAGCCGCGCCATCTTCAGCAAACGCAGCCGTGGACATCATCATCGCCAGAGCAGCCAGAACTATCGTAAAACGCTTCATGGAACAGGATCTCCTGTGAGTTAGGGTTGCATCAATATAATGCCATCTCCCAAGGAACACTTACCAAGTGGAAGCAGCATCGGTCAGATGTGTTCTTATGAACCCATCCGGCAAAACATTCTATCGCCGATGTGCATAGATTCCATAAAAAACATCACGCCAGCTCACTTTTGTTTTACAAAGAGTACTCGACAGGGCGAAGATCATCACTTATCTTGAGCGACGCGGTTAGATTCGGATGGCACTGCAAGCATGGAAGAGTCAAGGTCTCCATGCGCCCGCACTCCACTGCTGCCCGTCTAAGCGATTTGCAAGAAACATCCGGCACAGGAAGCAGAGGGCGGTGCAGTGTGGCACAATACCGGATGCACAAGGGCGGAATTGAACCGGGGCTGAAACCTTCCATGGTCGTGCCGTAAACTCTGTTGCAGGCGGGTTCCGCCTTATATGTTGGAGCTAAGAATTTCTATGTTCTACAGTTGCTTTCTGGAGTCGGTAGAGCGCTGGCCTATGGCGCCCGCAGTGGAGATTCAGCGGCAGCCCGGAAGTTCCACGCCGCAATCCGCATTGTGCAGCGTTACCAAAGCTGCGGATGGACACGTCATCGAGAGCTTTACCTACCAACAGCTTCGCCGTTTCTCCGACGGCGTGGGAGAGTGGCTGGTTGGCTCAGGCATTGGGGCGGGCATAGTTGGAGGCACACGCTGTGCCATCCTTGCATTCAACAGTCCGAGCTGGGTTGCGACCTATCTTGGCATCATTGCCAGTGGCAACACGGCAGTCCCCCTGGACACGGCCTTCACTGCTCACCAGGTCGGAAAACTGCTCGATGATTGCGGTGCAACCCTGCTGTTTGTGGACGAGCGCTGCTTTGCCGTCGCGAAGGAGGCCGTGGCGGAGCGGTCGATCCAACTGGCTATGCTGGACGCGCCACGCGAGGGATTGGCTTATGTGCAGGAAATGGTGCTGGCGGCTCAGCCTGGCTTTGTTCCGGTAGCGGTGAAGCCAGACGATGTCTCGGCCATCATCTACACCTCTGGAACTACCAGCGATCCCAAGGGCGTGATGCTCACCGACGGCAATCTCACCGCCGAACTGGAGTGCATTCGCAAGTTCGTCCGTGTCGGTCCGGGAGACGGTTTTCTTGGAGTGCTGCCCCTTTTTCATGTGCTGGCGCAGATGGTCAATATCTATTTGCCGTTGGGCAATGGCGGCAAGGTGGTCTTCCTCGATTCGCTCAATACACAGGAGTTGATGATCGGGTTGAGGGAGCGCGGCATTACTATTTTCTGCTGTGTGCCGCAGTTCTTCTACCTCATCCATGAGCGAATCTTCGGGGAAGTTTCCAAGAAGGGGCGGCTGACCGAGCGCGTCTTTAGCGTGTTGCTCAAGCTGAGCACGGTATCACAGAAGCTCGGATTTAATTTGGGCAAGGTGTTCTTCAAGAAAGTCCATGCTCAACTTGGCCCCGACCTGCGCTTTTTTGTTACCGGAGGCTCGCGCTTTGACGCGCAGATCGGGCGCGACATTCAGGCGCTCGGCTTCACGATGCTTCAGGCCTTCGGCATGACCGAGACGACGAGCGGCTGCTTTTGTACGCCTTTAGACGCCAACGTAATGGGCTCGATTGGTCCTCCGCTGCCGGGCTTACAGGCCAAGGTGGTGAATACCAAGGTGGACGAGAATGGACACTTGGTGGGTGAGATAGCCCTCTCCGGCCCGACGGTGATGAAGGGCTATTACAATCGTCCGCAGGCAACCGCCGAGGTTTTGCGCGAAGACTGGCTCTACACCGGCGACCTTGGCTACACGGACGCCAAGGGAAATTACTTTATTACCGGGCGCGCCAAGGATGTCATCGTCCTCAGCTCAGGCAAGAATATCTATCCTGAAGAGATCGAAGCCTATTATCTGCGCTCACCGTGGATCAAGGAGTTATGCGTGCTCGGCCTGGAGAGCCGCAAGCCGGGCGAACCGCTCAGCGAGCGCCTGCACGGAGTGATTGTGCCGAACTTTGAGGCGCTGCGCGAGCACCGGATGGTGAATATCCGCGAGGTCATTCGCTATGACGTAGAGGGAATTTCGGCAACACTGCCGGCTACCAAACGAATTCTCTCCTACGACATCTGGCAGGACGATCTTGCGCGCACAACCACGCGCAAACTGCGCCGCCAGGAGATCGAGAAAAAGATGCTTGCGCTGCATGCCAGCGGCCAGGCCGAAGAGATCACCGCCAAAGAGCGCACATTCTCCGAGCAGGACCGCATCTGGCTCGCATCAGAGGAAGTGCAACGCGCCATGGTCGCGATCGTGGAAGCTGCCGGCAAGAATCATCAGAAAGAAATTCATCCGGACGACAACCTTGAGCTCGATCTTGGATTGGATTCGATGGAGAGAGTCGAGCTGCTCACCGACCTGGCCCATCGGCTCGGAGCCGAGGTAGAGGACTCGGCCGCCAGCGAGGTGTACACGGTTCGTGAACTGGTGGACCTGGTTTGCCGGAACAGGGGCGAGGCCGCGCGCCAGGGACCGGGCTGGAGTACGGTTTTTGAAGGCGAAACAACCGACCCGGAGGTGCTCGCCATCACCCATGAACGCCCGTTGGTGGGCTTTTTCTGGTGGCTATTTGGAAAGAGTGTGAAGTGGGCTTCGCACGTGTTGTTCAGGCTGCGTGTGGAAGGCATGGAGAATCTGCCTGGTAGGCCCTTCATCATGTGCCCCAATCACTCCAGCTATCTGGATGCGCCGATTCTGACCGCCGCTCTTCCCTGGAAGGCCTTCCACTATGTCTTCTATGTGGGAACCAGCGAAATTTTTGGCAGCGGTTCGATGCGGAAGTTTGCACAGTTTCTTCATCTCATTCCGGTTGATCCAAATTCAAACCTGGTGCCGGCCATGCGTGCCGGAGCTTACGGGCTCCGTGCGGGAAAAATTCTCGTCATGTATCCCGAAGGCGAGCGTTCGATTGAAGGGCCACCGAAGCAGTTCAAGAAGGGTGCGGCGATTCTTGCACAACATCTGAACGTTCCCATCGTCCCTGTTGCTGAGTATGGTTTCCACGCTTGCTGGCCGCGCGGAAGAGGATTTCAGGGTTTTCATCCGCTGCGTATTCGCGTCGGCAAGCCGATTTATCCGGACCTGAATGAAAAACCGGAACTAGCGTACGAGCGCCTTACGGAAGAGCTTCGCAGCCGGGTTGTGGAGATGTGGGAGGAGCTGGCCAATGGCTCCAAGCCGAAGACGAAAGAGCCTGCTGAATTAACGCACGCGTAACGAATACTCCTGCGTTCAGGCTTCGTTCAGCGGCTTGAATACAGAATCAGCTCTCTCTTGCGACCCGCATGGCCACCACTGGATTGCGATCGACCAATACTTCATTTTGCGCGGGGATGCGTTTTGTCGTAAACGTCCAACACCTGCCTGGTTGTGAGCTGGGTGTAACGCTGCGTGGTGGATAGACGCTCGTGGCCGAGCAACTCCTGAATAGCTCGCAGGTCAGCGCCCTCCTCCAGCATGTGAGTTCCGAAGGCGTGGCGCAGGGTGTGGGGATGAACTTCACCGGGCAGACCACCGGCAACCGCGATGGACTTTACGATGCGGCCAACGCTGCGGGAGGTAAGGCGGCTTCCGCGCAAGTTGATGAGCAGCGCGGGCTCGCCCGTGCGCTTGTGCAGCTCCAGGGTACGGGCGCGATGCGGCAGATAGTCGCGCAGCGCAATCTGCGCCGTGTCTCCGAAGGGAACCAAGCGCTGCTTCTTGCCTTTACCGCGCACCAGGATTACTCCCTGCCGTTGGTGTATGTCATCTACGTTAATGCCGGTCAGTTCGCTGTTGCGAATGCCGCAGCCGTAGAGCAGTTCGAGAATCAGAAGGTCGCGCTCGGCGAAGGCAGCTTCTTCCGGCATCTTCGCATCGAGCAGGGAGTTGATCTCCTCCATGGTGGGCACGCGGGGCAGCTTTCTCGGAAGTTTGGGAGCAACAACGAGTTGAGCGGGGTTGGACTCAATCATGCGCTCGCGCCCCATCCACTTGAAGAACGAACGGATCGCGGAGAGTGAGCGCGCGACCGATGCCTTGCTCAATCCGCGCTCGTAGAGTTGACCAAGAAAGGTTCGGATCAAGAGATGGTCGATGGCTTTGAGCTCTTCGCAACCAACAAAGGCGGCGAATTCGGCGAGATCCGTGCGATAGGCTTTGATGGTGTGCGTTGATGCGTTACGCTGCGCGAGAGTGCTGAGAAAGCCAGAGAGCGCCGCACCGGCTGGAGTACTGGAAGGCGTGGCGCTCATTTGTCTTTGTTTCCTGAGGCGCGCGCATGGGCGCGGGGGTGATGAGCTGCGTACACCTTCTGAAGGCGGTCGAGCGCGACGTGCGTGTAGATCTGCGTGGTGGAAATATCGGCATGGCCGAGCACGCTTTGCACGGTACGCAGGTCGGCTCCGTGAGAGACCATGTGAGTGGCAGCCGAGTGGCGCAGCATGTGGGGCGAGGCATGCCGACCGGCGGCTTTCGACGCCTCGTCCACGATCGCCCAGATACGCTCCCGGGTGAGTTTGTGTCCACCGCGCGCGAGAAAGAGTTCTGCGACCTTCTTGCGGCCGGCGAGCAGCGGGCGGGCATCGCGCAGATAGGCGCGCAGCGCTTGCTGCGCCGGAGCGCCGAGGGGAACAATGCGCTCCTTGTCGCCCTTGCCTCGCACCAGCATATAGCCGAGTTCAAGCTTGGTGTCTTCGACGCGCACATCCACTAACTCGCTGACGCGCACGGCTGCGGCGTAGAGGACTTCCAGCATGGAGCGATTACGCAGGTCAAGCGCCTGTGCAATGCGCGACTGAGCGGAGGCAGCGTGGCTCTGACCGGGGCTTTCCACCAGGGCGGTGACCTCTTCTTCGGAGAGAGCCTTGGGAAGCACCTTCCACTGTTTGGGGCTGTCAATGTCCAGGGTAGGATCGTGAGCGATCAACTTGTCCAACAGCAGGAATCGGTAAAACTGGCGCAGGGCAGAGAGCTTGCGGGCTATGGAACGCGGATCCATGCCGTGGCCGAGCAGGTGCTGCAATAGTTCCTTGAGATCCTCACGCTGTGCGGTGAGAACCGTTTTGTCGCGCCCGGAGAGAAACTCTGCCCAGAGTTCGAGATCGCCGCCATAGGAGCTGACGGTGAGCGGAGCCAGGCCTTTTTCCACCCGAAGATAAACGGAAAAGCTGGCCAGGGCGCGATCTTGCCCGGTAGAGGTCACGGCTAGAGTATGACTTGTTCCGTGCGGCGGCGGGGTTGACGTACTTGGTTCGCCTGCGGCGCGCCAGAAAAAAGGAAAAAGGTCAAGGAACAGGAAACCAGCGCCTCTTGCTGCGCCATCCAAGTTTAGTGGTGAATCCAGCGCTTCTGGGAAAAGGGTAGTTATGGCATTGCGCGCGCGACAAATCTCGAATCGTTCTCAAGAGTCAACCCTGAGCGTTGTTGTAAGCACTGCGGAACGGGAGCCGCTCGTTTCTGAGCCGGCGCATCGGGTAAGCGCCGCGCGCGGGTTGGCATTCGCAGTCGTGCTGGCGGTGCCATTCTGGCTGGCACTCTACTTGTTGCTCCGCCTGGTGTTTCGCTAGTGGAATCGCCACGTCCGTGGCTCCAGACTTCTATACGCTGATTCAGTAATTGATCGGCTTTGGTTGTGGATGCGCATATCAACTGCTCAGGTATAATGTTTGTTGAGCGCCCGTAGCTCAGCTGGATAGAGCGAACGCCTCCGAAGCGTTAGGTCGTGAGTTCGAATCTCGCCGGGCGCACCATTTCTTATCATCCCCCGAATTCAGCATTTTTCAGTAAAGACACGCATGCAGCAAGCACTCGTGCGGGGACATGTCTGTTACGGCAAATGGCTGGTGTTTACCTTGGGTTGCAGGCGATATGGTAGGCTTTTCCATAGTGCGGTGTATGCCCCGGCAGCCTGCACGACTGTGATTTTGACCACGGCTTTCCGCCGGTAAGTATCTGAAGGACAAAGCATTGATTAATTCTCTGATGGCCAAGGTTTTCGGGACTCATAACGAGCGCGAAATAAAGAAGCTGCTGCCGCGCGTTGAGCGCATCAATGCGCTGGAGCCCGAAGTAAGCAAGCTGACGGACGCGGAACTGCGCTCGAAGACCGACGAACTCCGGCGCCGGGTGCAGGAGCGCATGGCGCAGTTGCAGGAGCCGGCGGAAGAAGAGATGGGTGCGGATCGCCGCAAGCTGTGGGAAAAAGAGCAGCAGCGCGCCATCGAAGAAGTGCTGGACACGCTCCTGGAAGAGGCGTTTGCGGTAGTGCGCGAAGCAGGACGGCGCGCACTGAACATGCGCCACTTTGACGTTCAGTTGATCGGCGGCATCGTGCTGCACTCCGGACGCATCGCCGAAATGAAGACCGGCGAAGGCAAGACGCTGGTGGCGACCTTGCCGGTGTACTTGAATTCGCTGGCCGGACGCGGCGTACACGTGGTCACGGTCAATGACTACCTGGCAAAACGAGACTCGGAGTGGATGGGAAAGCTGTACAGCTTTTTGGGGCTGACCGTGGGCGTGATTGTTCATGACCTGGACGACGAGCAGCGCAAGGCAGCGTACAACTCCGACATCACTTACGGAACGAACAACGAATTCGGCTTCGATTATCTGCGCGACAACATGAAGTTCGATATGAAGGACTACGTGCAGCGCGGCCACAACTTCAGCATCGTGGACGAAGTCGACTCGATCCTGATTGACGAGGCGCGTACGCCGCTGATTATCAGCGGAGCGAGCGAGGAATCGACTGACAAGTATGCGCGCGTCAACGTCATCATTCCCAGGCTGGTGGCGGGCGAAGAACTGCCGGGCGCGGAGCCGCAGGAGAAGATCTTTACCGGCGATTTCGTGATCGACGAAAAGCACAAAAGCGCGATGGTGACCGAGGCAGGCTGGGAAAAGGTGGAAAAGCTGCTCGGGATCGACAACATTGCGGACCCTGAAAACTGGGAGCTGAAACATCACGTGGAAGTTGCGGTGAAGGCGCACCATCTTTACAAGCGCGACGTGGAGTACGTGGTGAAGAATGGCGAAGTGCTGATCGTGGACGAGTTCACGGGGCGCTTAATGCCGGGACGCCGCTGGTCGGATGGATTGCACCAGGCGGTGGAGGCCAAGGAAGGGGTGAAGATCGAGCGCGAGAACCAGACGCTGGCGACCATCACCTTCCAGAATTACTTCCGCATGTACCACAAGTTGGCCGGCATGACCGGCACGGCGGAGACGGAGGCGGCTGAGTTCGACAAGATATACAGGTTGGAAGTGGTTGTGATTCCGACTAACCAGCCGATGCTGCGCAAGGAAAACAAGGATGTGGTGTATCGCACGGAAAAAGAAAAGTACTTTGCCGTGGCGGACGAGATTGCGCACATTCATGAGGAGAAGCAGCCGGTTCTGGTAGGCACGACTTCGATCGAAAAGTCGGAGAGGCTGAGCGAACTGCTGAAGAAAAAAGGAATCAAGCATGTGGTGCTGAACGCGAAGTACCACGAACGCGAAGCCGAGATTGTGGCCCAGGCCGGACGCTACGGGATGGTGACAATCGCGACCAACATGGCAGGCCGCGGCACGGATATTCTGCTGGGCGGAAACCCGGAATTCATGGCCAAGCAGGAGGCGCTGAAGCGCGGACTGGCGACGGCCGTGAAGGCCGTAGCAGGCGGCGTGGAGGCGCGGCCTGACGATCCGACGACGGCCTACTGGTATTACCAGGGGCAGGAGTTCAGCATTCCTTCGGGGACGTGGGCGGAGCTGCTGACCAAGTACAGGGCGGAGACCGACGTGGAGCACGATCAAGTGACCGCGGCGGGCGGACTTTTCATCCTCGGCACGGAGCGGCACGAGTCGCGGCGCATCGACAACCAGTTGAGGGGACGAGCGGGGCGACAAGGAGATCCGGGCGCATCGCGGTTTTATCTGTCGCTGGAAGACGATCTGATGCGCATTTTTGCCAAGGAATGGATCTCAAATCTGCTGCGGCAGCTTGGCATGGAAGAGGGTATTCCGATTGAATCGGGCATGATCACGCGGCGCATTGAAGGGGCACAGAAGGCCGTGGAGGCCCAGAACTTCGAAGCCCGCAAGCATCTGCTTGAGTACGACGACGTGATGAACAAGCAGCGCGAGGCGGTCTATGGGCTACGCCGTCAACTGCTGGAAGGCAATGAGCAGAAGGAGTTGATTCAACAGGATTATGTTCGCGACCTGCTGGGCGGGATTCTGGAGAAGTTCGCAGGAGAGACAGTACATCCGCAGAACTGGGATATTGCGGGGCTGAAGGCCGAGATCTATGGGCGCTTCGGTGTGGACTTCTTGGCCGAGGGCGTGGCTCCAACTTCACTGAATCATCATGAGCTGGGCGATGCAATCTTCGAACGCCTGGTTTCGCGCTACGACGCGAAGGAGAAGCTGATCGGCGCGGAGGCGATGCGGCAGCACGAGCGGGTCATCATGCTGAGCGTGCTGGACCAACTTTGGAAGGACCACCTGCTGCAGATGGATCACCTCAAGGAAGGCATTGGGCTGCGCGGCTACGGACAGCATGATCCGCTGGTGGAGTACAAGAGGGAATCGTTCACCCTCTTTGAAGAGATGATGGAGCATTTTGAGGAAGAGACAGTTCGCTATCTGTACATGATGCGGGTGGTGGACGAAAACGGCGACGAGGTCAGCTATGCGGCCACTGTGGTTGGAAGCCCGCGGCGGCCCGGCCCGGCGGCGGCAGAAGCGCCGAAACAATCCGCGACGGTTTTGGATGCAAATACGGATGGACATGCGCCGCGCCGGATACAGACCTCGCTGGACGACGTGGAGAGGCAATTCCACCGGCGCAAAACACGTGAACTGGAGCAGGCGCGCCGTGCCGGAGGGGGACAGACCGAAGCCGTGCAGCAGGTGGTTCGCGCTGAGAAGGTTGGACGCAACGACCCCTGCCCATGCGGGAGCGGCAGGAAATATAAGAAGTGCCACGGGGCGAACGAATAACCCTGAATGGATTCTGATGAGCAGAAGCGGCGGGTCTGGCGACGGGCCCGCACTTTTTGTGCCCAGCGGGGCGTCTTAATCCCATCTCTTCGTTCTTGACCATACCTGCGTCGCGTCCATGCGGAGGCCTTGGCAATAGTAAATATCGAAGTGTTCATCGGGCCGCGCCAGGGGGTGATCGGCGCGGCCAATAACGCGAACGGAGTCACATTCACGCTGAAGCGTGAGGTCATCGTGAGAGCCAACATTGATGACATCGATGTTGTGATAGCCGTGCGCACCCCAGAAAAAATAGCTCTGATGGCCGCTGATGGCCTTGGGTAGACCGTACCGCGGGCCAAAGAAATCAATGGCTGCGGCAACTCCGTAGTTATCGCCATAGATGGCGGTATGCTGCTTCTGCTCCGGGGAGAGGGTGTTATAGAAGGCGGCAACCTGCTCAACCATCTCCGGCCAACCGAACATGTCGGCGTAAATCTGAGGGAGCGGGCCTCGCTTGTGATGTTCAAACTCGCCGAGTTTTAGCCCGGTTGCATTCGCATAGCGCTGGTATTGGGGAACATCGAGCACAGGAACCAGAAAGGGAAGGATGAGAATAAAAACCAGAAAGGCGAGAACCGCCAGAACGCCAGGAATCCAGCGCAGACGCGGGCGATTGCTCCAAACGGTGATCGCCACGGCACCGGCGGCGAGGATCACGGGATAGGACGGAGCGACGTAGTAGTTCTTCGCCTTCATGGCCATCATCAGGAAATAGAAGAGTACGAAGGCGACGCCGAGAGCGCGATAGCGCCTGGCGCGCAGTAGCCATATAACTCCGGCGAAGACAGCGAGCATGGAGACAGGGTTGACAACCTGCAACTGCTGAAGAAAAAAGCCAAGCGGCGGCAGCGCGACATCGCGGCCGCCACGGCGGATGTTGTGCATCAGTTCGAGGAAGGGAAAGCCGCGCTGTCGCTGCCAGAGGAAGTTGGGGAGCACGACGAGGATGGCAAGCAGAGTTCCAGCCCCGAAGTACCTGCTTTTGAAGCATCTCCTCCAGCCGGTGACGAGGGTTCCGACGAAGAGAGCGGCAAGAAAGAACAGAACTCCGTACTTGTTCAGGATCGTGAATCCGGCGATGGCGCCAAAGGCGAGCCAGAGTCGTGGGTTGCGTGTGTTTTCGATTCGCACCAGGAGAAGAGCAAGAGCCGTCCAGAAAACCATGTCAAAGGCATTCATGGTGAACAAGTGGTCGGAGGCGGCAGCGATGGGCATGACCGCCGCAAAGAGCGCGGCAAGAATCTCAGCACGAGTGGAGCCTCCAAACTCGCGGGCGAGGCGCGCGGTGAGCCAGACGGTCGCGAACGCGGCGAGCGCTGGGAGCAGGCGCAGCGCGTAGAGCGAGGTTCCAATGGTGTGCTGGAGCAGCCAGGCGAGCCAGCCGATCAGCGGAGGCTGATCAACATAGCCCCAGGCAGGATGCTCGCCGCAGGCAAGGTAGTAGAGTTCATCACGGAAGTAACCGTAACGTGTAACGACCGCCATCAGCAGGGCAAAGAGCGCGGCGGCAATAAGCCAGACGGCTGGCGGGGAGTGGAGAAAAGCCCGGTCATCCCTAATCATTGGCGTTGCAGGGGTAGCGGAGTTTTCCATTGCGAATCCTCTGAGGCGTGGATACTGAAACTCCTCATTCGGTTAGAAAAGGATACGCCAAAAAATAAAGTCGAGTTCCGGATCGCGGTACGCGATGTGAGCTACCGGTTCTGGGAGCCGCACTCCTCGAATGTCATGTTGAGGGCGCGGCTGCCAGTGCGCTCCTTCCAGCGGAAGAACAAGGCGACGTAAGAGTCGGTGATGTAGTCGTTTTCAGCGATGCCGATGGCGTGGGCGATTCGGTCGATGCACTGGGGAGTGCCTTCGATCTCCCCGATATCGCCGATGGGGGTACGGTCGATGACGACGTCACTCGCGCCGTCGCTCCACTCGGCGCGATACTTTTCATAGCGGAACGATGGGCGGTAGCCGAGAGCGATGAGGATGGCGTGCATCTGTTCGCCGTCTGTAACCGAGGTCTCGTGCTCGACGCGTGTCTTATGCTTGCCGGCGCTGCCGTGCGACTTGTGGGTGAGCGTCCAGCGGTCGCCGTAGAGGCGGAGGCGCAGAACCTCTCCGGCGCGGCGAAGGTCGCCGGAAGCTGAGTCATAGAGGGTGTTGGCCTCAAAGGTCGAGGGAGTCCGCTCGTGGAATCCCGTGCTTTCGAGCGAGCGCACCAATGCATCGGCGTCATGTACGAGAAACTTGATCTCGACTTCGTTGTCATTGTGTGTGGTCATAGGCGGGAGCCTTCCTAGCCGGTTAGCCGCGATGGGCCAGGAGGATTCTGTCAGCGGTGACGGCGAAGAGAATCAACATGGAGATGAACCCGTTGGTAGTGAAGAAGGCGGCGTTGAGTCGGCTGAGGTCATCGGCCTTGACGAGCGTGTGTTCGTAAAGCAGGGCAATTCCAGTGATCGCAACGCCGACAATCGCAAGACGTCCGAGGCCGAAGCTGAAGAGCATCCACGCGAAGAAAGCGAAGGCGATCAAATGGAAGATACGGGCGAGGCTGAGCGCACCGGCGATTCCAAATGCGCGGGGAACGGAGTGGAGTCCACTGGCGATGTCATATTCGTAGTCCTGGCAACTGTAAAGGATGTCGAAGCCTCCGCCCCAGAACATGACAGCGGCTATAACGATAAGCACGCGGACATCGAGAGTTCCGCGAACCGCAACCCAGGCGGCGGCGGGAGCGATGCCCATGGCGAAGCCTAGGAAAAGGTGCGCCCAGCGGGTGAATCGCTTTGTGTAGGAATAAGCGCAGACGATAATCAGCGCCAGGGGCGAGAGGTAAAAGGCGAGAGGATTCAGCATCCAGGCAGAAAAGAAAAGCAAGGCCGAAGCCGCTAGGGTAAACCAGAGAACGAACTGGCGCGTAAGCAGTCCTGCAGGCAGTGCGCGAATCGAAGTGCGCGGATTCAGCGCGTCGATATCCGCATCCACCAAGCGGTTGAAGGCCATGGCGGCAGCGCGCGTGGCGACCATGGCAACACAGATCCAGCCAAGGGTGCGCAGGGATGGAATGCCATTGGCGGCAATGACAGCTCCGGTGAGCGCGAAAGGGAGCGTGAGGAAGGAGTGCTCCCACTTGATCATATCGAGAGTTATGCGAACGTCATGAAATATCTTACGAAATCCAGGCACGAAGTTATTGTATCTGGAGTCCCGAAACTTATGCACCTCGGGGCAGCGGACGTCATCTTAATTGGAAAGAGGTTGAGCCTCATGAAGAAAAAGCAACTCGGTCATTCTGGAATTGAAGTGCCTCTCCTCTGCCTGGGCGGCAACGTCTTTGGTTGGACGGCAGATGAGCAGCGCTCTTTTGAGCTGTTGGATGCGCTGATGGAGAGCGGGCTGAACTTTGTGGATACGGCTGACACATATTCGCATTGGGCTCCGGGAAATCATGGCGGAGAGTCGGAGACAATCATCGGCAGGTGGTTCAAGGCGCGGGGGAATCGCGGCAAGGTGATTCTGGCTACCAAGGTCGGAATGGCAATGGGCGAGGGCAAGAAGGGACTGTCCAGAGATTACATTCGGCAGGCGGTGGAGGAGTCGCTGAAGCGGCTGCAGACCGACTACATCGATCTTTACCAGTCGCATCGTGACGACGAGAGTACGCCGCAGGAGGAGACTCTGGGAATTTACGCGGAACTGATCCAGGAGGGGAAGGTGCGGGCGATTGGTGCTTCCAGCTTTACGGCGGAGCGGCTGAAGTCAGCGCTGGAGATAAGCCGCAAGCACAAACTGCCGCGCTATGAAGCCTTGCAACCGGAGTACAACCTCTACACGCGCACCGGGTATGAAGGGGCAGTGGAGGGGGTATGTGTAACCCACAAACTGGGCGTGATTTCGTATTTTTCTCTGGCAAGTGGTTTTTTGAGCGGAAAGTATCGCTCAACGGAAGAGGCGGCGAGCAGGCCGCGGGCAGGAATGCTGAAGCGATATTTCAATGAACGGGGAATGCGAATTTTGGAGTCGTTGGGTAAAGTGGCGCGCGAGGTAAATACCGGATCGGCTCAGGTTGCTCTGGCTTGGCTGATGGCGCGGCCCAGTATCACGGCTCCGATTGCCAGCGCCACCACGCTAGAGCAATTGCACAAATTGGTTGAGGCCACGCAGTTGATTTTGCCGCAGGGCGCGATCGAAGAGCTGAACCGAGCTAGCGCAGAGACGGTCGCTGCGTAGTCGCTTCGTGAAAGGTGTGCGCAGGCCGCGATATCATACGAATTTGCCGAAAGATCAGTACCATATGACGGCGTCGCGGCACGACTTCTTCAGTGAGGGCGCCCGGCTCAATGGAATCCACAACAAAGTGATCGCCGGAGAACGTCTCGACGAGAGCGACGGGCTTGCGCTCTTATGCTATGGGCGTTGCATTTGCTCATGGCAGCGATGGATTTCTTTGGTTGGGTAACTTACCGTCGTGGAACAAAGTTTTTGCCTTAGCCATGCAACCGCGCTCTTTTTGCTTGCCTCTTTTTCTAGGAGTGATACATTCCACCAGTTAAGGGACCGTACCTGCCAAAGGCATCGATCTTAGCGAGGCTAGCAGATGAACGTCCATTTTACATACAAGCTGGATAAGTCCCCCGCAGCGGAGTCATATCTCCAATCACAAATTGAAAAACTTGGGCCACGGCTGCATGTCTTCAACCCGGACATGGTTTCCTTGCGTGGATTGATCGAGGCGGCGCCGAAGTCAGGCTTTATGGTGGCGCTGAACCTGCATTTGCCTGCGGGACAGATGGCTGCGCGGGCGAGCACGGACTCGCTTCACGGAGCCATTCGGATGGCCTTTGACGATCTTACCGAGCAGCTACGCAAACACAAGGAGCATTTGCGAAGCCAGTATCGCTACCCCAGGGTGCGCGGCGACGAACGGCAGCGGGTTGAACCGCAGGTGCGTTTTGAGGATACGGTTGCGGTCGTTAAGCCGGAGAAGATCTCCAGTAGTGACGTCACTGGATTCGTAAATGCGAACTTGGAACGGTTGCGCCGCTACGTGAATCGCGAATTGCTCTTCCGACGCGACAGCGGACAACGCCGGTTGGAAGAAATCAGCGTCGAGGAAGTAATCGACGAAGCGATCGCGAACGCGCTGGATGAGCATCAGCCGCGCCCGGAGAAAGTTGCACTGGAGCCGTGGCTTTATCGGCTGTCGCGCTCGGCGATGGACAGACTGGGAAATCAGATTGACTCCGGGGCTCGGCAGCCGCAGCGGAATCATGCCGAGACGCGCCCATCATTGGACGCGGCCGATGAGGAGATGCTGCAGTTCTATCATCCCGACGAGAGTGTGGTGAACGAGAACCTGATTGCGGATCGGCACGCCAGCACACCCGAGGATGAAGCCTCGCGCGAGGAGCTGATGGCAATGGTGGAGCGGGCGCTGCGGGGTGCGGCGCCACATCAGCGCGAGGCGTTTCTGCTCTTTGCATTGGAAGGATTCCGCCTGGCGGAGATCGCCGCGATCACCGAGCGAACGGTGGAACAGGTGCATGCTGACGTGTGCGTTGCGCGCGAGCATCTGAGGCGTTCGCTGAGTGCCGCCGGAGAGCGCCGGCAGAAACTTGTTGGGGATCGCTTATCCACACATCGACGCAGCGCATAGCGAGGAGCTGTGTCTTTGCCGTGGTTGCCATACAGCCACGGCGTTTTTCTGCTTCAAAATGCACAAGGATAGGCGAAGCCAACTTCACCGCGTCAGTTTCTTCCCGGCGATGCTGGGTCGCCGGTCGCAAGGCGACAGGCTACAGAATTCGGGTCATGAGTTCGCGGGCGCGGTGGCCGAGCTGGAGACGAAGGTGCTCCATGGCTTTGCCGTGAATCTGGGAGACGCGGGACTCGGTTTTGCCGATGGACCGGGCAATCCGTGCCATGGTCCAGTCTTTGAAGTAGTAGAGAATCACGACGATTGCTTCATCGCTTGGGAGCTGGGCAATGAACTTGCGGAGCTCGTTGCGCGACTGACTCTGATGGCAGATGGAGTCAGGGCGTTTTTCCGGATCATCGGCCACGCTCTCCTGTATGGAACGGCCCTCGCCTTCTTCCTGGGGCTCGAACTCGACCTCTTGTCGGTTCTGCACAGCCTGGGCAAACTCATAAAAGGTGTTCAGGTCCATGCCCAGCGAGTCGGCAATCTCTATGCTCTCGGGCTTGCGTCCGAGTTTGGACTCAAGGCTGCGAGTTGCATTGTCGAGCTTCTGCTGGCGGGTGCGAAAATATCGTGATGCCCAGTCGAGCTCGCGGAGGCTGTCAAAGATCGCACCAGTGATGCGGATGCGCGCGTACTGACGGAAGGGAAGGTTGCGACTGGTTCCGTAGCGCTTGGCGGCATCAATGAGGCCAATGCAGCCGGCCTGGATCAGATCATCGAGCTGCACGGAGGCAGGAAGGCGACGCACAATGGAACGCGCGACTTGTCTTACGTCGTCCATGTGGCAGAGAACGAGTTTCTCCTGCTCATCCTCCGTCAGCCTATCGGTGGATGGAGGCGGAAATAGCGTAAACGAAGACGGGTTGAAGTAAGTCTGAACGCTGGTCACTGGCCGTCCTTTCCGCCGTGGCGATTGCTGGGCAGGCGCGAGAGACGTTGGCCGGGATGTACTCTCATACCGACTCCTGAGTGAGGATCAGGAATAAGGTTGAGATCAGGACTCCCATCATTAAGAGGTTCATCAAGGGGTTCATCGGCAAGCGAGGGGCGCAACTTGAGAGGGTTACAAACTGCGATGCGCGTGCGGTACGGAAGACGACGTGAGCGGTACCAGGAGAGGTCCATCAGAATGCGGAGGCAGTGTAGAAAGAGAAAGAGGAGGGCCGCGCACGCCCTCCCGTTTCCGCGAGACTTTTCTGATCGAGCCGGTTCAGTTAGCGGACAAAGGATCCCAACCCGTATCGCCCTTTACCAGCAGCATGGAGGCCACTCCAGGTGCGCTATGGTAGTAGTTGGCGCCGTGCTGGTTGATCAACACACTGCGATCATAGCTAGGGAGACTCTGGACCAATTTTCCGTCAACATCGAACATCTCACCCGCCTTGGTCGTCTGCCACGCCCATCTGTACTGAATCTGGAACTTCTGATGGCTAAGCTTGATTATCTTGTCCACCGACACCAACTTGCGAGAGGCCAGCGGCAGCACATAGAGCGTGGTATGGTCTTTGTCTTGAATGGTTTGTACGTTGGGCAGCGAAGCAAGGAATTCCTTGCCTGAGGGAGTCAGATCGACCTGCGCGGCGCGCCCCTTCGCCTTTCCGAGTTTGAGGATTCCGGCGTTCTCAAGGAGTTTGTACTGAGGATCGCTTGGATTATCCGCGGAAGTGTAACTTACCATGCCGGTATGGAAAGACACGGTGATGGGCGCGGACGCTCTCAGCCTTTTGTCGACCGCCGCAGTGGCCTCTTCGGGCTTGAGCGTTTGTTTGCTCTGGAAGACGACAACGCCGAGGCTGCCGACAAATAGCCCGACCAGAACGAGGATGATCAGGACGGGGCCAAATGCTGAGCCTTCTTTCTTTTCCATTTCAATTTCTTGTTCAAACATCTGGGTACCCTCCGAAGTGGGACCGCTAACAATGCGACTCGGCAGAGAGTGGAACTCTACCGGCGACATCATATGCCCGTTTTAGACCGCCGATGAAGAAAAATCATCAGCTTGGATGAATTCGGGTTTCCCCTTTAGGCGGGGTGCAAACGTGGTGCCCGCGTTCGCGCGAGAAGCAAGTGCGACAGCGTGGAAAGGCATTTTGGGAGGCGGCTGGAATGGGAGGAGGGGAGAGGTGAAGCCGCATTTCCCCCAGCAAAGCTGTAATATAAGAGGTTCTAGTCCGTGCAACAGAGGAACTGCAGAGTGAATTCTTCCAATCATCGTGAGCAGATAGGCCAGGACGTCCTGGAGACCCGGGAATGGCTGGATTCGTTGGATTACGTTCTGGAGAATGGCGGACCGGAACGGGCGGGCCGATTGCTACAGCAGTTGGCGCTCCATACCGCGCGCTCCGGTTATCGCCTCCCATTCTCGGCAACCACTCCTTACGAGAATACGATTTCATCGACGAACCAGCCTCCGTTCCCCGGCAGTCAGGAGTTGGAGCGGCGTATTAAGAGCCTTGTCCGCTGGAACGCTTTGGCGATGGTGATGGGACACGCAGCACCCGGAATCTATTCGCGCGCATTTCTGGAAGGGCGAATTAGCGGCAAACAGCTTGAGAATTTCCGTCGCGAGCTAGCCGACGGGGGCGGACTGACTTCCTATCCGCATCCGTGGCTGATGAAGAATTTCTGGGAATTTCCAACGGTCTCGATGGGACTTGGCCCGATCCAGGCGATCTACCAGGCGCGCTTCAATCGTTATCTTGAGAATCGCGGGTTGAAGCAGTGCAACCAGGGAAAAGTCTGGGCCTTCTTGGGAGATGGCGAGACGGACGAGCCGGAGTCGCTGGGCGCAATCACGCTAGCCTCTCGGGAGAAACTGGACAACCTGATCTTCGTCGTCAACTGCAACCTGCAGAGACTGGATGGTCCGGTTCGCGGCAATGGAAAGATCATCCAGGAGTTGGAAGCGATCTTCCGCGGCGCGGGCTGGAACGTAATCAAGGTCATTTGGGGCAGTGATTGGGACCCGCTGATACAGCAGGACCGAGACGGTCTGCTGGTGAAGCGCATGGGCGAGCTGTGCGATGGGCAGTACCAGAAGCTCTTCGTTGAAAGCGGAGCCTACACGCGTCAGAACTTTTTTGGCAGCGATCCACTACTCCTGAAGATGGTGGAACACTTGAGCGACAAGCAGATTGAGAGGATGCGTCTGGGAGGTCACGATCCGATCAAGGTGTATGCCGCATACAAGGCCGCGGTTGAACATATTGGGTCGCCAACGGTGATCCTGGCAAAAACGATCAAAGGCTATGGACTGGGCGAGAGCGGCGAGGGCAGGAACATCACACACCAGCAGAAGAAGATCAACGACGAAGAGTTGATGATCTTCCGTTCGCGCTTTGGCATCCCGATCGCGGACGAAGATCTGCATGATGCGCCCTTCTACCGTCCATCCGACGATACCGCTGAAATCCAGTACATGCACGAGCGCCGCAAGCAGCTCGGCGGATATCTGCCGGAGCGCAAGATGCGCGCGCCAAAGCTGGAACCGGTGAGCGACGAGCTGTTCAAGGAGTTCCATAGCGGCACTGCGGAGCACAAGGTTGCCACCACCATGGTGCTGGTGCGGCTGATCGCCAAACTGCTGCGCGATCCTAAGATTGGCAAGCTCATCGTACCGATCATTCCGGACGAGGCCCGTACCTTCGGTATGGAAGCACTGTTCCGCCAAGTGGGGATTTACTCGAGCGTTGGACAGAATTATGAGCCGGTTGATATGGACACCTTGTTGTACTACAAGGAGGCCAAGGACGGGCAGATTCTGGAAGAGGGCATTACCGAGGCGGGCGGGCTCTCCGAGTTTATTGCCGCCGGAACCTCGCCAGCCAATCATGGGATCAACACAATTCCGTTCTTTGTGTACTATTCAATGTTTGGCCTTCAGCGCGTGGGCGACCTTGTGTGGGCGGCAGGCGATCAACGCACGAAGGGATTTCTCTGCGGAGGCACGGCGGGGCGCACAACGCTGGCGGGAGAGGGATTGCAGCATCAGGACGGTCACAGCCATCTGCTGGCCTACCCGGTACCAAACCTGCTGGCTTACGATCCAGCCTTTGCCTATGAAATTGCCATCATCGTGCAGGAAGGTATTCGCCGCATGTATGTCGAGCAGGAGGACATCTTCTACTACATCACGGTAATGAATGAGCCGTGGGCGCAGCCGGCTATGCCGGGCGACGTTCGGGAGGGAATACTGAAAGGCCTGTACCGTTTCCAAAGTTCGAAAAAAAAGGACTCCAAACTGCGGGCGCAGTTGTTTGGTTCGGGCGCAATCATGCTGGAGGTATTGAAGGCCGCGGAGATTCTGGAAGATAAATACAAGGTTGCCGCCGACGTGTGGAGCATCACCAGCTACAAAGAGCTGTACAAAGACGGCAATGCCTGCGCACGCTGGAACATGCTGCATCCGGGCGCGGAGCAGCGCGACCCGTTTGTGGCTTCGCAGCTGAAGGGAGCGGAGGGCGTGCTAGTCGCCGCTTCCGATTACGTGAAGGCGCTGCCGGAGTCGATCTCGCAGTGGATGCCGCGCCCGTTAATTGCGCTCGGGACAGATGGTTACGGTCGGTCGGAGAGCCGCGCTTCGCTGCGCGATTTCTTCGAAGTGGATGCCAAACACATTGTGCTGGCCACGCTGACCGGGCTTCTGCGCGAGGGCAAGATCAAAGCCGCCGAAGTGAAGAAAGCGATTGCCGATCTCGGAATCAACTCTGGGAAAGCTGATCCGTTCGCGGTCTAATGGTTCGCCGTATGTAGTTCAGGTGCCTGGGTGTCCCCGGCTTGCTGGCGGCGCGCTCCGGGCGCGTAGATTCAGAGCGCGTGGCAGTTGAAGGCGCATCCATCGAAAGGAAACATTGTGCCAACAGAATTCAGACTTCCGGAGCTTGGTGAAAACATTGAGACCGGCGATGTGGTTCGAATCGCAGTCACCGCTGGTGAATCAATCCGGGAAGGCCAGACCGTCGTCGAACTCGAGACGGACAAGGCCGTAATTGAAGTGCCTTCCACTGTCAGCGGGGTAATCGAAGAGGTTGTCGTAACTCCTTCCTCGAGCGTGAAGGCGGGCGATGTCTTGTTTACCTATACGGCGGAATCCTCTGCAACGAAGCCCGCTGAAGCTGCGACTCCAAAGGCAGCGGAGCCTGCTTCCGTGGAAGAGCGCGCTGAGGTTGTTAAGGCTACGGTGCCGGAGCTTGGCACTGCGGCGGCGAATGTGTCGGTCGCCGAGTTCAGGCTGCCTGAACTCGGCGAGAATATCGAATCTGGAGATATCGTTCGACTGGCGGTCGCTCCGGGAGAAGAAGTGATAACGGGCCAGACAGTGCTCGAGTTGGAGACCGACAAGGCGGTGGTGGAAGTGCCTTCGACGGTGAGCGGAACGGTCAGCGAAGTGAAGGTGCAGTTAGGGCAGAAGCTGAGCGTGGGCGATGTTGTATTTACGGTTGCCGTAATGCAGGCTGCCGTTGTGCCCGACGCCGTGCCGACGCCAGCTCCGGGGGAACAGGTTGCGCCTGCCGAGGATCACTCCTTCGACCCCAGCTACATGGCGATGACCCGCCACACCTTCCGGTCGGCGCGTGCGGCGGAAGGCAAGAGCGAAGTGGAGGCGTTTCCGCCGGACGCTCCACCGGAAGCGCAGTTGGAGGATCATCCATCGGGGCTGACTAGGCATGCGGGAGACGAACACCGCGCAGTTCCGGCGGCGCCGATTGTGCGCAAACTGGCGCGCGAGATCGGAGTGGATCTCTCCCTCGTGAAAGGAACTGGCCCGAATGGACGCGTCAGCGAGGCAGATGTCAAAGCTTTCGCCAAGGGTGTATTTGCGAGGATGGCCGACCCGGAGGCTTCGGTGCGGGTTGCTGCGGGAGCGGGGACGGTGGTAGTCAAGTTGCCGGACTTCAGCCGCTGGGGCAAGATCGAAAAACTTCCCCTGCGCGGAGTACGCCGCAAGACAGCCGAGCATCTTACGCTGGCGTGGAACGTCATTCCTCACGTTACGCAATTCGACAAGGCGGATGTCTCCGAGCTGGAAGAGTTACGTAAACGCTTTGCGCCCAAGGCGGAGAAGGCCGGTGGCAAGATGACCATGACGGCTATTGCGCTTAAGGTCGTCTCGTCTGCGCTGAAGGCCTTCCCGCAATTCAACGCCTCTATCGACGTCACCAACGCAGAGATCATTTACAAGCGCTACATCAACATTGGAGTTGCGGTGGACACCGACCGCGGGCTGCTGGTTCCGGTGATTCGCGATGTGGACAAAAAGAACATCATCGAACTGGCCGTTGAGCTCTCGGCGATCTCCAGGAAGGCTCGTGAAAAGAAGCTTTCACCCGAAGACATGGAAGGTGGAACCTTTACAATCACGAATCTGGGAGGCGTCGGCGGCACGGGGTTTACACCGATCGTCAATCACCCGGAGGTAGCAATTCTTGGCATGTCACGCTCGCGAGTGGAGCCGGTATGGATGAACGATAAGTTTGAACCACGCACTATCATGCCACTCTCGGTTTCTTACGATCATCGCATTATCGACGGAGCCGACGCGGCTCGCTTTACGCGCTGGATCGTGGACGCGTTGGAGCAGCCATTCCTGCTTTCAGTGCAGGGATAGCAGCGGTGGTCAAAAGGCAGAAGGCAACGCGCTCTTTGTTAGTAGAACCTGAAAACGAAGTAGCCTCAGAGCCCGGTTGGCTCGACCATTTTAAAGCGGAGTCTGGAAGAGAGATATGTCAAACACGAACGTAAAAGTTGCAGTGATTGGTGGCGGCCCTGGCGGTTACGCCGCTGCTTTCCTCGGTACCGATCTCGGCCTCAACGTCACTCTGATCGATCTTGAAAAGAACCCCGGCGGAGTTTGCCTCTATCGCGGATGCATTCCGTCCAAGGCGTTATTGCATGTATCGGCGCTGATCAACGAAGCCAGGCACGCGGCCAACTGGGGCGTCGAATTTGCCGAGCCCAAGATTGACATTGCCAAACTACGCGCCTTCAAGGACGGTGTGGTGGCCAAGCTGACCGGCGGTCTCGGCATGATGTCCAAGCAGCGCAAGGTCACCTACATCCAGGGCGAGGCGAGTTTTGTGAATTCGACCACGCTGAAGGTGAAAAAGACCGCGGGCGGCGAAGAGACGCTGCAATTTGACAAGGTCATCATCGCCACTGGATCGTCTCCGGCGCGCCCGGGGCCACTGGGCGCGACCGGCGTCAACATTCTGGACTCGACGGGGGCGTTGGCACTGAAGGACGTTCCCAAGACTTTTCTGGTCATCGGCGGCGGCTACATCGGATTGGAGTTGGGCACCGTCTATGCTGCGCTGGGATCGAAGGTGGAAGTCGTGGAGATGACGCCGGGACTGCTTCCGGGCGCGGACCGCGATTTGGTTCCGCCGCTGCAGAAACGGTTGGAGAAACTCTTCGGCAAGATCATGTTGAACACGGCAGTGACCGCGCTGAAGGATGAGATCACAAAGGTGAAGGTCACCTTCAAGCTTGCTAGCGGCGCGGTGGAAGAAAACAGTTACGACAAGGTTCTCGTGTCCGTCGGGCGGCGCCCGAACTCAAAGGTTTCTGGTCTTGAGAACACCAAAGTGAAGGTGAACGAGCGCGGATTTATCTCGGTCAACAAGCAACTGCAGACCAACGATCCTGCGGTGTATGCAATTGGCGACGTGGCGGGCGATCCGATGCTGGCACACAAGGCAGCGCACGAAGGACGTACCGCGATTGAACACATTGCAGGACACAAGGTGGAGTTTGCGCCGTATGCAATTCCGGCGGTGGTATTCACCGATCCTGAGATTGCCTGGGCCGGTCTGACGCAGACAGAAGCAGAAGCCAAGAGCATGGACGTTGAGATCGTGAAATTTCCCTGGGCGGCGAGCGGGCGCGCAGTTACGCTCGATCGCACCGAGGGATTCACCAAGCTGCTGATCGACAGGAAGACCGAGCGTGTGCTGGGCGGAGCGATTGTGGGTCCGGGAGCAGGTGACATGATCGCCGAGATCGTTCACGCCATCGAAATGGCAGCCACAGCTTATGATCTGGGGCACACCATTCATCCTCATCCGACGCTTTCAGAGACCATCATGGAGTCAGCCGAGATCTTCTACGGAACCTCGACCGATCTCTATCGCCCGAAGCGCAAGTGAGCACGGCAGCACAATAGAGTTACATATGAGTCCGGCATAGTAGCCGGACTCTTTCGCCGGACGCTGAGAATTAGCGGGACAGTTTGGCTGAGTTGTTGCGCAGAAACTCCAAGGCCTCGGCGACGGTCATCTTCGGTACTGATTGATAATTCCATGAAGTATCAGTCTCTTCGACTTTCAGCGGCTTGACGATGAGAATGCGGCCCTCGAAGGTCAACTGCATCCGCGTGATGCCCCAGTGCTTGGCCGCAACCTTGGACTGCGTGATCTCAATGCTGCCGCCTCGATTGAGCCTGCCGAGAAAGCCCCAGCCGAAGTTGACATCCCTGAAGAGAGTTCCCTGGATGCTCGCGATTCGCTTGTCCTCGCGATCGATTAGGATCACGCTCTTCATCCCTTGCAATACCTGCGATTCGTAATTTGGGGCGGAGAAACTCGGATTTGGCGAACACTCCAGGCGCAGGTTGCGGTCATCGTGAGCGAAGCCGTATTCACACTGAAAGGCATCCGCGAGCGCAAATAAAATGCGCTCAATATGCTGCTGATCGTCCTTCTGCTTTCCCGCCTTTTCGCGCATCTTCGCCGGATCGAGGAGGCGGTTGATGCGTTCATCATCCTGCCGGCGTTCATCAGCGGTCAGTGCTCTGTCATTGAATGCGACGACGCGGGCAAGAATTCCCTGCGGCGTCTCCACCATCAACTTGGTAACGGATCCGCGGGATTTCTGTAACCGGTCCGTCCAGGAATAGTAATCTTGTTTGTCGCCGGCTTTTTCATTGGAGACAGCTTGGCGGAGCAGATCGTTCGCCCTGACTTCAAGCTCAACTGCATTGTGGGGGCTGGCCAAAGCCATGCAGAGCAGGGCAATGCTCACGGCTGAAATCATCCCTGCCATCCTTCGCCTTGGGCGGTTGCTTGTAAATTGAAAGATCATCCTTGTTGATTATCAGTGATGTTGGCTGCGCTCTCAAGGAACTGGGCGGAAAATACAAGAATTCGAAGCTCGACAGGTGCTCTGCTCCGGCATGAGAAAAGACTTGCGACGGCCTTAGCGCTGCAGCAGGGCCGAGAGCGCATTGTGCAGAGAATCTGCGAGCTCCGCAGGCGCCTGCTGCGCGTCCGTATCCATTGCTTCGCCAACGATGATCTGGAGGCTGTGGGAACGGAACCAACGAAGCTTCCCTTGCTTGAGTTCTCCCAGCCCCTTCAGCGCAACCGGCAAAATACAGGCCTTTGATTCGCGTGCGAGCAGAGCGATGCCGGCGCGGAAGGGTTGCAACGTTCCGTCGATGGATTGCCGGCCCTCCGGAAATACAAGCACATGATAGCCACGGTCCATGGCTTCGCCCGCATGAGCGAAGCTGCGCCTGAATCCTGCTCCGCGCGGAAGCGGGAAAACGTTGAAGAGTGGCGTGACCAGCCAGTACTCGATGGGAGCTAAAAGGTTCAGCAACCAGTTGTCCTGGTTGCGCGCGTGCCTCCAGTCCTCAAGCATCTCACCGGCCATTGCGATGGCAACTCTTCTGCGCATGGGAGCAGGCAATGCGTAGAGGATCAGTGGCGCGTCGAATGCAGTGACGTGATTTGCGATCACCAATAGAGGCCGATCACTCCCTTGAAGTTCGCCGACATGCGAAACGGAGGGGGCAGCAAGCAGCCATATCAGTGGGCGCATCACGGCTTCCTGAAAGAGCACTCGCATGGCTTGGACAGGGAGCCACCATACCCATCGCGGATAAATGAAGCGGAATGGCTTATCAGAAAAACTGCGCAACGCATCCTCTGAAAGGCTGGCATTTGCACTCTGAGCGCTGGAACTGAGGCTGGTGGACTGGATTGGCCCAAAGCCGAGCCGTGCGCGCAATTGTCCGAGGGTTGCAATTCGCTCGAATTCCTCGTCAGCGATGCTGACGCCCAGGCGCTGCTCGAGTTCGGTCTGCAACTGCACCCGGGCGAGGCTGTCAAGATTGAGGTCGCGGACGAGGAGGCCATCGTCGTCCGGTGCCGAAGGCTGCCTTCCAGTGATGGCTGCGATTAGAACCGATAATGGATCGGACGCGATTGAAGGGATGGCTGCCGTGTTGCTCTGGGCAGCGAGCCACTGAGTAATCTTCCGGCGCTGGATCTTTCCGATTTCTGTGCGCGGAAAATCCAATTGCGGCCAAAGCTTCCAACAACGAACGCGTTGATATTCGGCCAGACCGGCGTTTGCCGCATCGATTGCGTACTGAGCCTGATCCGTGCTGCCGCGAAAGATCAGAACGGCCACGGCTTCCGTACCTGCAGGTGCGTCAAGGGGAACAACCGCCGAGGCTTGCACACCGGGCTGCTGGTTCAGCGCTGCCTCCACGTCTTCCGGATGGATGTTGAGCCCTGCCGGGGTTACGATGATTTCGTTCTTGCGGCCGAGAAAGCGGAGCTGCCCACTCTGATCCTGCTCGACCAAGTCACCGGTTGCCAGCCATGGATCAGGGCGTATCTGCATTTGGCCATTTTGCCAGCGGCCAGAGGCGACCATCCTGCCGCGCACCATAACCTCGCCATCGTCGCCGATGCGAATTTCACGGCCAGGGAGCGGCTTACCGATCGTTCCCTGAGCGATGTGAAAGGGATGATTGAGGGTGATCAGCGCCGCCGTCTCCGTCATGCCGTAACCCTGTATCAGCGCGAAACCGAGATCGCACCAGAAACGTTCCAGCGGCGGAGGCAGTGCGGCGCCACCACAGACAAAGGCCCAGAACTTGAAGCCGAACTTTCGATGCACGTCGCGGAAGCTCCACCACCGGCGCCATATCCCCTGGCCGCGTGCGGAGACCAGCCGTGCGGGCAGTTCGTGAAAGCTGGCTTCGAGGTGAGACCTGAGCAGATCGAGGACACGCGGCACAGCCGCAAGCACGGAGATGCGCTGGCGGTGGATCAACTCCAGCAAGCGAGGTGCCTGAAGGCGATTTTCAAAATGGAGCTCGGCGGCAAGCAGAGGCGGAATCCATAATCCCATAAACTGCCCGAAAACATGGCTCAAAGGAAGAGTGTGAAGGAAGCGCAGCGGATGGAAGATCCGCTCCAGGGGGAGATATTTCTGCATCTCGCGCTCGATCGGTTCAAGGCTTGCGAGCACGTTGCCATGGGTGTGGACGATCCCTTTGGGCTCAGAGGTTGTGCCGGAGGTAAACAGGATCTGCAGAGGCGTTTCCGGCCCCAGGCCAGGCTCCTGCAGCGGTGCTTCAAAGGGTGGGAAGGGAAGTGTGGCCGCAAGTTCTTCAAGGGCGATGCTTGGGATGTTGATGGAGTGGGCTGCGGCAAAGCGGGAGAGCAGCGACTGGTCTGCGGCGAGCAGGCGGGGCTGGGTGTCCGCGATGACGCGCTGGGCGAAGTCCAACGCGCCGTTGGCATCCAGAGGCACCACGAGCGCACCGCGCAGAACACAGCCAAAATATGCAGCAATCCACTCAGCGCTGTTTTGTCCCCAGAGCACGACACGCTCGCCGCGGACGATCCTGCGGCGCATCAATTCGGCGGCGAAGCGCTCCGCCAGACTTGCGACTTCAGCAGAGGTCGAAACCTGCTGCCGATTGCCGTGATAAACCACCACGGCTTTCTGCTTGCCGTGACGGCGGTAATCATCGACGAGCGTGGCCAGATGAAGGCGCACAATAGAAGCAAGTATGCCATACCACCGGCATCGAAAAGCGAAAGGCAACCAAGATTGCTAGAAGGTTTTCGGCTTTCTCAGTTGTCTGCTAAATGTAATCGATGCAGCTCACTTCATAGTCTGCATCGACATCATCGCTTCTTCGACTGCTTGTGCGCGCGAGCACATCAACTCTGCGGCTTTGCGCGCAATGTGCTCAGCTGAAACCTCAAACTCCTTCACCAGTTCCCATGGCGCACCGGAATCTCCGAAGCGATCCTGCACTCCGATGTAACCGGCAAGAACCGGATGCTTGAGGATTGCCGGGTCTTCCATGAGAATTCCTGCGACGCGCCAGCCGAGCGCGCCGGCCTGATGCTCTTCGGCGGTTACCAGGACACCGGTTTCGCGCCCCGCCCGCAACACCGCCTCGCGGTCGATCGGTTTCAGCGTATGCATGTTCAAGATGCGCGTCTGGTAGCCGTAATCGTGATGCAGTATCCATGCTGCGCGCATCGCCTCGGGAACCATGGGACCGCAGGCAACGATGGTCAAATCCTCGTGCTCATTGGGAAAGTCTTCCGCCAGGCAGGTTTCGAACGCATCCACAAAATTCTCGTGCTCGCCACGGAAGCGTATGACGTTCGCTTTCCCGAAGACAAAAGGCGTCGCCTCAGTAGAGATAATTGGAGTAGCTTCGCGGGCAAAGCGTACGTACTTCGGCCCCTTATGCTCCAGCAGCATGTACGCTGTGGCTTTTTTCGTTTCGACGGAATCCGCCGGGACGACCACGCTCATGTTTGGCAGTCCGCACATGGCAAAAAGATCTTCCAGCGCCTGGTGCGTTGCACCGTCCGGGCCAACGCTGACGCCACCGTGAGCGCCTGCAATAAACACATTCAGATTGTTGTAGCAGACGGAGACTCGAACCTGGTCTAAGTTTCGAGCGGCAGCGAAGGTGGCGTAAGTGCCCAGAACCGGGATCTTGCCTTCTTTGGCAAGCCCCGCAGCCACTGCCGTCGTCGACTGCTCGGCAATACCCATGCTCAGCCAGCGCGGTTTCCGTTCTGGATGCCCAGCATAGAAGTCGCTGATTGTGATCGAGCCGGAGATGTCCAATCCCAGACACACCACACGCTCGTCGCCGCCTTTCTCTGCCAGCGCCTGACCGAAGCCTTTGCGGGTCGGCTCCATCTTAACCTTCATTTTATCCTGCGCGTTCCACCAAAAGTTCCCGCTGAACTTTGGCAGCTTCGCCGCTAATTTTCGTTCCACTCCGCGCTGATACTCGCTGGCGTGCGCGGCCAACGCCTCAACGTCGACGCTCTCTCGAACGCCCAACTCTTCCAGGGCTTTCATCAACTCGTCGCGGCTCGGAGTTTTGCCATGCCAGCCCGCTACGTTTTCCATGAAGCTGACGCCCTTGCCCTTCACCGTGTCGGCAATGATAACCTTCGGCTTGCCGTTGCGGCTCTGCTTTGCGCTGCTCAATGCGTTTACAACCTGTTCCATATTGTGGCCGTCGATTCGCGTAACCTCCCAGCCGAAGGCTGCGTACTTCTCCTCGATCGGGTCGATGCCCATGACCTCCGAGACCTTGCCGTCGATCTGAAGAAGGTTCTTATCCACAATGGCAATCAGGTTGTCGAGATGGTAGTGGGCCGCTTCCATTGCGGCTTCCCAAATCTGACCCTCCTGCTGTTCGCCGTCTCCCATGATGCAGAAGACGCTGTAAGCTTTGCCGTCAAGCCTGGCCGCCAGAGCGTTGCCAACCGCAACGCTCAGCCCCTGCCCGAGCGATCCGCTAGAGATTTCGACTCCGGGCAGCTTGACCCAGTGCGGATGCCCCTGGAAGGGTGAAGAGAGCTTGCGCAGCAGCGCCAGGTCGCGCTTTTCGCAGAAACCGGCGAAGGCGAGGCCCACATAGAGAGCCGGTGCCTTATGTCCGGCCGACCAGATGATGCGGTCCCGTTCGGCCCATGCAGGCTTGCTGGGATCGTGGTCGGCAACCTTTAGGTAGAGCGCCGCCGTGATATCCATGATGGACAGTGTGCCGCCCGCGTGGCCCGAGCCGGCACAATAGAGCGCCGCCAGGTTGTAGCCGCGCATCAGCGCCGCCTGCACTTTTAATTCTTCAATCGAATACTGGCGGAGCGGACGACGCTCCGCGGAGTCAAGAATAGACATGTTGACCTCAGTCTGGCGGGTGCAGAACATTCCCAAGGGAAGCCCGAACCGAGACTCCAGAACCCGCTACTGTATTTGTTCCAAGGGATTATCGCAGTGAGCCGTATCACCAGACGGGTGTGATCTTCGCTCACCCGGGAGCGGTTTGCCACGGCTGATCGGGCGGTTCCGTCGCTGCTCGGTTTTTGCAACCGGCGGCGCCATCCATGCGCGCCGCTTCTACTCCGGAATAACAAATGCGATGTAATTAAGCTGCCCGCCGCGCTCGATGCTGAAGACCACTGGATCGCCAGGCTTCAGCCCCGCCAGCTCCTTACGTAGGGTCTCCAGTGAATCAAGCGGCGTGCGATTCATCAGGTGCAGCACGTCGCCGGGCTGCAGGCCGAATAGGGAGGCGTTGCCTCCGGCGGTCAGCGCGGTCACCAGAATGCCCCCCGGAATGCGCGTACGTGGAATAAGCTGCGCGACCGAATCCGTAATCTGTATGCCTACGATTCCCAGCTTCGGAAGGATGTTACTGGCCGACTGCGTGGGATCAAGAATGCTCTCCGGATCACCCTCGCGCTCGGTGACCGGCACTTTCACGGTCAGCAGCTGCCTGCCACGCTGGATATTGAAGACTGTCACGTCGCCGATTTTTTTCTGAAAAAGCAATACCGAAAGGCCTCGCGGATCGCGAAAAGAATTGTCATCGACGGATAGAAGAATGTCGCCTGGGTGCAAGCCCGAGCGATCCGCCGAGGAGCCCGGCAAAACATCTTCGAGAATGACCCCGGATTGCTCCGCGAGGCCAAGTCCACTGGCGAGAATAGGCGTGATGTCGCGGGCGATGATGCCGATGGCGCCACGGCGCACGTGCCCATACTCGCGCAACTGTTCATAGACGAGCCTCAATGTGTTGGAGGGAATCGAAAAGCCTACGCCCTCACTACCGCCAGACTGCGAGGCGATCAAAGTATTCATGCCGATGACCTCGCCATTGATATCCACCAGCGGGCCGCCGGAGTTACCGGGGTTAATGGCCGCATCGGTCTGTAGATAAACCACCGGAGTGGCGCTGTTCAGTTGGCGCTTTGTCGAGCTGATGACACCCATGGTCACCGTGTTTTCAAGGCCGAGTGGGCTGCCAAAGGCGAGGGCAAGCTGACCGACATGCACCTGGTCTGAGTTTGCCAGTCTGAGCGACGGCAGGCTGGTAGCCTCTACTTTGAGGAGTGCCAAATCGGTCAGCGAGTCACGTCCCAGAATTCTGGCAGCAAAGCGTTCGGCATCTTCAGTGCCGCCAGACTGCTGGCTGCGATGGCGAAACATCAGGACTGTGATGGAGGTCGCATGCTCCACGACGTGGGCATTGGTCAGGATGTACCCTGACGGATCAACCACGATGCCGGAGCCAAGTCCCTGCTCCTTTGCGATATTGGTCTGCCGCGTGCTGGGATCCTGCACCGTCGTCAGGCCGGTCACCGCAATTGTCACCACTGCTGTTCCAACGCGCTCGGCCAGTGCCTGCAGATCTTCATCGAGCGCAATCAGAGCGTGGCGTGCCGGACTCTGGGCTGACTTTGCTGCCGGAGCAGAAACCTGCGCGGCTCCAAACACTGTACATAACACGGTGACACCCAGTGCCGGGAAGCGAACGGAAGCGAAACGGCGCACGGGAACCTCTTTCTCAATCGCACTATGAATCGCGCGATGCTTCATTATCGTTGAATCGCCGCTTAAGTACACGCCCAGCTTTTTCAGGCGAAGACTGTAGGGTGAGCGGAGACCGCTTCCATCAAGCCGACACTCGCAGTCACTTTGTGCCTAACTGGAAAATTGCCATCCAGTACAAAGGAAAGCCCCGCCCAGGCCGTCCTGGGCGAGGCTTTGCGCTACGCACACCGCCTACTTGAAATCAGCGTCTAGGATAATCCGGTAGCGTGCTTTACCGGAGTCCAGGTGCGCCATTGCTTCGTTGACCTGGCTCATCGGGAAGCGCTCGACCTGGGGCGCTATATGATGGCGCGCGGCGAAGTCGAGCATCCTTGCGATGTCCACCGGCGAGCCGGTAGGTGAGCCGGAGATCTCGCGCTCGGCGCCAATGAGATCGAATGCACTCACTGGAATCGGCTCAAGCACAGCCCCCACTATGTGCATTCGTCCCCGGGGTGCAAGGGTTGCCACTAGCGCGCCCCACTCCAATGGAACATTGGCGGTGATGAGCAGAAGGTCGAGTGAGCCGGCAATGGACTTGATCGATTTTACATCGCGACTGGAGACAACATGATGCGCGCCCAGCAGCTTCGCTTCCGCCTGCTTCGATTCGCTTGAGGTAAAGGCCGTGACGTCGCAGCCCCAGGCGTTGGCGAACTTGAGCGCCATGTGTCCCAGTCCTCCGATGCCAAGAATCCCGACCCGCGCGGTAGGGCTGATGGAGTGCAGCACAAATGGATTGAAGACCGTAATGCCGCCACACAGCAGTGGACCGGCGGTAGTTGCATCCAGCGCCGCCGGCAACGGAATCGTCCAGGCCCAATGGGCGCGGATGCGATCAGCGAAGCCTCCGGCGTGGCCGATGATGGTAGCTTGTGAGCCGCGGCAGAGGTGCTGTCCGCCGGAGAGGCAGAGCTCGCAGTGCATGCAACTTGCCGCAGTCCAGCCCACCCCGACTTGGTCTCCTACTCTTACGCCCAGGGCGTGCTCGCCTACGGCAACCACCCTTCCAATTGCCTCATGGCCGGGCACGAAGGGATAGCGCGAGGAACCCCAGTCGTTGTTTAGAACCGAAAGGTCGGAGTGACATAAACCGCAATGTTCGACTGTGACTTCCACTTCTTCCGCTCCAAGTGGACCAGGGTCGAACTCGTAGGGAATCAGCTTCTGCTTGGCTGCTCTTGCCGCCCACGAATGGAACTTTGCCATAGGAGTCTCTTTGAACCTTGCCGCTGGAATTGCCTGAGGGCCTCTCCAGCTCCTTTCTATGATGAAGAATACGTTAAGTGATAGATCATGTGTCGGCACTTCCGTGTCTTATTGCCATGATTACGCAAATGCGGTTACCCGGATTGAGTCTGCAACCAGTTGGATGTTCTCGTGCTCCTCCATGATACAGGCAAAGCCTCCAAAGGGACTTCTGTGAGCTGGCTAGTGTTGACTCCGGGAAAAGAACGGGCTATAAAGAATAGATTATGATGCTCTGTTGCCAGATCTGTCGGTTCTGTGCCTGCTGTTGTTGCGGGAAGCGGCCCTCTGGCGAAAATGAGATCGTGGAATAGAAGTTTTATTCAGGAGAATTTCACGAACCCACCGCCAGTGACCTTGGCCGGTGGGTTTTTGTTGGACCGAACGCCATTGAAGCGCATCGGAAAAAGTAGGGTTCTCGCGTAATTTCCCTGTTGTGCGGTGGGGTAACAAGATGCCGCTTCCAGGTGCAGTGAATTTTTCGTGGTTCGCCGATTGCGGGCCAGAAGGAGATGAAATGGCAATTGCAAACAGCATCACTGAGTTGATTGGAAAAACGCCGCTCCTCTACCTTAACAAGATCACGCAGGGAGCGTCCGCAAGAGTGGCTGTAAAACTAGAGAGCCAGAATCCGCTGGCCAGCGTCAAAGACCGCATCGGCGTTGCGATGATCGAGGCCGCCGAGCGCGATGGCAAGATTCACCCGGGCAAGACGGTTCTCATCGAGCCCACCAGCGGCAATACGGGAATTGCGCTCGCATTTGTAGCGGCGGTGAAGGGTTACGAACTGATCCTCACCATGCCGGAGACGATGAGCCTGGAACGCCGCGTTCTCCTGCTGGCCTTCGGCGCCAAGATCGTGCTGACCCCCGGCCCCAACGGCATGAAAGGCGCAGTGGCCAAAGCTGAAGAGTTACTCGCTACCACCCCCAATGGCTATATCCTGCAGCAGTTCAACAACCCCGCAAATCCTGAAATTCACTTTGCCACCACTGGCCCCGAGATCTGGAATGACACCGACGGCAAGGTGGACATTCTGATTTCCGGCGTAGGCACTGGCGGAACTCTCACTGGCGTTGCCCGTTACATTAAAGCAAAGAAGCCGTTGTTCAAGGCGATTGCAGTGGAGCCAACCGAAAGCCCGGTACTCTCCGGAGGCAAGCCGGGACCGCACAAGATACAGGGAATCGGCGCGGGCTTTGTGCCCGGCGTGCTGGATACCAAGTTGATCGACGAAGTGATTCAGGTTTCCAACGATGAGGCTATCACCTTTGCGCGCCGCCTGCCCAAGGAAGAAGGCTTGCTGGTCGGAATCTCCTCGGGTGCCGCTGTTTTTGCGGCGGTGAAGGTGGCCCAGCGCCCGGAGAACGCAGGCCAGCTGATCGTCGCCATCATCCCCAGTTTCGGCGAGCGCTACCTGAGCACAATTCTCTTCGAGGAGTTGCGGAAGGAGGCGCAGGCGCTACCTACCACGCCACTCGGCGAGGCAGCCGCTCCCAAGGCGTAGCGCGACCGGTTACCAAGTCGCGTAAGGACGGAAGTCTCAGGGACTCAGGCCCCTGGGAGTTTTCCGCGCCTTTAGCCGGAGTTTACCTACCGCTCAATTCTGACATGATCCGGCAGCCGCGGCTGTTAGCTGAGTGGCCAGTGCGATCAATCGCGCGCGATGCGCATTCCGCCCCATGCCAGCCCAGAACCCACCACCGCCATATGGATCACGCAGTGACGCAACTCATCCCAGTGCTGCGAAAGTACAGTAGGCGCACCCGCCGCCCCGCAGTTGCCAAAGTAGGCGACATTGGCATAATGATCGGACAATGGAATGCCGGTACGCTTGCAGACGCTCTCCAGCATGCGCAGATTGGCCTGATGGCCAATGAAGACCTGACGCCGTGTCTCCGACGAAGGCACGGAGACCAGTAGATGCTTCACAATGTCAGTAGTGGTGCGGATGGCGAAGACCTGCACCGCATGACCTTGTTGCGCAAAGTGCCCGCCAGTGGGAATCGTAATCTGGTGTTGTCCTCTGGGGTCGCTGCCGAAGGTAGTCTCCGAGATCACCGAAGGCGCAACGACGCGCGAAGAAATAATGGCCGCTGAGGCCGCGTCGCCAAAGAGCACGGCTTGGCGGCGGTCCCTGTAGTCGATGGTGCGGGTAAAGGTCTCGCTGTTGACGACCAGCACATAATCGGGCAGCGCCTCGGGGCGCATCTGGTTGAGAAAGTGAATCTGGGATGCGAAACTTGAGCACGCCGATTGCAGATCGAAGCAGGTCGCGGCGATGCCAAGCGCGTTGGCAATGCGGCTGGAGTCGGCGGGAATCTGCATCTCAGGCGAGCATCCACCGGAGACGATCATCCCCAGCTGCAATGCATTGAGTTTGGCGCGGTCGAGTGCCATTCGCGCGGCGCACGCGGACATCTGCGTTGACGTGGTATGAGCCGCCCCGGCGGCGGCGCGAGGATCCTGGTTGCGTGTCTGGCGCAAGTACTCCAGTGGCAGCGTGGTGCGCCGCTCAACAATGCCGACCCGGTCCTCAATCCATTTCACGTCCACCCCGATATCCAGGGATGCCAGAAAGTGGTTATCAAGAACCGTCTCGGGATGAAAATGTCCCAGAGCGTGGAGGTACAGCAAAAAGCCTCTCCTGTGTGTTCCGCGTGAAATTCCCTGTCACAGATTTGCGCAAGCCAGCCGCGACTCTCGTTCCGGCCATCCGCGCTAAGAATTTGGACAGGCTTGGATGCATCGATCCGGTAGGCCGCAGCGGGTTATTGCTCCGGAGTTTAAACGGATTGGCGCGATGCTAGCAATGGCCGCGCCCTGTTTACAGAGGCTGCAAGAAGTTGTGACAGAACTATTACCTTGCTCCATTTTCCGGCGCTCGATTTCTGTTCTGTTGTCAAACGGTTCAGAAAGCGATTTTGGAAGGTTTTCAACATGAATGTGGAAATGTTGGTGTAAAAGCACCATAAGGGCGCCTTAACCCTCTGTTGTTATCGCCTCTTCTCCATCTTGCACAAACCTCGGTGCGGAGCGTGCCAGAGTGAAATATCGCAGATTCGAAGCGCGGGGAGGGCTTGCAGTCTGCAATACTCTTGCTGCACAATCTGGCGGTGTTCCAGCCCAACGCCGGGGAATTCGCCGAATGCTGCGGTGGTGCCTGATGCTGCCTCACACTGTCCATATGAAGAAGAAACTGTACGCGGCTTTGCTGGTGCTGACCGTGACAGGAATATTTGTCTCGGCTCGCGCGTCGGCGTCCAACTCCCGCCCATCGGCGGCGTATCTTGGATTCGACCGCAATGACTATCCCGGCGATGGAAATCTGGCAGCCTTGCACAAAATCTTCGCATTCACAGGCTACTGGCTGAATAATCCTCCTGGCGAGAGCACGAATAGCTGGCATGGAAAGCGCGCAACCATCGAGCGCGCTGGCTTCGGCTTTCTCTTGCTTTTCAACGGGCGCGCCTACGCCGAGTTGAAAAGTATGGCCAACCCTGGCGCGTCCGATGGTACGGCAGCGGCGCAGGCGGCGGAGGCTGAAGGATTCCGCCGCGGAAGCGTGATCTTCCTCGACCAGGAGGAGGGTGGGCGAATGTTTGACGTGCAGAAGCAATACGTCTTCGCCTGGGCTGACGCCGTGAAGCAAGCCGGTTTTAGTCCAGGAATCTATTGCTCTGGTATCGAAGTCACCGAGCCTGACGGAAGCCTCGTCAGCACAGCGCGCGATTTGCATGATTTCACAGAAGGCCGTGAACTTGTCTTCTGGGTTGCCAATGACGCGTGTCCGCCCTCACCCGGCTGCGCCTTTCCCAAGGTACCGCCGCCGCCGGAGACAAGTGGAGCGCCCTTTGCCGAGGTCTGGCAGTTCGCACAATCGCCGCTGCGCTCTCAGATTACTGCAGCCTGTGTCGCCAGTTACAACGCAGATCATAACTGCTATGCACCGGGTACGCGCTCCGGACAGAAGCTGCACCTTGATGTGAATGTGGCTCCCACTCCTGACCCCTCCCGCGCCCGCGACTAACGCAGAATGTGCTATGATGGATTATCGTCCCAACTCCGGCGACGTAGCTGTTCTGCTGCCGTACATCGGCGTTGTGCGATCTGTTGTCGTGGTTCAGCCCTTCTTAGGACGCTCCATTCGAGATCTCCAGGCAGAAGGCTTTGCGAGCGAGCAGCTATCTGGTGTGACAGCGTGGTGCGGAGCTGAACGATACACTGCACATGAAACTGTGCAGCGGGTATCGTTATCAAGAGTGTTAAGGTGGGGAGAGTAACTTTCCGGATTCCATAAGAATCAATAAGTTAAATTAGCAAAAAAGAATGTTGACCTTAGCTCCGCAAAGTTTTAATGTACAACCTGTTGAGGATACTTTAGTTCGGTGAAATCGGTTCGACACTTACCTCAAGCCGGAACCACATGGGCTAGGACCGGACTCTCCACGCAAACATAGGTTCAGATTACCAATCAGTAGGTTATCAGCCTGTTGCGTCTCGTTTTGCAAGACGCCCAAGAAGTGGAGACGGGTTCAATTAAGCGACTCATGCGGTATCGTTTCAGCCCCGGATAGAGCGACGAGCGATAGCTGTCTTGCATCTATTTAAGAAGAATATGGAGCGCGAGGTAGTAGTGCAGCGAGAGCGGTCGAGCTTCGGCCAGTCGGGCAGGACTTACCAATCGTGCTCAGAGAATTATAGTCAGTCAAGTCGACCTGGGAACGGTATTGAGTACCATTAAGGGTTGACGCAAAAGGAGAAATTATGCGTTCAGATAAAGTCTTTGAAGCTTTACATACATTGCAGAATCGTTATATGCTCTGCCAGATTGCTTCCAAGGCAACTCGTAAGTTTCACAAACCGAACACCCGCATTCAGGACACGACGAACGATGTTCTGAACCGCATTTCCGACAATGAGCGCGCGAATGTCATGGCCGATCCGGTGAACGCAAAAGACGCCCAGCGTCGGGCGGCTTAAGCGGAAGTCTCAGAGATCATCCGTACGAATTGCCGCCTTGGTGACAACCGCAGGGCAGGGGATTAGCTCTAAAGAACGTAACACAAGAAAACAGGTAGTTCGCAGAATCGGTTCGCAGCAGATGACGTGAACTGTTCATCCGGCCGAAATTGGCTTCAGGCCGGCTTCCCATCCAAATGGTTGCTCGCAAGACGAGCCAGGATTGACGGCAACCACATTCCCGGCGCTTTGCGGCGCACCTGTTTCCTTCCTCTCGAAAAACATTCCGTAGGTGGACATGACGATCGCTGAACTCAAAGAAAAGAACATTACCGAGCTGACCAAAATCGCTCGCGAGCTCGACCTCCCCGGTGCGAGCGGCCTTCGTAAGCAGGATTTGATCTTCAAAATTCTGCAGGCGCAGAGCGAAAAAGAAGGCCACATCTTCGCTGAAGGCGTGCTGGAGATACTTCCTGATGGATATGGCTTCCTTCGTTCCCCGGATTACAACTACCTGCCCGGCCCTGACGACATTTATGTTTCGCCCTCGCAGATCCGCAAGTTCGATCTGAAGACCGGCGACACCGTCAGCGGACAGGTTCGTCCACCGCACGAGGGAGAAAAGTACTTCGCGCTGGTCAAGATCGAGGCCGTCAACTTCGAGTCACCCGACGAGGCCCGGAACAAGATTCTCTTCGACAACCTGACGCCGCTCTATCCGCAGGAGCGCCTCAAGTTGGAAACCGTGCGTGACAATATGAGCGCTCGCGTCATGGACATGCTGATTCCTATCGGCAAAGGCCAGCGCGGACTGATCGTAGCTCCACCGCGTACGGGCAAAACCATGCTTCTGCAGAACATAGCAAACTCCATCACGGCCAACCATCCGGAAGTTGTATTGATCGTTCTGCTTATCGATGAGCGCCCGGAAGAAGTCACGGACATGCAGCGCTCGGTCAAGGGAGAGGTTATCAGCTCCACCTTTGACGAGCCCGCCGCCCGCCACGTGCAGGTCGCGGAGATGGTGATCGAAAAAGCCAAGCGTCTAGTCGAGCACAAGCGCGATGTTGTGATCCTGCTGGATTCAATCACTCGCCTGGCCCGCGCCTACAATACCATCGTTCCGCCCTCGGGAAAGGTGCTCTCCGGCGGTGTGGACTCCAACGCTCTGCAGCGTCCTAAGCGCTTCTTCGGCGCTGCCCGCAATATTGAAGAGGGCGGCTCGCTCACCATTATCGCCACCGCACTGATTGAAACTGGCAGCCGCATGGATGACGTGATTTTTGAAGAGTTCAAGGGCACTGGCAATATGGAAGTCATCCTTGACCGCAAGCTCAGCGACAAGCGAGTCTTTCCGGCTATTGACATTCAGCGCTCAGGAACCCGCAAGGAAGAGTTGCTCCAGGGTAAGGAAGACCTGCAGCGTATCTGGGTGCTGCGCCGCGTTCTCAATCCGCTCTCGCCTGTCGAAGCGATGGAGTTGCTCATCGACAAGCTGAGCAAGACGCGCGCCAACAGTGACTTCCTCTCCAATATGAGTAGTCTGTAGCTGTTCTGTTTCCCGCATAGCGCCCGGCTTCGACCGGGCGCTTCATCTTGGAACCAGCGCACGATCGCCGTGATTCATGGTTGCTCCCTGCACATGCCATCGTATTCCAGGGTGGAGGAAATTCTCTTTGACGCATGCCCCCCCGGCCTTCCCGGTATAATCGATGGTTACGAACATCACTTAACGTCAGGACAATATTCTTGAACATGCATGCACATTCAAACCCTCCGCGGCCCGAAGGGCCGCAGGCGATTCCCGGTGTCACCTCCATCATTGCAGTCGGTTCCGGCAAAGGCGGAGTCGGCAAAACCACGCTTTCCGTCAATCTTGCGCTGGCCCTGGCGCGCCTTGGCTTCAAGGTCGGCCTGCTAGATGCTGATATCTATGGGCCGAACGTTCCGCTGATGCTTGGCGCAGGCGGCGAACCCGAACTGACACCTGACAATTTCATCGTTCCCTCCGAGCGCTACGGCCTCAAGGTCATCTCCGTCGGTTATCTGAATCCAGGCGACAAGCCGCTGGTATGGCGTGGTCCCATGCTGCATGGCGTGATCAAGCAATTCCTGGAACAGGTGGCCTGGGGCGAACTCGACTATCTCGTCATCGATCTGCCGCCCGGTACCGGCGACGTTGTGATTTCTCTGACCCAGACGGTGCCGCTGACCGGAGCCATCGTTGTCACCACGCCCTCTGACGTTTCCCTGCAGGATGCGCGCAAGGCCCTCGATATGTTCAGCCAGGTGAGGGTTGAGATTCTTGGCATCGCCGAGAACATGAGCTACTTCGTCTGCCCGCACTGCAATCACGAGATCGATATTTTTTCCACCGGCGGTGGTGAGCGCACGGCCAAGCAGTTCGGCGTGCCATTTCTCGGACGTATCGAACTCGACCCATCGATTCGCGAGGGCGGAGACTCCGGCCATCCGGTGGTTTTGGCTGGCGAGCAGGCGAACAACGCCAAGAGTCTCTTCGCTTTCGCGCGCAAGGTTCTCGCGCGCGTGGAAGAACTGAAGAGCAATGGCGGCGGCAGCGTTCTCAGCATCGATTAAATCCGGCTCAATCGCGCAAGGAGAAGCATGGAGAGCACCACGCCTGGTTCTGCACCTGATTCTGCGCCCGGCAACGTGCTGGACGGCACGCTGCCGGGCGCGAACCGCCGCATCATTCCCTTTTGGCACACCGCCCTGCTCCTGCTGGTGCTGTGCGTATTCAGCCTGCTGAATGCCGAGAGCGGGCGCAACTTACACTCCGGACATGCGCGCATTCATATCTACCTTGCCACGATGATCTATGAGTGGCTGCTGACAGGATATGTCTGGTGGGGATTGCGCCGTGCCGGCTTAAGCCTGCGCGAATTGATTGGAGGCCGCTGGCGGGGAATAGAAGACTTTCTTCTCGATATTGCAATTGCGGTGGGCACCTGGTTTGGCGCATTGCTGGTTATCGCCGTGGCCGCTCTTGCCATGGGCATGGACCACTCCGGCAGCATCGATGACGCGCGGCGGCAGATCGGGTTCCTCGCGCCGCAGAGTGGCCTTGAAGTGATTTTGTGGATCTGCCTCAGTGCCACGGCGGGTTTTTGCGAAGAGGTTCTCTTCCGTGGCTACCTGCAGAAGCAGTTTTCGCGATTGCTGCGTAATCGCTGGGTTGCGTTGCTCGTGGTAAGCATTCTTTTCGGCCTCGGTCACGGATACGAGGGGACACAGCGAATGCTGCTGATCGCTCTGCTCGGTCTCTCCTTCGGCGTCATGAGCATGCTGCGAAAGAGCCTTCGTCCGGCGATCATGGCGCACACCTTACAGGACACAATCTCTGGATTGCTGCTCAAAGCGTTGCGCTAGACGACGCCGACGAGACGAATTTTCGAGGCGCGAGCCTCAAACCCTTGCGCGTTTTTCTTTTTTTCCTTGACATAGATTTTCAAAGAACATATACATCTAACCAATTGCAACGTTTCGTTGCAGTTACATTCCAAGATTGTTCAAAGGGAGAATAGTCATGGCAACCAAGAAAGCTGCGAAGAAGGCCGTTAAGAAGGCTGCGAAGAAAGTCGCAAAGAAGAAGTAGTAACTTTCACCCAAAAGGCTACACAATGGGGGAACGCGAAAGCGTTCCCCTTAGTGTTTATGCTGGTTAAACGCACTTTGCACTCAACCTAATATCGCTGCTGCTGCAGCCAGCGCGGCAATCGCCGCGGTCTCGGCGCGCAGAATTGCAGATCCCAGGCTCACGCTGCGCCAGCCTGCAGCGCCAAACTGCGAGAGCTCGTCGTCCGCCCATCCGCCCTCCGGTCCAACGGCAAAAATTACCGGTGTGGCCATTTCGGAGAGCGCGTCAAAAATTTTTTTACTGTGCTCGTTTTCGTCAAGGAGCAGGCGCGTCGGAGCTTCGAGGGTCAATGCGAATTTCAGCTTTACTATTTCATCGATCTGCGGCGCGCGCAGGCGGCGCGACTGTTGCGCCGCCTCGTGTGCAATCCGCCGCCAGCGCTCCACGCGCTTGGCCGCCGCCGTGGCCAGATGTGCATCAGTGCGCCGCGCAATCACAGGAACAATCCGCGTTGCACCCAGTTCAGTACACTTTTCGATGGCCCATTCCAGCCGGTCGAACTTATAAATCGCCATCACCAGAACAATCTCGTGCTCGCATCTTTCCACCAGCGCTTCACCCAGGGAAAACCTTACGTGCTCTTCGGAAACCGACGCAATGGTGCCCCGGCGCACTACCTTGCCGCAGACGATTTCGTATTCCTGCCCTACGCGGGCCCGCAACACGCGTGCCAGGTGCGCGGCGTTTTGGCCCAGCAGTTCAGCATGATGATCGGAGAACTCGTCGGCAATCCATCGGCGTCGTGTCATGCCTCCAGCCTAAAGCAAGCGGCGAGAGCTTTCAAAAAAATTGGTATTCGCAGCCGTGCCAGAAAAAAGAAATGGCGCGGAAATACTCCGCGCCCGGGGATTGCCGTTGGGAACTCTCAGTTGAAGATATCCTTCATTTTATTTAGCAAGGTGCGCTTCTGGGGCTTGTTTTCCTGTCCCAGCGTCTGCGCCAGCGCCTCCAGCAGTTCGCGCTGCTGTCGCGTGAGCTTTTCCGGGGTCGCGACCCTCACCTCCACAAATAGGTCACCGCGCCCAGTACCGTTGAGCACCGGCACGCCCCGCTTGCGCACGCGGAAACTGCTTCCGCTCTGCGTGCCCGCCGGAATCTCCAGCGTGGCTTCTCCCTCCAGCGTCGGAATGTTCACCTTCGCACCAAGTGCGGCTTGTGTGATGGAGATAGGGATGGCACAATGTAAGTCTTTGCCGTCACGCTCGAAAAAAGGATGCTCGCTTACGTGCAGCACAACGTACACGTCGCCTGCGGCACCGCCGTCGAGTCCGGCGTCGCCGTGCCCGGTATAAAGAATGCGGGTTCCGTCCTCCACGCCCGCAGGTACTTTTACCTGCAACGTGTGCAGTCGGCTCTGCACCCGCTGACCCTTGCACTTGGCGCACGGATTCTCGGCTATGGTGCCTGTGCCCTGGCAGACCGGGCATGTGCGCGCCACGCTGAAGAATCCCTGCTGATAGCGTACCTGCCCATGACCGTTGCACTGGCGGCACTGGCTTGGTGCTTTGCCGCCGGCAGCGCCGGAGCCGTGGCAAGCGTCGCATAATTCTCGACGACGCACACTGACTTCCTTTTCAACGCCGAAAGCCGCATTTTCAAATGAAATGCTCAGGTCTTCGCGGAGGTCCGCGCCGCGCTGTGCCCGAGAGCGCCGTCCCCCGCGCCCTCCCGCGCCCCCGAACAGGTCGCCGAAGCCGAACATCTCTCCGAACAGGTCGCTAATGTCCACCTGCTGGAAGCCACCTTGTCCCTGTCCGCCGCCTCCGTTGGTGAAGGCGTCATGGCCGAAGCGGTCGTAGGTGGCGCGCTTCTGCTGATCGCTGAGCACGGAATAAGCCTCGCTGCACTCCTTGAAGCGCTCTTCGGCCTGGTGATCATCGGGGTTACGATCCGGATGATACTGTAGCGCAAGCTTCCGATAGGCGCTCTTGATTTCGCCATCCGCTGCAGTGCGGGTGACGCCCAGAACTTCGTAGTAATCGCGTTTGATATTGGTAGCCAGTGTTCAAAAGACCGCCGGAGCGATCGTCCTCCGCGGCGCAAAGGAGCGCCGCTCCAATTTATTTGTTCGGATTCTGAGCGACGCGCACCATGGCAGCGCGCAGCACGCGGTCGCGCAGACGGTAGCCGCGTTGCAGTTCATCGATTACGTGATGATCCGGAACCTCGGCGCTCTCCACCATCTGGATGGCCTGATGCAAGTTGGGATCGAAGGGCTGTCCCTGGGAGCTAATCGGTTCAACGCCAAGCCGGGTCAATACGTCGTGGAACTGGCGGTCAATCAATTCCACGCCGGACCGGAAGTCTGCGGTGGAAATGTCTTCCATTTGCAGCGCGCGGTCCAGGCTGTCCAATATCGGAAGCAACTGCTTCAGAAATTCGGTGAGCGCGTATTCGCGAAACTCCTGTTGCTCGCGCAGGCTGCGTTTGCGGAAGTTTTCGAACTCCGCCTGCAGGCGCGCCAATCGGTCGAGATAAAGCGCGTTTTCCGATTTCAGTTTGTCGATCTCGGCGGGCGGCGAGTTGAGCGTATCGTCGCTCGCATCGCCCTGCGCAAGCTCATGCTCCATGTCTACAGGAGGATTCTGAGTGTCTTCATTCGTCATTTTGGTTTGCTTATTCCGAGTCATTTAATAGCTTATCGAAAAGCCGTGCGATGTATGACACGGCGTTTATGGTGTGCTGATAATCCATTCGCGTTGGGCCGATGACGGCCAACCGTCCCAGAATCTCCTGCCCGCTACGGGCGGGAGCGCCGATAAGCACAAAGCTGCTTAGATCCGGCATCGTTTCCTCCAGGCCGATGATCACGCGTACCGCTTCCTGGCGCGCATCCACGTAGGAAGAGAGCAACTCGACGATGCGCGTTTTCTCTTCCAGTGTCTTAAGCAACTGGCGGAGGCGCTCGGTGTCATTCTCTGTCCTCACCAAGTTGGCCGTGCCTTCAACATAAACCTCTGCGTCTTCGTCTTTTGTGGTGAGGGCACCGCTCTGATAAAGCTGAGCGACCGAGATCATCAGCCGGTCATATTCGCTTCGCTCCTGTTCGATGCGCCGCTCCAACTCACGGCGCACTTCCTCGATCATCCAACCGCGAAAATTGTCATTAATGTACCGCCCGGCCAGGTCTAGATCGGGTTGACTCACATCGTGGGGAAGGCGCAGCACGCGGTCGCGTACTACACCACTGAGCGTAACCACGACGGCCAGCACGCGCTGCTCGGCCAACCGCTGAAAGTGAACGTGCTCCAGCGCTTTGCGCGGGCCATTGGAAGTGACGGCCACGCCAACGCCCGAGGAGACCAGCGAGAGCACATGTGAGGTACGCTCCATGAAATCCTGGACTTCATTTACGCCCTGAAAGTAGCGCTGAATAGTCTGTTCGTCGTCCGGCTTCAGACTCAGTTCGCCGGAGAGCCTCTCGGCATAGTAGCGATAACCCTCCACCGAAGGAACCCGCCCGGACGAGGTATGCGGCTGCGCCAGCAGTCCCGCTTCCGCCAAGTCCGCCATCACGTTACGAATGGTCGCCGCGCTCAGCTTTTCGCTGTTGCGCCGTACTAGCGTACGCGAGCCGACCGGTTCACCGGTCGAGATGTAAGTCTCGACGATGGCAGTCAAAATTTCCTGCTCACGTCTACCGATGGTCGCCATTGCATTTACCTCGCCGCCATCCTGACGGGGGTGTGTTCCACCAGGAGCGGACATCTCATTTAGATGCAGCAGCTTAATGTGCGATTCGGAGTGAACGCCCAATCTGGTCTAAAGGAACTGTTTCAAGTTTAGCAAAGTCGGCTCAAGTTTGCGATGGTGATCCTGCACTCTGCAGCACTAGAGGCAAGTATCCATGGCATGCCGAATCGGCCTGCTTTTTTGGAGAGTGCCAAGTCCTTCTCGATGCGAGGCTGTGCTGGTTGGAGTAATTTTCGCGAATACTAAAATTGAGAAATTCAATTCCATTCAAGAGTTTCACTCAATGGGACGCTGACTTATCGGTTTTTTTGTCAGTGCGAATTGTCACAGATCCAAGGCGCTCGCCACCAGCCGTTCAACTCCGACAGCTGTTCCGACAGCTGTAACGCTGCCCCCCGGTGCGTGGGCCGGTCTGGCGCAATCGCAGGAAAGGAAATGCTTGCAGGAATGCGCTGGTAGGAATACAGTGTCACTCAATGTTGTGTGGCGTCTCACATTCAGGTTTTCTTTAAAGCGCTTGGGCTATGAGACTCTGAGGTACGCGTAATTAGGAAGCTTTCTGGGCTCCCCTGCAATTCCAGTTATTGCCGGGGCTCCCTCCCAGACGGTATTTTCGCAGCGACAGGAATCGTGATCTTCTTCGCTTAGTTGGATGTTGTGCGATTGTTCGTGAATTAATTCTGAGGGAAGATGCCATTGCCGTCCCATGCTGTTCGGGACTTCCGCGTGGGGCGGAAGCGCCGCTAGGCGAAAAGTAGGGAATTAATTCCATCAGGCAAGTTGCAAGGCATCAACGCGATCTGTATCGGATTAGAGGAAGCGGAGAAAGATATGCGAATTGCAGTGCGAAGTATAGCCGGTTTGGCGGTTGCTGCCATGCTTGCTTGTTTAGCACATCCGGTCTACGCTCAAGACGCTCAGAATGCGAGCATCGATCAGAAACTCAAGGCGCAATTCACGCTGACCAAGATGACGGCGGATAGCGCCCCGCAGGATGCTGCGTCGTCGGCCCCGGTCCCAGCGGCCCCCGCCGAGTCCTTCGTGCCTGTTGCACCACCACCACCTCCTCCTGATGAGCCACCTCCACCTCCCAATTCCGTTGCTCTTGGAGAACCAAAGGATCAGGTTGTGGCAATTCTCGGTCCAGCGCAAGAAGATGGCCAACCTGGGAGCCAGAGAGATTTATTATTACCCGGACATGAAAGTGATCCTCATTAGAGGCAAAGTGACGGACGTCCAGTAGTTCTCTAACTCGACTGCGAATCAATCAATTCACTGGAAGCACAGAAGGAGAGGTTCATGTTCAATTCGCATAGCTGGAAGGCACGCGTTGCCGTGATTTTATTTCTGTTGGGTGCAGTGGGAGTGCTGGCCGCAGATGACAAGAAAAAACCGGCCGCGCCAGCCAAAGCTGCCCCGGCTATAGCCAAGCCCGGCGGTGCGGGCGGGGCTTCAAATCATGCTGGTGGGGCGACCCACGGACCCACTGGCGGCGCAGGCAGCCACGGACCCACGACGGGCGGCGCAGGCAGCCACGGGCCCACGACTGGCGGCGCAACAACCCACGGGCCCACAACTGGCGGGAGCAGCGCACATACGGGCGCAACTACCACTGCAGGCCACGGCACAGGCGGAGCGTCGTCCACTCATGCCGGAGCAGCTGGGGCCGGAGTAAAACCGGGCGCAGGCTCGGCAGGCCACACCGTTGGTGGGCATCCGGCAAACACTGGAATCTCCGGCAGACCTGCACCGGCAGGAGGCCATACGCAACAACTGCGAAGTGGCAGTGCAATCCAGCGCCGTCCCAACGGCCGCGTCAGCGACGTGCATGATGCAAAACGCGGCATGGATATCCACCATGGGTTGGACGGTGGTCGCCGGGTTTCCGTCGAACGCGGCGACCATTCGCGGATTGTCGCCGAGCGGGGAAGACCGGGGTACATTCAGAGACCATACAGATACCATGGCCATGACTTCGCACGGCGCAGCTACTATTATCACGGCCGTGAGTATGACCGCTATTACCGTGGCTACGGGTATCATGGGCTCTATTTGAACGTCTACGCGCCAGCCCGCTTCTATCCAATCGGGTATTATGGATGGGCCTATCACCCGTGGGGCGTGCCGGTAGCCTTTGCATGGGGCTTTGGTGCAGCCCCTTGGTATGGATACTATGGCGGTTATTTTGCTCCCTATCCGGTCTACCCAAGCGCTTCTCTGTGGCTGACCGATTACATCATCTCAAGCGGACTTGCTGCCGCGTATGAGGCACGGAAAGAAGCCGAAAACTTGCCTCCTGCTGAGCAAGCCGGCAACGCTCCTCCTGCGCTGACGCCGGAAGTGAAGCAGATGATAGCCGACGAAGTGCGCAACGAAATTGCATTGGAGAACGCCGACGCGCAGCAGAGTGCCAAGAACCAGGATCCAGACCCTGCATCCAGCAGTATTGCCAGGGCGCTTGCGGATGGCCATCCGCACGTCTTTGTCGCCGGTGGTTCACTGGATGTGGTGGACGGCTCCGGTGCGGAGTGTGCTCTTAGCGACGGTGATGTTCTGCAATTGAGCGCGCCACTGGCTGATCCTAATGCCACAGCTGCTTCTCTGGTTGTGCTCGCCAGCAAGGGCAGAGGCGAATGCGCCAAAGCTGCCACGGTTACAGTGGCTCTGGCAGATCTCCAGGAGATGCAGAATCACATGCGGGAGACGATCGATCGCGGCTTGGAGGAGCTCCAACAGAAACAAGGCAAGGGCGGAATCCCCGCAGCGCCGCCATCTGCGACTGCGCCTCCCACAGCAGCAGCTTTTGCAGCAGTTGCTCCACCGCCGGATCCCAATGACGCCAACGACATAAACAGTCAACTGAAGGCGGCAGACCAATCTGAACAGGATGTGACGACCCAGGCAGCGCAGGAGGGTGCTCACTAATTGAATGATTGATTGCGGTGGCCCCACAGAACGGCCACCGCAATCAATCTCAAGTAACGGGCATTCCAATATAGAAATTCTATTGATCTTCCAAAAAGACCGGAGGAATCAAGGATGACAAGCAGGTTCTGCACCGGTTGCGGCGCACGCGCTATCCAGGGGAGCAGTTTCTGCACACAGTGCGGTAAGCCGGTTGTAGAAACGGCACCGGCAGATGGGGCTGCGAAGGCCGATGCTCCAGTTCAGGTAGGGCAAGCACCCGCCCCCAAGAGCTCGAGTTGGTTTGTTGCAGCTCAGCCTTCCTCGGAACAGGAACTTAGCCCTGCGGCACCGGTCATCTCTGCGCGAACAACCACCTCAGATATGTCGGAGTTAATTGCCAACGCCACACCAATCAAGGACAGAGAGACGCAAGTGCATGATTCTGTCTTTTCCACTTCGCCCGCGTATGAGAGAGCCAGCCATGGGAAATTCTGGGTGCTTCCCGCTCTCCTCGCTGTTGTCTGTTTGTCGGTTATTGTGGCGGCTGGCTTTTGGTGGCGCAACTCGCATACTAAGCCAGCTTCGGCTCTGTATTCTTCAGCAGGGGATGCCGTCCGTCCTGGTACTCCGCCGATTGCCAGCACTGATGCACTAATCAATGGCAAACCCAGCGCAGCGAAGCTTATCCCCGAAGACAGGACAGAAACGCGAAATCCTGAGGACGAACATGCGCAGCCCGCCGTTGCCCCGTCCACGAGTGTCGTCGATGAACGGCATCCTGTCGTCGGCAAGTTTGGTTCGGCCCAGATGGCCACTAGCATACCAGAAACACTTCCGTTGGTACCGAACGATGCACGGAACAAGCCGCAGCCGCCGCAGCCTGAAAGCGCACCAGCTCCTGAGACTTCAGGGATACTGCATTATTCTGGGCCTCCGGTGCAATATGGCGAGACCGTCACCTTTTTCAATCTTCCGCCCGCCAGGCTTCGATTTACCTTTGATCACAAATCATGGCAGCCGCTGATTTCGCGCCAGCGAGACGGTACGCAGAAGCTAACGCTTCGCTCTCTGAGCCAGCGCGAGCAAACGAGCTGCGACGTCAGCTGGGAGATCGTGAACTAGTTGCTGGACGCCAGAACTTCGATCACCCAGTGTGGCGTCTGGTTCGCTCCATGCGTACTGGCCGATGATCACCGAAGGGCAGCCAAGTGCAATGACCCCTCGATGCACTTGGCTGCCTACATCTTTCCACCCTTGCTGCCGTCGTCGGCCTTGTCAGGTTCCTTCGGATCAGTTGGTGCAGTGGGGTCCTTCGGGCTGGCGGCAGTGCCGGTGCCAGCGGAACCGCCGCTGTTGATATTGACCATGGTCCCCTGAATGGTTACGCCAGAGGGGCCGATATCGATAAATCCTCCGGCCCCTTTGAGAGACACCTCCGTACCGGCCTCTATGATCAGTTTCACGCCCGCCTTGAAGTGGATCTCCTGGCCCGATTCCACCACGAATACGCCTCCTACTTTTTCGTGGCGATCTCCACTGACTTGGAGCGAGCGGTTGCCGCCGATTTTCTCGGCATGATCGCTGTCGCAAGTGAGCGAATTGTTGCCCATTACCATCTCGTTGCAAACGCCTTGCACATTCAGCGACAAGTCACCGTCAATCTTCTCGAGTCGATTGCCCTTGACGCGCAGATGCTTTGCGCCTCCCACCTTCTCCATTTGGTCCTGTTCCACAATAAGAGAGCGGTTGTTGGCCACAAACTCTCGCTCATCATTCTTCACCCGGACGTCCATGTCTTTCTCGGCATGGAGAAACAGTTGCTCATCCCCCTTCTTATCCTCCAGGCGAAGTTCGTTATAGTTGGAACTACTGCCGCCTTGGCTGCTGTGTGACTTGATCCCGCTCCGGGTGTAGTACTGTGGCAGGCCATAGGGCGGCATCTGCGAAGCGTTGTATACCGAGCCCGTCACGAGCGGTTGATCGGGATCACCTTCGAGGAACTCGACCACAACCTCTTGTCCGACGCGCGGCCAAAAGTGAGCGCCCCAGCCGCCGCCGGCCCAGGGTTGAGCTACACGTACCCAACAAGTCGATTCTTCGTTGTCCTTGCCCAGGCGATCCCAATGGAATTGGAGGCGGATGCGCCCATACTTATCTAACCAGCTCTCTTCTCCCGGCTTCACGGTTACCACTGCGGTTTGCGGTCCTTGCACGATGGGCTTGGGCGCAGTCCGGCGCGGAAGGTAGGGCACCGAAAATGGAATACAGACAAAGCTGTTCTGGTAATGCGTGCCCTCGCTGTCACCACTGACATAGCTTGGCACCTGAGACATGCTGTGCTGCACCAAAACCAGAGCGTACTTGTCGGCCATGTCGCGATGCTCCGTCAGCTCAAACCTGTATCCGGAGCTGAACGCGCGTGCTATCGACGTCCCGGTCAGCACCAGGTATTCCACTTCTTCCTCCTGCATGCGCAACCGGATAAAGCTCTCTCCTGTGGGTTCCACATCTCCAAGACGTGCCCCAGGCTTGTTGAAGATCGCCGCATATTCACCGGGATAATCATAGAGTCCCAGAGAGGAATTATTGGCCACGGAGATGGTCGTGGTTTCGGTCCGTTCCAGCGTCTTCGAGGGCATCTCAAAGTGGTAGTCTCGGAGGTCCCATTTACCAGGACGCAGCTCGTGTTGCAGGTTGACACTCAAGACTGTATCGAGACGTTCATCGTAGCCGCCTTGCGGGCTAAAACGGAACTTGCCACCGTTATCGGGTACTTGCTTGAAGGTGCTGTTGGAATCGGCCAGGACCAGCGTGTGTCCGTTCTGGCTGTGCTCGAAGAAATAGAATATGCCTTCCAACTCCAGCAAACGTGAGATGAAGTTGAAATCCGTTTCCCGATACTGCACGCAGTAGTCGCGCTGCACGTATTGCTTCGTCAGGGCATCGCGGTAGGAGACCAGGTCGCTATAGCTGCCCTTCAGTTCATCGAAAAGTTTCTTGACGATCTGCGGGACAGAGAGATCCTGGAAGATGCGGCAGTCGGACTTGAGTGTCAGCAGCCATGACCAGGGGACGACCTCCATATGGTAGTACTGAAAGCGCTCGTCGCGATGGCCTTGAACGAGGCGCTTTACAATACCATTGAAATAGCGCTCTCCCGTTTTCAGCGCCAGTGTAATCGTGATCTTACGGCCCAGAAGGTCTTCCGCCTTCACCTCGCTGCTGCGGTGCATCTGGAGATCGAGCAGAAGATCAAGTTCGAAGGAAAACAGGCCGGACATAGCTTCTGAGCCTACGCAGTGCTCCAACAGCAGCACGTCCTCTCCGACCGGAGTTTCCAGCCGGAGAGAACGTTCCTTTTGCGTGATCACAGACACTCCATTGCTATTTGTTGACATAACGAACCTGTCAATCTCCCTGTGTTACGTTCTCCTCATCCCGAAGCTGAGGACGCAAGGATGTTACCGGTTAAGCCGACGCTGCCGAGACTTCCGGCATTGGGGCGGCAAATTCATAAGTGAACGATCCCTCCGTGTCGAGGCCAACCTGGATCGCAGCAATTCTTGTGCCCTCCGCCAATTGCTGCAGCAGTTGGCGCGAGATCTCGGGCAGCAGGGTATTGGTCAAAATGTTGTCCACATTACGCGCACCGCTCTCGACTTCGGTGCAGCGCCTTGCGATTTCATCGATCAGTTCTTCGCCGAACTGAAGTGTGATGCCGTGGCTTTCCGCCAGGCGCTTCTGGACCCTGGATAGCTTGAGCACGATGATCTTCTTCATCGATTCATCGCGGATCGGAAAATATGGCAGCAGTAGCATGCGTCCCAGGAACGCCGGCTTGAATATCTTATTGAGTTCCGGCTTGAGGGCGTTTACCAGCGCCGCAGGCCCGGGAGTGGTCTCCGGGTCCGCGCAGAGCTTCATCAGGGTCTCCGTGCATGCGTTAGTCGTAAGGAGAATGATCGTGTTCTTGAAGTCGATCTCCCTTCCCTCGCCATCTTCCATGTGCCCTTTATCGAATACCTGGTAGAAGAGTTCGAGCACGTCCGGGTGCGCCTTTTCCACCTCATCCAGCAGCACTACCGAGTAAGGGCGGCGGCGAACTGCTTCGGTCAAGACCCCGCCTTCGCCGTATCCAACATAGCCCGGGGGCGAACCCTTCAACGTGCTGACCGTATGCGCTTCCTGAAACTCCGACATATTAATGGTGATCAGGTTGCGCTCGCCGCCGTAAAAAAGCTCGCTAAGTGCCAGCGCTGTCTCTGTCTTTCCCACGCCGCTTGGGCCAACCAGCATAAACACGCCGATCGGCTTGCTGGGATCATCAAGGCTCGCGCGCGAAGTAACCACTCGCTGTCCGATTGCCTTCAGCGCATGATCCTGCCCGATGATCCGGGTGGCAAGGTAATCGTCGAGCTTGAGCACAGCTGCAATCTCGTCCTTCACCATCTTGCCGGTCGGAATACCTGTCCAGCCGGAGATTACCTCGCCCACCACCTCGGCGTCCACGCAGACGCCCATCAAGGGTTGATCAGCCTGAATAGCCTTCAACTGGTGTTCCAATTCGAGCAATTCAGACTTCATTGCTGCTTGGTCAGTTGCAGGCACGGCCTCACTGCTATCTGACGCAGAGACATCCGGTAGGGCTACGGTGCTTGTGGGCGCTGCAGCCGCTGGCTGAGCGGCTGTCTGCTCGATCTTTGCCTGGAGCGCGCGAACCTGCTCCACCAGTGTCCTTTCTTTCTCCCATCGCTCCCTTAAGGCTGTCAGTTCTTCCTCTAGCTTCTGCTTGTTTCCTACGATCTTCTGCAGTCGTTCGCTATGATTGGCGCCCAGAACCACTTCGCGCTCTAGAATTCTCTGCTGCGTTGCCAAGTCATCGATTCGCCGCTCGATATCCTCAACTGCGGCCGGTTTTGCCGCCTGACCAAGAGCAAGACGAGCGCAAGCAGTATCGAGCACGCTTACCGCCTTGTCAGGCAATTGCCGCCCCGCCAAGTAGCGCGCGGACAACTTGACAGCGGAGTTGACGGCCTCGTCCAGAATTCGCAGATTGTGGTGCTTCTCCAGGTTCGCAACGATGCCACGCAGCATCACCTCGCACTGCGGCACGCTTGGTTCATCGACCTTGACCACCTGGAAGCGGCGGGCCAGTGCAGCATCTTTCTCGAAATACTTCTTATATTCGCTCCAGGTAGTAGCCGCGATCGTACGCAATTCACCGCGGGCCAGCGCCGGCTTCAGAAGTTGTGCTGCATCGCCTTGTCCAGCTGCACCGCCCGCGCCGATCATCGTGTGCGCTTCATCAATGAACAAAATAATAGGCACGGGCGAGGCCTTGCACTCCTCGATGATTCCCTTGAGGCGATCCTCGAATTCTCCCTTGACGCTGGCTCCCGCCTGCAAGAGCGCAAGGTCGAGCGTCCGAATCACGGTTTTCCGCAGAGGCTCAGGTACGTCACCGGAGACTACCCGTTGCGCAAAGCCCTCGACTACGGCAGTCTTGCCTACACCTGCTTCACCGGTCAGTATCGGGTTGTTCTGGCGGCGCCGCATCAGGATATCGATCACCTGGCGAATTTCCATGTCGCGGCCGAGCACCGGATCGATCTTGCCAGCCTTCACCTTGTCATTCAGGTTCACCGTGAACTGATCCAGGTTGGGTGACTTGCTGCCCATATGCGCACCAGGCTGGCTTTGCCCCCCGGCTGCCGCACCGCTCATCATCGGCTTCGTGGTTCGATCCTCGATAGAGCCGGCGACGATAGCGTAAAACTCTGTCTTCAACTGCTCAGCGTTGATCTTGAGAAACTCACGGCTGATCTCACGCGCGTAACGCAGTAGCTCTTCGTCAGAAACCAGAGCGTAGATCGTGAAGCCGGTGCGGATTTCAGCGGCTCCGAAGCTTAGCGTGCCCGTCACCCAAGATTCGCGAAAGAGTCTCAGCAACGCCGGGCTAAACAGCGGATTGCTCCCGCTTCCACGCTTCAGGAGATCAAGCGCATGGCTCAGATCTCCCATCAGCACGGACTTGTTCATGCTGAAGGCCTTTGCGATTCGAGCGAAATCGAGATCTTCCCGCTCCAGCGCCTTCGTTAAATAGTGCGGCAGGTCCGCGTCATAATTCGTGCGGGAGCGGCAGACCTGAAGAGCTCCCTCCAGAATCTCGCGTGTTGGCGTATTCAGTTTTTGTATAAGCGACTTCCAGTCCGATGCCATACTCCCTCCAGCGCTGATTTCAACTTTATTCCGTTCTGCCAGGTACAAGTGCGTCTACAACCTCAAGATCGTTTCTTCCGGATCGCGTTGCATGTCATTTGTCTTTGCCCAACTCGTCCATCCCAGGCGTGGCGCAGCCTCGCCCATGCTTCCCAGTTCACAGCGCGGCGTCTCATCGCGCCGCAAAACCAGTTGCACCTCGAAGTCCAACTGGTCATTGAAATAGAACTGGACCAATGAACGAAGCGGTTTCCAAGCTGTGCCAGTGGGGAGAAAATCCAGATACTGCGGGAGAGTAAGAGGTCCCAGCCTTATCCGTACGATCGATTGCTGATCCCAGACCTCATCGCCTAGAACGGTGCCGAGCCCAAGCATCTCGGTATATCTGCCGCTTTCGTCCAGAGAGCTTTGGCTGATCTTGTCCAACTTATACCAGGCACCGGCAAACTGTTCCACGGTAGCCGACACGCCGAAATAATCCGTCAGGATTCGCTCCAGTGCAATTGCCGAGCGCGGATGTTGGGAGAAAAGGCCCGCGTAATAGATAAATGTCTCGTCTTCGACAGCCTGTCGACCCTGTAGCCCGGGAATGCCAAGTCCAACCAGCGCCAGTACCTGATTGGAAAGAGGGTTATCTTTCGACTTTTCGTTGGTAATGCTAGAGCGGTACTTCTTCCAGCCCTGGTAAAACAGCGAAATGGAGCGATGGTTGAAGATATCAAGGAAGTCGCGCAGCGCGTAGTCCTTGCGGCGCATGCGTTCCATGATGTACTCGGTGTAATACGGGGTCAGCAAACCCAGTGGGCCGGTCAGGCCCATAAAGTTCACTGTCATCCGCGGCGGATTGCCTTCCGGAAAGCTCAGTGCCTGGATCTCACTGGCCGGGAATGATGTGCTCTGGTGCGTGGAAAAACGCACTGCCTCGTTGCCCACTGGAACGAATCTGCCCACGCTCTCGCGCTCCGGAGCCATGCGCTCCAGCAGATGCACTGCCTGAAAGAAGTGGAAGCGGAACGGCTCGGCCGCCAGCAATTCCTTCAACAGCGTACGTTCTAAATCAGGATCGCTCGCCCGGCCCGGGGTGCCCATTCGCGCAAGACCTCCTTTCTCTGAACCGTACTGGCAACCAACTGGCTGAAGCTGTTCATTGACACGTAACTGCCAAGAAAACGCTCGATCACGCTGGAGAACAGGTACACGCCTCCACCCACAAACTGTTCCTCGTCCAGTTCCAGATCCACTCGTGTGCCGCGCGCCGAAACCACTCCGTTGTCGGTGACTACCGGCGCAAAGTGACGCGTCGAATTGATACTCGTGATACCCGAAATCTGGTTATGCAGATAAATCGAATCGGAGAAATTATAGAGATTCAGAATCTGCTGCAGCGCTTCCTTGCCTTCGTCCACCAGCGACAGGTAATTAAGCGAGAGATGAGATAGCAGCCGCCACAGTGCTCCTTTTCCTGAGGGGGGGCGCAAAGTAGGGGTGAGTTTGTGCAGCACTACAATCTTGCGGATCGCCGACACTCCCTGCAGCTCAAAGTCGCCTTTTTCGCTGCCAAACGGCAGCCGTGAAGGTAATGTAAAATTGGTGCATGTGCAACGCACAGTGATGGCATCGGCCTCCGGATTCACCGGAGCTCCTGTCATATCCAACAGTGAGAGGAATACGTCGCTGCGCTCGTCCTCGCGAATACCGGCACTGCGCCGCGTTGCCTGCCAGAAAGCCTGTGCATTGCTCTTCTTCGCCCCCTGGGCATGATGGAAAGTGTAAAAAGGAAGGTACTGTGTAATCTCGCGTGAGCGTGGGTTGGTTCCTACCACGTCGTCGACGGAGAAAATTTCCATCGCATACTGTCGGCGAACATCCGGAACAATCGGATACTCGTATTGTGTCTGGTCCAGCAGAATAGGTTCCGCAGTCTGCGCAAATAAATTCACGATTGGCGTGCAGCCAAGGCGGAAGGTCTGCGGAGTAACGCCCATTTCCAGCATCTGCGCTCGTTCGCTACGCTCAAATCGCTTCAGCAAAAAAACAATCTCAATCTCGGAGCCGAGCCCCAATGAGCCCAGAGCTTCCAGTCCATCGAGATCGAGGAAGAAAAACTTTTCCGGGAAAGTAAAATACTCTTGAAGTAACCGGTATCCGGAGAAAGAACGCCGCGGATAGGGCAGCAGTGCTTCGTTCTCCTCAAAGCCCACCGGCCGCAGCATTCCTGGCGATAATACGACTGGCTCCTTGCGCGGACCTGGGCCGGGATTGCGCAACAGAATCTGATTGCAGTTATTGCAAAGTAGCTCATACAAGGTGTGAACCAGTTTGCTTTCGCCGCTAAGATAAAAACGGAGCGACCGCATCTCCAGTTTGTCAAAGCTGACGTCTGGCAGACACTTCAGCACCAGCCGGATTGCGCCCACCGTTTCGGCCGCCCTCACCGGAGGCGTCAAGCGATCCGGGGTCAACCATTGCGCTGCGGCTACATTCACTGGCCACAGGGTCGTTTCGTAGCAGGTCCTGAACTTGCAGGGAACGCCCTCGACCTCACGCGAATGCAGCATCGCCTCTCGCGGAATCACTAGCCCCGTAGTGAGTTTTCCCTGTTCCGGATCAAGGTGAAGCTGCACCACTGACATCGATGGAATGGGACGGATGTAATGTGGATACAAAATGCCGAACAGGGCGTTGGTTATCTCTGGGAAATCGTCGTCGATCTTCAGATGCACGCGCGCCGCGAGGAACGCAAACGCCTCCAGCAGCCGTTCAACATGCGGATCCGCGCAACGGTCCGCCTCTAACATCAGCCGGGATGCGATCTTCGGATATTTCTGCGCAAACTCAGCTCCCATCTGACGAAGATAGGTAAGCTCGCGCTCATAATATGCCAGAAGCTCTTCACGCATTTCCGTTTACCGTTACCGATCCGCCAAGGCTGTAGCGTTTCTGCCTGCCTGCATCAGTCTGCATTTACAGCACGAACCGTCATTTCACCGCGTACTCTCCGCTGGTTAGCTCAAGTACGGTGTCAAAACTGACCTGCTCCGGAGCCGGATCTACGCGTGCCAGCCCTTCAATGCGAAACCGGAGCGAACGGCCTCCGTGGGCCGAAGACTCACCGATTACGCGCACATTGTATAGCCGTGTTTCAAAAACCTCTACCGCCTCCTGCAGCCGATGCTGCAGCAAATTGTGATCCCGCACCGAGTCCGATGAGAGCGACACCAAATCCGGCAAGCCGTAGTTGAAGAGCGAATGCGACAGCGATCGGAACTCGGCTGGCGCCGGTTCCGGCGTCTGCCGAGTGTTGAGCAGCCACTCAAGGTCGCGGCGCAGGGCCGCTTTGAAGGTACGGAAGGATTGAAGCCGCGTGGTAGGAGGGTCGGCTGGCGAAGCTGGCTCATCGTCAGTCAGCCGGTCGAGCAAGGACTGCGTGATGATCATCTCAGGTTCAAAACGTGCCATGGAAAGTCGCCTGTTTCTTCTTCCTTGTCATCATGTCCCATGCTGAAGCTTGCCCGTAAACTCCGCCCGCGCGCAACCCAGAGTGAGATTCCTGATTACTTCAAATCCAGCGCTCGCATCGGATCCAGACGGCAGATGCGCGCATACAACTTCTTCTTCAACTCTGGATCATCCTTGAACTTGCCGCCGCAGCGGAACAACAGGCTCAAAGCGTGGGCGAGCAAATCCGGCGGCTCCCAACCTTCGAGATTGCGGCTTTCAATCTCTTCAGACAAACTCTCCAGGATCGGATAAGCAACAGCTTCGTGCTTGGTGGAGAGACAGACTTGCGCCAACTGAATCTGACGCAGGAAGCGGGAGCGGCCGCATCGTTCCATCGCCACTTCGCGCGCAAGCATGCCAATGGCTTCATCAGCACGTCCGCGGCTTGCTGCCTGCTGTGCCAGTTCGAAAACATCGGGAGCATCGGCCTCCCCAGCTCCCTTACTCTGGCCATTAGAACTCTCGACTGCCGGCAGTTCCCCTATCTCCTCGTTTGAAGCTTCTGTTTGGCGAGGGAGAAGTGTTTCCAGCCATGCCTGAGTTTCCGGATTTGCGGTCGGCGTGTCATCGAGCAACGTCATCTTTGCCAGTGCAGGGTAATCCGATAACAGTGCCTTGAGTTCGCCGACCACCGCGCTCTTGACGTTCTCGTATCCCCCCGCGTTGTCGCAAGCATTGCTGAAGTAACGCTGCAGGTCGAGCCATCCGCGGCCGCATGGCTCTGCTGCCGCTGCTTCCATCACCGTAAAAAGCTGGTCGTAGTTGCCATCGTTGTAGAGCCGCTTGATCTCCGTGCGTAGCGCGGTCGATGGGGGCTCAAGCAGGTTGGAATCAATCTCGCCGCCAGCAGCGCGCAGTTCGCCCCAGCGCATGGCTCGCACCATCAAGTAAGGAACCGGATTGTACGGGTCTTCTTTCCTCAGCCAAGAGGCAAGCGCCGCCAGCCGCTCGTACGCATCATTGCGGTCAGTGGGCTCCGCCGTCGCTGCCTTCTTCACCCGTGCCCGCGCTGGAGCTGCCGCAGCTGCGACCGGGGATTCGCTCGCCCATGAAGACTCTTCACCCTGATCGGAGCTAGCCTGCTCTGTTGGAGCCTCGAGTTGTTCCACTTCCTCGTCGGGCTCGCTCGCGCTCTTCTTAGTCAGCAAAACGCCAATCGTCTGCCGCAGCGTCTCCAGTGTCTCGCGCAAGCCGGAAAAGCTGGGAACAAACTCGCCAAACTTGCTCTCACAATCTTGTGACAGCAGATCGATGGTCTCCAAACAGCTATCAACTTCACTCATTCGCTTTTGATAAAATTCTTTTGCCGTCGAATCGACCGCCTGGTCGAATTCCTCCGCCGAGAGCTTGCCCTCGGCGATGGCCTGCTCGCGTGCTTCGCGTTTGCTATCGGAGCTGGCCATGTCGGCTTCGTATCCGACAGAGCGCGATTCCCTGTACTTAAGCCAGTCAAGGCCACTTTTGGTGAGTCCAACCTGTTTCAGGCTGTCCCCGAGCCGGCTGCCAACCCAGTCCAGCGGCACGGCACGCTCTTCATAGGTGCCTTCGTCCGCTTCGGGGTAGAGATTGTCCCAAAACTGTTCGAGCAGTCCACGGCAGAGCTCCAGCCCCTGCTGCAATCCGGCAAAGCCCTCCCGCCGAACCAGCGCCTCTGTGAGCCAGGCGGCAAGTTGGAGATCCTTGGTCTTGTTGCTAAGTAAATCGCTGCATAGCTTGATGACGAGCGGCCAGTCCGCCTTTTTTAGCCCATACGACCAATCGCCCTGCGGGGCGGCGTCATCTTCGCGGCGGGCCTCTTTGATTTTGTCGTAAGCCGGATCATACCGAAGGTTTGCACCGCCAGGGCTCGACCCAGGAATCGGATTCAGAAGTTCAGCACCGATCGGCATGGTCCTATCCAGCGGACACCGCTTCGCGGCTCGCATCTAGCTGCAACTCTCTGACTTCGAGCAGCGGAACTTCCTCTTCATCGATCAACAGCATCTTCTGGCCGAAGGGAACCTCCAAGCCGTCGCTTTCTTGCCACGCGGTGGCGTGCCCCAGCCGAACAGCTTCATCGGCGTGTGTAGAAGAGAACGGCGAAAGCACAGGGATCAGCACCTCGCCCAGATCGCGGCCTTTGAACTTTGAGCCATTTGTAATCAGCGCTGGAGCCCACAGCAGATCGCGCAGCCGCTTGGGAGGTTGGAATTTGACTGAGACGATGTGCTCGAAGGGCACCCACAGGTAGCGGCCTGCCACAAATACTTCCAGGCGAGCCCCGATCCGCGGGTCAGCATCGCTGATGTTCTGAAACGGTTGGCCGTTGAAAGTACCACTGAGGCTCTTGATACTCGGCTCTGTCGCAAGCGCCTCTGCAATTTCCGGCACGTCTCCAGCAGGCAGAGCGGAGTCCAGATACGCCTTGCCCTTGAAAAACTGCTGCCGTTCGCGTTCGGCGTGCAGGGCAGCACGATACAGCAACGCGCCTAATTCCACGTTTGTGCCGCCCTGCGCCAGAACATCGAGTTGTTTTTCCCCGCGTTCCCATTCGCCGGCAAAGCAAAGGAGTTCAAACAGAAAGGTCCGTTTCTTGGTATCGAGCGGATTCTGCCGGATCTCCTCGCCCAATGCCCGGATTGCCTCGGTCAGTTTGCCGGAGCGGAACAACTCATTCGCGTTCATGGACTACTCCGTTGCGGATCAACTATTTACCGCTGCTATACGTTCTTGGTATTATTGACTCGGCTCCAACTGGCCGGAACGGACCCACCCAGCGAGCCGTCTGGCTTCTGCTCCTTGTACTCGATCTTGATCGTGCTAAAGTTGAGCGAGAACTGTTCGGTTGGCATAACGTCCGATCCGCCCGATGCGCCGAGGGAGTACGAGGACACCAACGAATCCCCGAGGGTGATCTTCAAGTATTCCTGCTGCTCCTTGCCCGCCTTGCGTGCGACAAGGACAGCACTCTTGATGGGCTCGCCCGAGCAGCAGGCCTGGAAAAGTTTGGGCCCGGACTTGTCAACCGTCTTTGTGAATACGAGATCCCCCAGATCCACCTTGCCCGCTCCCATGCCGCCAGTGCCACTTCCGGCTGTACCACGGTTGGTGGCGCTATGGGACCACGATTCAAGCTGGATCTCGCCCTTATGTTTTGAATCCTGGCTTTCGCCCGGGATCCCGTCAAGCTTCAGGAAATAATCAGCTACTGCCATATACCCCTCCATCGTGCTTCGGTCTTCCGCGTTGCGGCGGGAGTGAAATTGTGGCATTGCCGGGGAGAGGCGAACCGTTTACGGGGCGCCTCCGCCCACTTGCATTTCCGGTTGTTATTTGCGCGCTGACGCCGGTAAATCAGCAACCAGACGCAAAGATACAGTGAGTTCGTCCAGTTGGAAGTGAGGTTTCATGAAAGCGACCGCGCGGTAAACACCCGGCTTACCCGCTACTTCCATGACCTCGATGTTGGCTTCGCGCAGCGGTAGCTGCGCCTTGACAGACTGCGAGGCATTATCGTCCGCGCAGACGTATTGCGAAATCCAGTTATTGAGAAAACGCTGGGTATCGGCACGGGACATGGAACTGCCGATCTTGTCGCGCATCATCGCCTTCAAATAGTGTGCGAAGCGCGCCATCGCCAGGATATAAGGCAGCTGTGCCGAAAGCCGGGCACTGGCATTGGCCGCCTCTTTGTCATACACCTTGGGCTTCTGGGCAGACTGCACACTGAAGAAGGCAGCGAAATCGGTCCCCTTGCAATGCACCAGGGGAACGAAGCCCTGGTCGGCGAGTTCCTTTTCACGCCGGTCCGTGATCGCAATTTCCACCGGACACTTCAACGCCACATCCCCTTCATCGGTACGGAAGGTGTGCGCCGGTAGACCTTCAACCAGCCCGCCTCCCTCGACTCCGCGGATTGCAGCGCACCAGCCGTATTGAGCGAATGCATCGGTCAACCGGGAGCCCAGAGCGTATGCCGCGTTGCCCCACAGGTACTTGTTATGATCGGTGCCGTCCACGCCCTCTTCGTAGTTGAAGCCTTCCACCGGCTTCGTATCACGTCCGTATGGCAGGCGCATCAGCACATGAGGCAGGCAAAGGCCGACATAACGGGAATCATCCGAGGCGCGGAAAGACTTCCACTTCGCATATTCCGTCGTGTCGAAGATCTTCGACAAATCCCGAGGTGAGCCCAGATCTGACAGGCTGGGCAGATTAAACATGTCAGGAGCTGCCGCCGAGAGAAATGGTGCATGTGCGGCCGCTGCCACATTGGAAATCTTCTCCAGCAGCTCCAAGTCTTCCGGATGCTTGCCGAACTCGTAGTCTCCAATCAGCGATGCAAATGGCGCGCCGCCGAAAATTCCGAACTCTTCCTCGTAAACCTTCTTGAACAGTGCGCTCTGATCGAACTCCACCGCCCGCTGCAAGTCGCGCAGCAGTTCCTTTTTGCTGACGTTGAGGACTTTGATCTTGAGCCTGTCGCTCGTCTCCGAGTGATCGAGCAAAAATTTCAATCCGCGCCATGAACCTTCCAGCTTCTGGAAAGAAGCGTGATGCATGATCTCGTTTAACTGAATCGAGATAAGGTGATCGATCTGAGCGATGCGCGCGTTGATGGTGGCTTCCGCATCGCGGGAAACCGACATCTCGCCTTCTAATACTTGGGCCAGGAACTGCTTTACCAGGTCCTTGCCGCGCTCAGCCGCCGCCGCATCCCGGGCAAAACGGCCTTCCTCGACAAGTTGGTCCAGCAGGCTGGTTTCAGCGCCGGCATACTTAGCCGGAGCCGCAGCGGCCTGTTTCAGTTCGTCGGCCATCACTCACCTCCCTCGGGCTTCGGCGACAGCCCCAACTCCGTGCGAAGCTTGTCTGCCTTGCCGCTGTCGGTCACCGCGTCCATCAGCAGTTCGTCGAGCTTTTCGTTGCTCTGCAGGGTGCCTCGCAAATCGGACAGCTTGGTTCGCATATCGAGCAATTCTTTCAGCGGCTTCACCTGCCTGGCGACCTGTTCCGGTTCAAAGTCTTCAAGGCTCTTGAAGCGCAGATCAACCTTCAGTTGACCGGCTTCCGAATCGTCGCTGAGCTTGTTATCGACGGAGAAGGCAAGGTGAGGAGCCATTCCTTGCAATACAATGTCGAAGTTGTCGGGCGTCACTTCGACGAACTTCCTGTCCTTTGCCCGCGGCAACGGTTGTTCAGGCTGGCCGGTAAAGTCGCCCAGCACTCCCATGACAAACGGAATTTCCTTGTTTTCAATGGCGTCGCCAACTTCAACGTCATATGTGATGTGCACTCGTGGTGGCCGCACGCGACTGAGTTTCTGCTGAGTACTCTCTCTAGCCATAACATCACCCCTGCGATGGACTGTACACACTGGTATTGCGCCTGACTGCTAGCAAATAGCAAAGCAACGACTTGAAACAAAGATCAATACGGCTCACGAGCACTTGCGTCAGAGCCTTCTGGATGGCAGAATGAGCCCGAAGATAAGTAACTTTGAAGGCCTAAGCCGTAAATGCTGATGCGCGGAAGCCTATCAACTGGAAATTCTGGTGTCAATCCCAAAATTAGCCACTGTGGAGGGCGCACTCGGAAGACATCAACCCGCCGCTTCCCAGGCCACGGTATGTTGGTAACTGATTATTAACAACCGACATCTTCATGGCAACCGGTCTGTTCCGCCAGAGAACTCTGGGTGGATGTTGTCGGAGAGACCATCGGTTCAGTAAATGGTTCGCAGGTTGGCCAACTGATCATCAGGGGTGGCCAACAAAACTCCAACCTTATCCTGAGGCACCACATTCCGGGTGTCTGGGAGGGTCCATATCTGGGAGCGCGGGGCTGCTCACGGCGAATTATGTTTGCAAGTCTGCCTTACGGAAATTCTCCTTACGATGCTGGCGCGGAGCACTTTGCGGCCCGCTAAGGGCTCCGTCAATATGATTTTATCTATGACAGATAAAGAAGTGGCTTCCCCTCGCTTCTCAAGTTTGTTATCGTGGGCAATCTGAAGAGGCTCTCAATGAAGCAGTTGCAGCCGGTCATCTGGTCCAAAGGCACATTCCTTACGCCGCAACATATGCAAATGCAGGATCGCTTCCTTGGCGATATGCGGCAGTTTGAACTGCAGGCGCTGAACTTCCGCCCTTGGGGATTCACCGATTTAGCCATCGACCAACAAAAGCTCAGCGATGGGCAATTCGTGATCTCTCGCGCCAGCGGAATCTTTCCAGAGGGACTGCTCTTCGACATTCCAGGCTCTGATCCCGCCCCAGCCTCCAAAGCACTCGCCGATCACTTCGAGGCGGATCGTAATACGCTCAACGTCTATCTCGCCGTACCCGAATATCGCCAGCGTGGGCTGAACGTCTCACTCTCCCAGAGGAACGTAGGAACCCGGTACACCGCTGCCCTAGAGATGTTCCGCGATGAAAACACCGGTATCAGCGAGAAACCAGTGCAGGTGGCGCGTAAGAACTTTCGCATCCTGCTAGAAGGCGAGAACCTGGAGGGTTCCTCCAAGCTCAGAGTCGCCAACATAGAGCGGACCGGTGTCGGCACGTTTCGCATGAACCCGGTCTTCGTACCGCCGTTGCTGTCGATCACCGCAAGCGAGTATCTGATGATCATGCTGCGCGGGATCGTCGAGATTCTTCATGCCAAGAGCAGCGATCTGGCCGGAATGCGCCGCCAGAAGAATCAGAGTCTGGCGGACTTCACTGCGAGCGACATCGCCAACTTCTGGCTGCTATATACCATCAACTCGCACTTCCCGGTATTCAGCCATCTCTATGAAACCAAGAAAGGCCATCCCGAAGAGTTGTACGCGGCGATGCTGGATATGGCAGGCGCCCTGACTACTTTTTCTCCCAAGGTGCAACCCCGCGACCTGCCTCCTTACGATCATGAAGAGCTTGGCAACTGTTTCACCCTCCTGAATGAGCAGCTGCGTTTGCTGCTGGAAACCGTTGTGCCAAGCAACGTCGTATCATTGCCGCTCAAGAGCGTGCAGCCCTCCATCTACGCCACCGAACTGGCAGACGACCGTTATCTGCAGGGTACCCGAATGTATCTAGCGGTCAGCGCCGATATACCAGAGCCGGATCTGATCCGTAAATCACCGCAGTTGCTGAAGGTCTGCTCGGCCAACCACGTAGAGCATCTCATCAAGCAGGCGCTTCCAGGCATGACGCTGGCGCATCTACCCTCGCCCCCGGCAGCAATCCCACTGAAACTGAAATACCAGTACTTCAGTCTCAGTCAATCTGGGGTCGCCTGGGAGGCTGTGCAACGCGCCCGAAACTTGGCGGCTTACGTACCTTCGGATTTCCTCAACCCGCAACTGGAACTGATCATTCTGTTGCCGCAGGCAAAGTGAGGCGGAACATCTCGGAGTTGACCAACCGCCTCACCAGAGGATGGAGCTGGGAGGATGTGTGAAAGTGATGCACATGCACCGCGGGACGGAATCGCCCTACCCCAACGAATCGACTGAACTGAAGCAATGCAAATAAGCCACGTTACTGCTCAAATCCATAGGGTCCGCGGCGAGATGGGGAACACAGAGCTGCGTTGCCCCTCCGATGTAAGTTACTTTGATATTGTTGTCGTCCTGATACCTCGCGATCCCCTTCCATCCATAGACCGGTTTGGTCAAGACAATTTGGACAAGGCTGTCGAGCTCCGCGCTGAACTCCGAGGTAATCGCCAGTTTGCCACGGAGTACGTCCTTTGTTGAAATCTGCGCTGTTTTCCAGCGCGCTAACATTTGTGTGGTTCCGCTCCAGTCCGTCCACCAGGGGCTGGAAAAAATTCCGCTGTCATGGATGTTCTTTTTGTTAAGTTGCGTGGTGAGAAAGCGGCAAAGTATCTGGTTCTGGGAGAGCAGAGTCTTGACCGGAGTCCCTAGAAAGGCCGGTTTAGCGTCCGGATCTCTCCTCTTAATCTCATTCCAAACTTGATTCCAGTCGAGATTCTCGTTAAGGATTGGCATGTCGTGGTTCCTCCCAGCTCCTCAGGTGATTTCGAAGCTCATTAACTACCGCTATCGCTGTCATGGGCGCTGGACAAATCACCGGCGCCCGCTTATTGACCGGCCATGACTGTTTTAATTGCGGCTGGCGGTGCGAACTCCGGGACGATGATGAACCCGCTGGAGACCAGTGCGGAGAGCAGCGCCCCGAACTTCGCGGGCTCTGTTTCGGCGGGAATGTGCTCCTGCTGGCGCATCATCTCAAACAGTTCCAGGCCGGTCCGCTGCCCATTGCAAGCGGCCAGCAGCAGAGGCATCCAGCGGTCTATTTCCACATCAACGTGGAAGGGATACTCGACGTTGGCCCGGCAGTATGCCGCGCGCAACTCGTCGGCTTCGATGACGTGTGTCACCACGAGCTTGAGGCTCTCAGCGGCGATGGGGCATGAACGCAGCAGCGCTTCGTACACTTGCGGCAAGCCCGATATGCGTTGCCAGCGCAATACCCAATCGGCCTCCGGTGGTCGCGAGCGGTTCGCACCCGAGCGCCGGATATCCAGAGGCACGCAGGCCTCGGCGTGGCGCACCATTGTGATCGATACATCGAGCATCGTCTGAACCTTCCACTCTTCAAGCAACTTCTTCCAAGTCTCCAGATCTTCCAGACTGCCATCCTTCACCGCGCTCGCAACGGCAAATTTCACAGGGTCCATTCGCTCCCAAATCACCAGCAGCACGTCGAATTCTGCCTGGACCTCGCCCAGCCATTGACGGATGCGCTGCTCCAAAGCGAGTTCGCGATCGCTCGCCATCGTGTGGCACTGGAAAGTGCCGCCAGGGCGCAAAAACTCCGGCAAGTTCTGAATAATGCGCCGAGTGATATCTTCCCCATCGGCGCCGCCGTCGTGATAGACCCATTTTGGCCGCAGCACCGGAACGTAAGGAGGATGAGCCAGAATACGGTCAAAAGTCTGTCCTTGCAGTGCACTGTACACGTCGCTCTGTATCACGGAAATGTTGGACAACGCATTGAGACGGCAATTGAATTCTGCAAAACTCACACAGCGGCCCGCGATATCGGCAGCCATTGCCTGCCGCGCAAATCCGGCGGCCGCAAGCAGTGCCGCCACGCCTGTCCCCGAACACAGGTCCAGCAGATTGTCGCAGGGCTGCCGGGAGATACTGTTGAGGAACACCTGCGCGTTCAACGTCAACGCTGGATACACGGAGTCGGCCGCTAATTTGAATTGTTCGTTGCCGGGCATAGACCAGCGGTCAGAAACAACGAAAACGTTTTCCACTGGACACAAAGCAACCGGCGAGTAAATCCGCTGCGGCGGATCAGGATAAGGCGAGAGCAGTCCGAGCGCGTACATGGCGGTGCAGATCTCGATTGGCATGAGCGGAGCCATCTGAGCCGGTGTCGTGGTTTCGCCAAGCACAAATACCCGGATCAACAACTCAAGCGAATCCTGCGGGTCGCTATCGTTGGGACCGGGCCGGAACCTCGTGAAGTCGTATGGCAGAGTCTGGCGCAAGCGAGTTACGACAGCTTGCAGCGTGAAACCGGAGGCATTGAGATAGTGGCGAACTGCACCGAACTCCTCGTCCGTTCCCAGTCGCAGCGGATTCATCGTCTCTCACTTTCTCAAGGCGAATATCAAAATCAGGATCAACACGATAACGACAAAAACATTCACGCCAATAATCAGTGGCACCCAGTTCGTTTTAGACGGTGCTGTGGGCAGGGCAGGCGGCTTCGCCATTGGTGGTTGCGGCATCTGCATCTGCATTTGCATCTGCGGATTCATCATAGAAGGCATTTGCATCTGCATATGTGGCATAGGTGTTGGCTGAGGCCACATCCCCGGCGCGCCCATCAAGTGCGGTGGAGCGAAGTTCGGCATGGGAGCGCCAACCGGCGGCATCGGCGATGCAGCTGGTGGCATGGGCGGTACACCAGGTGGCATCGGTGAAGGAGGAAAGCCGGCTGGTGGCATGAAAGAAGGCGCGGCTGGTGGCTGCGGCTGCGCGGCCTGAGCTGCCGACTGTTGCGCCTCTCGCACCATGTTCCCCGAGACGATCTGCGTGAACGCACTCGGTCCGGCAGGCGGAGGCGGAGGTGCCGGAGAGCCTGGCGCATCCCCCGGCCTGGTGAAAATCTGTGTGGCTCCGCTCGATGACGCGCTCGCCGGCGTTTGCGATGGGGTCGCAACCGGCCAGCCGGCCATCGGTTGCTTCGCCACTGGACTGGGTGCCTGACCCATGCCGGAGCTTGGGTAATCTTGACTGAGTGGTGGAAACGGCGCCGGCTTGGCGGAGTTGTCTGTTGCCGCGCCTCCTGTGCCGAAAACACTTGTAAAACTCTCCCTCTTTGGTTCCGCAGGAGCGGCGGAGAAGAGCTTATTGAAATCGGCGGCCTGCTGCGCTTTGGGTGCTTCTGACGCTGCTGTGGCAGGTGCATTGAACAGCTTGGTGAATGCGCCGGGATCTTTAGCCGTCGGGGTGAACGCAGGCGACGCCGCGAACGCCGGTGCCGGCGTAGCGTTGAACATCGAAGTGAATTCGCCGGGGGCAGGCTTCGGCGCTGGCTCCGGCTTGGCGGAGCTGTCACGCAGCGGAAAGTTGAAAATACTGGCGAATTCTTCCGGTGAAGCAGCCTTGGTCGCAGGCTGCGCATTCGCCGTGGCCGCCGATTGAAAAGGCGTTTGCCCACCTGGCTTTACCGGAGTGCCAAAAAGTTGCGTGAACGCTCCTTGCCCGCCCATGGGTTGCTCATTGGCGAACGTTGCTGCGGGCGCGGTTGGCGCCGGTGCTGGCGTCGTCGGCTCAGGGAAGGCTTCAGGCACGCCACTGGCAGCCGCAGGTCGAGCGGGATTGCCAAACATCATCGTGAATTCGGACGTTCCGCGAGGTGGCTCTACTGCGGCGGGCATAGCTGTGGGCACCGTCGCAGCGGTTGCAGGCTTCTCAGGTACCGGCAAATGGCATTTCACGATCCCAGACGGGTCCATGGGAGCGGTGCCGAAAGGCCCGGTCTCGCTCTTCGGCGGGGCAAGCGGATTGCTTCCAATTGCTGGCCGTTCCACAGGTATCGAGTTAGCTATCTGAGTCGGCTCGTAGCCCGGTCCTAAAGGAGGAGGCGGTTCAACCTTCGCCGCCAAATGGCTGGCTCCAAAGATCATAGTGAATGAGCCAGGTGCGTTCGTGTTCGGGGCAGAGGGCTCTATCGGCAAGTCCGCACTTGCCTGTTTTTCAGGGGCCGAGCCGTTCGCTGGATTGGCCGTTCCGATGCCTTCCAATGGTTCCGGTTTCGGCGCTTTGCCAAAAAGACTCGTAAACTCCCCCGGTTGAGTACTTGCGTTATCACCCGGCTGCCTGAAGGCTGCGTCGGTTGGGCCAAAGATACCGGAGACGCCTGAGTCGCGCACCGGCGGAGTATCGGTTGCTTTCGGATCCTGATCAAACGGTGCCATGAAATTCTCCTTCCCAGGGGGCAAATCGCAGCAACGCCGGAACCCCGGCTTGCAGAAAGACTAACAGGTCACGGGAGCTTACATCGCAACGATTCTGCCATCAAGTTCCCGCCCCAGTTTTCTAATCTAACTGATAAACGCGAATACTGAGTCTTGACATGCAGCATCGTAGCACCTACGATTCGCCAGACAAGAAAACTTCGTTGCGCAGCTCGGTTGTGTTCCGCGGCCAGAGTTTCTTTCGCCTCGATGGCATGGCTCCGGTAAGGTTATCAGGCCGCACGTTGTCGTTAGGCTATACGTTTTATCCGGAACCCAGCTATAGTGCTGTGGCGATGGGGGGCGCTTGGTACCTATGAGATTTCTCTCCAGCATTGTCTGGTCCGAAGGGATGTACCTGGGGCCGCACCATTTCCAGGCGCAGAATCGGTACTTCGAAGACGCCTCGCGCTTCGTCACTCAGAGCCTGCGATATGAAGCCTACGGTTTCACCGGCTTCGAACTTGACGCCGAGGCTTTGCGTAACGGTATGGTAGGGGTCATTCACGCCCGCGGATTGTTCTGCGATGGCCTCCCCTTCGACATGCCGGAGTGCGACCCAGCGCCGGAAGCGCGTTCTATCGGCAACCTATTTCCGCCTACCCGCGATTTTCTGGTCGTCCATCTCGCTATCCCGCGCCGCAAGCCCGGGGGCCAGAACTGCGCCGTCGAGGCCACCGCTGACGGAGGTTCGCGCTATGCCGGTGTTCCCACGGATATCTGCGACGAGAACACCGGGCAGGATGAGAAACCGGTGCGACTCGGCCGGAAAAACATCAGGCTCGCCTTTGACACCGAGAGCCTTGAGGACTTCGAGTCGCTGCCCATCGCTCGCATCAAGCGCGATACATCTGGGCGCTTCGTCTTCGATTCCGCGTTTATCCCGCCTTGCGTGCGCCTCACCGCCAGCGAAACCCTGCTGATGACCCTACGGCGACTCGTGGAAATTCTTGAGGAAAAAAGCTCCACCTTGCTGCGTGGCAACCCGGCCCGGGGTACGTTTCAGGCCGGCATGTCGTCTCGCGACGTGGCCAGTTTCTGGTTCCTGCACGCGATCAATGCCGGACTAGGCCCGCTCCGTCATCTTTTTCTCAGCAAGCGCGGCCACCCCGAAGAGCTGTTTCAGGAGATGTCGCGACTGGCTGGTGCTCTTTGCACCTTCGGGATGGATTCTCACCCCCGCACCCTGCCGGTCTATGACCACAACCAGCTCGACAAGTGCTTCCAGGAGCTGGATGCACATATTCGCCGCCATCTGGAGATCATGATCCCCACACAGTCGATCTCCATCTTACTCAAGCGTGTGTCGCCCAACTTCTATGAAGGTGATGTGACCGATGCAAGGGCCATGGGAGCCTCGCGGTGGTTGCTCGCCATCCATGCCAAACTGGGTGAGGCTGATCTTATTCGTAAGACTCCGGCAGTCGTCAAAGTTTGTTCGGCGGCATTCGTCCCGGAGTTAGTCAAGAGAGCGTTACCGGGGATGACGCTGGGGCATCTGTCCGTGCCACCGTCGGCCATCTCCGCCAGGGTTGAATTCCAATATTTTGCGATCAGCAAGGGTGGTCCATGCTGGGACCATATCGTGCAAACTCGGAAGGTCGGCGTCTACGTTCCCGCCGACGTACCTGATCCGGAGTTGGAGCTGCTTGTCATTACGGACGCATAGCAGAGTTGTATCTCGGAACGCGGCTGTTTTTTCTGGGGCCGATGGCATGAATAAGGCGAGGAAATTGGTGTGGGTTGGTAAGGACGGTTGCGCGCGCCTTGCTCAGAACTCCAGACGTTGTTACTAATTCTCTAACTAAATCAGCTTTCGATTAAGAGGTCGGCATGTCGAATCAAGTACCCCTCATCGCCAGTTACAGGGGCTCTTCGAGCGGTTCCGAACAGCGTGGGTGGAACCTTGCTCTGGCATTTCAGGAAGTGCTAACGGCGGTCGTGCGTGTGCGCTTCGGCCGCCAGGCGGTGCAAAATGCAGAAGCCTTCCGTGCCCACGTCAAAGACTCGCTTCGAGCTGCGGCGCAGGATGCGGTGGCACGGGGTTACTCGCAGGAGGATGTCCAGTTAGCCCTCTATGCGATGGTAGCTTTTATCGATGAGTCGGTGATGAACTGCCACCAGCCTGTCTTTTCCGACTGGTCGCGCCTGCCCTTGCAGGAGGAGTTATTCGGTGGCCATGTGGCCGGAGAGAGCTTCTTTGACAACTTGCAGCGGGTCTTGTCTCGTACCGATTTCACCCAGGCCGCCGATTTGCTCGAGGTCTTTTACCTTTGCCTGCTGCTGGGCTACAAAGGCCGATACGCCGTGAGCGGAGGCGGTGACCTGCGCGGAGTGATGGAAACGGTGCGCGAGAAGATACGGCAGATTCGCGGCGGGTCTGGCGCTTTGTCTCCCCATTGGATGCTGCCGCCGGAAGCATTACGCGCCCCGCAGTCCGACCCATGGGTGAAGCGCCTGGGCTGGCTCGCGATTGCATCCCTCGTTCTCCTGGTGCTGCTGTTCGGCGGGTTCAAACTGTATCTTCTCTCCGGCGCAAGTGACCTGCGCGCGCTGGCGGCTCAACTGCGGTTCTAGGAGGCGGCGCGTGGCGATTCTCTTGGTAGGCGGCATCCTCGTTTGCTATCTCGTCCTGGCGTGGTTCGTCGGCATCTGGCTGCACCTTGCCGGATCAAGTCTCTGGTATTTGCGCGGCGCGTTGGCAATTCTCGGCATTCTCGCCGCTGGACTCTTCCTCTGGTGGTATTACAAAGTTTTGCACCGTGTGGGCGCCGCCGCGGCAGCCGCCGAAGCTGGCAGCGACGACATGGACCCGCTGATCGCCGACGCGCTGAACCGCCTCCGCAATGCCAAGCAGGGAATCAGCCTGCAACAGCTTCCGCAACTTTTTGTGCTCGGTCCGGCAGGTGCTGCCAAGTCCACAACCATCGTCAATTCCGGGCTGGAGCCGGAACTGCTCGCGGGGCAGGTCTATCAGGACAACAGCATCGTTCCGACCCGCTCGGTGAATCTCTGGTACACCCGTCAGGCAATGCTGGTGGAGGCCGCTGGAGGTCTGCTTGATCAACCATCGCGCTGGATACGCCTCCTTCGCAGATTGCAGCCTGGCAAGCTCTCCAGCGCCATGCGCAAGGGTGAGCAGGCCGCACGGGCCGCGCTGGTTTGCTTTGACTGCGAGACATTCCTCAAGCCCGGCGCCAGTGAGGCAATTCCGGCTGCGGCACGCGCCATGAATGCCCGTCTGCAGGAACTCTCCCAGCAGTTGGGGATTAATCTCCCGGTTTATGTGCTATTCACCAAGATGGATCGGGTTTCGTTCTTTGCCGACTACGTGCGCAATCTGATGCGGGAGGAAAGTTCGCAGGTGCTCGGAGCAACCTTGCCGATGCGTCCCATCCAGACCGGTGTCTTCGCCGAAGAAGAGAATAAGCGGCTGGCCAAGTCCTTCGACGAGCTTTTCTACGCCCTCTCCGGCAAGCGGCTTGAGCTTCTGGCGCGCGAAAACGATCCCCAGGGACTTGCCGGTATCTACGAATTTCCACGCGAATGGCGCAAGCTGCGGACTCTGCTGGTCCAGTTTCTCGTCGATCTGGGACGTCCCAGTCAGTTGCAGGTCAATCCATTTGTGCGCGGTTTCTACTTCTCCGGCGTACGCGCCGTCATGGTGGACGACGCAGCCCAGGCCGCGGTTAGCAACCCAGCCCCGACCCGCGATGAACCCGGTGGCGGCGCAACCAGAATGCTCAGCCTTGAGCAGATCCGTGGAGCCGCGGCTCAGGCTGCCGCACCGGCACGCTCTGCCGCACAAAGAAAGGTGCCGCAGTGGGTTTTCCTTACGCAGCTCTTCAGTGAGGTTGTAACCAAGGACCGCGCCGCAATGGGCGCCAGCGGCTTCAGTACCAAGGTCAGCTTCATGAGGCGGCTGCTCATACTGGCAGGTGCGCTGGTTTGCCTGGTGCTGGCGGTAGGAGTGATCGTGTCCTTCGTTGGAAATCACGCCCTGCAAGCCAGTGCCGCTACCGCCGCCAGGCAGTTGCAGGCAACGCAAACCGTACCCGGCCAGTTGCCCTCGGCCGATGATCTGAAGCGTCTCGAGTCGCTGCGTCAGGTGCTGGTAACGCTGGGCCGATACCGCAAGGACGGGGCTCCGTGGAGCCTGCGCTGGGGCTTGTACTCCGGCGACGCAATCTATAGCGACGTGCGCAAGGTCTACTTTGCGCGCCTTCAGCAGATGATCCTTGGCGATACGCGGCAGGCAATGCTGGCGTACTTGCAGAAGCTCCCGTCTGCCCCCGCTCCCACTGATAACTATGGTTTCACCTATGACACCCTGAAGGCCTACCTCATCACGACTTCCAATCACGATAAGAGCACAAAGCTCTACCTAGCGCCGGTGCTGATGGACCGCTGGCTGGCTGGCCGCGAGCTGGATTCGGAGCGCACCGCGCTGGCCCGCACTCAAGTCGAGTTCTATGCCGGCGAACTTGCGGTGGAGAACCCTTACTCATCGGAAAACGAGAGCGCGACCATCGAGAAGGCGCGCGACTATTTGTCCAAATTCGCCGCCGTCGAGCGTATCTACCGTTCGATGCTGGATGAGGCTGACCATAAGAACCCATCAATCCTTTTCAACCGGCAATTTCCCGGCTCGGCTGACGCCGTGGTGGACGTCAAGGAACTCGAGGGAGCGTTCAGCAAGGGCGGTTTTGCATTCATGCAAGACGCGATCGCGCACTCGGATCGCTTCTTTGCCGGCGAGGAATGGGTACTCGGCAAGCGGGACTATGGCACCTTTGACCGTGCTGCGTTGGAAAAGGATTTGCACACGCGCTACCACGACGACTACCTGGCACAGTGGCGAGGCTTCCTGCGAGCAGCTGCGGTGCTGCGCTACAACAATACAGGTGATGCCGCACGCAAGCTGAACCTGCTGAGCAGTAACAACTCCCCGCTCTTGGCGCTCTTCGCCCTCGTCTCCACTAACACCGCGGTGAGCGACGCCGACCTCGCCACGGCCTTTCAACCGGCGCAGGCAGTCGTTCCGGCCAATGCCAATCCCTACGTCGGCGCCACCAACCAGCCTTATATGAACGGACTCACTTCATTGCTGACCGCCGTGGATCAACTGTCCAAAGCGCCTGGCGGCATGAATGACCAAGGTGCGGTAGGCCAGGTGCGCAACAGCGCGATGAGTGCGCTCGGGGCAGCCAAGCAGGTGGAGCAGGCTTTCAAGGTCGATCAGGCCGGTCATATCGATTCCACCAGCGCGGCGTTGCTGGAAGCTCCAATCAGAGCGGTGGACGCTATCTTGCGGCCGCCCGGGCTGGACGGTGGTGCAGTGAAGGCGCTCTGCGCCCAGTTCGCGCAGGTTACGGCGAAGTTCCCGTTCAATCCGCAGAGCAAAACTCAAGCGACACTTAGCGAAGTGAATGCCTTGTTCCAGCCCAACGCGGGTGCTATCTGGATGTTCTACCAGCAGCATATGAAGCCGCTGGTTCTGAAGCAGGGGGACGAGTATGTTGTGAATCCGGCCAGTGGCGCAAAGATTAATCCGAACTTCATCCGCTTCTTCAACCACGCCATGCAATTCAGCGAAACGGTTTATCCGGGAGGTTCCCAGTCACCTCAACTGCGCTTCACTCTTCATCCTTTCCCTGTGCAGGGACTCCAGGAACTGACTTTCGACATGAACGGACAGACCCTGCCATCCTCCGCATCGCCAAAGCAATTTACCTGGACAGGGGCCGAGACGGGCGCGGTCCGCGTCAACGGTTCAATGGGCGGAGCTGAGCTGGGCATCTTGAACTACAGCGGCACTTGGGCTGTCTTCCAGTTCTTCTCCGAGGCAGATCGTTGGCAGAGCTCCGGCTCCACGCAGAGCGTCGAATGGGTGCCCAGGAGTGGCACCAGCGGCCAGCCGATGATGGTCGGCGGTAAGCCGCTGACCCTGCGCTACGACCTCGATATGCAGGGCGCGCCGGTCTTTAATAAATCATTCCTCGCCGGGATAAGGTGCAGCGCCAACTGATTGGCGATGCGCAGAAGCCGTCCTTCTGCGCATCGCTAAATCGTGAGGCCTTGGTTCACGCCGTTACCGCGAAAGTCGGGATCATGCTGTGCAAGTGAATTGGAGCAAAAGAAGAGCTCATGCGAACGGCTACGGCGGACGGGAAGTTTGTATAGCGGAAGGCAGAACTCGAAGTGGCAGCGATGGCCTTGGGCTTCATGGCCGCATGGCCATGATACAAATATTAGACGACGCAGGGCAGTGCTTTTTCGCATTGCTGATTCGTGGTACTGTGTGGCCATAGGCGTGAATTTCTGGCTAGGCTGGCAGCAGCGTCCGGCAGCGGACCGCTTCAGGGTGGTGGCAATCTCGCTGCGGTTTCGCCGAATATTGTTTGTGTTGCAAAAGTCATGCAGTTACAGTAGTTCTCTCCACAGCAAAGGTGCTTAGACCATGCCCGCGAATGACATCACAAGGATCGGCAGCTACGACGTCGTGGGTGTCATCGGCGAAGGTGGCATGGGAATTGTTTACAAAGGTGTCGATCCGCGCATTGGGCGCTCAGTCGCCATCAAGTTGATGACCTCCGGCTTTTCCAAGAACGAAGAGGCGATGCGCCGCTTCTATCGCGAAGCCCAGTCGGTCGGAGTTCTGCAGCATCCCAACATCGTGGTCGTCTACGATCTTGGCGATCAGGACGGCAATCCGTTTCTGGTCATGGAGTATCTGGACGGCGAGTCTTTGGACAAGGTGATCGCCTCCCGGCGCGAGTTGTCCATTGTTGAGAAGCTTCAGATCATTGTTAAGATCCTGCACGCTCTGAACTACGCCCATCAGAGGCGAATTGTCCATCGCGACGTCAAGCCGGGCAACGTCATGGTGATGCCCGACGGCGACTGCAAGCTGGTGGATTTCGGAATTGCTCGCATGGGTGATGCGAATCTGACCCACACCGGCCAGATCGTCGGCAGCATGAGTTACATGTCCCCGGAGCAGCTCAATGGGTATGATGTGGACGGACGTACCGATGTCTGGTCGGCGGCGGTTCTTTTCTACCAGTTGCTGACCTTTCATCTGCCTTTCGAGGGTCGTGACACCGCGGCCCTGATCGTCAAGATTCTCAGCGAGAATCCGCCTCCGCTTTCAACTTACATTCAGAACCATTACCCGCCGGAGTTGGACGAAATCATACGCCGTGCCTTGGCCAAAGACCGCGATGCACGCTATGCCACTGCCGACGAGTTTGCCTTTGATCTCGAACACGTCGAGGGATTGCTCAAGGCGCAGATGGTCTCCGAGTACGTCGAAGAGGCTCGCGCGACAATGGACTCCGACCTCGGTCGGGCACGCGAACTGCTTTCCCGCGTACTTAAAGTGGACACGCAGAATTCCACCGCCAAACAGATGCTTTACCAGGTGCAGCAGCTCATGCACCAACAGCAGCGCGTCGACCAGGTTCAGGTATTGCGCTCGCGGGCTGAAGAGGCGTTGAACAAGTCAAATTGGGAGGACGCGCTAACTCTCGTCGATCAGGCGCTGAAGATCGACCAAACCAATTTCGATCTGGTCGGGCTGCGCGAAAATATCCTCCAGCGCAAGGCACGCAAAGACCAGGTGTTGAAACTCGTGCATCTGGCGGAGGCAGCCCAGCGGGCTGGCGAGTTTGACATGGCGCGCCGCGTCGTCGATGACGCGCTTGCGCTGGATCCCAATGATACGCAGGCCAGGGTTCTGAACACTACCCTGGTGCGCGAGATTGAGCAACGCCAGCGCTTTGAAGAATTACTGAAGTCCGTGCGCGGTGAAGTTTCATCCGCCCGCTTTGAAAGTGCAGCCCGCATGTTGCGGGAGGCCGAAGCGCTATGCCCCCAGGCGACCGAGATCATGCCGCTGAAGAACCTCATCGCGGCCGGACGCGAGGAGCAACTCCGCGCCGAACGTTTTGAGGTTCTTAAGCGCGAAGCCGAGGAACTCCTGACCCGCGAGCAGTTCGTACAGGCGCAGGGCAAGGCCGAGGAAGCACTGCGCTACGATTCTGCAAATCGGAGCATGCTGGACCTGCTCGAGCGGATCAAGTCTCAGCAGCAGAACCATTGGGTAGCGCAGCAACTTGCTTCCGCCGAAAAACTTGTCGCCGAAGGCCGGATCACTGCCGCGCTTACGCTGATCGAGACCGCCTCAACCCAATTTCGCGACCCGCGCTTACAATCCAGAATTCCAGAATTGCGGCTGAAGCTGGAACAGCAGCGCCGCTCCGCAGGTCTGACGGCGTCGATCGCCGCTGCCATGAGCGCTTCGCAGCGCGAAGATCATGCAGCCGCTATTTCCATTCTAGAGCGCGCCCGTACCGATTTTGGCCACACCGCGGAGATCGGGGAATTGCTGACGGCTGCGCGCGCAGCCGCCGCCGACGCCGCGCGGCGCAAGCAGATCGCAGAGACGCTGAAGAACGCACAGCGCCTCATGAATGAGGGTGATGCCGGAGCGGCGGAAACTCTTCTGGCAAAGGCGCTGGAGTCCGGCCTCGGCGACCAGAGCGTCAGCACTTTGCTGGAGCAGGTGCGCGCTCATCGCAAAGAATTGGAGAGAAGTGCCGAGCGTGCTCCCTCGACTTCTGATCAAGCCGTTCCCGAGGCCGCCGCCAAGATATCCGGCAAGGAACGGCGCAAGATCGAGGATGGCCGCCGCAACGCCCGGACGCAGATTGACCGCGCCGATCTCGACGGCGCAATCGCCACGCTGGAATCTCTTCCCGCACAGCTAAGGGACGAGGGAATTCAACAGCTGATGGCTGAGGCGAGCTCTGCGCTCGATGCCCGTCGTCGTGGCATCGAACTGGTGGCAGCGCAGGCCCGTGCGCTGCTCGCAGAAGGCAAGCCGTCGGAAGCCATTAACCTGCTCAACTCCCAGCCCAAGCCGTATGGCGAGTCATCTGCCATCCGCGGCGTGATGGAGCAGGCGAAGGCCCAGTTCGAACAGCAGCAAGCTGCGCACCGGCAGCCGAGCGCAGCGCCCCCGCAACCCGCGTGGGAGGAAGCGCCGATTCTCGCGCCTCCTCCGCCGGCCCAGGACGAAAGCATGTCGGCCACCCGGTTATTCTCTTCCGGCGGACAAACGACCGGAGCGGCTCCTGGCCCAGGCTTTGAAGCATTTGCCGCGCCGCCCGCGAAGTTGCCGGAGGTCCCCGCTGCAAGGGTTGCGATGGCAGTGAACGTGGCTCCGCCTCCAGTGCTCGATGAGCACATTGCGGTTGCGCCGGCAGCACCGGCTCCTCGTTCGCCGAAGGTATTCGTCATCGCGGGCGTGGCCGCGGTGATCATTCTTGCGCTTGTTCTCTTTCTCTTCCTTCGTCCCGCAGGCCAGGTGAGCGTTAGTTTTGAAACTGCCCCGGCCGGTGCTGAAGTTTCCGTGGATGGCAGCAGTTGTAAAGCGCCCTGTGCCATCAATCTGAAGCCAGGCGACCACTCTGTAAAGGCCGCGCTTGACGGCTATGATCCCGTGCAGAAACAAGTTTCAGTGGGAAAGGCGCCTCAAACCGTAGCCATCACGCTTACCGCTCTGCGCCCGGTGCTGGGTAGCGTCCAGGTCCAGACCAATGTTGATAACGTTGACCTGCTCGTCGATGGCGTACTGAAAGGCGTGACCGCAGGCAAGAGCATCACCCTCAGCCTGGTGCCCGGCAATTACAAGCTGCGCGCTGAAAAATCCGGCTACGACCCGGCGGAACAAAGCGTCGCAGTCGGCAAGAGCGGCACGGCCACCGCGCAGTTTGCCCTCAACAAGGCTTCAGGACCGGCGCAACCCGCGCGCGATCCTTACCTGATGATCAGCACCAGGGCAGGAGCCAAGGTTTTGATCGACGGAAAAGGAGGGATAAACGTACCCTCCGACGGAATCTACTCGCTGCAGCTCAAGCCCGGCAAACACCGTGTGGAAGTCAGCCTCGGCGGCTATGAGTCCTGGTCGTCAACGGTGAATGCAAACCCCGGTGACACGGTCCCGGTCCGGGCCGAATTGAAGGAACTGGCCAAGCCTCCGGCCTCGGTTGTCTCCTTCACTGCCGGCGCAGGCTCTCTCCAGGCAGGACAATCAACCGAGTTGCGCTGGCAGACCCTCAACGCACGCGAGGTAACGATCGATCACGGCATCGGTTCCGTCTCCGTCTCAGGATCGCAGCAGATCACTCCGGCGAACTCCACCACGTACACCCTCACCGCAAAAGGAGACGGGCAGCCCGTTCAGAGCAGCGTCACTGTCGCCGTTGCCGCGCGGCCATCGGCACCGTCGATCGCCCTGTTTGAATCCGGCGCTGACTCCGTGGAGCCGGGTCATTCCACCAAGCTCACATGGGCTACGAACAACGCGACTGATGTATCGATTGAAGGAATTGGCGCCGTCGGCCCCAGCGGCTCCCATGAAGTCAAGCCCGGCAAAACTACCACCTATACTCTGACGGCCAAGGGGCCCGGTGGCTCTGACACCAGGACGGTTCAGGTCACGGTGATCGCCGCTTCTGCTCCCACTCCAGCCACTCCAGCCCCGGTTGAGAATCCCGATCTGAAGGCCGTTCGCGAAACCATCGAGCAGCGCTATAAAGATGCCTATCAGTCGGGCGACATCGGCGAGTTACAGAAAGTATGGCCGGGGATGGCAAAAGCGCAGAAGGACGCGATGACCGGCGTCTTCAAGAGCACCAATAATATTCAGGCGCATTACTCCTGCGCTCAGCCCTCCATCAGCGGCGATACCGCGAAATGCACCTGTACCGAGTCCGTGACCTATACCATCAGCCACAAACGCCAGTCGCCGGTTGTCGCCTCGATCATCTTTGAGCTGAAGAAATCCTCGGGAACCTGGTACGTCCAGAACCGTCACGCTCAGTAAGACTCATTCCATTCGAAGACCGCCATCGACGCACCGCGCAACGATTCCCGTTGTGATACTCCTGCGTTCGTTTCCTATTTACACAAGCACTCCAGGAAATTTATCGCGCGCCGGATTTTGCAATTGACATGATTGTGAGTAGCTGCTACAAGTTTCAGGTTGATAGTAAGTCCATCCAGTTCGTCGTTGACCTGTTGGCCGGAGCGCCCTGCGCACCGCCGGGTCGTGATAGATGTCCCAATAATTTCAGTTTAGTTGTCGGTTTTGTAGTTTCTGTACCTGGTAGTCAACGCTTTTAACGCTTCTACTGAAGGTGAAGAAATGGCCCGCCGATCCTCGGATAGCTCTCGCGCATTCTCGCTGTTGGTCGTCATCGCTCTCGTCGCATTCGTCCTGACGGGTGCCGCAGCCCACGCCCAGTTGATAGCCGTTGTCGACGTCTCCGCGACGCCTTCTCCTTCCATTCTCGGCCAATCGGTGACCTTCACCGCGACGGTCACAGCACCGGCACCGGTGCCGCCCGCTCCCGCGAACCCGGCCCCGACGGGTGCGGTGAATTTCTACATAACCGGCAGTAGCTCGCCCTTCGGCATCGGCCAGATCAATACCACCACAGGCGTAGCCACGTTTACGACCTCTGTAATGCCGGTAGGCAGCCAAACCATAATGGCGTTCTACATGGGAGACTCGAACTACGAAGAGTCGCCTTCCCCTGCGTTTGGAGGTTTCACGGTAAGTCCCCGGCCCGCAGCCGTTACTGCGGTCGCCGTGCCCAGTTCGGTAGTATTTGCAACCCCCGGCGGCTGGGGCTCGTCTCTTGTGACTGGCACCGTTTATGACAGCGCCACCACCGGCCCCTCCGGCACCGCCGGTTCATTCACTCTCCTGACGGGCCTCTTGACGACAACCCGCGAGGGCCATACGTCAAACCTGCTCTCGGATGGCTCGGTTCTGATCACTGGCGGGTATGATCCTTCTGAGACGGGCGTGCCACCCCTCAACACGGTCGAGAACTTTAACCCGGTCTCTGGAACATTCTCGGCGGTCACCGGGAATATGCTGCAAGCTCGTACCGAACATACCGCAACCCTGCTATGGGACGGAGTAACGACTCTGATCACCGGCGGCGACGCGACGGGCGACGCCGAACTCTACACCTACAATCTCGCCACCGGGATCGGAAGCAGCGTGGCAACCACGAACAGCATGATAGTGGCGCGCACCGGCCATACCGCGACCTTGCTGCCTAATTGGCCTCTCACGGATCCCACGGGCTTAGGCCAGGTTCTAATTATTGGCGGCTCCGACGAGGCTCACCACGCTCTCAACAATTCGCTGGAAGTATATGACATAAAAACTCAGACATTCGCCACCGTGACTGGCAGCCTGGCGTATACACGCGAGTACCATACCACCACCCTGCTCTCGATCTCAGGCTCAGTCGCAACCCTCCTGGTTGCCGGCGGTGACGTAACCGGCCCAGGCACAGGCACGGCCGAACTCATTACCTATGACTTTTCGACCTTTCCCGGCACCTTCACCGAGGTTGGCAGCGCCCCCTGGGGGACCGCTCGCTTTGGTCATGTCGCAGCCCTGCTGCCTGACGGGCAGACCGTCATCTTCGCCGGTGGAGAAACTGTTGGAACGAGCAACGTACTCGCCTCGGCTGAGCTCTTCCAGGCATCGTCGATTGGAAACTTCACCGCAGCAACGCCATCCTTCGTTACCGTACCCTCGCCAACCTCTCTGAACGTCACGCGCGTGTACTCTTCTGGAACCCTGCTGAACACAGGCTACGTTCTCGTTACAGGTGGTGCTGGTGGTAGCGGCAACTCGAGCTTTAGCACCGGCGAGTTATACCAGCCCGCCTACGATCCTCTAGGTCCGCTTGCTATCACTGATACGGACGCGTCGGATGCGATAACCGACCCTCTTCTGTTGAGCCCGATCACGAATTGCGCCCTGGTGCTCAGCGGTGCCGGCAGCAGCTCCTGCGCCGCCACGGTCACTCCAACCGCGTTAGACCTTGTCTTCGATCCACGCACCATCGGCTTCGTCTATACCGACCCATTTGGTGAGCACGTTGCCACTCCCACCTACAGCAACACATCGCTGGGTGTAGGGCTACAGACGATCACCTTCACAAGTCCGGGGGACCAGACTTACGGCGTCTCTCCGTTCGTGTTGAGCGCAACTTCTAGCTCCGGGCTTCCAGTTACCTTGTACATCAACTTCGGTCCGGCAACATTCATCACCGGCGCGGAGTCATTAGCCCCCGCCTCCCTGATGATCACGGGCGCTGGGCCGGTATCCATCACGGCCTCCCAGGCTGGCAACGGGTTCTGGGCTCCGGCCACTTCGGTCACCATCGTCTTCATGGTGCAGCCGAAACCAGCCACGGTAACGATAAATTCTGTTTCGAAGGTCTATGGCAGCGCCGATCCGGCGCTCACCGGAACACTCTCTGGCTTCGTTCCCTCTGACAATGTCACTGCAACCTACAGCCGCGCCGCTGGCGAGACGGTGGGCGTGTACCCGATTACAGCGACGCTGAGTCCCGCGGGCTTGGTCCAGAACAACTACACCGTCACCACCATCCCTGGAAACCTCACCATCACGCAGGCGACCCCTGTCAACGCCAGCTGGGCGACGCCTGCCGGCATCACCTACGGCACCGCTCTGAGCGGTGCCCAGTTGAACGCCGTCAATCCTACCTGGACGGTCCTCGGAGTACCTGGCCCGATACTGGGCACGTGGAGCTACACCCCGGCTGCGGGAACCGTATTGCACGCGGGTAACGGCCAGACGCTGTCGGCAACCTTCACGCCGACCGATACGACCGATTTCGCAACGGAAACCCTGACAACGACCATTAACGTGGCCAAGGCAACACCGGTCATCCCCAGCTGGGCGCCGCCTGCTGCCATCACCTATGGCACCGCTCTGAGCAGCACCCAGTTGAACGCCGTTGCGCCTAGCTGGACGGTTGGCGGAACGTCGGGTACTGTAGCGGGCGCCTTCCTCTACACGCCGCCTTTGGGAACCGTGTTGCATGCGGGCAACACTCAAACGCTGACAGCGGTCTACAATCCTTCCGATACACTTGACTACAACAGCTCTCCGCCTCTGACTGTGAACATCAACGTGAACCAGGCAGCGCCAACCGTCACCTGGGCAAATCCTGCTAACATCACCTATGGAACCGCCCTGAGCGGCACCCAGTTGAACGCCACCTCTAGCTGGACGGTCGGCGGGGTTACGGGCCCGGTAGCGGGCACCTTCACCTATACCCCGGCGGCAGGAACAGTGCTCGCCGCTGGCAACGGGCAAGTGCTGCAGGTACTCTTTCTGGCGACCGACGACGCCGACTACGTGGCTGTCCACACGACGGTAACAATCAACGTGGCCCAGGCGACGCCAACGATCACCTGGGCGACTCCTGCCGGGATCACTTACGGCACGGCACTGAGTGGCACACAGCTGAATGCCACCTCTAGCTGGACCGTCGGTGGCACTGCGGGCCCAGTTGCCGGCACCTTCACCTATACCCCGCCGCTGGGACAAGTCCTCCCGGCAGGCAACGGTCAAACGTTGTCCGTAAGCTTTGCGCCAACCGACACCACTGACTACACCACGGCCACCGACTCTGTCACCATTAATGTGGCCAAGGCAACACTTACTAGCGCCAGCTGGGCGACTCCTGTCGGCATCACTTACGGCACTGCCCTCAGCAGCACCCAGTTGAACGCCGTTGCGCCTACCTGGACGGTTGGCGGAACAACGGCTCCGGTAGCGGGTGCGTGGGTCTACACCCCGCCTGCGGGAACGGTACTTCTGGCAGGCAGCGGTCAAACGCTTACGGCAACCTTCACGCCGACCGACACGACCGACTTCAACTCTCCTGAGATTCTAACTGTGACCATTAACGTGGCCAAGGCAACACCGGTCATCGTTATGTGGCCAGCTCCTGCCGCCATCACCTATGGCACCGGCCTGAGCGCCACCCAGTTGGATGCCGTTACTCCTGTCTGGACGGTTGGCTCAACTCCGGGCACGGTGGCAGGAACGATTGCCTACACGCTAGGTACGGGGGCGTATGAAGGAGGCGCAGCAAAGACATCGGTCGCTGGTCAGGCGGCAATGGGGGCAGTGCTGAACGCGGGCACGATAACGTTGCAGGCTGTCTTCACGCCAACCGACACGAGCGATTACAACACCTCTGCACCTTTCACCGTTCCCATTACCGTGAACCTGGCGCCTACGGCAACGGTCACGACTGTGACTGTAATGCCCACGCTCCCGGCAGCCACCGGCGCGATCACCTACACCATCACCGCAACGGTTGCCTCGCCAATCGCTGCTTATTGCGTTACAGCAACCTGCCCGCTTCCGACCGGGAGCGTCAGCTTCTACAATGGATCGGCCATCGCGGCTAATTTACTGGGAACCGGAACGCTGAGCCTGGTGAAGGGAATTCCAACAGCAACTTATACGACGACTGCCAGCCAGTTGCCGACTCCGGCGAGCGGGTCTGTCGTCTACCAGGTCACGCCGCTGTACAGTGGGGATCTGGACTATAGCGCGGCTGCCACCGGATCCACTGCTCCCAGTGCGCCGATTGCGGTGAGCGCGAACGAGCCACAGTACGCTCCCGCCAATTTCTCCGTCACGATGACGGTGGCTCCTCCGGCTGGGATCACGCTAACGAATCTAACTTGCAGCGTGTATTCTCTCTCGCTCGCAGCTGTGAGTTCGACCGCCACATGCACAATCAGTCCTGCCGGTACTACTTTGACAGGGTCTGAGAGCATGACAGTGACCGTTACGCTCGCGGGCGGGACAACAACGGCCTCAACATCAACGCCTTTCCGTCCCGTGCTCGCGCTCCTCGGCCTGCCTGTCTTTGGCTTGCTTCTGTTCGGGTTCTCTGGCGACAGCCGCACTTCGCGCCGCCGGAAAGTAATGATCTGGCTCGGGCTGGCGATCGTTCTCCTGACCCTTCTTGGGCTCTCCGGATGCGGCGCGAGCTTCAGCGGTGGAGTACCGCTTGCAAACGGCGGCACCACTCCGGGAATTTATGTTGTGCACGTGGTCGGGACAGATTCGGCAGGAAATGCAACTACGGTAGCGGTGATCCCGCTGCAGGTGCTTCAGTAGTCAGGTTGGTTAAGACTCACGAGTTATCAACACGGTTTGCCAGATTCTCAAAGGAAGGACGAGATGCTCAAACGAATTCACATAGCGGTGTTGCTTTTGGTGAGTATTTGCAGTATTGGGCCGGTTCTGCACGCCCAGCAAGCGCTGTGCCCAGGAGCCCCTTCGGCGAATATTGTACCCACCAATTTGGCGTGCGAAATCGCGGACGCAACCGGGGCGACAGGCGTAGGGAATTCATCATTGCGCAACCTTCCTACAACGATAGCTTCTCAACTAAGCCAACTGCCTCTGGCTACTGCCGTCTCCGGTTCCGGCCTCACGCTGAACAAATCGTTGGGGGTTTTTACAGCATCTGAAGACAGCTTGGGAACCATTCTGACCCAGCGTGGCGAGACCATCGGGAAGCACAAGCTGATGCTGTCGTTCACCTATCAGCATTTTGGCTTTGACACCATTGATGGAGCCGCGTTGAACAACTTCAGTACGGTGCAGTACACACCCAACAGCGACGGGACATCTACTTACTTCAAAGGCATAAACGATATTTCCCTTGGGATTAATCAATACACGACTGCGGCCAGCTTCGGCCTGACGAACAAGGTCGATGTTACGGTCATTTTGCCGTTCTCCCATGTTAATTTGAGTACCCGAACAGCCCTCACCATTTACTCGGTCAGTGCTGGAGGCGTGGTGTTATCCAGCTTTTCGGCTGTTCCGCCTGCCTCTTATATGCCTGGAACTGCAACCGGCGTCGGTGACTTTGCTCTGAATCTGAAAGCAAATATATTCAAAGGTGAGCACACCAGCGTGGCGGTGGGTGGCGAAGTCCGTTTCCCCACTGGCGACGCGATCAACTACCTTGGAACCGGGGCATACGGGTTTAAACCTTACTTCGTGGTCTCTCATCGCGGCAGGATCACCCCGAATGTGAATCTCGCTTACCAATGGAACGGCAGTTCCGTTCTCAATAACAATCAGAATCTGCCAGGCAGCTTTCTCTATTCGGGAGGAGCGGATTTTCGGGTAACGCACAACTTTACCCTGGTTGGAGAATTCCTTGGGCAGTATGTATTTAACGGTCCTCGTTTAACACTAGCCCCAGCGGCTGTCACGTCGCCGGTTCCTTATCCAGCGGGTAGCGTTACCGGATCCTACACACAGAATTACGCGATGGATAATCTGGGTGGAGGTGTCAAATACAGTCCGACGAAGCACATATTCCTAAGCGCCAATGTTCTGTTCAAGGTAGATGATGCCGGACTACGTGCCAAAGTTATTCCGCTGGTGGGTGCTTCTTATAAGTTCTAGAATGAGAATGGGCTGCCAGAATCGAGGGCTGAGGCCCACGGGCTGCCGGTGAATGAATGAGTCTTAGTCTCCAAGTTGCCGGCCAAAGCGACCTCGGATGTGTGCGCACCAATAACGAGGATAATTTTGGATACGACTGGCGTTACGGCATATATGTGGTTTGCGATGGAATGGGAGGCGAGGCCGCTGGCGAGGTCGCCAGCAAGATGGGCGTCGATGCCGTTCTCGACTATTGCCGCCGGTTAGCCAATGACAAGAATTTCCAGCCCGCCGTCGCGCACTTCGACGGCGTTTCTCCTCGCGCCAACGCATTAGCGAACGCAATTCAGATCGCCAACCAGCAGATCCGTTCTGCCGCCGCGCATAATCCCGAACAACGTGGAATGGGCTCGACCATAACTGCGCTTCTGGTCGAGGGCTCGATGTATTCCATCGCCCATGTCGGCGACAGCCGCATCTATCTACTGCGTAAAGGTGTCATCCAGCAACTCACCAACGATCACTCGCTCGTCATGGAACACGTTCGGCGAGGGCTGATCACGGCTGAGCAGGCTCAACACTCCGAGATACAGAACATCATTATTCGCGCTTTAGGATCTGAAGATAGCGTTGAGCCCGATTTGAGCGATCTAGTAGCAGAGCCCGGAGATAAAGTGCTGCTGACCACCGATGGGCTCACGCGGCACGTTTCCGACAGCGGGATATTGGAAATCATCGAGAGTGCGTCGTCGTGTAAGCAGGCCTGCCAACAGTTGATTGACACGGCAAAACAAGCCGGTGGGCATGACAATATCACCTGCCTGATCCTGCATTTTGTGGAAAAGCCGTGGCTCCAGAAACTGATCGATAGCGGGCCAGGTGAGGGTATCCCGAAGTGGCAAGATAGCTTGTAGCTTCTCACGTTATTTTGTAGAGTGCGGTAACCGAGCTTCAATCTTCAGTTGCTCTTTGTGCGCAAGGCGCTTCCAGCGGCAGAGTTGGCGGGAAGCACAGATATTCCCGTGAGATCATTCTGGTTGCAGATGATGTGCTTGTGCTACTCTGGGCCAACCAGTCATTGATAGTTTTGGATTGAGGGGAAATATCCATTATTTTCCAAGGCTGCGGTTGTTGCATTTGATGGTT
>JBEKOO010000019.1:0-68965 GCA_049521655.1 Candidatus Korobacteraceae bacterium
AGAGATTCTCCTGGTGCTTCTTGCAGTAAAAGCACTGGCCGCAGGGAGCCGAGTTGAGCGCGACCACGCGCTGCCCCACCCTGAAGTTCTTGACTCCAGGACCTATCTCCTCGATCACTCCGGCAAACTCATGGCCGAACAAAGCCGGGGGAACGATCATCTTGGCATGATATCCACGGCGATACACCTTGAGATCGGTGCCGCAGGTCAACGCAGCCTGAACGCGAATGAGCACCTCGCCCTTTTCCAACTCTGGAATCGGTACGCGCTCAATCTTCACGTCCTCTTTGCCATAGAGGACCGCTGCCGTCATTTGTCCGTTCACTCTGCTATCCTTCCCAGACGCTGCAAGGCTGAATCGCGATTTTCATCGTGTCCGGCTGCGGATGTGCGGCCAACCTCAAAGCCTCCAGCGATTGAGCCAATGGGAACCGGTGGCTGTAGAGCCGTGCCAGATCCATTTCTGCACTGAAAACAAACTGAGTCACTTCGTCGTTCAACTCCACGGATGAACTGTAGGAACCAAGCAGCGTCTTCTCATCTACGCAAACCGAGGCGGGATCGATGACGACCTCGCCACGAACCGTCTGCGCAAACAACAGAATCCGACCGCCGAAACGCGCCGCATCAATTGCAGGCCGGATCAGCGAACTACCGCCTACTGCCAGTATCACCGCATCAGCGCCCCGGCCCTCTGTCCTCTCGCGAACCGCCTGCACAATGTCACACTGCGACGCGTCAATCGACTGGGTCAAGCCGTAGCGTTCTCCAATTGTAAGCCGCTGCGGGAACAAATCGGAAGTAATTACGTTTGCTCCTGCACGTTGGGCCAATTTGGCCAGCATTAATCCGATCGGCCCCAGCCCGATCACCAGGACCGTTTCGCCCTTCTGAACGGCTAGCGTCTCAATTCCCTTCCATACCGTGTTCACCGGTTCGATATGTGAAGCCTGTTCGTAAGAGACGGAATCCGGAATACGAATTACTCCCTTTTCAACAATCCAGTCCATCACCCGGACGTACTCGGCAAAGCCACCGCCGGATGGCTCGCCAAAACCAGCCGTTGTGCCCACCCGCTTGTACGTCAGACATTGCGAGAACACTTTACGCTCGCAGTAATAGCAGTTGCCGCATGGAATATGGTGGAAGACCATGACGCGGTCCCCCTCGGCAAAGCTGGTGACGCCGACGCCACGCGCCACCACCACTCCTGCCATCTCATGGCCAAAGATGCGCGGAGCGGAGTGCGATCCCGTCGAAATCTTCTTGAGGTCGGTGCCGCAAATCCCACAGGTATGGATTCGCACCAGCAGCTCGCCACGGGCGATCCTGGGCACGGCGACCGTCTCCAGCCGCATATCGTTCTGTCCGTAATAGACCGCGGCCAGCATCCGATCGGGAATCGAATCCGGTGCCGGCGACGCTAGCCCCGTGTTGGGAATGACTGCCATTCTTCTCAACAACCCTACTTTCATCAGACTTGCGCGGCGGCATCGGAACGCTTCTCCGCAAAACTCCGCCAATCGCAAATGCATTCGTCAACCGCGCTTTGCAAAGCCGAGGCCGCCAGTTTGCTGTTTCGATTCAGTGCCGCTACGCTCGGCCAGAGCCCAGGCCGCAGTGCGATATGCGCGATAAAACGCCCGGTCTCAAAGCCCTCCGGTGTCACAAAACTGGAGAGGAAGCCCAGATCATCCTCTGCGCCATCGGAGATCGCCTTGATCGCGGCAAACTCTCGGTTGGACTCGGCAGCAGCAACGGCAACGCCCACTGCTTCCATATCCACGGCCAGTCCGCCAAAGCGGGCGGATGCACACTGCTTCATACCCCGGCTTGCCACGCGATCCAGCGTGACCAGCCTCCCGCTTCCGAAAGCACAGTGGAAGCTCTCGCCCGTGGACGCCTCCAACAATACGGCCGGAACTACCACCGAACCGGGATGTAACTGAGCCTCACACGAGCCGGCAAATCCTATTGAAATTATCACCCTTGGCGAATAATTCTCAATGAGGGCTTTCGCGGCAGCATAGGCACGCCCAACTCCGGTGCCAGCACAAATCAGAGCAACAGGCTGCTTGCAATAGATTCTCCGCGACTGATCCGCGATTCGAACCTCGGTGCAACTCCAGCCCCGCACCAGGCCGGAAACCTCCCGCTCCATCGCTGCCACGAATCCTAACTCCACTGAATTCTGACTCATGCGGTTGGACATACCGCCTCAAAGGCCGGCGCGTAGCCCTTTTCGACAAACCACCTGGCTGCGCGCGCCAGTGCCTCGCGAGCTGGGCCGTGCGTATATCCCAGCTCACGCTCGGCTTTGGCAGAATCCACCCACATGAACTTTTTTCCCATGCGAACCTCATCGATTGTTGCTCTTGGCTCGCGGTTTCTCAAGTATCCGTTGAAAGTCTGGTCGAAGGCAGCAAAGGCCATTGCCACCGCGTGAGGAACCTTCATCGAGGGCGACGGCAGTCCGGTCAACTCACCCAGGATATCGAGAACTTGCTTCAGCGTGAGGTTTTCTCCGCCCAGGATGTAGCGCTCGCCGCGACGTCCCTTCTCGAAGGCCAGAAGATGTCCGCGCGCAACGTCATGAACATCCACCAGGTTCATTCCGGTTTCCATATAGGCGGGAAAATTTCCGAGCAGAAAGTCCAGCACGATGCGCCCCGTCGGCGTGGGCTTGATATCCTGCTCTCCAATTGGGGTGCTGGGATTGACGATCACCACCTCGGCACCCCTGGCCGCCAACTCCACCGCCTTGCGCTCGGCCAGATACTTGGAACGCTTGTAGTGACCGATCATACCGGCCACGTCCACAGGAGTCTCTTCGTTCACCGGCTTGCGGTCATAGCCAAATCCCAGCGTGGCCACCGAAGAGCAATAGACCGTCCGGCGAACGCCCGCGGCTTGGGCCGCCTTGATCACGGCCGTGGTGCCGTCTACGTTGGCCGCATACATCGGTCGCGGATCGCGAATCCAGAGGCGATAGTCGGCGGCCAGATGAAATACCGCCTCGCAGCCTTCCATGCCCTTGCGTAGCAATGCCGGATCACTGAGGTCGCCGGTGACGAGTTCCGCGTTCAGCTCCTCCAGATTTTCCCGCCGGCTCGCGGCCCGCACCAGAAGACGCAAATCGGCTCCCTGCTCGGCCAGCAGGCGCGCTACGTGACTTCCTACGAACCCCGTCGCTCCGGTTACAAAAGCTTTCAAAATCAGTTTCCTCGAGAAAGAAACCGCAGCCCGTCCCGGCTGCGCTTAAGATCCCAGCCGGAGACTCGCCGCCGTTTGCGATCTAAACTCCCTGGCTGCGAGAGTACTTTGCCAGCGCCATCAGCGGAAAATACCACGGATAGGAGTGATATTTCAGATAAAAGACACGGGGAAATCCCGTTCCTGTGTAGGGTATCTCGCTCCAGCCGCCGTCAGCCTGTTGGTGGTCCAGCAAGTAGGCGACGCCGCGCGCAAGCGATTCGGAGCGATAATCCCCTCCCGCCATCAGCCCGAGTACCGCCCAGGCTGTCTGCGAACTCGTGCTGAGACCCACACCCTTCTGGTTCACGTCATCATAGGAACCAATGGTCTCGCCCCAGCCGCCATCGGGATTCTGCATCATCCGCAGCCACTCGGTCGCTTGCTGCACCATCGCTTCGTGATTATCAAAGCCGATGGCTTCCAACCCGCGCAGCACACACATGGTGCCGTAAACGTAGTTGACACCCCAACGCCCGAACCACGAACCATCCGACTCCTGCTGCTTGCGGATGAAATCGATGGCGCGCAGGACCGGTTTGTCCTTCAGCGTAAAACCGTGCGCCGCCAGGCACTCCAGCACGCGACCGGTAATGTCGACCGTCGCCGGATCGAGCATGGCGTTGTGATCGGCAAAGGGAACGTATTGGAAGACCATGCGGTCGTTGTCTTTATCGAATGACGCCCAGCCGCCATTCCGGCACTGCATGGCGAGCGCCCACTGAATTCCACGCTGCACGGACTCGCTCTGGAATCGCAAATCTTTGGTTTCAATGTGATTCAGTGCCAGCAACACCTGCGCGGTGTCGTCCACGTCGGGATAAAATTCGTTATTGTGTTCGAAATACCAACCGCCAGGCTCGGCATTGGGAACCTTTACCGACCAGTCGCCCTTGCGGCGATTCTGCTTCTTCAGCATCCACTCAGCGGCCTTTACCATGCGCGGCTCCGCCGGATCCACTCCGCTCTCGCCCAGCGCAAATAGGGCATAGGCCGTATCCCACACGGGTGAAACGCAGGGTTGCATGCGGAAGGCATCGCCTTCCTCGATGCCCAGCTTTTCGAACTCGTCCAGGGCGCGAATCACCTGCGGATCGTCGAGCGAGTAGCCGAGGCAGCGTAGGGCGATGATGGAGTTCAGGATCGAGGGGTAGATCGCTCCCAGTCCATCGCTCAACTCGAAGCGTTCCAGCATCCACTTTTCGGCCGCTTTCAATGCAACCGAGCGCAGCGGGCGCACATGCACTCGCTCGAAGGCATGACAGAGGCGGTCAAGCACCATGAAGAAATTCCGCCAGCAGATCAACTTCTTGTCCCACCTGAGCCGCAGTGAACTGCCGTGCCGGCCCACAGGAAACAGTTCATCGATATTCCACTCATCGGGAATCTTCTTGAACGGCTTTTTCGCGTAGCAGATGGAAAGCGGAATCAGAATCGCACGCGACCACGAAGATATCTCGTAGATATTGAACCAGAACCAGTTAGGAAAGAGCACAATCTCAGGGGGAATCGCCGGAACCGCGTCGTAATCGTATTGTCCCAGGGCGCAGAGATAGATTTTGCTGAAAGTATTGCAGGCGGGCACGCCTCCCATGACCAGAATGCGCTCGCGAGCCCGCGCCATGCGTGGATCGTTGGGCAGATAACCGCATATCTTCAGAGCGAAATAAGCTTTCACAGCGGCGGTCACGTTGGAGGGGCCACCCTCGTATATCGGCCAGCCACCATCCTCGTTCTGATGGCGCAGGATTTCTTCCGCGCACTGCTGAAAGCGGCGCTCGTCGCGAGTGCCGAGAACGGTGTGCAGAAAGATGTAATCGGATTCCAGCGTTGTGTCGGCTTCTAGTTCGCCGCACCACCAGCCGTCTTCGTGTTGCCTGGCAAAGAGAAACTTCTGCGCCGCCTGGATCGAACTTGCAAGCCGAGCGCCCAAGCCTGAGATCTTTCCAAAGCGAATCGAAGTCGATTGCCCTGAACTTGCTTCCATGGATTCTTACTCCATCCCTGATGCTTCGGGGGCGGCGCCAATGGCGGCCACGATCTCCGGAGGCAGCGCGAAACGCACATTCTCCGGCATCACTTCCACCTCGCGCACATTTGAGAATCCCCTTTGCCCAAGCAAGGCAATCACTTCCTGAACCAAAATCTCCGGGGCCGAAGCGCCCGCTGTAAGAGCTACGGTCTTGACGCCCTCCAGCCATTTCTCGTCGATGTCCCGACAGGTGTCAATGAGAAACGATTTTGTCCCCAAATTTCCGGCTACCTCGACAAGCCGGTTCGAGTTCGAACTGTTCGGCGACCCAACCACCAGAACCAGCTCCGCTTGTTCAGCTACGTTCTTTACCGCCACCTGGCGATTCTCCGTGGCATAGCAGATATCCTGCGCATGAGGGCCGCGGATATTGGGAAACTTGGCTTTGAGAGCTTCGATGGTTTCTTTCGCCTCGTCGAGTGAAAGCGTGGTCTGGGTAAGGTAAGCGACACGATTCGGGTCCGGCACGACGATGCCTGCAACCTGCTCCGGGTTACTGACCACCTGAGTGACCTCAGGAGCCTCGCCCAGAGTGCCAACGATCTCATCGTGATTCAAGTGTCCAATCAGGATCAGCGAGTAGCCATCTTTAGCAAAGCGGATCGCCTCCACGTGGACCTTGGTTACCAGGGGACAGGTTGCGTCGATCACGCGCAACAATCGCAGCTTGGATGCTTCCCTCACCGATGGAGCCACGCCGTGAGCGCTGTAAATAACGCGCTCGCCGTTAGGCACTTCTTCCACATCATCCACGAAGATGGCGCCCTTGCCCTTCAGATCTTCGACGACATACTTGTTATGTACGATTTCCTTGCGGACGTAAATCGGCGGGCCGAAGGTCTCCAGGGCAATGCGTACAATGTCAATCGCCCGCACCACGCCGGCACAAAATCCGCGGGGTTTCAGAAGAAGAAGAGTTTTGGCTTCGGTTGCAATCATTTGATTATTAGATTCCGCTGTCGCTGGTTCGGATACACGTGCTCAAAACACCACACTTTACATCCCTAAGTTTAAGATTTTGCGCACCTTCCGCACTACAGTAACCCACAGAACTGCGATAACTGACATCGGGCCGCCCAAAACTGCAGGCAAATAGAGCTCCAGCTCGCGATATTAACCACGCCCCCGATCTCCTTCATTTTAGCAGGTGAAACGAGGTCCGGATAGTGGCGGATTAACCACTCAGGCGTTGGCCTTCAGCAATTGCTCGGCATTCTTCAGACTGGCCTCGGTAACCTTGGCTCCACTCAGCATGCGCGCGATTTCGCTGCGGCGCTCATCGGCGTTGAGCGGCCGAACAGTCGTCTTGCTGCGCCCGGAGCTCTCGTGTTTCTCGATCAGGTAATGGCGGTCAGCAAAGGACGCAATCTGCGGCAGGTGGGTAACGCAGAGAACCTGCTTGCTCTTGGAGAGCGCCTTCAGCTTCTTGCCTACCGCGTCAGCCGCACGGCCACCAATTCCCGCATCGATTTCATCGAATACCAGCGAACGCTGTGCGTCAGAGCGCCGGGTATGCGAGCCTCCGGCCTCGACGCTTGCCTTCAAGGCCAGCATTACGCGCGAGAGTTCGCCGCCGGAGGCGATCTGCTCGATCGGCCCCATCGGTTCACCTGGGTTGGTGGAGATCAGATAGACCACGTGATCAAAGCCCGAAGCCGTCCAGTTGGCTTCCTCGTCCGAGCCGGAGACCTCGATTTTGAACTTTGCCTTCATCGCCAGATCATTGATTTCGCCTTCGACTGTTTTCTCAAGTTTTCGCGCAATCTCATAGCGGCGCTTACTCAAAGAGCGTGCCTCGTCCAAATAATTGGCACTGGCCACAGCCAGCTCTTTGCGCAGCGCTGTCAGCACCTCGTCCTTGTTTTCAATGTCACTGAGCTTGCCCGCAATCTCCTGCGCGAAGACCGACACGTCCTCCAAGCTCTTGCCATACTTGCGGCGCAGCTTATCGAGAACGGCCAAACGGTCTTCCACCTCGGCGAGGCGTTCCGGCGAGGCGTCCATGCCATCGGCAAAGTCACGCAGGGTAGTCGCAACGTCCTCCACTGTAATGCGAGCGCTCTCAACCTGGCCGAGCGCCTCCTTGAACGACTCATCAAAGCGTGACAGCTCCTCCAGATGCTTGGCCGCAGCGCCCAGGCGAGCACTCGCCGACTCCTCTACCTCATAGAGCACGTTGAATGCGCCAAGGGCCGCACCATACACGCGCTCGGAGTTTGCCAGCACGCGCTTTTCGGCTTCGAGCTTCTGGTCTTCTCCAGAGGTGGGATTCGCCTCGCGAATTTCCTTCAACTGAAACTTCCAGAGATCAACCAGTCGGAGCTTCTCCTGCTCGCCCTTTTCCAGTTCCGCAATCCGCCGCGTAACCTCTTTCCATCTGGCGTAGGCCTCGGCAACTCCGCTCAGACTCACACTGGCCGCAGCGTCCAGCAGCGCCAGACGCTCGGGAGGGTCAAACATCAGGATGGCTTGATTCTGAGCGTGAATGATGGCCAGCCGAGGTGCCAGGGCCTTGAGCACGGCCACCGTCGCAGGCTGGTTGTTGACGAAAACGCGGCCCTTGCCGTTGAGCGCGATATCGCGGCGCAGAATAAGCTCCGTGCCAGCGCTGTCAATTCCGTTTTCCTCCAGCACCTGAACGATGGCCGCGTCGTCGCTCTCGTACACGGCGGCGACCGTGGCCTTTTCCGCACCGTGGCGCACCACGTCGCTGTAAGCCTTCTCGCCCAGCAGCAGCGCAAGGGCATCAATCAGAATGGACTTCCCTGCCCCGGTCTCGCCGGTCAGCAGATTCAGCCCAGCTCCAAACTCAACCACCACATTGTCGATGACAGCGTAGTTTTCAACCCGCAGTTCCCTGAGCACTGAGCACCTGTTCGTTGGAGTTTTCCCGGCGAGGATAACACGCCAGGGCTACCCGCGCCTTATCGTAACGGCCCGCGCGAACAAAAAACTCGGACATCTGCCGCCGTCACCAGACCTTGCAGGCATTGGCGTGCACCATCGGTTGCCCGTTCTTGCAGCCAAAGGCCTGCTGGAATTCCGGCAAATCGCTCACAATGCCGTTGATGCGGTATTTTCCCGGCGAGTGCGGATCGGTGATGGCATTGGCCCGCAGCTCTTCCGGCCGCGCGTTTTCGCAGGCCCATTGGGCAAAGCCGATGAAGAAGCGCTGCTCGGGCGTAAATCCTTCCACAGGTTGCAGCTTCAAGTCCTTCGTCGCTTCGCGCCAAGCGATGTAAGCCAGCAGGGTTCCGCCCAGGTCGGCCACGTCCTCGCCGCTGGTCAACTTGCTGTTGATCTTGATATCGTCCACCACAACATAGCCGCCAAACTGGTCGCGTACGCAGTTAACTTTCTCCTCGAACTTCTTTGCGTCTTCGGCAGTCCACCAGTCCTTCAGGTTTCCCGCGGCATCGAACTGCCGGCCTTCGTCGTCAAAGCCGTGGGTCAGCTCGTGTCCGATGGTGGACCCGGTATTGCCGTAGTTCGGGGCAGCATCCATCTTCGGATCGTAAAGTGGCGGCTGCAGAACTCCAGCGGGGAAATTGATGTCGTTCATCTGCGGGTTGTAATAGGCATTGACGGTGGGCGGCGTCATGCCCCACTCGTTCTTGTCCACCGGTTTGCCGATTTTGTTCAGATCGCGATGCACCTCAAACGAGGCCGCGCGCTGGTAGTTTCCGAAAAAATCGTTGGCCGCGATATGAACTGCGCTATAGTCACGCCACTTGTCGGGATAGCCCACCTTGTTTCGGATACTGTTCAACTTGATCAGGGCCTGTTTTTTCGTCTCCGGGCTCATCCAATCAAGAGCGCTGATCTCCTGCGCCATCGCCTTCTCAATCAACTCGGTCATGTGAACTGTGTCCTGCTTGGTCTTCTCCGCAAAGGTACGGCGTACGAACTCCTGTCCAAGCGCCTCGCCCAGCATGGTATCCACATCACCAACACAGCGCTTCCAGCGTGGCTTCTGTTGGTCAACCCCGCGCAGGTATTTGAGATAAAAATTGAAATTTTCATCACCAAAAGGTTTGGAGAGAAATCGCGAGGCTCCGCTTACAACGTGCCAGTGAAAATAAGCCCGCCAGTTTTCCAGGCTCTCGACCTGGAGTTCTGCCTCCACGGCCTTGAAAAACTCCGGTTCGGTTACGTTCACGGTCTGCACTCCGCCCAGGCCAACGCCGCCGAGGAATGCGGACCAGTCAAAGTCCGGCGTGAGCCTCTGCAGCTCCGCAGGCGCCATTCTGTGGTAGAGCTTGTAGGGGTCGCGCTTGTCCACGCGTGAAAGCGTTGCCTTCGCCAGCGCGGTCTCTATGCGCATCACCGTGGCCGCGTCCGCCCCGGACTGCGCCTCGGATTCACCGGACAGCAGCAGCATCTTCGCGACGTGCTCCACGTACCTCTGCCGCTGCTCCACTGACTTGGCGTCGGTTTTCAGGTAGTAGTCGCGGTCGGGCAGACTGAGACCTCCGCCCACGGCAAAGGCGATGACCTGCGTGGCATCGCCATAATCCTGATCGGAGCCAAAGCCAAACAGCAATCCAGCCGGTGCGCCCTCCAGATGCTGCGCGGCCAGCCAGCCGGCAAATTCGGTCTTTGACTTCATTTCGGCGATTTGCTTCAAGACCGGTTGGATCGGCCGTACGCCGCGTTCTTCAATCGCCGCCGTATCCATGCAGGAGGTAAAGTAATCGCCAATCTTCTGCTGCACTGGAGTGCGCCCTGGCGTTGCTTTGGAAAGGCCGTCGAGGATACCCCAAAGGAATTGCAGATTTTCATTGGCGACTTTGTGATAAACGGACCAACGCGCCTGATCGGGTGGAATGGGATTGCTCTTCATCCACCCGCCGCAGGTGTACTGATAGAAATCTACGCAGGGGTCGGCCGTTCGATCCATGGACGGCACATCGAGGCTTGGGGTATATGGCAAGGCCTGCAGCGGGCGTTCCGCGGCTTCGTCCCCAGCGCTGGCTGGCAGCGTTCTTGCGCCCGCCGCAAAAGAACTGTTCTGCGCGCCGGCCACCACGCTTGCAAACAGCAGAATAAACAACAGGAATCGACTCTTGATCATGATTGCACGTCCAGAGATATGCCGAGCTCAAGAAGTTTACACCGTTGTGCATACTCGCCGTCGTCCCTTGTCCTCAATTGTGCTCTCAATGTAACCAGTTATATTCGGGCTTGCGGGATATACTGAACATCCGTGTCAACCTCACGCACAAAGGCCTGCGGTGCTGACTATAATGAAATTGACTTCGCTTCGCGCCGCGGAGTTCGATGGAGCAGTGATGCACTTTCAGCGCTTGGTCCAATGAGAGAAGGATGCCGATTCTAAACTTGCTTGCTGTCGCTCTGGGCGGCGAGGTATTGGAGATGGTCTCCAACACCGGCCTGGTTGCCAAAATCGTACTCTTCATTCTGCTCGCCGCCAGTCTTTTGTCCTGGGCGATCATCCTCTCCAAGTACGGCCTGTTTCGCCGCGCCAGCGTGCAGAGCGGACGCTTTGTCCGCGTCTTCCGCCGCGCCAACCGTCTGCAGGATATCGCTGCCGTGGCCGAGCAGTTCAAACCCTCACCGCTGGTTGCCGTCTTTGAGGGCGCGGTCGAAGAGCTGAAGCGCTGTGGCGCGAATCCCCGCACACTTTCCGTGCAGCGCGCCACTCAGATCGCCGCCTCCGAGGAACTTACGCGTTTAGAGAGCCGCCTGAGCTGGCTTGCCACCACCGGCTCGATTGCACCCTTCGTCGGACTCTTCGGCACCGTCTGGGGCATCATTGACGCCTTCCACGGACTCGGCAACGCCGGCTCCGCTACGCTCCGTGCGGTTGCGCCCGGAATCTCCGAAGCTCTAATTACCACGGCCGCGGGCCTTTTCGCCGCCATTCCCGCAGTGGTTGCCTACAATTTTTTCCTGCAGCAGATTCGTGAATTTGCCGCACGCATGGATGACTTCAGCCTCGAGTTGCTTAACATCATTGACCGCAACGGCGACGCGCGATAGGAGACCTTGGTGGCGTTTACAAACAACAAGGGACGCACCCAATCCTCGCTCTCGGAGATCAACGTCACTCCGTTTGTAGACGTTGTGCTCGTGCTGCTGGTGATGTTCATGGTCACGGCGCCGATTCTTCAGTCCGGTATCGAGGTGGAGGTTCCTAAAACGAAAACCGTGAAGGAAATCTCCGAGGAGCGACTGGTCATCACCATCGACAAGGACCAGCGTGTCTTTCTCGGGAACGATCCAATCAATATCAACGATATCGCCAGCCGCCTGCATGAGAAAATTCGCGACCCGCAGGGGCAGAGCGTCTTTATACGCGCCGACGAAAACGTGCCATTCGGCGCCTTTGCCACTGTAATGGACGCCGTAAAGCAGACCGGCATTACCAACGTGAGCATTGTCACTCAGCCTCTAACTACGAAAGCCGATGCCGCTCGACGCTGACATCTACGGTCACAAGGATGTGATGGCTCCGTCCTTCGCCTTCTCCACCGCACTGCATGCAGCGCTGCTGGCCTGCATTGTCTTCCTTCCCGCCGTGCTCTCTCGCGGCGGAGAAGATTGGGGCAATAACGGCAGCGGCAGTGCTGCTGGCGGAGCCATCAGCGCGCACCTGGTAAGTGGAATTCCCCTGCCGCCCAATCCCCACGCCAAGCCGGAAAACGTGCTGGCCAATGAGAGTAAGGGATTGTCGCACTCGATCCCCGCACCTAAGACAAAGGAAGACGATCACGCGATCGCGATTCCCGACAAGAACAGTAGGGTGAAGCCAGCCAAGGAGAAGACCGCAACCACCGCCCAAGGCCGCGATCTTGTCAAGCAGAGGCCGACGGTAGCAACCCCAACCCACGAGCAGCCGCGCGAAATGGCCAAATCTGATAATACTGTTCCATTCGGCTCAGGCGGCCCTCTGGCTGGACCCTATACTACATTCCAGAATGGCAACACGACGGGAGGACTGAACTTCGGCGAAGGTGGGTCAGGCACTTTTGGCAGCCGCTTCGGATGGTACACAGACGTAGTGGCGAGAAAGGTTCATCAGGCGTGGCAGAGCGAAGTGAATCCGAGTGTCGATTCAGCAAAGCGGGTTTATATACTTTTTGACATCTCGCGCTCCGGAACGCCATCCAATGTACGTATCGAGCAGTCATCGGGAATTCCGTCGCTCGACCTTTCTGCGGTGCGTGCCCTGCAGCGCATTGACACCTTTGGCCCACTGCCACAGGGTTACACCGGCAGTTATGTTTCCGTCGAGTTCTGGTTTGATTACCGGCGCTGAGCACGCCGCCGCAGTTTCTGGGGAGAGATGAATGAAGCGTTTCGCAGCCCTGTCCGCCTTTTTTTTCGCGCTTGCGCTACCCGCCCTTTCGCAGGATTGGATTCGCACTGGAACAGGTGTCGGCGGGGAAAAGATTCGTCTGGCGGTATCCGACTTCAAAATCGTGAGCGCTGATCAGCAATCTGCGCCGCTCGATAGAACCTTCAATTCAGTGCTGTTCAACGATCTGTCTCAGGCTGGCATATTTGAGATGGTCTCCAAGAGCTTCTATCCCCTCGACGAGATTGGTGGGCCTGCCGATGTCCGGCTAGACGTATGGGCCTCACCTCCTCCCAATGCCGCGATGCTAGCTTTTGGCAGCCTCGGCGTCAACGCTGGCGTGCTCCAGGTTCAGGGCTGGCTTTTTGACGTTAAGAGCGCGCAGAACCCGCAAGTGCTTGCAAAGCAATACCGCGAAAACGCGACCGATGACAATGCCCGCCTGATTGCGCATCGTTTTGCCGACGAGATCATCTTCCGGCTCGGTGGCGGAATATCGGGAATCGCTGAGACCAAACTCTACTTTGTCAGCAGCCGCACTGGCCACAAGGAAGTCTGGGCGATGGACTACGATGGCGCGGCGCAGCACGCCATCACCCACCTCGGCTCCATCTCGCTGGAGCCTCGGGTCTCGCCGGATAATTCACGCATCGCCTTCGCTTCCTTCTTCCATGGTGGCCCCAGCATCGCAATGTGGTCGCTTGAGCTAGGACGGTTGGTCAAATTTCCCGTCTTCGGTGGTACCACGGTATCGCCTGCCTGGAGCTCGGACGGTACTCACCTCGCTTTCTCTTCGTCGCGCTCCGGCGATCCTGAAATTTATGTCTGTGATCAGAACGGAAACAACCTCAAGCGTCTAACGGCGTATCATGGACCCGATGTCTCGCCGGTATGGAATCCTAAGACCAACGCGCAGATTGCCTGGGTCAGCGGACGCTCCGGCTTGCCGCAGATCTACATCATGGACGCCGATGGAAGCAACGTGCAGCGAGTCACCGACCAGGGTTATGCGGTCTCCCCCTCATGGTCGCCTAACGGACAGTTCCTCGCTTTTGCCTGGGTCCGCCACTACGGTCCCGGAGCACCGGGAGCCTCCGACATCTACATCATGGACGTGGCCAGCCGCCAATGGGTACAGCTTACTCACGATGGCGGTCGTAACGATTTTCCATCATGGTCGCCGGATGGACGCCACATTGTGTACCAGTCCACCCGCGGCGGCAAGGAACAGATTTGGTTCATGCTGGCCGATGGCAGCCAGCAAACCCAATTGACTTTTAGTGGCTCTAATTCGCAGCCGAATTGGAGCTGGAAATAACAGGTAAGCAAGATGGCCGTATCGCAAGCAGTATCGGGTTTTCGAGCTTTCACTCTACTAATCGGTTCGGCGGGCTTTTTGCTCGCCCAAATGCGAGTTCTCTCGCTTAGGAGGATCAAGTGAATCAAAGCAAGATTAAGTGGACTTTTGTAGTGCTGGCCCTTGCCGCCATCGTTGTCGTCGGCGGCTGCAAGAAGAAGCAGGTTCCTGCTGCTCCGCCCGCGCCGCCGCCGCCGCAACCGAAGACGACCCTGAGCATCAGTCCTGAAAGCATCGATCTTGGCGGCTCGGCAACTCTTTCCTGGTCCTCGCAGGATGCCACAAGTGTCAATATCGACGGCATCGGGAGCGTGCAGCCAAACGGCTCGCAGAAGGTTTCGCCAGCCACTTCCACCACCTATCACCTCACCGCAACGGGCCCCGGCGGTTCCACGGACGCAACCGCGCGCCTGACTGTGGTTCAGCCTCCGCCTCCAGCACAGGTCGCCATGCCGGAGGCAAGTGATGAAGCGCTTTTCGTCCGCTCCGTCAAGGACATCTACTTCGACTATGATCGCTACGACCTGCGTGCTACAGATCAGGGGGTTATCGAGGGCGATGCCGCATTCCTCAAAGCCCACCCGTCGATCAAGTTCACCATCGAGGGACACTGCGACGAGCGCGGCTCCACTGACTACAACCTTGCACTCGGCGATAACCGCGCCAATGCCGCCCGTGATGCTCTGGTCAAGGCCGGCGTCGCCACCAGCCAGATCAAGGTCATCAGCTACGGCAAGGAAAGGCCATTCTGCAGTGAGAGCACCGAGAGCTGCTGGCAGCAGAATCGTCGCGATCACTTCGTATACGGCCAGTAATCGGCATGGCAACCAGTGGCAGCGGGGCGGCTCAGGCCACCCCGCCGATCCATTCTAGCCGAATGCATCGGCTTAAGAGAAAATGTGAGCAGGTCGTATAAAATTTGATTTTGTATGGCGGTTGCCTCTTTTTGCCGATTGCGAACAGAGTCCGGCGCCACGGCGCCCGGAGATGGTGCCTGGAGATAAAAATGAACTTTAGGAAACTTACCGCTCTCGGTGTCATGGCCCTGATAGTAGTGGCACCGGTGACCCCAGCCTTTGCCGTCTCCAAAGAAATCATTCAGCTCCAGACCCAGGTGCAGGACCTGGCTGATCGCATCACTCACATGCAGCAGTCCTTCGACGAGCGCATGGGCGTCATGCGGAGCCTTGTTGAACAGAGTACCGACAACGTGAATAAGCTCGCCGATTCGGTGCAGACCATGCAGAAAAGCCTGCAGCAGCAGGGCACCGACTCCCAGAGCAAGATCGACCAGGTTTCCGGACAGATCCAAACGCTCAACGATTCCGTCGACGAACTCAAGGCGCGTCTTGTGAAGGCCAGCAAGCAACTCGATGACATCCAGAGCCAGCAGCAGAACATCATGCAGCCGGCGCAGCCTGCCGCGCCTGCTGGAGCTGCGGTCGCACCCACCGGCGCAGCCATACAGGCTCCCCCCGCCGACGTTCTCTACAACAACGCCCTGCGCGACTATAACGCTGCCCGCTATGAACTGGCGCTCTCACAGTTTCAGGATTACATCAAGTACTACCCCACTACCGATTTGGCCGGAAACGCTCAGTTTTATATCGCCGACGTGGAATACCGCTCCGGGAACTTTGAGGCCGCCGTGGCTGATTACGATAAGGTGCTCGAACAGTTCCCTGGTGGCAACAAGGCTGCGGCAGCCCAGCTCAAGAAGGGTTACTCGCTCATCGAACTTGGCCATCGGGAAGCTGGCATACGCGAGCTGAACGCCCTCGTCCAGCGCTATCCTCACACGATTGAAGCCACACAAGCGCGCGAGCGGCTGAAAAAACTCGGCGCGCCCGTGCGCCAAAGCTCGGCTCACAGATCGCAGTAGATCGGCGCCGCGGCTCTCGATTACGGAATTTTCAGAAGCGATACAGGAGCTCTCAGCTCCACCGGCTACAGAATTTCAATAATCTCCGGACGCAGTTCGCCAGCCACGATTTCAATTCTTCCCACTGTTACGGGCAGAGAAAATCGGCGAGGACCGGCGCTGCCGGGATTGAAGAACAGCACACCGTCGCGCCACTCAATCGCTGGCTGATGGGTGTGTCCAAAGATTACGGCAGCGATCCCCGCTGCCTTCGGCTTCAAATCCAGCTCGGCGATCCGGTGCAGAATGCAGAAACTCTTCCCCGCGCATTCGGCTATTTCCAGCGTCTGCAGCCGCCTGGCCCATGCCGCAAGGTCCACGTTGCCGCGCACGGCCACCACGGGCGCAATGCGCTTCAACTCCCGCAGTACCTCGACCGCCCCAAGGTCTCCCGCGTGCAGAATCAGTTCGCTGCCGCGCAATGCCTCCACGGCTTGAGTTCTGAGCAAACCATGGGTGTCGCTGATTACGCCTATCGCCATACGCGCATTGTACTAACAGGGATAAAAAGGCTGATGGTCGTGAGACTCAAATGGAGCGGGAGACCGGGATCGAACCGGCGACATCCAGCTTGGGAAGCTGGCGTTCTACCACTGAACTACTCCCGCTCACTGCTGAGCAAGGCTAGCTTACACCCAGCGCCAACTTTCCGGCAATTGCCGCGGCATCCCGCGCGGATTTTCATCGCCTCCAGCCAACTTCTGAAATCTTCAGACTTTGAAACCTTCAAACCTCCCTGCTTTGCGATAGAATCCTCCTGACCTGCAAACAGGCGCGGAGGCACCATGTTCCCCTTCACCGGTATTATCATTGTCATCATTGCCCTATACCTCTTCAGCTCCATCAAGATTCTCAGTGAGTATGAACGAGGCGTTATATTCCGCCTTGGCCGCCTCCTCGATCAGCCCAAGGGTCCCGGCCTGATCCTGGTTTTTGCGCCCCTGGATCGCATGGTGCGCGTCGATCTCCGGCAGATTGCCTTTGACGTGCCGCCGCAGGATGTCATCACCCGCGACAACGTAACGCTGAAGGTGAATGCCGTGGTTTTCCTCCGCGTCATCGATCCGCGCCTGGCCGTCGTCGAAGTCACCAACTATCAGTACCAGACGCAGCAGTTCGCGCTCACCACGCTGCGCAGCGTCCTCGGCGAGGTCGAACTCGATGAACTCCTGGCGCATCGCGACAAGATCAACCTCCGTCTGCAGTCCATCCTTGATCAGCACACCGCCCCATGGGGCGTAAAGGTGGCCAACGTTGAGGTGAAGCAGGTGGATCTGGCTGAGAGCATGATGCGAGCCATGGCCAAGCAGGCTGAAGCCGAGCGCGAGAAGCGTTCCAAGATCATCCACGCCGAGGGTGAATACTCCGCCGCGCAACGCCTTGTGGATGCCGCGCACCTGCTGCAGACCGAACCTGCCTCCATTCAGCTTCGCTACCTGCAAACCCTGGCCGAAATTGGCGTGGAGAAAAACACTACGGTCATCTTCCCGGTGCCTATCGACCTGCTCGCGGGTATCCACAGACTAACCGGGATTGTGGAAAAAAACACTGCCCCAGCCGGCGACAATGCGCCCAAAACAGAGGCATAATTGCCGGGTACAAGTATGCAGGAGCAGGAACAAATGGCCGCTGCCAAAGCTATCGATACCGAGATCACGCTTGGCATTGGCAAGTTGCTCGGGCTATTCTTCGGTTTGGTGATTCTTTGCGGTATCTCGCTCGGCGTCGGTTACTCGCTCGGGCGCAATTCCGCCCGACAGGCCGCCGAGGCAGCGGCTGTGCCTTCCACCGCTCCCACAACTCCTTCTACGTCCTCCGCCAACAAGCCCGGAGCCTCGCAGGTGGCCCCAGCCAAAGCGCAGGATTGCGCTCCTGGCGAGAACTGTCCACCGCAGGCAGCCTCGGGGTCCAATCCCACGGACTTGACCTTCTACGACACGGTGCAACAGAAGAAGGTCGAACATCCGCAACTTACACCGTCGGAGCCGGCATTAAGCTCCTCAACCCAGCCCGCCGAAGCACGCACCTCGCTCGGCGCCGGGTATTTAGTGCAGATTGCCGCCGTGCGCAATCAGGACGACGCCAAGTTGCTCAGCGACGCGCTCCAGAAGCAACAGTATCCGGTCATAATCGCGCAGCCCGGAGACAAGTTGTTCCATGTGCAGGTGGGCCCATACGCTGACATCAAGGAGGCAGAGGCCATCCGCTCACGCCTCGTCAGCGCAGGTTATAACGCTTTCCTTAAACGCTAGATCGACACTTGTCAATCCAGCGAATTTCTTATGGCTGCCGTTACAACGGGGACTGCGGGATTTTTGCTGCTTGCCCTCGCTCCCTGATGTTTTATGATTGGTGAACCATCATGAAGGCCGCAACCGATAAGCTTAGCCTGGCGCTTCGCGCCGTCGCCGATCCGACTAGGCGCAAAATCCTTCGCTTGCTCCATCCCAGCACACCCCGCAAGAGCGGTGCCGCCGAAGGCTGGAGCGCCTCTGACATCGAGCAGCGAATCAAGCTCGCCCAGCCGACAATTTCGCACCATATGAAGATTCTGAAGAACGCAGGTTTGATCGAAGCGCACAAGAAAGGAACTTGGGTGCGCTACCGCCGCATTGAAGCCGGAATTCGCGCCCTGCGCAAGGGATTGTTCGAGGAGCTTTAGCGGCGGCTTGTCCATCGGCGCAACGACAGAGGCGGCCCGGCAGGCCGCCTCTGCTTTGAATCTCCCGTGCCCTTCTCAGTGTGAAACAGCCTTGAACATGTCCGTCTGCAACAGTGCCTGAAACTTGGTGTCGTCGGCCTTGAACTTCACCACCAGGCGGCCGCTGTCAGAGTCAACTTCCATGCTATCCATCGCACTCTTTTCAGCCGGGGTTCCGGTCGCCTTTTTGTACAGTATGCCCGCCTTCATCAGGGCTGAGAGCGTACCGGCGGTGAATGAGTCCGAGGTTTGCACGTTCAGGCCGAAGTCCACGCCATGCTGTAGGTCCAGGCTGTAACGCGATCCCAGCAAGCGCTTCTTGATCGTGTCGTAATCCGCCAGCGCCGAAGCCTCCCCCAGAGCCGAGCGCAGCATGTTCTGCGTTCCCTGCTGATCCAGTACGCTCCACACCGGCCCGGACTCGGCATCCACGATCATCTGCATCATCTCCGGGGCTGAAGCAACTCCCAACTGCTCGCCATCGCGAACATCCAGACCGTCCTTCACCGACGCTGACTCGCCGAACAACATTGTATTGTCATCCAGAAACGTCATCTCAAAGGCGCTGCCCGTGTTCCACAGATAGGAATCACGATACTTCTCGCTTTTCTGCTTCTTCAGCTTCAAGCGAGCCACCACCTTCTTGGGCTCGAATTGCCCGCTGGCAACACCGAAATTGCGCATCGTTCCCTTTGGCGTGCGATAGGCGACAAACGTAAGCTGTTCCACATCCACGTCCGGATTCACGCCCATGCCGCGGAGTGAACTCTCAAACGCCTTCAGATTCTCCGGCAGTACGCGATTTTTCAGAGCGATGCCGCTCGACGAATTGCGTAGCGCGCGGTAATCCACTGAGATGATCTGCTGAATTTGTGCAGGGAGCACGGTTCGAGTATTTGTACCCAGCGGAGCCGCCAGGACGCTCGTGCAGAATGCACAAGCCAGAACGAGCGCAATTGAGATCGTCTTCATAGTCATACGATTGTACCCCCGACTGCTTGGATTCATCACTTAGTTAAATGTCGCAGATTCCAAATACGTTTTTCAATCCTGCTATTTCCGCAGTTTCGCCGCAAGCTCGCGGGTTTCCGCAACAAAGGCCGTCTCCATCCCCGGTTCAAAGGATTCCAGGTTAATCTCCACGTTTGCCAGTGCGCCTTCTGTGGCTGCCCGCGCCAGTCCTGCGGCCACAATCAGATCGCTGGCCGCCTTCGGATTCGTCTTCGTGCGCAATGCCGCGATCAGCGCACTTACCTCGGCAGAGCACTCAGCCACGCCCAGCGGCACGCTGGTGGCTCCGCGCAACGCCGCCGCCACTGCCTCCGCCGCCTTCGGAACCTGCTCTGGCGTGGTGCTCTTCTGCTCCTTGTAGGCCGTCACCAGCGCCTGGTAAGACTCTGAATCTGCATCAATTGCCGCCTTGAGCGCCTCGCGCAGGACTCCAAGCCTCGTCAGCGCCGCGCTTAGTTCCGCATCAAACGCGGCGTAAGCTCTTTTCCCGCGCGATATCCCGGCGACCATCGCCGCCAACCCTGCGGCCATCGCTCCCGCCGCCGCCGAAGCGCTGCCTCCGCCCGGCACAACCGTCGGAGCCGCCAGTTGTTCGATGAACGGCTCCACGCCCGCGCGCAAGCCGCCGACTGCGCTCTTGCCGCCAGTCACCGCCGCCAGCCGGTTTTCCAATATCATCGAAGAATCAAAGTTCTCCACCTGCAGAAACCATTCCGCCGCGTTTTCAATCGCCCGCTTCGGCACCAGCCCCACAATTTCACTCGATTGCACCAACACGCCGTAGCGCTCCGCCTCGCGCTTCACAAACTCAAAGACCTTCGCAATCGGCGTCAGGTCTGTGTCGGTCAGATTCATGGAAACCTGCGCCTGTCCGCGCACCTCCACGCCCATGCCCTTTACCGCCCTGAAGCCGCCGCCCGAAAAACGGACCGCCTTGGCGATCTTCTTTGCAATCTCCACGTCCTTGGTCTGGAGATAGACGTTGTAGGCCACCAGAAACTTGCGCGCGCCAATCACCACCGCGCCCGCCGTCGGATGACAGCGCGGATCGCCAACATCCGGGCGACGCGACTCCAGCCTCGTAATCTCCTCGCGAATTACCTCGAACTGTCCGCGCCTGATATTTTCTAGGTTCACCCGCTCTGGTCGCGCGGCAGCGGCTTCATAGAAATACACCGGCACCTGGTAACGCCGCCAAACTTTCTCTCCCAACTCTCGAGCCATCTGCACGCAGTCTTCCAGGGTTGCGCCCTCAATGGGAATAAACGGCACCACGTCAGTGGCGCCAAGCCGTGGATGAGCTCCGCGCTGCACGTTCAGGTCAATCAGCTCCGTTGCCTTGCCGATCCCCGCCAGCGCCGCGGCCAGCAGCGGCTCCCGCTCGCCCACCAGCGTAACCACCGAGCGGTTGTGGTCGCCGTCCATCTCGCAATCCAGCACATGGACGCCGTCGCGCTTCATCGCATTAACGATGGCGTCAACCCGCGACTTGTCGCGCCCTTCGGAGAAATTTGGAACGCACTCAATCAGCGCCGCCATGCTCCCATCCCTCGGTTTACTGCTTCCACCAGTTGTACCCAACGGACCACTGCAGGCTTGCGTTGACGCCCGGATTATGGTCGCCCAGTGATGCATTGGAAAGATGCGTAGCCCGGAAATCAAAGTTCACCGAGCGCCTCGGCTTCACAAAATAGTTCAGGCCAACTCCCGCCCCAGAGGTGAAATTGATCTTCGAGGTATCGCCCGGAGGAATCCGGTCGGCGCTCCACAGCATTCCGCCCTGTGCCAGAAAATACGGGATCAGCTTCCTGCCGCGGGTAAAATTCCACTTCATCACAAGCGGATTCACGCCCAGGGCATACACATTCTTGTAGCCGCCCCACAGAACAAACTCCGCCGGCATAACCTCGGAATCCAACTCAAATGTCCCGCGCGCCCAGCCCGGACCGAGTTCACCGGTCATCACCCGCCCCACGCGCACACCGGCGCGCACAAAGTGAATGTTGGTACGGTCGAAGAGCCCATTGCCGTAGCTGGCCAGCACGCCTGCCGTCCAGTGTTCGCGCCGGATCGCCGCCGCATCGTCGTCTTGCGCCAAGCAAGCCGTGGTGCCAAGAATCAACAGCGAAAAAATTGCCAATCGAAAGAATTTCATGGGATGCACATCTCCAACTAAAAATAACAGTCCCGCGACTCTACTTCCAAGCCTGAAAAGAAAGGGCCGCCTGAGCGGCCCCGCTTCGAACCTTCAAACAAATCGATTCGCCTTCAGCCGGCAACTTCTTCGAGATCTTTCTGGTCGATGTCGGCGTTCGTGTACACGTTCTGCACGTCGTCGTAGTCTTCCATTGCCTCCATCAACCGGTACATCGTGCGCGCCTGCTGCCCCTCTAATTTGACGTAGTTTGCCGGAATCATCGCGATCGCGGCGCTCTCCGGAGCGATGCCGGCGGCCTTCACGGCCTCCAGAACTCCCTCGAAGGCACTCGGCTCGCAGAGAATCTCCCATTGATCGCCGCTGTCCTGAAGATCATCGGCACCATTTTCAAGCACAATGTTCAGCAGGTCGTCTTCCTTGGCGGCAGCTTTCTCCACCAGGATGTCACCCTTCTTGCTGAACATATGCGCCACCGAACCCGCTGCGCCCATGTTGCCGCCGTTCTTGCCGAACAGGTGTCGAATGTCGCTGACGGTGCGGTTGCGGTTGTCGGTCGAGGTCTCCACCAGGATCGCCGCGCCGCCAGGACCATAGCCTTCAAAGGTGATCTCGTCGTACGTCACGCCCGGCAGTTCGCCGGTGCCGCGCTGAATCGCGCGTTTGATATTGTCCTGCGGCATGTTTTCGGCCTTCGCCGCTGCCACTGCAGTGCGTAATCTAGGATTCTTTTCCGCGTCGCCGCCAGCCTTGGCAGCCATCGTGATTTCCTTGATCAGGCGGGTGAAGATTTTGCCGCGCTTCGCGTCCAGCGCGCCTTTTTTGTGCTTGATTGTGGCCCATTTTGAGTGGCCAGACATGCCAACCTCGTAGAATGTGTGATTTCTGCAAACTATTACTTCCGGCTTTGCTCTTTTCGCCGGGCGTACCACTACCGCAAACTCTCGGTAACGCCTGAGTATACCACGCACCCGCCAGCCTGCTGGAAGCCCCGCCTGCACCAATTCTGCTTCGCCCCGCCGCAGCTCAGGTTGTAGTCAGGTTATGCTCCGTCGGAGCCTCTCTCAGCCGTGCCGCCGCGTCCTCCGGCATCACCGCTGAGCGGTACGTCTCCTTGAAGGAATACGATTTCTGGCGCTCCTGCAGGATTGGCAGTATCTCGATATGCCAGTGATAATCCTCGTCGATGGTGCGCCAGTAATTCAGAGCCCGTGACTGGTGCTGCGTGTTCGGCGCCGTATGCACCACAAGATGGAAGCTGTCGGTAAACGAGCGAATCCGGTTCAGCATCCGGCGCAGCAGCGAGGCGCATTCACGCAGTGCGCCCGGCCGGGAGGTCGCCGTGTGCTCAAAATGCGCTTCGTGAGTCACCGGAATGATCCACGTCTCGAACGGAGCCCGTGAGGCGAAAGGACAACACGCAACGTAGTCGCCGCGAATCTCCACAATCCGCTCCCTCTGGTGCAACTCCTGGGTCAGAATATCGCAAAAAACGCAGCGCTCTTTTTGTGCATAGTGCTCACGCGCCGCCCGTAGTTCGTAGAGAACCCGTCGCGGCACATAGGTCGTGGCCACAATCTGCGAGGTCGGATGGTCGAACTCCTGTCCGCTCAGCGATCCGAAATCCTTGAAGATGCTCACGTACTTAAAGCGTTGATCGTGCTGCAGATCTTCCAGCCGCTGCGCGCAGAGCAGCAGATACTGCTCAATCTCCGCGTCTGAGGCGGTCCAGAGCTGCCGGTCATGGCGCGCGTTTTCCACGATAACCTCATGCGCGCCCACCGAACGCATCACGTCGTAGAGCCCAACCCCACGCCGTCCCGGATCGCCCTCCACGTGATACAGCGGCTGTGGATGTACCACCGCTCGCGCCGACCATGGTCCATAGTTCACCGATGCCATCGAGGAAATCACCTGCGGCTGTTGTGGCGACTCCGGGCAGAACGGGCAAACCTGCTGCAAATTCCGCCCCGCCGATGGTTGATCCCCGGTAACAACCCAGGAACGAGTGATTGGATCCTTGCGAAGTTCCATTGCGATAGCAAACCACTCCCCGGCTCCAGAGTCAAATACGAATTTCCTTCTCTGCGCCTGCAAGTTGGAAAGGACCACGGAATGGCACATACCGGGCGCTGTTGAGAAATGACGACCGCGCAAGCCGAATTTTTCTCTTCGGGATCGCCGAATATATTCCCCGGTCGCTGCGCTGGATCAGGACTCTTCCGCCCCCGCCCTAAGGAAGCTGTCGATGCACTGTGTCAGTTGCGAGTCCACTTCGTCGGCGATGAGCATTACGTCGGGAAGCACCAGGCTGAAATCGACCCCGGCGAGGTTGCGCTGGATGGTTTCAAAGATGCTGACCTGGAGCATGCGGGACTCCTGCACGATGAGCGGAGCGGTGTATCCCTGGCGATGGCGCATCCTTCCGTGGGCGACGGCGTCGAGAGAGGGGATGGCAGGGGCTTCCATCTCGCGGGTTTTGCGGAGACGGGTGACGATGTTCTTGAGTATCTCGGGAACAAACCTGCTGCGATCCTGGGATGAGAGTGGAATTGCCGCCAACTCGGCTGTGTTTTCCACCCGGCGGAGCCAGTTTTCGACCGTTACGGCGCTTTCGCGCTCCAAAATGTTGGACACTGGTTCCTTGGCCGAGATAGCGGGCCGGGGCTTCGCATCGCTGAATATCACTTGCGCGATCTGCTTGATACCGACCGGCTTCCCAAAGACATGATCCGCCTGAACCGAAATCGAGTCCATGGCTCGCTCCACGTCAGGATAGCCGCTCAATAAGATGGTGAGCGCATTGGGCTGGAGGTGTCGCATGGCGGTGATCACGGTGAATCCGTCTCCCGCGCCCGGCATGTGAAGATCCGTGAGGAGGGCATCGAAATTCTGGCTGACAATCTCCCGCAGGGCTTCTCTGACGCTGGCGGCCGCTCTGACCTCCAAACCCTGCATAACCAGCCCCTCTTCAACGATACTGCGTACATCATCATCGTCATCAACTACGAGGACCTTCATAACGCCTCCGGCAGCCTTCAAAGCGCCGCTCAAGCGAGCGCACGCCGAGCATCTGTTCCACGTCCGCCATGGCTTAACCAAAGACTGCGGTTCGCGGTTACGCGGAGTATCGTAATCCCCTCGATTCCTGGAAGTCTGATCAAAAGTGCTCACATTGGCGGTAAATCGGCGGGCCACAAAACTATGCCTCCGGTGGGCGAGTGGTGGGTAGCCGCCTACGGAGCGTTGTAGCGAGCCATCCGCTCGGGCAGCCAGTCTCGAACAGCAGTGGTCACATAAAAGCGCGGAAGCAGCAGATCGTCATCTCGATCGATAATCCCTTCGGCAACTGCGCGGGCAGCCAGTGCCGTATCCGGATAGATACGGATTCCCGTCGAGATCTTCAGTGCGTCCAGATGAAGCGACTCCGCAAACGCCAGGCTCTCTTCCACCGTCTGCCTGGTTTCACCCGGAGCGCCCAGCATCAGGAATCCGTTTCGCTTGATGCCTGCCGCGCGGAAGATCCCCGAGATCTCCACCACTTCGGCTGGCTCAAATTTCTTATTGAGCAGACGCAACACCGGCTCGGCTCCGCTCTCGAAACCAAGATTCACCTGCGTACACCCCGCCCGAGCCATCAAATCCGCCAGTTCCCTGTCCGCTGACTTCGGGTAAATCTGTGCCCACCAGTCGATGTCAAGCCGCGCTTGGATGATTCCCCGGCAAAGCTCCTTGGCATAGGCGAGAGGTACATTGAACGTGTTGTCGACAACATAAAATTCGCGAAAACCGTGCTCGCGATAACTGGTCAACCACTCTACGATGGCTGCCACGGATCGCTGACGCGACTGCCTGCCCTCAATCTTTCCCGTAGAGCAGAAGGCGCAATCATTCGGACAGCCACGCCTGGTTTGTAAAGGTATTCGCCATTCGGGGCTGATCTCGGAAGGCAGCCATGCTTCAGGCGCAGGCAGGGGCAGAACATCAAGGTCTGGGCTAAGCGCCTGCGGCACGTACGCATTCGGTTGCTCAGCCAGATAAACTCCGGCCGGGGCGGGGCCTTGCCGCCCGTTTTCCAGCCAGGAGAGCAGCTTAGGAAATGCCGTCTCGCCTTCGCCCTGGACCCCCATCTCCGCCCCCAGGTACGCCAGCGTGCTTTCAGGAAAGATGCTGAAGCCTGCGCCACCGAGAACAATCGGAGCGTCGCAATTGCTTCTGCATAAAGCGATGACTTCCCTTAGTGGCGAAAGCAAAAACCGTGGATTCACCATCGCCTGGTCGTCGATATTTCGTACCGACAAACCAATTACCTCGGGCTCCGACCTGGCGATCGCACTTCTTATCGCGGATTTCCAGTCGGCAATCGAGAGCAAATCCAGAAAACACACCTCAAACCCTGCCTTTGCAGTGGCCGCGGCAACGCACGCCAACCCCAGAGGTAGTGGAGGCATGGTGCCGGAGAGCTCCCGGTTACCGGATATGAGTAAGACGCGCATCGTCTTCCGCCCTTCAATTTGCGAACGCATTGTACTTCAAGCCTGCAACCTCTTGCGAACCGTGCTTCACGGGCGGGGCACAGCGACTGTAATCTGAAATTGGACCATAGCCCGAAGCCTCAGCGCTCCTCCCGCCGTGCCTGGCTCTGCTATACTCCCCCTTTCGAGAGCCGCAATTTTCCCCATGAGTGAAGCCTCAACACCGCTGATGCGGCAGCACGCCGCAATCAAGAAAGAGCATCCCACCGCGCTGCTCTTCTTCCGCGTCGGCGACTTCTACGAGCTCTTCCTCGAAGACGCCGTCACCGCCTCCCGCGAGCTTCAGATCACCCTCACCTCGCGCCAGAAGGTCGATGGCGTCGCCCTGCCCATGTGCGGAGTTCCCTACCACGCCGCAGAAGCATACATCTCCAAACTCATCCGCAAGGGATACAAGGTCGCCATCTGTGACCAGGTCGAGGATCCCCGGCTCACCAAGAAGCTCGTTCGCCGCGAAGTCACCCGCGTTGTCACCCCCGGAACCGCCGCCGACTCCCAGCTCGGCTCTGAGGAAAACAATTTCCTCTGCGCCGTCTCCCGCCACACCACCAGCCTCGCTTCCAATCTCGGCTTCGCCGCCCTCGATCTCTCCACCGGTGAATTCCGCGCCACCGAATTCAGCGGCCCGGAGGCTGACCGCCGCGTTGCCGACGAGCTCCAGACCTTGCGTCCACGCGAGCTGCTCTACGCCGCCTCCCTGCCGCTCTTTCAATCCGCCGCGCCGCAACCCAGCTTTGCCACCGCCTCAGCCCCGCCTCTCTCGGCCGCCGCGCCGCGCATGGCCTCCACCGAACTGGTTCCCTTCGCGCGCTGGAGTGAGACTCCGCTCGACGACTGGATATTCGCCCCCGACTACGCCATTCCGCTGGTTGAAAATCATTTCGGCGTGCTTTCGCTGGATGGCTTTGGCCTTGCCAACCACAACGCCGCCGCCTGCGCCGCCGGAGCCATCCTGCACTACGTCCGCCAGACCCAGCGCGGCTCGCTCGATCACGTTGACCGCATCGGCTATTACGAGCGCCAGAACTGCCTCATTCTTGACGCTGTCACCGTCCGCAACCTCGAATTGATCGAGCCGCTCTTTGCCGGCACTGGAGACGCCGTCACCCTCTTTCGAGCCCTCGATCACACCCTCACCCCGATGGGCAAGCGCCTGCTGCGCGCTTGGATGCTGCGCCCGTCCATCGACGTTGCCGAAATCAATCACCGCCTCGACGCCGTTGCCGTAGCTCTTACCGGCATCATTCATCGCGAGGAGCTGCGCCGCTCGCTCGATGGCATTCTTGACATCGAGCGCCTGCTCAGCCGCATCACCCTGGAAACGGCGAATCCGCGGGACATTCTCGCCCTCGCCGCATCGCTCGCCAAACTTCCCGGCGTGCGCCACGCGCTGGCCCACTTCCCGGCCGCGCGCTTTGCCGCTCTCCGCGAACTGCTCGACGAACTCGCCGACGTGCGCCAGCGCATCGAGAGCAGCATTGTCGCCGAGCCGCCCATCACTCTCAACGACGGCGGCGTCATCCAGAGCGGCCTCGATGCCCAGCTCGACGAACTCCGCGACATCAGCCGCAACAGCAAGCGCTACATCGCCCAGATCGAACAGCGCGAGCGTGAGCGCACCGGCATCAATTCGCTCAAAGTCAAGTTCAACAACGTCTTCGGCTTTTACATCGAGATCAGCAACGCCAACCTGCAGCATGCCCCCGCCGACTACCAGCGCAAGCAGACCCTCGTCGGCGCCGAGCGCTTCACCACTCCGGAGCTGAAGGAGTACGAAACCAAGGTCCTCGACGCCGAGGAGAAGATCGTCGAAATTGAGCGCCGCCTCTTCGCCGAGCTGCGCCAGGCCATCGCCGCCGAGTCGCGGCGCATCCGGCAGAGCGCACTCGCCCTCGCGGAAATCGATGTCCTGCTCTCCTTCGCCCATCTTGCCGCGCTGCGCAACTACTGCCGTCCGCAGTTTGAGGACAGCTCGCAAACCCTGGAGATTCTCGAAGGCCGTCATCCTGTCATCGAGCAGCCCGAACTCACCGGCTCCTCGGACCGCTTCGTCCCCAACGATCTATTTCTCGACGCTGAACGCCAGTCAATTCTGCTCATCACCGGTCCCAACATGGGCGGCAAATCCACCTACCTGCGCCAGACCGCGCTCATCGTGCTGATGGCGCAGATGGGCTCGTTCGTTCCCGCCACCCGCGCCCGCCTTGCCACCGTCGATCGCATTTTCACCCGCATCGGAGCCTCGGACAATCTCGCCCGCGGCCGCTCCACTTTCATGGTTGAGATGACCGAAACCGCCGCCATCCTCAACACCGCAACCTCGCGCTCGCTCATCCTCCTCGACGAGATCGGTCGCGGCACCGCCACCTACGACGGCCTCGCCATCGCCTGGGCCGTCGTCGAATTCATTCATCAGCACAGCCGCGCCAAGACGCTCTTCGCCACCCACTACCACGAACTCACCGAGCTCGAGGAGTTGCTTGACTCGGTCAAGAACTATCACGTCAGCGTCAAGGAAGCCGGCGGCAGCATCATTTTTCTGCGTAAGGTCCAACCCGGAGCCGCCGACAAGAGCTACGGCATCGAGGTCGCCAAACTCGCCGGCCTGCCCGCCGAAGTCATCTCCCGCGCCCGCGAGGTGCTGCACCAGCATGAAAGCGCGGAGCACGCCGCCACCACCCAGCTCTCACCCAAGGCGGAGAAATCCGGCCCCGTGCAGCTAACTATTTTCACCCCTGTCTCCAATACGGTCCTTGACCGCCTCCGCGAAGCCGACCTCGACTCCCTCAGCCCCCGCGAGGCCATGAACCTTCTCTACGAGTTGAAAAAGCAAGTGGACTAAACCAAAGAAAACCCGAGGTGGCCCTCATCCGCCATTTTTTGGCGAATGTGGGGCAGTTGACCCTGACCCTGATGCCGTAATCCTCTTCCAGCAACTCACGTCCAATAGATTGACCTCGTAACCGGCGATTTGATACGGTCAAGCTTCGCTCATGCGTTATTGGTTAGAGTTTCTTTCCGTCTGGCTCGTCGCTCAGACGCTGCGCTGGCTGCCGCGTCCGGCGGCCCGCGGCGTTGGCCATGTTGTCGCCATCCTTGTCTATTGGGGACATCCACGCCTGCGCCGCGTCGGCATGCGCAACCTTGAGCTGGCCTTCCCGGAAAAGCCTCTCGCCGAGCGCAAACGCATTCTGAAGGGAGTCTATCTCTCCCTCGGGCGTCTGCTCGCCGAGCTTCCGAAGTTCCCTGACTACACCCTGGAAAACGTCGAGCGCATCGCCGTTTATGACGGCCTGGAGAACTATCTTGCCGCGCGCGACCGGGGCAAGGGCGTGCTCTTCATGACGGCCCATCTAGGCGGTTGGGAGATCGGAGGGTTCGTGCACTCGATGCACGGCCACTGGCTCAACGTCGTTGTCCGCGATCTCGATAATCCCCTCCTTGACCGCTGGATTCGCAAACTCCGCACCCTCCACGGCAATAAGACCTTTGACAAGGATGAGTACGCTCGCGGCCTCTTTGCGGCCATGAAGCGGGGCGAGACCGTAGGTGCCCTGATGGACACCAACATGACTCCGCCGCAGGGTGTCTTCGTAAACTACTTTGGCCTGCCTGCCTGCACCGCCGTCGGAATCGCGCGGGTTGCCATGCGCACCGGCGCAGCCGTGCTTCCGGCCTTCACCATCTGGGACCGGGCTCTGGGCAAGTACCGCATTCGCTTCGAGCCGGCAATTCCCCTCGTCTGCACCGAAGACGATGACGCCGACGCCCTTGCCAACACCCAGAACTACACCGCCGCCATCGAGCGAGCCGTTCGCGCCCATCCCGATCAGTGGCTCTGGGTGCATCGGCGCTGGAAGACTCGTCCCGAGGGCGACCCCGCGCTCTACTGAATCCAGCTTCCCTTCAATTCACCCGCGCGGATACGCCCGTTTTAGCCGACTGGTTCGACGGGCAGCGGGTGCCGCTTTTCAATCCAGTTCTGTCGGTCGCTTGGGGTCACGCCTACAAGTTAAAGCAGAGCCGCTGAATGTCGTGAGCACTTCGGAGACTTTGCGATAGTTTAGTTTTCGAGTCAGGCAACTCCCTGTAATTTCGCTTTGATTGCAGGCAGGACCGCCCGCGCGTGGAAGATGCGCGGAGGCTGTAATCAGCTTCAGTTAAAGGCAGGGAGAAGTTCAGCTAGCGCTTCACGGAAGGCGTTCCGTCTTCACTAAATCTATGAGCGCCTGACTTTGTCACGATCACTATTTCTTTCCCGCTGCGCGCAACTGCCTCAACCTCGCACTCAGGAAGATGGGCACTGAAAAGTAGCGAGGGCGAGGTAAGTGAGAAGACAAAGGCTTCTGCATCCGTGACGTGGGTCTTGCCAATCAACTTTCGGTAGGATGCCCAGCAACATGCCAGGGTCCCTTGCGGGTCGATAGCAACGGACATCGGGAGTGCTCCCATTTCAGCTTTCAGAAGCGTTCTACCATCGCGCACAAAGACCCAAAAACAGCCCTTATAACCAGCAGGGTCAGTCCATTCGGAAAGGGCCACGTAGCCCATATCCGATACTTTTGCCTCAATCACCTTGGTAAGTTGTTTTTCCCACAGCAAATATTCGTTTTCTAAGAATAGAACTGGACTGCCCTGCGTTTTCCATCCGACTAGATATTGGAAGTTTGATGAGAAGGAATATCTTCCGATGAAGTTTTGCGCCCTGATCTGAAGTATGTTCTGATCTAACTCCACGAGCTCTTTCATGGCCTTGCACTGAGAGCCGCTCGCAGATCTTCATCCCGCACGACGCCGTAGTCATCATGCTTCTGCCGCTGAAAATCTTCGGTAGTTTTTTCCTCCACGGCCATGCAGTTGATCGCACGATAGTCATGGCTCGCCTGCGCTTCTGACCGAGTGAGCTTACCGCTCTCTGCCGGATAATACGGGAAGGAGATCGGGTCCACCTTGAAGGTCTGTGCCTTGCATTTTTCAAGGGCGAAGAGATGATGTTGGCGCTCGGCTTCGCTCTGACATCCGATGGAGCACGCTGCAAGCACGATGGTGATGATTCCAAACTTCCACATGGCCGCCTCCTATCTCAGCTTCTGTAGCTCTTCCGGTTCGCCGAGCCAATACATCACGCGGCCCCAGATGCTGACAACACTCTCCTCGCGGAGAATAGTCACCTCGTTATAGACCGTCACATGCTGCGGCGCAAGGATGTATTCGTTGCCGCCGCTCCCCCCGCCTGGTTCGACAGTCCCATTCGCACTTCTGTAAACTCGGTACTTCGGCAGCCTTTCGAGGCTTCCGCGGAGGCGTAATGAGACGGCTGAAAGTCTATCTTCCTCTACTTGTGCTTTTCTGCGCCCTGCAAACGCTGCTGGCGCAGGATCTGGCGTCGTTTGAAAAGCGAGTCCAGGTCAAGACCCTCTCCAACGGACTTACCGTTCTCTTTTTGAGCCGCCCGGAAGCGCCTGTCTTCTCCTTCTTCACCATAGTGGATGCCGGAGATGCGCAGGATCCCGAGGGCAAGACCGGCCTGGCCCACATGATGGAGCACATGGCCTTCAAGGGAACCAATAACATCGGCACCACCAACTTCACCGCGGAAAAAGCGGCCCTGGCCAAGGTGGAAGAGGCCTACGCCGCCTATGACCACGAAAATAATCGTGTCGTCAATCGCGATGAAAAGAAGATTGCGGAGTTGAAGACCGCATGGGAAAAGGCTCGCGAGCAAGCCGATCAGTACGTAGTGAAAAACGAGTTCGGCGAGATCGTTGAGCGCAACGGCGGCGTAGGCCTCAACGCCTCCACCGGGCTGGACAACACCCAGTACTTCTATTCGCTTCCCTCCAACCGCGTGGAGCTCTGGGCCTACCTGGAGTCGGAGCGCTTTCTGCATCCGGTGATGCGCGAATTCTACAAGGAGCGCGATGTGGTAATGGAGGAGCGGCGCATGCGCACCGATTCATCGCCGACGGGACGGCTGGTGGAGCAGTTTCAATCGGTTGCCTTTGACGGCAGCCCATATCACCGTCCCGGCATCGGCTACACCAGCGATCTCAAACACTTCTCCGCAACCGACGCCGCAAACTTCTTCAAAACTCACTACGTCCCCAGCAACATGGTGGTGGCCGTGGTCGGCGATCTGGATTCGGCGAAGACCTTCGCCCTGGTGGAAAAATACTTCGGACGGATCCCCTCCCGGCCCAAGCCGGAAGAGTATGTCACCGCGCAGACGAAGCAGAGTTCCGAGCGCACCGTCGTTCTGCACGATCCCTCGCAGCCCTTCTATCTCGAGGGCTACCAGAAGCCGAACTATCGCGACAAAGACGACGTTGTGTACTCGGTGATCAGCAGTGTCATGAGCGAAGGCCGTACCTCGCGGCTTTACCGCTCGCTGGTGCGCGATAAGAGGATTGCCGTGGCCGCGGCAGGCTTCAGCGGCCTTCCCGGAGACAAATACCGCAACCTCTACGCGTTTTATGCCGTGCCCTCCCAGGGACACAGCGCAGCCGAGATGGGCAGTGCGATCCACGAAGCCATTGACGCGCTGAAGCGGGAGGGCGTCAGCGCCGACGAATTGAAGATGGTAAAGACGCGCTCCAAGGCGGCACTGTTGAGCAGTTTGGCCAACAACCAGGGATTAGCCATCAACCTGGCCGAGAACCAGCTGAAATACGGCGACTGGCGCGAACTCTTCCGCCGCATCGATAAAATTGACGCCGTGACCAACGACGACGTGAAGCGCGTGGCCAATGAGATTTTCACCGAGACCAATCGCACGGTTGGAATTCTGGAAACCAGCCGCCCGGCAAAAGGAGCACAGCAATGAAGACGAAGATCATGATGGCGGCGATGAGTGCCGCCCTATTGCTGACTATGCTGCCACCTTCCGCGCAAGCACAAGATGTCGCAAAGCAGCAGGGCGCGCCAAAGACCGCTCCTTCCGGCGTTGCAACCAACTGGAAGCAGATTGCGATCCCCGCGCTACCTCCCTTCAAGCCGCAGCAGCCCAGGCGCGTGCTGCTGGCCAACGGAATGGTCGTCTTCCTGACCGAGAATCACGAATTGCCGTTGATCTCCGGTGCGGCGAAAATTCGCGGCGGGGCGGACTCCGAACCGGCGGAGAAGGCTGGGCTAGTTGAGTTGTATGGCGAAACCTGGCGCACCGGTGGCACCGAAAAGCTCTCCGGCGATCAGTTGGATGACTTTCTGGAAGCGCGCGCCGCCAAGGTGGAAACCGGCGGTGACGATGCCGATACCAGCATCAGCTTCCATTGCCTCAAGGCCGACTTCCCCGACGTGTTAGGAATTTTCGTCGAGTTGCTGCGCCATCCCGCATTCCGTGAAGACAAACTGGCGCTGGCCAAGAAGCAGATGAACAGCAGCATCTCGCGCCGCAATGACGAGTCCGAAGACATCGCCCAGATGCAGACCGACATTCTCGGCTATGGCAAAAGCAGCGCCTACGCGCGGGTTGATGAGTATGCAACGGTTGCCGCCGTGACCCGCGAAGACCTGCTGCGTTGGCACCAGCAGCACGCCACTCCAAACAACATCATCTTCGGATTGGTGGGCGACTTCGATTCCAGCGAGGTGGAGGCAACGCTGCGCAAGGCCTTCGGCGATTGGCCCAGCGGTGCAAAGGTCGAAGAGCCGAAAGTCACCATTGCTCCCGAAAAGCCGGGAATCTATCTCGTCGACAAAAGCGATGTGAACCAGAGCGAGATTCGCATGATTGCCATGGGAATCGAGCGCCGGAACCCGGACTACTTCGCCTTGCAGGTCATGAACGAAATCTTCGGAGGAGGATTTTCCTCGCGCCTCTTCAGCAACCTGCGAACCAAGGCAGGACTGGCATACGAGGTCGGCGGCGGCGTGGGAAGTAGCTGGGATCATCCGGGTCTCACCGTCCTGGAGATCGCAACCAAAACGGAGACCACCATCGACGCGATCAAGGGACTCTGGGAGCAGGTGGACCTGCTGAAGAAAGATCCTCCGACCGAGCTGGAAATGAAGCGCGCCAAGGACCAGATCCTGAACTCTTTCATCTTCAACTTCGATACTCCCGCCAAAGTGCAGCGTGAGCAGGTGACCTACGAGTTCTACGGCTACCCGAAAGATTTCCTCGAACAATATCGCGCCGGCGTAGAGAAGGTCACCGTAGCCGACGTGATGCGCGTGGCCAACAAATACGTACACAAGGAAGATTTCCGAGTGCTCGTCATCGGCAACGCCGCGGACTTTGAAAAACAACTTGCGTCTCTCGGCAAGGTAACTCCGGTTGATATCAGCATTCCATCACCGTAGACGAAGCCGCAGCCGTACTTCGGCTGATGCGCAAACGAAGGGCGCGGATCATCTCCGCGCCCTTCGTTTTACCGGAATTTCCTGAACTTATTCCTTCTCGGCCATCGCCTTCGGCTGATAAACGCAGAAGGGCTCCGAGGCCATGTAGTTGCCGTCCACCGCGTAGGCGCGGGCGCGGCAGCCCATGCAGACGTTGCGGAACTCGCAGCAGCCGCACTTGCCTTCCAGCTTGCTCGTATCGCGCAGGTCGGCAAAGACCTTCGAGTTGTTCCATATCTCGGAGAACGGCTGCTTCTTCACGTCGCCGGCAATCGCAGGCAGGTATCCGCAAGGGAAAACCTCGCCGTCAAAAGAGAGAAAGCAGACGCCGGTTCCGGCCAGACAGCCCTTGGTCATCGCGTTCATCGCGTTCGGATCTCCGCCCGGATGCCCGTGCGGGTGGGGCATTCCGTCGTGCCGGAGTCCGCTCTTGCCAAACTTCTCAAAGTTGGTCTTGAAGGCCATGCCGGTCGAACCCGGCATCGTCATCTCGGTCGCGCCAATCGCCGGCCCGGCTTCCGCCGCAGCGGGCGCCGCTCCCAGCCGCGCGGCCCTGCTCTCTTCGGCGCGGCGCTCGCGCACCACCCGGAAGTAGTGCGGTGCGCAGGTTGCCTTCAGTTCAATGTCGCCCGTGGCAGCCTGGTCATAGAACCAGTTGAGGATGCGCTCGTACTCCTCCGGGGCCACCATCTGCGACTCGGCGATATCGACGCCGCAGCCGACCGGAACCAGCAAGAACGTGTGCAAAGCGTCGGCGCCAAGCCCGCGTACCATCTCCAGCACGGCGGGCAGCTCGGCGGCATTGTGCTTGGCGATTGTCATGTTGATCTGCACCGGCATGCCAAGCTCTTTCAGATTCTTGAAGCCATACACCGCCGCATCGAACGCTCCCGGAATTCCGCGAAAGCTGTCGTGGGTCTCGGCATTGGCCCCGTCCAGCGAAATCGAGACGCGCTTCACTCCCGAGTCCACAATTTTCTGCGCCACTTCCTTGGTCACCAGCGTGCCGTTGGTGGCCAGCGCAACCCGCAGCCCTTTGTCCGTGGCGTACCTCGCCAGTTGGAAGATGTCCGGCCGATAAAGCGGCTCGCCGCCCGAGAGCACCAGGATCGGGTTCGCAAATGCGGCAATCTGGTCGATGATGTTCAGCGCTTGAGCGGTGGGCAGGTCGGAGGGCGAGGCAAGCTCGGTGGCAGTGGCGCGGCAATGCACGCAGCGCAGATTACAGCCTTTGGTCACTTCCCAAAAAACGAGGCGCGGCAGATGTTGGCCGGCGCCGGTACCAGAACTCGCACTCATTTGATCTCCTAAGAAACGATCCAAACTTAGACCGCAACTTTAAGATACGGCGTAGGATAACCAAGGAGCCATGACATATGTCACAGACCTGTTGTGATTCGCGTCACTATCAGGATACACCCTGCGCGATGATTGCCGCGGGCGGCCCATTCAAGCCCGTTGTTGGCTTGAGTGGAACCTTGCAGTTGTTTTTGTCTTCCCTGTCGCATATCCCCACCTAACTCACAACTCCAATAGCAACGGCCCCGGCGATTTCTCCACCGGGGCCGCGCGCTCATTGCCGTTTACGGTGCCACTCCCCCGTTGTGGCAGTCGGAGCAGTTCACCGCCGTCAGGTCGCCCAGCTCGATTGGGTGCTGGAAGCTCATTGCCGTGTTTCTCACGTTTGCCGGCAGCACGCCCTCTTCCTCGCTCAGCACGGTGTGGCAGGAGTTGCACTCCTTCGAGATGACCTTGCCGTCCTTGCTCGTGTGGCTGCCGTCATGGCAGCGGAAGCAGCCGTTGAAGTAGTAGTGACCCACGTTATCCGGATGCGTACGCCAATCCACCTTCATCTCCGGGAAGATGTTCTCGCGGAAGATGCGCTGCAGCTCCGTCACCATGTTCTGCACGTCTCCCGCGTGTGCGCTCGCCACCTGCGGATACTTCTCCTGGTAGTAGGCGGGAATCTGCTTGGCGATGGCAGCCTGCGCCTCCCCGGTGGTCTTATACGCCACGGTCAGAATCTGCACCCCCTGTTGTTTGGCAAAGGGCAGCGCGGTACTGATGCGGTTGGCGGCCATCGCCTGATCCACGGCGCGATCCGGCGAAGTGTAGACGTGGGTGGGGCGGTTGTGGCAGTCGATGCAGTCCATGCGGCGCTGTTCAAGCTTGCTTATCGCCCCCGCTGCGCTACCGGCCGCCGTGTACTCGGTGACATTGCCATCGCGATCGGTCCTGCGAACCCACGAGATATTCTGCCGTGTGGGGTCGCTCCTGTATTCAATCTTGTTGGCAATGTTCATGTGCCAGTGAATGCCCGCCGCTTCGCTGCCAAGGCTCGGATCGCCGCCCCCGGTTTTGATCAGCAACCGGATCTGGCGGGGCGTGTTCGTTTCGTCAGAAGCAAAGTGGTTGAAGACCTTGAGCTGAGCGCCCCAGAAGCGGCGCGGCCAGTGGCACTGCTCGCAGGTTTGTGAGGCCGGGCGCAGGTTCGCGACCGGAGTCTCGATCGGACGCGGGTAGGTGTTCGTGACGGTCTTGATAACCTGGCGCAATCCGGACATCTTCGACTTCACATACCAGCTCGCGCCGGAGCCGACGTGGCACTCCACGCAACTAACGCGGGCATGCGCCGAGTGGTCGTGAGCCACCGCTTCGGGGTGCATCACCGTATGGCAGAGCTCGCCGCAGAAGGTGGTCGAGTCGGTAAACTCATACGCGCGATAGCTGCCAACCGCACTCAGCAGGATGAATACAAAAACGAAGCTCAGGAAGCCGACAAGCCGGCTTCGGTCTCCGCGCTGGTTCAGGTCGATGCGGGGCAGCAAAGGAGTTCCAGGGACTGCCTGGAGACGGCGGCGGCGCTCGCGATACACACCGAAGGCAGTCAGGGCAAGCCCCGCCACCAAAAAGCCGGGAAGCACCATATACGCGAGAATTCCGGTGTATGGGCTGGGCTTCGCCGAGGTAATGTCGATAACGAAAAGAACGATAATGTTGGCCAGCGAGATCGCCGCCAACGCAACTCCGGTCAGGCTGATGTAGTTACGGAGAAGACTTCTCAACGAAAAATGTTCAGGGAGTGAGTCCGGCGCGGCGGGCAGTCCCGTTTCAGTCATTTGCTCTCCTAATTATGTGGTCGGAATCGTATGATCATGTCCTGCCGATCCCGCTCCGGATCAGCCGCGTCGAGCACCCTCGGCAACTTCTTGCAGCCACTGCCGGAAGCCCAATCAAAACCCATCACAACCCCGGCCACGCCGTGTATTCTTGCGCGGAATCAGTGTACCTGACCAGCGCCTTTTTGGTCATTATCCCTGAAGTCGTTCTACCGGTACGCAAAGATCATCGCGTAAATAATCCCGAGCACGATGCAGAAGCCGATGCTCAGCGCAACCCAGGCAAACGCCCGGATCGCCTTCACCACAACGGCCGGATGAGGATCAGCCAAATGGCTCTTGAGTTCCCCTTTACGCAGCAGCGATTCATATTCCATGGGTTTGTCGCGCTTCAACTCAGCCAGCGGCATCTGGCCGGTGAACACAACAACATCCATGGGGAACTTTTCCGGTCTCAAATGGGTATTGAAAAAATGCACCGTAAAGATAAACCCAGTGGCCAGCAGAGCTTCGTCGCTGTGAATGATGGTTGCCAGATTGATTGACCATCCTGGCAAAATCCGGGTGAACAGGATTGGAAACCACAGCGTAAGCCCCGTCGAGCCAATGATGAAAATTCCCCAGAACACCGCGAAATAGTCGAATTTCTCCCAATAAGTCCACCGCCCGTATTGCGGGCGCGGACCTTTTCCGAGAAACCACTTCATCGTCAGGATGAATTCCCGGCCATCCTTTAACGTCGGCACCATAGAGTTCGGCCCGAGGATGAGAGCGCGCCAGGAGCCGTACTCACGCTTCTTCAGATTCCTCAGCGACACCAGGTGGGTCACAAAAACGCAGAACATTACTACCGCTGCAAATCGGTGGATGTAACCAGCGGTCTGGAATCCTCCCAAAAACCGCGATAGCACGCGCGCCCACGGAGTGTAGGAAAACTTGAGCGACATCCCCGTTGCCGCCAGGCACAGGAACGCGACGACCATCGTCGCGTGGAGCCCTCGCTCCAGCGGGACGAAGCGCACGAATTCGCGTACGCCCGGATGATCTTCCTTATGCCCGGTTGCGGAGGACTGATCGGGACTTGCAGTCACGTTGCACTCTCCTGATTTTGGCTCAACATCGTTATTCCTTCTCCGAAGGTGGAATCGGTGCTTGCCCTTCGGCTTCGGCAAGCAGCGCAGCCTCTTCCTTGGCCTCGGCCTGCTTGAGTTCGCGGCGCATCTCAAACGCGCGCGGCAGCCACAATAGGGTATGCACTCCCCCGACCACGAACGTGCCGACCAGCAGTCCGGTCATTCCCCAGAATGCCCAGAACAAGATGGGGTACTTCTTCGGGTCATGGTGAGTCGCATGGGTGAGGTAGCCGGCAAAACGCCGCGTCGCGCCGGAGTGGCATTTGCGGCACGTTGCAACTACATTGGCGCGGCTCAGGTGTGACCGCGGATCGGATATCTTCGCGATGTCATGCGAACCGTGGCAGTCGAAGCACTTTGCCGCTTTGGTATAGCCAAGTCGCGAAACCTTGCCGTGGTAGGTCTCAAAGTAGGTCTTCGCAATTTCCGAGTGGCACCGCCCGCACGTGGTCATGATGCCAAGTTCGAAGCCGGTTTCATCCGTGCGGCTGATGGTGTGCGCGGTATGGCAGGTGCTGCAAACCGGCAGCTCCTTGTTCGTTTTGGTTACCGTGGGCGAATGTACGCTGTTGACGAACTGCCCTTCAATACCGCTGTGGCACTTGCCGCAGGTGTTCGGCACATTCGCCGGATTGACCGTCGAGGCAGCATCCTTTGCTGGCAGGATGCGGTGCGCGGTGTGGCAGCTTGTGCAGGTCGCCGTCACCGTCAATCCACCCTCCAGCAGACCCTTGCCGTGAATGCTCTCCGTGTAATTGCGGATGATGTCGTGCTGGGCTCCGGTGTAACGCAGCGCGGCTTTCTTGCCTTCAGAATGGCACCTGCTGCAGAGGTTTGGAACATTGGTCGGGAAGGTCGCCGATTTCGGGTCCAATTTTCCCAGAACACCGTGCGTGCCGTGGCACTCTTTGCAATCAGGCGCGCTGGGATCGTTCTTGGCCGTTAGCTGCCCGTGAATGCTGCGCCCATAGTCCTCGCCCACCGATTCATGGCACTTCGAGCAATCGACCTTGTGCGTGATCGTCTCGCATGGACGAACGTGCGAAACCGTTACCTCGGAGTGGCACTGGCTGCAGGCGATTTTGGCATGGCGCGAGCCCGCGACCTCGGGCTCGTTCACCAGCATCGAGCGGCCATCATGGGCTTTCAGGTTCGGATCGGCGTGGCAACGCATGCAGTCCGCGTTGGCCATGCCAAGCTCGTAAAAGACGTTGCGCACCTTGTGTGGCTGGTGGCAATCCACGCAGGCGGGCAGCACGTTTGCCTCTTTCTCCCATAGTTCGCCCCGGATCGTCTTGCGATGCACTATTTCAATATTCCCGTGGCACTTCGTGCATGTCGCCGCGATGTTGCGGCGCGCAATCGACGAATTCGGGTCCGTGTGGGGAAGGATGCTATGCGCCGTATGGCATGAAACGCAGGTGGCTGACACCGTCAGCCCCATCTTCAGTACGCCCTCGCCGTGAATGCTTTCTGTGTAGTTTGCCAGAATATCGTGCTGATCGATATTCCGTTCCCTTTGCACGGCCGTGCCTTCTTGATGGCACGAACCGCAGACGAACGGAATCTTCAGCGGAGCTACCGCTGACCGCTTATCCTTGACCGGAACGATATCGTGGTTCCCGTGGCAGTTCACGCAACGCGGCGCCAGTGCGTCGCCGTGCGCAGCCGCTTTGCCGTGCAGGGACCGGGAATACAACTCCTGCTCTTGCGTGTGGCAGCCTCCGCAGTTGACCTTCGCGGGCGTCGGGTGCGGCAGGTCTTTGCCTTCGAGATCAGCATGGCAAGCAGTACAGCCCAGGCTGCCATGAACCGACGGTGCAAACCTCTTGCCATCCACGAACAGCGAAATCGTCTTCGTGCCATGCTTCACGTTCATGCTCTTGTCGCCGTGGCATGCCAGGCAGATTTCGTTCTGCTCTGCTCCGCCGGCCGCCCAGGCAGACGCCGAAAGCATCAGCACGGCAAACGCCACAATCAATCCCGCCGGCACGGCCCGCATGCACAAAGCTGCAAAGCCAGGTAGATGCCGGGATTGTCTTGGCGCGGCTGGCTCCGATGGCCTCTGTTTTACGTGCCAGGCACGTTTACTCTGTATGAGCACGCAGTTTTGTCCTTTCAGATCTACTCTTCGCCATTCCCCGCTTGCCGAAATCTTCAGTGGCTATCCTTGCCTTCGTGGTGAGCTTTAATTTCGTCTCCAGCGGCTCCTGCATACTGCGACAGCGTCGCCGCATCGAGTCCATGTTCTTCCTGGTAATGCTCAACCGACATCTTGCCATCGAAGAACGCAAAGTTCACCGGGTAGGTGTCGGGATCGAGAATGACCTGGTAGAAGTGCCAGACAATGATCGCCAGCGTGGCCAGTATCGCCTCATAGAAGTGAACTGTAATCGCAACATTGATCCACCAGCCGGGAAGAAAGATCGTCGTCCCGACTTTGAACCAAATCGCCAAACCTGTCAGCGCCATCACAAACGTGCCCCACACCAGCGCCCAGTATTCCATCTTCTCGGCGTAGTTAAAGCGCTTGAACTGCGGCTTTTTACTGGAGAACCCAAGATTGTAGGCAACCACGTCCACCACGTCCGTAGCGTCCTTCAGCACGGGCAGCATGTCTAGCAGCATCCGCCGCCCCTCGCGATAGAAAGCAAGGTAGACGATGTGGTAGAGGGCCACCACGATCATCAGAGAACCGGCGAAGCGGTGAATATTCCTGCGAACAACCTCATCGACCAGGAACAAGCGACTCGCCACATCCGGATACTTGAGAGCAAAACCGGTGACCACCAAGGTAAGGAACGAGAGAAAGAGCAGGTAGTGCTGAATGCGCTGATTCTTCGTCATCCTCACAACAATCCGCGGACCATTGGTCAGATGGCCGCCATTGTTGCGCCGGTCGATCAGCTTGTGTACAAAAATCATCAGGTTATGCAGCACCATGAAGCCGACCACCGAGATAATCAGCATCACGTAAAACTTGCGCACCCAATCAACCACCCTGGTTCCGAAGTTTGCCTGAGCAACAGCTTCGGGATTCAGATGCACCTCGCCCTTGGCAAAGTTCGCGTTGGCGCCGAGATGGCACTGGCCGCAAGTTCTTACTAGGTTAGCCGGATTGATCGTAGATTTTGGATCCGATGCAGGAAGGATGTTGTGCGCACCGTGACACGATGAGCAGATCGCAGTTCGCGTGGAGCCCTCGGCGTTGGCCATACCGTGATAGCTATCGCGGTAAGAGCTGAAGCGCCCTCCCGGAATTCCAAACTCTTGCGTCATCATCACGTTGTTATGGCACTGGCCGCAAGCGAGGCCGCCCTGGTTCCTGGGAGACACAAGCGATGCACGATTGTTGACGGCCTTGATACTGTGAACGCCATGGCACGTAGTGCAGACCGGAGCCGCTACATTGCCTTCGGCTAGGGCCTTGCCGTGAATGCTGGTGGCAAAGACTCCCGCCTCACTGCCATGACATCGAGCGCAGGTCTTAGGAATATTCGTGCGGTAGACCGTCGAAGCGGGATCACTCGGGGGCAGAATGTCATGATTGCCATGGCAGTCCGAGCAGACCGCCGCTTTTTCGTCCCCGGTAGCGGTCAACTTGCCATGCACCGATTCCTGATAGGAAATAGCCGGCATATCGGCCATGCCGGGGATCGGCTGTGAGTGGCACTCGCCGCACGTCTTCGGAATATTCAGCTTGGCGGTACGGGATTTTGGATCGCTGGCAGATAAAATTTCATGAATATTGCCGTGGCAGCTTTCGCATTGTGCGGCTTTCGCATTGCCCGCAGCCAGCGCTTTCCCGTGAATACCATTGTCGTACGCCTTCTGTTCGTCGGCATGACAGGTGATGCACTTCGGTTTTGCAAGCCCCGCATCGTGCGGAATGCTCTTCACCGCCGTATGGCAGTCCACGCAGGTGAACATCGAACCATGGATCGAAGCCTTGAATGCGTCTCCATGAATCTCCTTGCCATCGACCATCGACGCATCGCTGTGACAGGTAAGGCAATCGTCATTGGTGAGCTTTGGATGGGCCTCGGTCTTACTTCCCGCATATGCAAAGCCGGCGCAAACAAGCACCAGAAAACAAATCCAGAACAGTCTCAGTCTCTTCACAGGCTCTTCACCTTAGCGTTCGGCATGAACACTTCAAGTAGCTGCCCGGGTACTTCGACCCGGGCGGCCCAGTCCAACAGTTCACAGATGTGCTCTTATTTCAGCGACTTCACAAACTTCACGGCAGCGCTGATTTCATCGGCGCTCAGCTTGGTGCCAAAGGCCGGCATCTTTCCCTCGCCTTTGGTAACGACCGTGATCAACTGCGCTTCAGTTTTTGCTTTGACAGCGGGCGAATTCAACGGCATCACGCCCATGGCGGGCATGGCTTTCAGACCATCAGCTCCGTGACAGGCGGCGCACTTGGCTTTGAACGTCGCGGCGCCGTCGGCGGCAAATAGGGGCATGGCCATCGTGGCAACGATCGCGAATGCAAGCAACCTCTTCATCGATTCTCCTGTACTTTTACCCATTCCTGAAAGCGGCGCTAGCTCAGGCAATTCCCCTCCGCTTTTACAGGACATATTGGTTTTCGCATCCATAGCGCACTTAGGGCAGTGAGTACTCTCACGACTTTCTGTGATACGTATCACATGCGCTGGTGCGCACACTCCCCGCCGTCGTGATCGGTGACACCTTTTCAGCCCGAAAATAGCGCATCCGCGCCTGCCCAGCCCTCGACCCACAATCGAAAAACATCCAGAATAAATCAGCCAAATCGTGGAAACAGAATCGACCCCAATCGGGAAAAATAGAAAAGGACCGCACCAGGCGGTCCTCTTTCAATCCAGAACATTAAGCTCAGGAGGCAATGGCGCGCGCGCGCTGCAACCTGGCCCTGCGTGCGCGACTCAGTCCGATCGAACGCACCCGCTCGTAGGCCCCGTGCAAGTCGTTGCTCAGGCGGCGCACCACCTCCATGCAGATCGATGGGTTTTCGCGCAAAAACTTCAATAGCTCCTTGCGCTTCACAAAAACCACCTGCGCGCTTTCCAGCAATTCGGCGGTGACTTCGTACGCCTCGCCGCTCAATGTCGCGCCCAGGCCAAGGACTTCGCCCGGACCCGCCACGCGCAACATCAGTCGCCTGCCGCTCTCCGAGCAGATCGAGAGCTTGGCGCGACCTTCGCAAAGAAAGTAGACTCCACGGGACGGGCGACCCTCGGCGAACAGAAGCGCGCCTTTTCCGAGAACGGCCTGCTCCTTGATCTCGTCAAATTCATGAGTCGCCTCGGGCGACATCTCACAAAAAGGACGATCGGAGCGGAATGCGCAATGATTACAACTCGGCTGCATGGCACTCTCCATGTCAGGTTTTTATCCGTTGTGAGCGGCCCACGCTGTGATTGCAGTCACCCGCATGAGTGAGAGCCGCCACAGCTTCTAACGTCATCCGCCCCACACCGCTGGTTGCCGCGTGGAAAATTACGCCTCCGGAAAGCTCGCTCCCAACTTGTGCAATACCCAACAAAAGAAAGGCCCGCTGCGTAGCCGGACCTTAACATATGAAAGCTTATGAAGCGCTTGATTACGTGGTTGCCAATGCCTTGAGGGCGGTTTTGTTGCGAATGACCAAAGTGGAACCTTTTGCCTGAACAATCTGCCGCTTCTTCATCTCCGCAAACAGACGGGTGACGGTTTCACGCGAAGTCCCGATCATCTGGGCAATCTCCTCATGGGTTAGGGCCAGCTTGATGCGGGGCTCCTGCTTGGCGCCCTCGCCATTCTTCGCCGTCCAATCCAGCAGCAGCTTGGCAAGCTTCTCGGCCGCCGAATGTGACAATCCCAGAGAACGGATCTCGCGGCAGGCGGAGTTGTACTTCTCGCTGAGCTGCTCGGCCACGCGCAAACAGGCTTCGGCGTGCTCCTTCAGGAAGCGCAGAAAGTCCTCGCGCTTGACAAAGTTGACCTGGCAGGGATCGATGGTTTCGGCGGTGAGTTCGTACGGTTTGCCGCTGACAGATGCGCTCAGTCCAAGAACCTCGCCGGCTTCGGCGATCTTCAGAATAAGCGTCTTGCCATCGGTGGAACAGATAGACAACTTCACCCGCCCTTTGCAGAGAACGAAAATGCCGCGCGGCGCCTGGCCTTCCACAAAAAGGATTGCGCCCTTCGGGTAGGCAGTTGCGTACTTGATCTGTTCAAAGGATTGGAGGGCAGTGTCGGGCAGATCGCAAAAGATCTGGTCAGCCCGCATTTTACAAGTGAGGCAGCTCTCGATAATATCCAGACCATATGGTGAAAGCACTGTGGACTCCCTGTGTTCGCCACCCCGGACTCCGGACCCGGCTGGCAAGACGGCCACGAAAAGCGGCCGCGTTCGCTCATCTCTGCATGATCAAACCGTCATGGTGCAAGAACATTCACCTGACGCACTCCGGACACACATGCACGCTCTAGCTTGTAAGATTTAGCATGTACCAAAGGGAAGTACATGCGTCACACACCATTGTGACGCACACACCGGGTTGTGACCTGCGGCACAGATCAAAGGTCATACTGGCGCACCTTTTTGGCATCCAGTCAGACTGAGTTAAACACAAGATACATCAATGGTTACGAGTAATCCCCAAAGGTTTTCCGACGCGGGTGCTCCATTCTAGCTTGCCTCTTTTGGCAAGCCAGGGTGAGTTCTAACGAAGCCGCGCGAAGCGCGTTCCAAGCCCTATCCGCCCAAGTATCCCAACGTCGAGGCCTCGTGTCTGCCGTTGCATATTTCGGGATTGTGAGCTACTCGGCGATATTTCGCTCACAATCCTTGTACGCCAACGGTTCCGCTCTCTACTCTATGCACATGAAATACGTGATCGCGGTTTCCGTCGTCGTGCTCTGCGCCCTCATGCCACGCCCAACAGCGGCGGGAGAGCCGGCGCGAAAAGTGTCGTGCAAGTCGGAGGCAAACGCTCAATCGTGCTACTGGACACGGGGGCGACTCAGTTTGTCCATGGGGGCACCCGCATTCCGGCTGTGGAAGATCGGCACCCACCGAGTACTTGCCATTTACAGCGGACCATCCGTTGATTTCGCGGAAGATAATGAGCACCCATAGTTTCCTGCCAAGGTCCAACGCTTATTCCGACCAACGGAAAACCGAATCTTCGCAGATTTTGAGGTTTGCCCGTTGGAACCGGAAAAGGCTCGGACAATGCAAGCGGCGTGCATCGAGAGCGCAAAGAACATTTTCGTCGATAAGAACTGATACCCGTCCAATACAGGCCCTCCGACTCGCCACCCCAAACTGAGATTGCGAGCTACACGGCCGGCGAGCCACTCAAGCCACGCCTTTTGGCTTGAGTGGAGCAGTTCGATGAAAGCTACTCCACCTGAACCCGATAGAGCTGGTACTGCGAGCTTTCGTAGCTTCGCCGCAGCTCCGGAATGCGTTCAAACTCCTGCTTTTCAAAGGGCGCGTTGTAAAGAACGAAGATCGAGCGCGGAGCGCGCCGCGCCGAGGCAACAAGGTTGCCCAAAACTTCGCGCAGCACATAGTCCGGAAACGGATTGAACATATAGAGCACGATGTCGGTCGGCGGAAAATCATACTCCCGCGCATCGGCACAAATCGACTCGATGCTGTGACACTGCTGGCCGGACTCGCCGAAGCGCTCAATGTTCTGGCCTGCGATCGCCTCCAGCGCAGGCTGCACTTCGACACCAACAATGTGCGCAAACGGATACATCGACGCCATCAGTAAGGCTCGACCCTTGCCGGAGCCAAGATCGATAAATGTAAATGTCCTGAAATCGACTCCCGCCAGATGCTGCATGATCGAGGCAAACTCCTCTTCCACCGTCGGCTGATAAAGCCGCTCGCTGAAAACTTCGCGCAGCCGCACCGAAACCGGAAGTCGCGCCCAGGTCGTGTCCACCGCGTGATCGCAGTCATAGTCGATGTCCCCAAAGCGGCTGCGCCGCCGCTCCGGCAGCGAGTCCTTGATGCACTCGGCAAGCTGCGTGGCAAGGTATCTGAGCGAGCCCGCCACTCCGCGCGAACGGACCGAGTCGCGCTGCCAGCGCAGAACTGCAGATGCAAGCGTTGGCCTCCCTTTGGATTCAGCCATGCCGCAATTATGGCATTCCGGCCCCGGATTCCGAAGCCCTCCGCGCGCCGCAATTTCTACCGGCGAGCGCACCCGCCTGCGGTTGTGGCAAAGTAGTAGCAGGCATGACGACCGAACCCGTGGGAAACCGCCCAGCAGGCGCTGCATTCCAGTATCCGAATTTTCGACTCTTTCAGGCTGCCCGATTCCTGACCGTGGCAGCCCTCGAGATGCAGTCCGTAGCCGTCGGCTGGCAGATTTACGAGATCACGCGCCGCCCACTGGATCTGGGCTTGGCCGGTATGGCGCAGTTTCTTCCCGGCCTGCTCCTGTTTCTTCTTGGAGGTCACATAGCGGATCGCTTCGACCGGCGCTATGTACTGATTGCCTGCTATTCGAGTTTCTCGCTCTGCTCGCTGGCGCTGCTCACGATTACCCTGCGCGGATTCCACGGCGTGGCTCCGGTTTACGCGGTCCTTGTGGCAGTGGGATTCATCCGCGTCTTCAATGCTCCGGCCAGTCAGGCTTTTCCACCACTGCTGGTGCCGGCTGCTATCTATCCCAACGCGGCCGCCTGGGGCTCTTCGATATTCAATGCGGCGACGATCCTTGGACCGGTGATAGGCGGCGTGCTCTATGCTCTGCGCGGCACTGCGGTTACGGTTTACCTTACCGCTGCTTCAGCGCTCGCTGCCGGCGTTCTGGCAATGCTTGCCATCCGCGTCAGGGGCGTTCAACAAATCAGCCAGGGACGCGACTGGAAGACTGTCATCGCCGGAATTCAATATGTTTGGCGGACTAAACTCCTGCTCGGCGCAACCACGCTCGATCTCTTTGCCGTTCTGCTGGGTGGCGCCGTCGCCCTGCTTCCCGTCTACGCACGCGAGATATTGAACGCAGGACCACGCGGCCTTGGCCTGTTAAGGGCTTCTCCTGGAGTTGGAGCCGGACTAATGGCGCTCGTCCTTGCCTACGTCCCTCTGCGCAGGCGTGCGGGGGTAAAAATGTTCTGTGCCGTAGCGGCATTTGGAGTTGCTACCGTGGTCTTCGGCCTTTCTCGAAATCTATATCTCTCAATGCTTGCGCTTTTCCTGGTGGGAGGAGCCGACATGGTTTCTGTCATCGTGCGTTCCACCATGGTGCAGTTGGCAACCCCAGACGAGATGCGCGGCCGCGTTAGCGCCGTAAACAGCCTCTTCGTAAGTGCCTCCAATGAATTCGGACAATTTGAGAGTGGAATTACCGCGCAGTGGTTTGGAACCGTGCCGGCGGTGGTTGCCGGCGGCGTCGGGACGATTATCATCGTCGCCTTGTGGAGTTGGCTCTTCCCTGCCCTGCGCAAGGTGGACAGTCTAACCCAGGAGTCGCTCGCCATCGCCGCCGAAATGGATTTAACCGAGACCCAGTAAGTACGCCGGAATCAGTTTATCTCAGCCGCCGCGCAGTCGTTCGACGCTTCACGGAGTCCGAACGCGGCAAAAAAATGTGACCGGCTTTGATCCCGGTCACCCAACAATTCCGTTGATTCCAGCAGGTGGCTTACGCGCCCACGCTCATCTGTGCTCTCTCCCACCAGATTTCAGCATCGATGGGAACTTCGCGCTTCCGGTAGCTGCCGCCGTGCAAAACAACATGTTCAAGTATCTTGCCCACCGCCAGAGGAATCGCGTTGCGCACCGAATCGCTCAGAGCGGCGCCGACCTCCAGTTGCTCGCCCGTGATACCGACAAGATAGATATCTTCCGGCCCATCTCCGGCCATTTCTGCAATGAAGATTGACTCCGTAATACATGGTGAATGCGGATCGAGCCGAACCGCAGGCCGGTGGCGGGTGATGGATGCCTTGTCATAGACAGTCACCGTGCCCGCTGGCTCGCGATTCTCAACCGAGTCAATCAGGATCAGCACGTCGATTCCAGTCATGTACGCGATCAAGTCGAGTCCGGGAGTGCCCAGGTCTTCGACCTCGACACTTTCCCCGAACTCATAATTGGCCGCAATCCAGCGCGCCATGTAAGGCCCCACGGCGTCATCGCCGAGAAGCACGCTACCGACGCCGCAGATCCTGATCTTCTTCATTTCTTACAGCACCTTTACCGTAGCCACTGCATTGCCTTCAGGGTCGAAGGTGTGGCACGCGCAGGCCATGCAAGGGTCAAACGAGTGAATTGTACGGATGGCTTCCAACGGACGAACCGGGTCGGCGATGGGGTTATGAAGCAGCGAAGCTTCATACGGACCACGATTTCCCTTGGCGTCACGCGGAGAGCCGTTCCAGGTCGAGGGCACAACCGCCTGGTAGTTATCGATTTTGCCGCCCTTGATCACCGTCCAGTGCGAGAGCAAGCCGCGCGGAGCTTCATGCACGCCCACGCCCTCGATCTCGCCATCCGGAAACGTCGGACTGTTGTGGATGGCAACATCGCCCGTAGCAATGTTGTCGACCAGAAGCTTCCAATGCTTGTCGCCAAGTTCGGCCAGCATCGAGGCGCGGATGGCCCGTGCGACGTGGCGGCCCATGGTGGACTGCAACTGCGCAACGCCGATCTTCTTGCCCGCAACCGTCGAGATCAGGTCCAGTGCCTTGTCCGTGTGCTTCTTGGTAAGCGGATCTCCCGAAGCGTAGCCCACCAGAATTTGCGCCAGCGGTCCAACCTGCATCGGATGCCCCTGGAAACGCGGCGCCTTCACCCACGAGTACTTCCCTTCCGCATTCCAGTCGGTGTAGTCGGGGTCGGTTACGCCCTTCCACGGCTGGAGCGGTGCCTCGCCCTTGTACCAGGCGTGCTTCGTTTCTTCCGTGACGCCGTCAACGAAGACCTTGTCGCGGAATCCATCGAAGCGTTTCACCGTGGACAGGTTGCCATCCATGATGTAACCGCCCACCAGGTCGAACTTGGTGTTCTTGCTGTCGGTCGGCAGATCCGGCGAGGCCAAGTAGTTGGTGACTCCCGAACCGTAGTTGAACCAGTCCGCGTACATTGCCGCGATGGCGCAAACGTCGGGTAGATAAACCTGATCGACAAACGGCTTCACCTCGTCCATCAGCTTCTTGAGCATCACCAGGCGGTCCATGTTGAGGGTCGCTAGGCTGTCAAGGTTGATGGCGTTGGAGACGCCGCCCACGGTGAGGTTCTGGATGTGCGGGCTCTTGGAACCAAGGATCGCAACTGCCTGAACCGACTTGCGCTGGTATTCGAGGGCCTGAATGTAGTGTGCAAATCCAAGCAGGTTGACCTCCGGGCTCAGCTTCATCGCCGGATGTCCCCAGTAGCCGTTGGTGAAGATGCCGAGCTGTCCGCTGGCTGCTACCGCCTTCACCTTGTCCTGAGCCGCCAGGAATGTCTTCCAGGAGTTGCCCGGCCAGCTGGTGAGGCTTTCGGCCAGCGCAGCCGTTTTCTTCGGGTCGGCGGCCGGAATCTTCAGGATGTCCACGAAGTCCAGTGCCGACAGATGGTAGAAATGCACGATGTGGTCGTGCAGTCCATGGTTGATGAGAATGAGATTGCGTATGTACTGAGCGTTCAGCGGAATTTCCAGCTTGAGTGCATCTTCCACCGAACGGACGCTAGCTATTGCATGCACCGTGGTGCATACGCCGCAGAAGCGCTGGGTAAACAACCAGGCTTCACGAGGGTCGCGGCCCTTGAGGATGTTCTCGATGCCGCGCCACATGGTGCAGGAGGCCCAGGAATTCGATACCGAGCCGTTATCCACTTCCAAGTCGACGCGGAGGTGGCCTTCAATCCTGCTGATGGGGTCAATCGTTATGCGTTTCGCCATTTTCAAAACCTTCTAGTCGATCTCGTGGATTAGTGTTCCACTGGCGCATAGCCAGTCAACTGGATGCCGGGTTTTACCTGCTCTTCGTATTTCGCCATCTTCAGCCAGTCGGCGTTAGTCCCTGGCAGGATCGCCAGTTTCTTAACGGCAACGATGTAGACCAATACTGCGAGGGCGATAAATCCGATGCAGACGAGGAACTCGATGGCAGACGGGAAATAATACGCCCCGTTCCTGGGCCGGAAGGCCAGAGTCGTTGGACTGAAGCGATAGATCATGCCGCCCAGCGCGCACCAGAAATGCGCCAGGAACATGGTCTGTATGTTCTTACCCTTCTCCGAGTAAAGGACGAAGGCAGGTCCTAAAATCAGGATCGTCTCAACCCAGAACAAGCCGGAGAAAAACGAGGGAGTCAGGGCCAGGAGAATCTTTCCGCGAATCAGGATGTCGAGGAAGCGGAAAGCCGTCCAGGCGAAGATCACCCAGCAGGTAATTTTGTTCAGCTCCGCCAGCACCTCAATATCAAGCTCACGCTTCCACGCAAGCTTGGAAAGAAGCAGGCAGAGAACGACGCAGTTGTATCCAAGGAACGCCGCCGCCCAGACGTATAGCAGGGGCAGGAACGGCGTTTGCCAAAGCGCGTTCACGCGATCGCCTCCTAGCAGCATCAGTGCGCCCAGTGAAGACTGGTGCATGATCGGAAGGATGTAGGCGAGGCCGATAACAAAGGGATAGACCTTTGCCAGTGCCTTTTCGCAGGATTCCGCGGCGCCGCGCCATTTGGGATACTCATAAATAAAGTACTCAAACAGCGGCGGCAGGTTTTCCAGAAGCAACGGAACGCATGCATAAAACGTAATGCAGACCGCAACCTCCAGCAACGGAGAAGCCAGATTCCATTTCCATGGGCACAAGATCCAGTAGAAGTTCCATGGCCGGCCCACATCGATGCCAAGCATGATCAGACCGGTGGAGTAAGCGAGAAAGCTGGTAAGCAGCGCAACCCGCATTACCTGGTGCAGCCTCTCGCGGTTAAATATCCAGGCAGCGATGCCGACGGCAAAACCGCCGGAGCCAAGACCCGTCAGAACCATCACATTGAAGCTCTTCCAGAGCCCCCATGCGTAGGGGTCCGACATGCCGGAAATATTGCCTCCCAACCCCAAAACTTCGCGGAATCCCGACAGCACCAGGCCGACTATAACAGCGAGCAGCAGGACCCAGAATCCGCGATTGAGCACAGGGACGCCGTAGACAGGAACACTTCTCTCCCAACGTGTCATAGTTGTGGCCTCAATCCGGTCTTCTTCTGATCCTCGACCAAGTGATGTGCGTGTTCTTTGATGTTCTTATTGGCAAAGAAAACCATGCCCGCGTACAAGGCGATGGGAATAGCCAGCCATTTGTAAATCTTGTGCTGGAACTTCAATCGCTCGGGAATTGACTCTTCGCCAAGCTCCGGCAATCCGAGCTTGTCAAAGGCAACGCGGGAGAGATACAGCACTTGCGTGCCGCCGCCGTCGCTCTCGCCGTATACCTTATTTTCAAAGTAACGGCCAGGACTCGCGGCAACCCGCCGCTTGGCCTCGGCCAGCAGATCCTCACGGCGACCGTAAATTACTGCATTGGTCGGGCAAACCGTGGTGCAGCCGGGCTGCAGACCTTTGCCAAGACGTTCCCGGCAAAGCTCGCACTTGGTGATCTTCGGATTGAAACCATCCCATGTAAAGGCTGGAATATGGAATGGGCAGGCGATCTCGCAGTAGCGGCAACCAACGCACATCGAGCCTTGCCACCACACGATGCCGGTTTCCTTATCCTTGCGGAGGCCGCCGAACATGCAAGCCTCCATGCAACCCGGGTCGGCGCAATGCATGCACTGCTGTTTGAAGTATGAGTGATCAGAACCATCGGCCGTACGGTAGAGCTTGATGATGTTCTTGGTGAAGGAGTTCAGCGCTGGAGGAGCTTGATGGAGTCCGTCGGTGCGGGTGTCGGGCTTAAGGTCATTGGCCTGATTACACGCCACCATGCATGACTTACATCCAACGCACTTGGTCGCGTCATAGAGCAGACCCAGTGCTCCCTTCGGCATCGGAGCTTCTTCAGCGTGGGCAACCTCTGGAAGAATAGTGGACACGCAACCTGCCGCAAGAACCGGTAGAGTGCCCTTGGCGAGATTTGTGAATGCCTCGCGGCGTGTCATTGCCATCGCTACTTACCTCCGGCAATCGGCTTCTCATTGGCGGCAATCGTCTCTTCGCTGCTGGCAAATTTCCGCGAACTCGCCCATGCCGCTCCACCCAGAGCGCCCGCTGCGATGCCAACCAGACCGGCAGCGGCAGCCCCAAACTTGCCAACCGAGCCGGAGATTGGAGCATACGTGTCAGGCGGAGTCGCCAGGTGAACATCCACGCGCTCGAACAGGGGAATGCGGAAGCCCACCGCCTTCTCTGTGCAGCCAAAGCAGGGAGCGCCAATGCCGATCGGCCAGGCGTCCACCATTTCGTTGAATTGGCGCGTCGAGCAACCAGCATGAGTCACCGGGCCCTTGCAGCCCAGCTTGAACATGCAATAGCCCTCGCGATGACCGGCAGAACCATAGTTCTCCGAGAAACGTCCGGCATCAAAATGCGCGCGGCGCGGGCAGTGATCGTGAATCAGACGATCATAGGCGAACTTGGGCCGCTTCAGCTCATCACAGGCCGGCAGCTTGCCCAGCACCGCATACTCCAGCACCACGCCCAGAAGCGTGTATGGATTTGGAGGGCAGCCCGGAATATTGACGATCGGCTTGTCGGTAATGATCGAATCCACGCCGGTCGCGCCGGTCGGATTGGGATCAGCCGAGGGCACGCCGCCCCAGGAAGCGCATGAGCCAATGGCGATGATCGCCGCAGCCTTGGAGCCCACATCTTTCAGGACTTCCATCGCCGGACGGCCACCGAGCTTCATGTAAATTCCCTGCTCTTTTGTCGGGATCGCGCCTTCAACAACCAGCACGAATTTTCCGGCATTTTCCGAGACCGCCGACTTCAGCGCGTCCTCGGCCTGCTGGCCGCAGGCGGCCATCAGTGTCTCGTGATAATCGAGGGAGATAATGTTGATGATGAGGTCTGCAACATCGGGCTTCGAGGTGCGTAGCAGCGTCTCGGAACAGCCGGTGCAGTCTTGGAAGTGAAGCCATACGACCGAGGGTTTCTTGGCCTTGCCAACAGCCTTGGCAACTTCTGCCGGGGTAGCCTTCGCGGTGAGGGCCAGTCCCATGGGAGCAGTTGCCACCAGGGTTGTACAAAGCTGTAAGAAATCTCGACGTGAGTAGCCCGCATTTTTCAACCCCTGGGCTATTGTTTCCTTTTCGATAGCGTCTTTTGCCATGTCATATCCTGTGCGCTGACATTTATCTGCAGAAGTACATCCGGCCGATCAATCAAGGAACCGTACAGTCTGCTCCTGATCGTCGGGAGAGCCCGGCGGAATACACGAAAGCAATTTAGAGCAATTTAATTTGACGTGAGTACCGCGATTTGTTTATCTGTTATTCATGCCTCACCCGGCAGTGATTTTTGTCACTTGGGATTGTGACCTTTGCCTCAGGACATGGTGAGCACCTTTTCGGGCGTACACTTCACTCCCTTTGCTGTGATGGGCTTCCGGTGAATCATCACCTCTGGCTCGAGCCTCGCCGCATCGCCCCAGACTCACAGTCACCCATCGGTGGTGCGCCAGACTCTACACTTCACTTCGCGGCTCCTTCGAGGCCGCGCTTCACGCTTCGCCAGAAATGAGATCTAAGACATGAAAGCCATCGGCGGTAGAAAAGTGCGGGAGGAGATCAAGCGGAGAAAAAAATCAAAAAAATCGAGCTTTCACGGTAGCAAGGCTCCGGCCTCAACTATTGACTTTTCCGTTAATCGTTGGGGCCGGGGGAGTAATCGTTAAGGCAATCGTTTTGCAATTGTGACACGATTGCCTTAAACGATTGCCTTATTAGTTACATCAGCATCTGTAACGATTGACCAATCCGCCAATCGTTCTATCTATGTCCGCACCCATCCGCCGAACCCTATAAACCGCGCAACTCTGAAACTCGAAGACCGCTTTCTTAATCTTCGCAGGTAAATCCTTGCGCTGCGGCAACGGGCTTCACTTTGGGGTAGTACACCTTGCTCAGGTGCTTCCCAGTGTTCTCAGACCAGGGGATACCGTCGGCGCGTCCGAGCTGCTTCCAGTATTCCGCCAGGCTCACATCATAGGCATCGATGGCCGGGCGAAGGGTCTCGGCGTGGTAATGCTCTTCATGACGGAAACTCGCGATAGGCAGGCGCGGCTTCTGGGTAGCAGGCTGATCAACATAGCCGAGAGCCACGCCCACAACGGGAAAAGTGTACTTCGGCAAACCGAGTAACTCGATCATCGCATCCGGGTTGCGGCGGATGCCTCCGATGGGAACAATGCCGAGACCGCAAGAGCGGGCAGCAATCATGAGAGTCGCCAGCGCGATACCGCAATCGGTTGCGGTGGCATAAACGCTTTCCACGCTGTGCTGGCTCTGCTGGGTTAAGCCCATCTTCTCCGTCCCGATGCGCGTTTTGTTGGAATCGGCGACGACCACGAGGAATACGGGAGCCTGGGCAATCCACGCCTGCCCACCGGCAATCTCCGAAATGCGCTGGCGGCGAGCGGCGTCTTTCACAACAACAACGGAGACATGCTGGCTGTTCATCGAGGTTGGTGCAAGGTGCGCCGCCTCGATAATGTCGTCGAGAATCTCGCTTGGAATAGGATCGGATTTATAACTGCGCTCGCTGCGGTGCGTTTGGAGCAGACGTACTGTCTCGTTCATGAGTTCTCCCCCGCGGACTCTGCCTCCGCGCCTTCACTTCATGGATGGTTAGTAAGCCGAATTCAGTTTAGATCAATTTGGCTTCGAAGTGAAAGTGAGTTAGTGCGGGGCGCAGGAAAACTATTTCTAAACCAGTAACTTTTCCGGTGTCACCAGAAGATTTACAATCCTTCATCATGCGCCTGATCGTACGTTCTTCCGCCATCCACGCCGCCGGTGTCTTCACCCTCGAACGCATCCCGAACGGGACGCTTGTTGTGGAATACACCGGCACCCGGATGAAACATGATGACGCCGACAACCTTTACAAACAGCGGCCGTATACCTACCTCTTCGGCGTGGGCGATGGCAGCTACGTCGTCGATGGCTACGGCATGGCCATGTACCTGAACCACTCCTGCGCGCCGAACTGCGAAACCGAAGAGGACGAAGACGAGCGCATCTGGATTCGCGCCATTCGCGACATTGAAGCGGGCGAGGAACTGGTGTACGACTACTTTCTGTACGACGGCGAGGGAGAGGCACCCTGCACCTGTGGCGCGGAGAAATGCCGTGGGACGATGTATTCGCCAAAGGAATTGAGAAAGCGCAATCGCTCGGCGCGGGAGGGCGCACGCGGGAAGGCAAGAAAGTCCCCCCGCGCGGCAAAGAAGTAAGAGCTGGCAAGAAAAAAAGCACATTCCTCACGCATCCGTAGTAAGACGCGCGAGAAATGTGCCGATGGTTGAAACTGGCTTCGCCGCTTATTTCGCGGGAAGCTTTTCCTTTTTGCGAGCGGCCCAGCGGGCGCGCGCGGCGTCAGACATCTTTTTCCGTGCGGCAGCCGAGATCTTGCGCTTTTTCTTTACCACCACGGGCTTGGCGTTCTTTGCGCCCTTCGCCGGAACCGCCGGCACGCCATCCAAACTACCCAGAACGGAAAGAGCTTCATCGATATGAGCCAGTTCTTTACAAAGCCGGATATGTTCCTGCTTCAGCTGATGTACTGCCGCACTGATCGCTTGATTTGACATAAGTACAGTGTAACAAGAAATAACTTAGCCGGGTTAAGGCAGACGCTAAATTTTATCGGCCGGAACCCGAGGCAATAACACAGACGGTACGGAATAAGTGGATGAGCGGTGTCGTGTAAACTTACCCGGCCAGTTCAGGACGCTTGAGGCGAAGCAGTGAGAGCGCAGCCAGGGTGTGGGAATCTGTAACTTGTCCACCTTCCACCATCTTATAATGCTCATCCCAGGTAAAGAGTCCGCGAACGATGTCCTGTTCCTCGCGCTCGGGATGGGCATCGAGCTGAGCCAGTCCGGTTGCGACGAAGACATACAAGGGCTGCGTGAGAAAGCCATACGCGATGTAGATCCGGGCCAGCAGTTCGAGATGGGTGGCTACCAGTCCGGTCTCCTCGCGCAGTTCGCCGCGGGCCAGCTCCTCGATGCTGTAATTTTTCGCCTGCTCCCACGTGCCCTGGGGAAATTCCCAGAAGCATGCACCGACGGCATACTTAAACTGCTGGACCATGTGGACGCGGCCATTCTCGACCGGGATCACCAAGGCGGCATCGAGTTTTTCGACGACACCGAAGATTCCGCTGGAACCATCGGGGCGACGGATATCATCTTCACGCACGGTCATCCAGCGGTTTTGATACATAATGCGCGAGCGAAGGGTCTGCATGTGGATTCCCATCCATGAACTCGATTCAGCCGCCCTGCCCCAGCCGCTGACGCCGAATGAGGCGCGGCGGGTATAATCAGATTTTCCCATGAGCTATACCGTTCTGGCGCGCAAATACCGTCCCCAAAAATTTTCCGACGTGATCGGACAGGATCACGTTGTGCGAACCTTGAAGAATGCGCTGGAACAGCAGCGCATCGCCCACGGATACATATTCAGCGGACATCGCGGTATTGGAAAAACCACGATTGCCCGCATCCTGGCAATGGCCCTGAACTGCCAGTCCAGCGATCACCCGGTGGCCGAGCCCTGCGGCGTGTGCGATTCCTGCCGTGAGATACGCGAGGGCTCGGTGGGCGCGATGGATGTGATCGAAATCGACGCGGCGACCAATCGCGGCATCGAAGAGGTGCGCGGGCTGATTGCCACGGCCTCGGCCGAGCCGGCGCGCGACCGCTATCGCATCTTCATCCTCGACGAAGCCCACCAGGTTACAGACGCCGCCTTCAACGCGCTGCTGAAGACCCTGGAAGAACCGCCCCCGTGGGTCGTCTTCATGATGGCGACGACGCAGCCGGAGGACATTCCGCAGACGATTCGCTCGCGCTGCCAGCACTTCAGCTTTCACGCGGTGCGCTTTGAGGAGATCGTCAATCATCTGCGCGAGATCAGCCATAGCGAGAGCCTGACGGTGGATGAGGACGCACTGGCGCTGCTGGCCGAGGCCGGCGACGGCTCGATGCGCGACGCGCTCAGCATCATGGACCAGGCGATCTCCTGCTCCGGCGATACGCTGACCGCCGAGGTGGTACGCGGGCTGGTGGGCAGCGTCTCCACGGAGGTGCTGGAGCGCGTGATGCACGCGGTGCATGAAAACTCCGGCGATGAAGTGCTGCGAATCGTAGACAAGCTGATGGTGGAGGGCCAGAGCCCAATCTACTTTGCAAAGCAGACAGTCCGCTTCCTGCGCAATGCGCTGGTTGCAAGAGTCGCCGGAAGCGAGAGTCCGATTCTGCAGATCAGCGCCGACGAGAAGAGACGCGTCGCCGGCGTCGCCGAGCTATTTGGCGAAGAGGAGCTGACGCGCTTCCTCCAGATCATGCTGCGCACCCACGGCGATGTGAGTTACAAGCAGGAGCAGCGCTTCCATCTGGAGCTTGGACTGTTGAAGATGGTTCACGCGCAACGCCTGCTTCCTCTGGAGCAATTGCTGAGCAGCGTGAGCCTGACGGATGCGGCAAACACGCCGGCTTCCGCGGGCACGCCCTCATCGCGGCAACCGGCTTCGGCTGCGTCACCTTCCGTGAAACGCCCGCCTGCGCCGCCACCGGCTTTTACCTCGCGACCGCCCGGCGTTGCTCCGATTGGCGGAGGCGCATCGCCTTTTGGACAACCTGCCTCCAAGCCATCTCCCCTGGAAGCCGATAAGGCTCGCAAAGGGCGTGAGGATTTGTCCGCCGGGCTGGAAGCTCCCGCGACAGCGAGCCTGCCCTTGAGCCAGAGCAGCCAGCCGATCCCGGCAGCATTCGGCTCGCGCCTTCCGGCGATGGGCCCGCAGGCGGTTCCTGCTATTCAAGCAGCGGGCAGCATGGCCTTCGACAACGGCCGCGCGCTTGCGGTTGCGGAGGCAAAGGGTAACGCTGCACTGGCGGTCGCGGGCGCACAGGCACTCGATGTGGATGCGATTCGTGAAGCGGTGCTGCAGGCCATGGAGACGGGCGGCTCGCAGATGCTGGTTCACGCGCTGGAGGAGGGACGCTGGTCTGGCGAAGGCAGCGGAGTTTCCATTCAGGTAGAAATGTCAGAGAGCATGATCGAGCTGAGCTACACGAGGGAGCAGGAGAAGCTTTCAAACCAGGCGGCGAGCCGGGTGACAGGGCGCGCGATGAAGGTTCGACTGGTGAGCGGCGGCACAAGCGCAGCCGAGGTGAAGCCACGTCAATCGCGGGTTCCGCGCGCGGGAAGCAGCGAGAGCATCAAGACACGGGCCGCCGAAGAGCCGGTGGTGAAGCAGATGATGGAGAAGTTCGGAGCAGAGATCCGCATTGTGATGGACCGCTCGGAGAGATAACCGCAATGGACATGAAACAGATGCAGGAGATGATGACGCGCGCGCAGGAGATGCAGCAGCAGATGCAGGCGAAGATGCGCGAAACGCAGGTGGAGGCCTCGGCTGGCGGCGGCGCGGTTGTGGTGCGCATGAATGGCGAAAAGCAGGTGCTCTCGGTCAAAATCGAAAAGGAAGCGGCAAGCGATGTGGAGATGCTGCAGGACCTGGTGACGGCGGCGGTGAACGAGGCGGTTCGCAAGGTGGATTCCGCCGTGCAATCGCAGCTGGGTGGATTGCTGGGCGGAATGGGTCTGCCGCCGGGGTTGTTCTAACAGATGGCACAACGCTGACGAGTTACGGTTTCACCTTGAAGTTGCGCGCGGAGTTGAAGTAAGTCATGTCTAAGTTTGCCGAGCCCATGGCTCGACTGATCGACGAATTGAAGAAGCTGCCGGGAGTGGGCAGCAAGAGCGCGCAACGCTACGCCTTCTACATTCTTCGCGGCTCTGACGAAGACGCCGAGCAGTTGGCCGATGCTATCCGTGAGATCAAGGCCGCGCTGCGGCTCTGCTCGGTGTGCAATAACATTACGGACGTCGATCCGTGCGTGTACTGCTCAAGCGCAACGCGCAACCAGCGCGTGGTTTGCGTAGTGGAAGAGCCAACCAATATCGCCGCCGTGGAAAAGGCGCACAGCTACAACGGCGGCTATCACGTGTTGCACGGCACTTTGTCTCCGATACACGGCGTGGGCCCGGAACAACTGCGCATTGCAAACCTGATGCGCCGCGTCGAGAGCGGCTCTGTCGATGAGGTAATCCTGGCGACGAATCCGACCGTCGAGGGCGAAGCGACGGCCGTGTTTCTGGCGCGTCAACTGAAGCCGACCGGAGTGCGGGTTACGCGGATTGCCACCGGAATTCCCGCGGGCAGCGACATTGAGTACGCCGACGAAGTAACTCTGCAGCGAGCGATCGAGGGCCGGCGCGAGATGTAGAATTGCGCGCGCGCAGCGACTGGGAGTCCGGCTCTGCGGCGTTCGCAGGGCTTTTGCATTGGGTGAGCGTTATTCGAACAACCTTATCCGCGCAACTTGGCCAGCAGGTCCTGGGGATGGATAGGCTTGGCGAGAATCTCGAATTCATGGCCATGCACGCGAGCGTCCTCCAGCAGATCGACCGTGGCGGCCTGGCCTGAGAAGAGAAGTATTTTGCAAGCAGGCAAAAATTCACGAATGTGAATTGCGGCTTCAATGCCGTTCATGTCCGGCATTATCACGTCGGTGATGACGAGGTCGGGTTTTTCGCTTCGAGCAAGATCGACAGCCTGGTTTCCCGTATAGGCAGCGGAAGCATTGTAGCCTGCCTTGTTCAGAATGATGGTCAGCGTGTCGGCAATGACTTTTTCATCATCGACCACCAGCACTCGCAGTTTTGGCTTCTCGTCGGTCATGTATCCCCTTGGATGTAGGAACTTACAACACAGCTTCAGGCAATTATACAGGCAGCGGCGAAGGTGGACACTTGCGAGACACACCTGCTATGAAAATGCTCTAATCAAAATCGCCATGGCCGCTGTTCCGGGCCTTGGCATGGGTTGCGTCCAGGCGAAATGCAAGCACTCGTGCGGTCAGTTCTTCTCTGGTTGCAGCTGTCATGATTGCTTGCACCCGTTATCTATCCTTGAATCGAAACTATGTAAAAGTTTAGTACGCCTTCCCTTTGCATTGGCTGGTAGTTGCACATACCAGAATGATCGCAATGATATCTACAAAAATGAACGCTCCGTAAGCTCCGGTCAGACTCTTGAAGATGGCCAAAGTGATCCCCATGACCACAAAGCAGAGCGTTCGGACCACGACAGCGATTGGCATGATGATTCGGTTAGCGGCCATGAAATCGTAACGGCCATAGACGGTCCCCACTATCGAGGTGATCAGATTCTTGATGCCTCCGAGGCCCAGCCCCACGAACACCACGGTAACAAAGGTAAGCAGTGTGTTCTTGGTTTGAGCAATGAGCAGGATTAACGTGACAATATAGAGCGCCCCGTAGCAGATGCTGGCAAACCTAGTTCCGAACTTCTGATCGAGCCATCCCCAGAGAAGTGAACCCGACACAGCACAGATAGCCGCCGCCGAAAGAAGAGCGATGGCATAGGTCTGACTGTATCCAATGCTGGTCATGCGGGGGACTAGTTGCACGACAATGCCCACGGTCACCATCCAAAGACTGCCCCAGCCAACGGAGATCAGCCACATATCTTTGTCCCTGAGCAGCCGCTTGATTGTAAAGGGGCTAACATAGCCGTCCATCTCGTCAAGGTTGGCCTTGATTTCAGCCTGAGTGATGGGCTCATTATCCGGGTAACACCCGATCTGCTCCGGCGTGTCTTTGATGAAGAAGAATCCAAAGACCGCAAATACGACGAGGATCACAGTCCAGGCAGAAGTCGCTGAAGCGATTCCCATTCGGTCGAACATAAAGGCGATGATCGGGACAAAAACGGCCGTCGTGTTTGTAGACTTCGCTCTCGGGCTTCTCTACGGACGTGTGACCTCTTTCTACCGTCCCATTAGCCAAGTCAAGTTAAAGCGGCTGATCTACGGTGCGCTGATATCGGTCACTGGCAAGCCACTATCTGATGGCTGACGGTGCGGTATGACCAGTAAATCTTGTGCCAGATAGGAGCAAGACTGCACACGCCACAAGTCCACATTGCTGTGATCTGATATCGAATGACTGATGCCGAGTTCCGTCTTTCGACTACCACCCACAACTTATTTTTGCTGTGTAGGTTTCAGAACCCACACAGCTTTTGAAACAGTAGCAGGAAAGACGTCTGGCTGTAGTTTGCGGAGCCTTCAAGCGCCACCCTTTTGAACCACTGTTGCAGAATTCACCGCTGGAGGAGGGGTCGAAATGACTTGCATCGGTAGCGCAAAATGGTACTTTCGAGGGATCAGTATCTGGAACGCCGTAGTGCTCACGAATCACGTCCGTTCGCTCTTTGCGCGCACTGTAATGCGCAGCAGTTCACTTCGTTTGAAGAGGCGCATGCGCGGTCCCCAGGTCCCGGTACCCCGGCAGACGATGGCGGCCATTTCCTGCACACGATAACGCCCCGACATGATGGGGAAAGCAAGTTTCACTAGATAGTTGAAAGGCCAGATCTGCCCCCCGTGGGTATGGCCGGAGAGCATGAGTTCAATACCAGCGCTGGCCGCTCGCTGGGTTTCCACCGGCGTGTGTGAGAGCAGGACGCTGGCACCCTCGGGACGCTCACGCAGCACCTTTTCCATGATTGCTGCATGCGCCGCGCGTCCACGGAAGGCAATGTCATCAACTCCGGTCAGGACCAATCCAGGGATTGGTTTGATACTTTCATCGCGCAGCACGTGAAAGCCCGCGCGGCGAAAGAGATCGACGATCTTTCCGCCACCGGCGTAGAACTCGTGATTTCCCGTCACAACGTACACGCCGCGTAAAGCGCGGAATTGTTGAAGTACAGGCAGCCAGTTGGGATAGGTCGTTTCATCACCCTCGAAGATATCGCCCACCAGCAGTAGGATGTCGGGGCGGAGCGACTCAAACTGAGCCGCACGTTCACTCGCCCAGCCACGGCCAAGCAGGGCTCCCAGATGCATGTCGCTAGCCACCACGAGCACCGTTCCATCCGCCTCGCGGGGCAGTCCATCGAGGGCGACCTCGTACTCCGTCACCACGGGGGAACGCCGCGCCTGGACTAGCGCTGCAATCGTCATAAGCACCGCGACGACAAACGCGACCGTGCGTAGCGCAGGCAACTCCGGACGCTGCCATAGGCCAAAACCGGTGCAGAGGTCGAGCGCGAGGAATGTCGAAAACAGCAGGAAGAACGCGCCCACCCAGTAGGCACCGACGATTTCAAGCACGTGCGAAAACCCGTCGATGGAGTAGTGCTCGAGCACCCGCGAAACGATGTAACTCGCTCCAAGCAGGATCACCACCGGAATCAACAGCCGCGCCGGAACGTGGTGTGCGATGAATGGGATCGAAAGCAGCCGCGAGACAACGTAAAAGTGAAGGCCAGCCCAGAGAAGGCACACCAGAATCAGGGAAAAGAACACGTGCAGGGATCTCCTGTTTCCAGCTATGTGTTATCAATCCATTACATTAAATATCGTAGTAGAGTGAAAATTCATGCGGGTGCGGCCGCACGCGCAACGCGTTCACTTCCTTCTCGCGCTTGTAGGCGATGAAGGTCTCCAGCAGATCTTCCGTGAACACATCGCCCTTCAACAGGAACTGGTAGTCCACCGAGAGCGCGTCGAGTGCGGCTTCCAGCGATACGGGAATCGAAGGCACTCTCTGCAACTCCTCCGGCCCCAGATCATATATGTCCTTATCGAGCGGCAACCCAGGATCGATCCGGTTCTCAATACCGTCCAGCCCGGCCATTAGCATCGCCGAAAAGGCAAGATACGGATTGCAACTGGGATCGGGCGGACGGTACTCCACGCGCTTGGCCTCGGCTGCCGATGAGTACATCGGAATTCTGCACGCGGCCGAACGGTTGCGGCGCGAGTATGCAAGATTGATCGGCGCATCCATTCCCGCTGACAGGCGCTTGTAGCTATTCGTGGTCGGCGCGGTCAAAGCGGCCAGCGCCGGTCCGTGCTTGATCAAGCCACCGATGTACCACAACGCAATCTCGGAGAGTCCGGCATAACCGTCGCCAAAAAACAACGGCTTGCCGCTCTTCCACAATGACTGGTGAGTGTGCATGCTGCTGCCGTTTTCATGGAAGAGCGGCTTGGGCATGAAGGTTGCCGTCTTGCCATGCTGGCTGGCGACGTTTCTAACAATGTACTTGTAAAGCATCATCGCGTCTGCCGAGCGCAGCAGCGTGTTGTAATGCAGGTCGATCTCACCCTGCCCGCCGCTGGCCACTTCGTGGTGATGGCACTCAACATCGAGACCGCACTCCTGCATCGTCAGGAGCATCTCCGTTCGCAGATCCTGATGATGATCGGTGGGCGGAACCGGGAAATAGCCTTCGCGATAGCGCGGACGATAGCCCAGGTTGTTCTCCCGCCGCGCCGAGTTCCAGCGCCCTTCATCGGCGTCAATGTAATAGAACCCATGATTGGCGCCATCGTCAAAACTCACGTTGTCAAAGACAAAGAACTCCGCCTCCGCCCCGAACATCGCCTCATCGGCGACTCCGGAGGAAGCCATATACAGCTCGGCCTTGGAGGCAATGTAGCGCGGGTCTCGATCGTAGCGCTGCCGGGTTACCGGATCGATGACGTCGGCGATCATTCCCAGCGTCGGAACCTCCGTGAATGGATCAATTACGAAGGTCGAGGGGTCCGGAATCAGGAGCATGTCGCTCTCATGGATGGCGGCCCAGCCTCGAATCGAAGAGCCGTCTATGCCGAATCCATTGCGGAAAGAATCCAGCGTCAGTTTGGCGATTGGGTAGGAAAGATGGTGCCAAAGACCGTGAAGATCACTGAATCGCAGATCGAACATCTGGATGCCCTGCTGCTGGGCAAGCTCCAGAACATCGGAAGCACTCATTTCACCGCGCGAGCTCATTTCCTTAAGTCCTCTTTCGTGCTGTGACAGCCGTGACGCAACCATGATAACGGCTCAAGTGCAGTTTTTGCTGGACGAACCACCAGAAAAAACAGACCATTGTAGAGAAGGCAGCTCTTCATGCCCCCTTGCCGGGAGCTCTGACGGCGACTAAGACTATGGAGCCGCGAGCTTTGCGAGAAATAGAATATTATTATTTGACGTATAACGCTTTTCTATTTATTGCTGTCGTCATCCAGTGTACACGGCCTTTGCTACCGTTCCCGCATGGGAACGTCAGACCAGCAATGGGCTTGATCAGATCGTGAAGCTACACCAGTCAACGATAGGATGATGTTCGGTTGTCTCACGAATTCATTTCCGGATTTCGAGTGAATTAGACATGGATTTCGATCAGTTGGAAACGTTTCTGGAAGTGGCGCGCAACCTGAGTTTCTCGCGTGCAGCCGAAAAGCGTTTCCGCACTCAACCCGCCATCTCCGCCCAGATTCGTGCCATGGAGGAAGAAGTCGGAGCAAGGCTATTGGATCGCACCGGAGGGAAGGTCTCCATTACCGCGGCCGGAAAGATTTTTCTTGCGTACGTGGAAAGTGCCCTGGAATCGCGCCGGGCCGCGATTCGCGCCGTCGCCGAAGCCGACCGCGTACCAGGGGGAGAGATTGTTGTAGCGGCGAACGAAGGCAGTTGTCTGCACATTCTTCCGGAGGTATTTGCCGAATTCAAGCGCAGCTATCCTGACATTGGAATCACGGTGAAACGCTCAGAGACGCGCGAGGTGATCGAAGGCGTCATCGACAATTCGGCTGACTTCGGCGTAGCCGCAATGCCGGTTACGGACAAGCGAATCACGGCCGTGCCCATTCACAAAGACGAACTTGTTGTCATCACGCCGAGCGAACACCCGCTGGCGAAGTTCAGGGAAATCAAGGTCTCCCAGATCGGTGATTATCCGCTGCTGCTGCCCAAGATGGGGCGTACCCGCGACAGCATCGACCGCATGTTCGACGATCGCGACATGAAACCGAACGTCAGCATGGAACTGGATTCCAGCGAGCTGCTCAAGCGCTTTGTCTCGGCTGGAGTGGGCATCGGCTTCTGCGCCAATTCCACTGCCCTCGGCGATCTTCGCCTCGGGATCATCGCCATCGTCAGGCTGGCCGACGCTCAGATTCGCCGCGACATGGCGCTGGTCTTCCGCAAGGACAAGGCTCTCAGCCGCGCCGCGCTGGCATTCATCGACATTGCGGTCCGGCTGAAGTCGCCGCAGGCGGCGCGCAAGTAGCGCCCTCGGCGCGCCTGGATTTTCCCGGCGCGGAAATACTTACGATTCTTGATTGCGCCTGTTGCCGGAATCATTTAATTTCAAAGCGCCGCCCGAATCTATTTCTAGTTCGTCAGAGGAGTAATAAGAATTGGCCAAAGATATGGTCCCCAAGCGCATCTTTCTCACCAAGGGCGTGGGGAAGCACAAAGAGCGCCTGACTTCATTCGAGCTTGCGCTACGCGACGCGGGAATCGCGGCGCAGAATCTGGTGCGCGTCTCATCCATCTTCCCGCCCAACTGCAAGCTGATCAAACGCGCCACGGGACTGGATTATCTGAGTCCGGGCGAGGTTGTTTTCGCCGTGGTGGCGGAGAATTCATCGCGCGAGCCGCATCGCCTGGTAGCTTCGAGCATCGGCCTGGCGCTGCCCGCCGACAGCAAAACATACGGCTACCTGAGCGAGCATCACAGCTTCGGCGAGACCGACCAGATCGCCGGCGACTACGCCGAAGAGCTGGCTGCGGAGATGCTCGCCACAACGCTCAACGTCGACTTTGACCCCGATAAAAGCTGGGACGAGAAGAAGGAAGTCTATCGCCTCTCGAACAAAATCGTGCGTACGACAAACATCACGCAGAGCGCAATTGGCGACAAGAGCGGCCTCTGGACCACAACCATCGCAGCGGCGATCCTGATCTTCGATTAAGCCAATGTTTATGCGGTTCCGAAGGCCCTGGAGACGATCCAGGGCCTTTTGCCGCGCCGCTTTGGGAAGAAACAGACGATTGGCGGGAAAGGTAATGGTTTGGAAGTGCGGAGTTACCTTTTCGGCAATGGTTTGGCGAGTTTACAAGGATTGACGAAGGCGGCAATGGTTTTTGGGGAGATTGTTTACTACTTGGGTACTGTGTAGGAGAAAGAGCCAGGACAACGGCAAGAGCAAGGTCAAAGACCCCACCCTAGCCAAATGAGTGCTAGGATGGGGCGCCCGCGTTGCTCGGCGTGATGTTGACTAGCGGTTGGAAGCGGCGACCTCGGTTCGAGGCTGCGCGGTCGGAATTGTCCGCTTAATCTTCATGACCATCACTATGCTTGCCAGGACCAGGAAGGCCAGCGAGAGCATCATCACACCGGCCTCAAAGCGTCCGGTCTTGTCCCTGACCCAGCCTACGATGAAGGGGCCGACAAAGCCTCCAATGCCGGCAGCGGCGTTGACCAGGGCGATGCCGGCAGCGGCAGTTACTCCACTGAGGTAGTCGGCGGGCAGGGTCCAGAAAACGGGTTGCATACCCCAGATGGAGCCGGCGGCGATGCTGATGAGAATGAACGCCAGTATCGGCGAAGGAACCAGGGCGCTGGCGCCGAGCGCGACGAAGGCGCACAGAGCGCAGACGATGATATGCATTTTGCGCTCGCCGGTGCGATCCGAATGCGAACCGACGAGCAAGAGGGCAACGAAGGCGCAGATAAACGGGATGCTATAGAGCAGGCCGATCTGCATACTCGAAAATTTGCCCACCGATTTGAGGATCAACGGCAGCCAGAACATGATGCCGTAGCCTCCGAAGTTCCAGAGGAAATAAAGAGCGGTGAGCACCCAGAGGCGCTTGTCCGAACAGAAGGCGGCGACCGAGTGATGCTCGATTGGCGAAGTGTTGCGGCGGCCTTCTTCGAGGGCGTCGCAAATCCACTTCTTCTCTTCCGGCGTCAGCCAGTTTGCGTCCTCGGGGCGGTCCTTGAGATAGAAGAACGTTACAACGCCGAGGACTGCGGCGGGAAGACCCTCGAAGAGAAACATCCATCGCCAGCCGGAGATTCCGAAGAGGCCGCCGGTCACGGTCATCAGCCAGCTTGAAATCGGACCCATTACGATGAGCGCGGCCAGGGGGAAGGCGAAGGCAATGGCGTAGGCCTTGGCGCGATGCGCGGGAGGAAACCAGAGAGCAAGGTAGTAGACGATTCCGGGAACAAAACCGGCTTCCGCGGCTCCGAGAAGAAAGCGCAGGAGGTAAAAACTGTGCGCACCCTGGATAAGCGCGAAGCAAGCCGAAACGATGCCCCAGGTGACCATGATTCGCGCGATCCAGGTTCGGGCTCCGACGCGATGGAGGATAAGGTTGCTGGGAATCTCAAAGATTGCGTAGGCAATAAAGAAGAGACCTGCGCCCAGGCCATAGATCGTGGCGCTGAACTTGAGATCGACGTTCATGCGCAGAGCGGCCATGCCTATATTGGCGCGATCAATGAAGCTCATGAAGAACAAGATGCCGAGGAAATAGACAACCCGCCGGGTCAGCTTTTGTATCGTCCTTCGCTCCACTAAAGATTCCACACTTCGCCTCCTTCGTCCGGTTAATGATTACCCTGAGCCAGTCAAACCGCCTCAGATCCATACGAAGGCGCGGAAGTGCCTTGCGGGGCCGGTTCAAGAGACGGACCCGCCAGCGGTCTAACGGTTAAGAAATGTCCTACGCACTATAACCCAGGTAGGCTTCCATCGACATAGCTATATTTTGATTTGGGCGAAGTGCTTATAAACGCGGCCGCTGGTTTGCGGCACAGCGATCAAGAATCGGTTGATGGTTGAGGTGCCTGCGGGCCGTGGGGGAGATTTGAATGGGGTAGGGGTGCTTCACTTCGTTCAGCATGACAACTTAGGAGCAGGAGCAAAAGCAACGGCAAGAACAAGAGCAAAAGCAACTGCAAGGGCAAGAACAAGAGCAAAAGCAACTGCAAGGGCAAGAACAAGAGCAAAAGCAACTGCAAGGGCAAGAACAAGAGCAAAAG